>JACONJ010000045.1 GCA_014323785.1 Paracoccaceae bacterium | reverse complement strand
AAAAAATGAAAGAAGACGGGGGTTTCAATCCACGCCCCCGCGAGCTGTCTTTGGGTCAATGCAGTCGATCAGCCGGGCCCGGAACGTGACCCAGAGTGCCGGATCCACCTCGCATTCGAACACCGAGAACTGGACGCGCTGGCCGTAATCCTCGCACGTGCGGGCAACGCGGCGCAGACGCCGCCGCCCGGCCTGGGTTTCCGTTGAAACGTCGTATGTTACCAATACCAGCATTCAGGCCCATACAAAGGCAGGGTATCCATCCAGTTCACCGCGCAGATGCCGGGCCAGTAACTGGGCCTGCAGCTGCGGGAACAGGCCAAGCGGGGCCACTTCGTCAAACCATTTGTGGCGCAGTTCCGTGCGTTTGCGATCCTGATAGGTGTCCAGAACCTTGCGCCGCCCGGTGTCGGACAGCAGGACGGCCCCTGTTTCCTGCGGTTCAAAATCCCGGGCAGAGAGCTGGCGGCGGTTGATCAGGTTCAGGGCCACCCGATCAGCCAGCGGGGCGCGGAATTCTTCCATCAGGTCAAGGGCAAGGGAGCTGCGCCCGGGGCGGTCCCGGTGCAGAAAGCCCATCTGCGGGTCAAGGCCGTGCGCCTCGCAGGCGGCGCGGGCGTCCAGGCCGACCAGTGCGTAAAGAAAGGACAGGACAGCATTGGTGCTGTCACGCGGCGGGCGGCGTGTGCGCCCCGTGAAGGGAAAATCCGGGTTGCGGATCAGATACGGAAAGACCTGCCAGTAGGTTGCCCCTGCCTCGCCTTCGATTCCCCGCACGGTATCCAGATCCTGCACGGTTAGGGCGCGCCGGGCGGCGTGGTCCAGGCGTTTCTGTGCCTCCTGCATGGCATCGTGTCCTGGTGCGTCGGGATAATCCCTAAGATGGCGACGCAGCACCGACCGATGGTTGCAAATCTTGGCGACCACCACGGCACGGGCCACCGGCAGGGCGCGTTCAGGGGTTTCGGTACGGGTGTGCTGGGCGCGGCGCAGCAGCACGTTGCCGGTTTGCGGGCCTTCGATCCGGGCCTGCAGTTTGCCGGACCATCCCAGCAGGGCGATGGATACCCCGTTTGCGGCGGCAAAGCCCATGCAGTCGGCCGAAAGCGTCACCTGCCCAAAGCATATGATTTGCCCAAGCAGGTGAACCGGCGTTCGCATCCGGGTGCGCCCGTCAATCTCTACGGCGATGGTTTGGCCATCCTTGCGGACATGGGCCCCTTCGGTGGTCACATACAGCGTGTTAAGCAGGCGTTTCATTCCGGAATCGCCCCCGAAGTGACAAGGCGGGACATCCAGGTTGCGGTGCTGGTGCGGCGTGCCTCTGGCCGGCACAGGCCGCGCAGGGAACAGCCCCCGCACCGGTCGCGCCGGTATACGGCGGCAGGAACCTGGCCCGCTGCCATGGCTGCGTTCGCGGCTTTGGCCACATCCCGTGTCAGGGTGCGCAGTTCACTGTCAATCCGGATAACCTTGCGGCGGCGGTTCTGGCCGTAGAACAGTGCCCCTTCGGGGACATCATGGCCCGTCATTTCTTCCAGGCATATCGCCTGGGCGCAGAGCTGGACCTCATCCGCCCGATGCTGCTTTGGCCGTCCGCGTTTATATTCAACGGGGTAGGGCCGTCCGCCGAGCAGCTCCACAACATCGGCCACGCCATGCACGTTCAGCGCGTCCGAGGCCAGATGGACTGCGCGCAGAATGCGCTTTCCGCCATGGCTTTCCGCCTGGCCCGCGTCAGGGGTGGTGTGCAGCACCCGGCCCTCGGCCGTGAGCCGGTTCTCGGCCCAGAGCTGCTCAACATGAATCAGGGCGCACTGGCGCGGGCAGAACAGCCAGTGCTGAAGGGCCGAAAGCGGCAGGGGGTCAGAACGGCTCATACAGGGTGACGCCCTGGGGCAGGTCAGCCTTGTCCACATCGATGCGATAGTCGGCGAATGCGCGGGCAGGGGGCCAGTTATGCAGGCGGCCATCACCGACGGGGAGGGCATCATCATCGCCGCGCACCCGGTGGACGCTAACCCGCTCAAACAGGCGATGGGCCTGGGCATTGCCCAGCGCACTGTCGTGTTTGAACGCAATCAGCCGCCGTGCCGCCATCAACCCCCGCGCCGCGGACCGGTCAAGGTCAAACATATCGCGGAAGGCGGTCCAGAGCGTCCCGAGATCGTCTTCGGAAAACCCGGTCTGCGCGGCCAGTTTGGCGTTGATGAACCCGTGGGCGCGATAAAGGCCGTAGGGAACGATGTGCTTGCGGCCCATCGTCCGCTCCTTGTCGCGATCCGCCTCATTCGTCACGGAGGACCGGGTGATGGACACTTCAAGCGGCATGATCCGTTCCGCAGAGCGGGCAAAGGTCATCTGCACCGGGCCGCGCACCTGCCCTGCATTCACTTTGGTCGTCATGACCGCCCCAAAGGTGCGGATGTCCCAGAAATTGGCGCACATCCAGGCGGTCAATTCCCTGGCCTTCCCTTCGTCCTTGGGCAGTTTGCTGTAATCGCCTTTCTTGTCCGGCTCCACGGCGTGCCAGGCTTCCTGATGGGCATCATTCAAGACCGCCCGTTCCGTGAAATAAATACGGTGCGGGGGCGTGTTATCGTATTTCGCCAGAACATAGTTGCGCACCTTGCGCTTCAGGCACACATCGCTGACCAGCCCCTGGCTGGTTTCCGGGTCCATCCGCGGCAGGTTACCGGCATCCGGATCTCCGTTGGGGTTGCCGTTCTCGACATCGAAGAACAGGACGAAATCGTAGCGGTTGGTCAGGGTGGTCATTCTGTTAACTCCATGTCCATCTGGGCAGTGTCATCGGGGGCTTCGGCCTTGGTGTAAAAGGCGGAATTCTGGTGATAAAAGCCGATGAAGAAGCGGCCCTGCGCCTCTAACGGCAGGCTGGCGGGCAAATCGGGTGGCAGCGCGGCGATAACGGCCCCCACGGCCCGGTCCGTACGTATTCTTGCGCTGGCTTTCTTTTCGCCAGCTTTGCGCAGCGCGTCCAGATTATTCTCGTAACCCCGCATCAGAACCGGGAAGACCCGTGCAGGCGTGGCCGAGGCCGCACCCATGAATTTCTGCCGCACGCCTGCATTACGCTGCTGATTGCTGTCCTCGGCATAGGTGTAGGCCGCAAACAGCCGTCCCAGCAGATACGCAACATCGGTTGAATTTTCATCAAGAGCCAAAGGGATCCCTCCTGTGTTTCGTTCCAGAACTGCCCGGATCATCGCCGCGCGGCGTCCGTCCTGATTGCCATGCTTTTTCCGATCCGGTTCACCTTCCACCCGAAGCCGCCCCAGAACCGCCGTCAGCAGCGTGGCGGGGTAGGGGCCCCCGGTCAGGATGGCCCGCATCAGATCACCCCCAAGGTCGTGTGGAATGTTCTTTGCCTCACGCCGGGCGGCCACGTCAAGAAGCAATTTCCATGGCCGTGGGGGTATCAGATGCCCTTCCCGTTGAAAGGGGGAGGGTTCAATCGCACATTCTTTCCAGAAGCGGGTGACGCGGCCCGCAAAATCGCCCAGCTCGCCGGGGTACCAGAACCGCACCGACAGCCGCGCCGCGTTGGGCGCAAGGCCCAGGACAAACACAGGCGTTTTCGGCTTCGCGTGCGACCCTTGGGGGGGCTTTCCACTTGCCACCGCCTCCAGCATATAACGAAGGTTGTGTTCCTCGGCCTTCTCTGCCTCCCCGTCGCGATCCTCTGACGAACCCCCAAATACGTGTGCCAATATGGCTTCGCTGTCTTCCGCTTCCTCCGCCGCACTGCCCCGGGCCCAGAATACCGTTTTGGTGTCCCCGATATTAAGGGAACGCCCCGACCCTTTGGCCAGCAGCGCATTCAGGGCAGTGCCATAGGCAAAGGCTGCTGCCTTGGAAACCGGGGCATTTGCACCCTGTTCGTGACCGTGCGATTCATAGGCAGCTTTGTTGAAACTGACAATTGAGGCACCCGACGTCTGAGCCCCCATCACCCCTTTGATCGAAGGATGCAGCCGTGCAACGGAATCCTTCCTGCCGGATACAAGGCACATTGCCGTTTTTTCGCTGTTCGGGTCTGCTTCCGCTTTTAGAAGTTCACGGGCCTCTGGCAGGTCGTGCAGATACGGCCCGCTTTCAACCTTGAATACCAAATTCAGGTCAAGCAGTTCTTTGGCATCCGGAAATTCCGCGAACTGATCAGGGTGCCAGGTTTCACAGAAGGTGCGCAGGGCCAGGAGATCCGGGTGAGTTGCCTCTGCCAGAAGATCAAGATGGGTGGTGCAGAATTTCTTGTGCCTTTCAGCGGTTCCCTTGTCCTTTCCCGATACCCCAAGGGTGTAGGCCGTATTGTCCCAGAGTTTGAAGGCTGGTGGATTGATGCCGGGGCGCTTAAATGCGGCTGGTACGAGCATCGGTTGCGGCTGCAATTTTTTCCCTTCCGGGTGCCTCAAATCCCGTATGCCCTCAACCCTGCCATCGCGGCGCAGGACGATGACGCCGCCGATCTTCTCGGATGAAAAGCCGGGGCGCGGCCAGTCCTTTTGCGCTGCCCGCTGATCATACAGGGCCACCAATTCCTGAAGGATGGTCATGCCGCGCCACCCTGGTTCCGGCATTCCGCCACGTCAATCACGCCGTCACGCATGCGTGCACGATAGAAATATGGTGAGGGCAGCGCGTCCTTGCCATCATCGGGATAGTCAAAATCATCCAGCATCCAGCCCAGATCGCGCCCCTGATCATCGGGGGGGAGTTCGGTTTCAGGGAATTCCTCTACCAGCCGCACATCGGCGGGAAATTCCCGCACCCCCAGATAGGGCTGGTGAAAGCATTGCCCGCGTTCGGCCCGGCGGCGGAACATTTCGGCGTGTTTGGCGGCGGTATCCTCGGGGCCGGCGTGTCGTGTCATCTGGAAACGCGCCTCAATACCATATTCCACGCGGGACAGGCACAGCATCGCGCGCTGCTGCCGGTCCTGATCAACATGAAGCCCCAGTTTTGAGATATCCCCGGAATTCCGCGCCGAGGAAACCGACCCCATGGGGATTTTTGAGCCAACCTCATTCCGCCTGAAGGATGTGAACCGAATCGGCTTAAGGACATGAATCCGCGCCACCACCCAGGTGATCGCGGGCTTCCAGTGGATCGCCTCCAGAATGCCGCGCACGGCCGAGGGCGTGATGACGTCATAAGACACCCGCTCTACCTTCATTTCCGGGCGCGTGAAACAGGCATAATCACCTGATACCAAAATCTTGAATCCGGTCATCCTGAACATCCCCTTGGCACGCGGCAGAGGGGCGGGCGTTTCCGCCCCTCTGCCAGTATTTGTACCCACCATATAGGTACGAATGATAGTTTCAACCCACGTGTGATCGGGTTCACCACCGAAGCAATTCACCAATCACACGACATAACCAGTATGCGAGGCGCAGCAGCTGTTCCAGGTTGCGGAGGCTCATTTTGCCCTCCCACGTCAGCAGAGTGTTCGCGGTCTTTGTTGATCGCGAATCGATGTTTAGCGTACGGTCGATGTTAGCACAAGCGTTCTATCAATCTTACCTATATAACCCCACCTGCCGTGTCAAGCCCCTCGATCGCCAGCCCGGCCCGCTCATCGTAGAGCTGCTGATGCTCCAGCATCGCGAATTGCTGATCGAACTTCTCTTCCTCCCACCACGAAATGGCCCCGGCAGCCCACAGCCCGCACCACAGGCCATGCGGCACCGAGACAAGGAACCCCTGGAATGCCCGTGCCGCGCGGCCCGGCCCCCCGAAGCGTATGTCCTCCAGCGCGTCCGCCTGAATGCCATAGGCACCGCCCCTGATGATCAGCGTCTTCTGCCCCTCGGGGATCAGGCGAAAGGCGTCCGCGATGTCTTCATAGGGGCATTTGCCAAGGGGGGCGTCCGTGATGGCGTTGAGGATGCCTTGAATGCGTGCGCCCCCAGCCTTCCCAACCTCGGCAACATCCAAGCCCGGCTTGCCATACATCTCACTTAGCCGGCGAAAGTAATGGCTGACGGCCTCCGGGCTGATCGGATCCACACATTTTTCCTTGCATTTTTTCAGAACCTCCCGCCCCAGCGCGGCGAATTGCCGGATCACTTCGGGTGGCTCGTGTTCGGGGGCAAACACGCGCACTTCGCCCGGTTCGGGTAATTCCCCGTTGCGGTTGCAGCGTCCGGCGGCCTGGGCAATCGAATCAATCCCCGCCGCCGCGCGCAGGACAAGCGGAAAGGAGATATCCACCCCCGCCTCGATCAGGGATGTCGAGATCAGCCGCGTTGGCACCTGTGCCTTCAGCCGTTCGCGCACTTCGTCCAGCACGGCACGGCGATGGGCGGCAGTCATCAGCGTGCTCAGGTGATACGTGCCTTCGGCATCGCGCAGATGGTCAAACAGGCCGCGCGCCTGCATGCGGTTATCCACGATCAGCAGGGCCTGATGCGCTTCCCGCATATGCCCAACCAGCGCGGCATCGGTCTGCTGTTCGATATAACGCACCCGGGTGCGCCGGGGCCACGCAAAAAGTGCGCCCTCGTCCGGGGCCAGATTGCGGTTTCCCGTCAATGCCTCTTTAGTCGGAAATCCCTGTTCGGCGGTTAGCGCGGGCTGGGTGGCGGTACACAGCACAACTGTGGCCCCGTAATGCTGCATCAATTCGGTCAGCGCGGCAAGGCAAGGGCGCAGGAGGCCCAGGGGGAGCGTCTGTGCCTCATCCAGCACGATGACCGAACGGGCCAGGCTGTGAAGTTTGCGGCAGCGTTTCTTGCGGGCGGCGAACAGGCTTTCAAAGAACTGCACCGAGGTGGTGACAACCACGGGCATGTCCCAGCTTGCGCTGGCCATGCGGTAAAACTCGGCCTCGTCATCCTTGTCATCGCCCTGGTCGGCGGTGCCATCGGTGTCAATGTCAAAGGCGGAATGATGTTCAAGGACCGCATCATCGCCCAGTACCTTGCGGAACACCTGGGCCGTTTGTTCGATGATCGACGTGTAGGGGATTACATAAATCAGGCGGCGCAGCCCGTGATGAAGCGCATGATCCAGGCCAAACCCCAGGGAAGTCAGCGTCTTGCCGCCGCCCGTTGGCACTGTCAGGGAAAACAGGCCCGGTTTCTGGGGGGCCTGCGCCCGGACATGGCGCAGCACATCCTGCCGCAACTTGCCCACCTCCCCCTCGGCCTTAAGGGTTTTGATATGGGCATCAAAGGCCACCTGATGCGTCGTGTTCAGTTCCTTGTCACGCGCGGGGCGGGTACGCCCGTCAACGCCATCATAAAAGGCCCCGGTTTCCACATGGTCGGCATCCGTCAGGCAGGAATAGAGCATGCGCACCAGAAACTGGATCTTGAATGCAGGGGAATTGCCCCCGGTCGCAAACTCTTTCGGCAGCCAGTCCAGTGGTCCGTTCGTCGGCAGGGTGCACCAGTCGGGCAGTTTAACCTGTTCGGCCCGCGCAACCATCCCCTCCAGCCGGTCGGGATTGGGCAATGCGCCATGATGGCCGGCGATGACCGCCGCAAACATCTGGCAAATCTGGTTCTGCGCGTGCATGAACCGCGCCCCTTCGCCAGCATGGCTGGCCTTAATGCGATCATCCTCAAGCCGCTTCTGAAAGGCAGGCTTCATCTTGCCGATGTCGTGCAGCATGCCAAGCATTCGGGCCATGTCAGCCCCGCCAAAGGCATCGGCATGGGCGGCGGCGGCATTGGCAACCCTGATGGAGTGGTCTTTCAGGGTTTCCCAGGCGTCCTTGGGGCTGCCTTTCACGGAATGCGCGTAATCAGTCATTCGGGGGTGTTTCCTGTGGATGGGGAACGATGGGGGAAAGGTAACGACCCGCCCCATGAATTTGCAATACCCGTGGCCTTTTGCCCTGCTTGTCGCCATCTTTATCGGCGGCTTCGTGGTTTCAAACATTATGCTCAGCCAGGCCATCGCCCCCTTTGTCGCGGTCGGGGTGGGCGAATAGCCGGGGGGCAGGCAACCGCACCGTGCGTGCGCAACCGCGCTGCGCCCCGGCAGATCGCATGCAATTCTGGTCGGCTCTCAAACCAAAATGCGCCTGCCGCGAAAAAACATGAAAAAAACCCTTGCATTCGCGCGGGGTGGTGGTGTAGAGAATCGATGATGGCGTTTTGTGCTGACATATTCGGGCCGTGCGGCATCCCCCTGTCGGGGGTCTGGCGTTTGGGCGCAGGTTGGGCCTTCGCGGCTTCGCGGCTTCGCGGCTTCGCGGCTTCGCGGCTTCGCGGCTTCGCGTAATTATACCCGCACGGGCGGGGCTGTCAAGCCCCGCACGCGCCCCTTACCGCCTTATCACACACGGCCCCTGCGAACGGGATTCGCCCCAAGTCTTGGGGCGGGTGCCGCGCTTTGACCTTGCGCCGGGGGCCTCTGTGCCTGTGCGGGCCAGCGCGGCGGGCGGTGTTCCCCGCACGACCAAGACAGAAACCCTTGAACATCGCACGACCGCGACAAAACCCCTGAACCTGAAAGGAACCTGACCCATGGCACGTATCAGAGGCGGATTTGGCAACGACAATCTTGTCGGGAACGGTGATGATGAGGGGGACTCGATCCAGGGGTTTTCCGGTAACGACACGCTGACAGGCGACGATACCGATGACACGCTGGATGGCGGTCCGGGGAATGATATTCTCAACGGCCGCGGCGGTGATGACAGACTGGATGCTGGCTATGGTACGGATAGCCTCAACGGCGGTGCCGGCAATGATCTGCTGGGCTTTGGCGGTGATCTGCTGGACGGGGAACAGGACACAGTGGATGGTGGCCCCGGGCGCGACCGGATAGACTATACCGACGTCCTGTATTTTGCCGTACACGTGGATCTGTCCACTGGCCTGGCCACGGATACCGACGGCACGGAAACTGTCCTTTACGATATCGTCCGCAATATCGAGGATATCGTCGGCGGCGACCTGGATGACACGCTGACCGGCGATGCCGGCGACAACCACATTCGCGGCGATGTCGGGGCCGATACGCTGGATGGCAGGGGCGGGCGCGATACCGCGAGCTATTACGGATCGAGGGCCGCAGTGCATGTGAACCTGGGCGGTACAACCGACACAGACGGCTACGTCACCGCCACCAGCGGCGATGCCGCGGGTGACAGACTCAGGAATTTCGAAAATCTCGTCGGGTCGTCCCACAACGACACGCTTGGCGGCGATGATCGCAACAACACCTTTCGCGGTGGTGCCGGGGCCGACATTCTGGATGGCCGGGGCGGGCGCGACTGGGCGGATTACACCGGGTCCGACGCCGCCGTCACCGTGAACCTTGGGGCCACGAAGGATTCCGATGGCTTTGTCGCCGCCTCCGGTGGCCATGCCACGGGCGACAAGCTGAAGAACATGGAGCACCTCATCGGGTCCGAGCACGGTGATGTCCTGACCGGCGATGGCGGCAACAACACCCTGCGCGGTGCGGCCGGGGCCGACACGCTGGATGGCGGGAATGGCCGCGACCGGCTGGATTACCGCGATTCTGACGCCGGTGTCACCGTGAACCTGGCCACCGATACCGCCTCGGGTGGCCACGCCCAGGGCGATGTGATCAGCAACTTTGAAAACATCCGCGGCTCAGACCACGACGATGTCCTGACCGGCAACGGCAGCAAGAACGTCTTTGTGGTCGGGGCCGGTGACGACACCATCGATGGCGGTGGCGGCAACAAGAATGTGGTCAACTACAGGCTCTCGGACGCCGCCGTGTGGGTGGACCTTGCGACGACACGCAAAGTTAGTGCCGGAGTATATGAAACAAATACGGACCGCGTCGACGCCGACGGCTTCATCACCGTCAGGGGGCCTGGCGGGGGTGACAAGCTGAAGAATATCAATGGTATCATCGGCTCGGCCTTTGATGATGTGCTCAAGGGCAATCGCGGGTCCGGTGCCGAGGCCAATGACTACTTTCGCGGCGGTGCCGGGGCCGACAAGATCTATGGCCGTGGTGGCCGGGACAGGGTGGATTACCGCGATTCGAAGGAAGGCGTCACCGTCAGCCTGGTTGATGGCACGGTGAACTCCGGCGGCACGGCCGAGGGTGATATTCTGTACAGCATCGAAAACATCCGCGGCTCCCGCCATGCCGACACCCTGGTCGGGAATGGAAAGAACAACTACATCAGAGGCGAAGGCGGGGTCGACACCCTGACCGGTGGTGGCGATGGTTCGGATTACGACTACTTCGTCTTCAAAGAGGACTGGGCGGATGGCACGGTCATTACCGATTACACTGTCTTATATGACAGCATCATTTCCCACGGGCTGAATCTGGATGATGTGACCATTGCCGCCCACGACAGGGACGGGGATGACGTGGACGAGAGTACCACCCTGACCCTGAACGGCAACGTCCTGCTGCTGCAAGGTGTGGATTACGACGCTTTCATTTCGTATGCGGCCGGTGATGATAATGATGGTGCGTGGAATTTCATCACCTGACCCGCTGGTCTGGTGGTGACCTGCCGCCGCCCGCCTCCGCCGATGCACGGGCGGCGTGGGGCCGTGCAGGGCTCGCGCCCAACCTTACGACAAGCAACGGGCCACCCCGGGAAAGGGGTGGCCTTTGCCCTTTTGCCCTGCCGTGAAAAGGGGCCGGACGGGTGCCGATTTCAACACCAGGCACGGTTGGTGTGCTGCTGTCAGCCGAACCGCCCCTGTCTGTCCTGTCCCGTGGTCGCGCGTTTTGGCAGCACCCAGTCGGGCCTGGGGAAATGGCAGGTGTAGCCGTTGGGAACGCGCTTCAGGTAATCTTGGTGTTCCGGTTCCGCCTCCCAGAACGCGCCTGCGGGTTCAACCTGGGTCACCACCGGGCCGGGCCACAGGCCCGAGGCGTTGACATCGGCAATCGTGTCACAGGCCACCTGCCGTTGCACCGCATCAACGTAGTAAATGGCGGAACGGTAGCTCGGGCCAATGTCGTTGCCCTGACGGTTCAGCGTTGTGGGGTCGTGGATTTGAAAGAACACTTCCAGCAGCCGGCGATAGCTGATGGTGTCCGGGTCAAAGATGATCTCAATCCCCTCGGCATGCGTGCCGTGGTTGCGATAGGTGGCGTTCGGGACATCGCCGCCGGTATACCCCACCCGGGTTGCGGTGACGCCGGGCAGTTTGCGGATGAGATCCTGCATGCCCCAGAAACAGCCACCGGCCAGAACCGCGCGCGCACTCATGCCGCATCCTCTTGTACCTGGTCAAGGTAGGCCCCATAGCCCTCGGCCTCCATCCTGTCGCGATGCACAAAGCGGAGAGAGGCCGAATTGATACAGTACCGCAGGCCCCCCCGGTCGCGGGGGCCATCGGGGAACACGTGGCCCAGATGGCTGTCCCCGTGGGTTGAGCGTACCTCGGTCCGGATCATGCCAAGGCTAAGGTCACGCAATTCATGGATGTGGGCCGGTTCGATTGGTTTGGTAAAACTGGGCCAGCCACAGCCGCTTTCATATTTGTCGGCCGAGGCAAACAGCGGCTCCCCCGAGACGATATCAACATAAATCCCCGGTGCCTTGTTGTGCAACAGAGCACCGGTGCCGGGCCGTTCCGTACCGCCCTGTTGCGTTACGCGGTATTCTTCGGGGCTCAGGCGGGCAATGGCATCGGGATTTTTGCTATAGGCAGGCATGGGCAAACCTTGACTGTGCGTCTGAGCGGGCTTATGCACCCATATGGGCAGGCATGGGCGAAAAGTCCAGGCAAAAATCCATGGGCAGCCCATAAAAAACCGCGGGCAGCGCAGCGGGGGGCGGGATTTTCAACGCCCGGTCATCAGCGGTCCCGGCCTCAACGCCCCCATGTCCGAACCGGACCGCAATCCATATGCACGAAGTTGGACCCCGAGTAGCGACCGACCCCGCCCGCACGACAGGTAACAGCGGCCTGGGCAATTTGCGCGACACTGCGCGAGGTGACCCGCACATCCGCGGCTTCCCCCGTTATGTGCCGCGAATCGCGGGCCACCGCGCGTGAGCGGGCGCGCAGCATCGCGTTCGTTGCCGGAGAGCGGTAGCCAGACAGCAGCGTGTAGGGGTCCGACGTGTCCAAAAGGTTATGCGCGGCGGCCATGATATCAAGCGTGCGCCTGTCAATCGCGCGGACCTCATCCTGGCGCCAGTCGCGCATGAAATGGTTGACCTCATCCAGTGCGGGCCCGATGTAATCGCCATCAATCCAATAGATTATGTTAAGGCTTTCGCCCGTTTGCGAATGACACATGCACAGCTTGCGAATATCCCCGGACCCGCGCAAAAACCCGAACGCGTTCGCCATAACCGGTGCCGCTGTCACAGCACCTGCGGCAAAAACGCGCAACACCGCGCGTCGCGTCAGCGTCGATTCTGTCATTGGCCCCTGCACCCCATATCGCCCCTGTGCCTTACCCAAGTCTTTGAACGGCCTTGCCATGCATTCATCCCCGCGTGTATTCTGGCACAGATGTCACACATCGCAAAGACTTGAGCGTTGCGTTATTCGGGCCTGGCCCCGAATATCGGCGGAATTTCGCCAATGCGGCGTCGATTTGGGTCCGGTGCGCCCCATGACAGGGGCGTGTTGCGGTGCACATTGTTCAACAGGCCGAAAGGGTGGCCATGTGCGCGGGCAGCAGCGCAATCGCTCACCGCAAACGGGCGGGTGATGGGGGAATAAGGGGCGGGTGATGACCCACAGAGTGGATGAGGTCGCCTCAGCCATCGGGGCGCAAGCCCTGGGGGACGTTTCGATCAAGGTCACGGGGCTGTCCGAACCGGCACGTGCGGGCCCCGACCATCTGGCCCTGGCGATGGCCGAACGGTATCTGCCCGATCTGTCAAAGGGAAGGGCCCGTGCCGCGGTTCTGGCCAATGGCGCGGATTGGCAGGCCCTGGGGCTGGAGGCGGCCATCATCGTCCCGCGCCCGCGCTATGCCCTGGCGGGGCTGACCCCGTTGTTTGATCCGGGGCCTGCAATCCCCCGGGGGGTTCATCCCGCGGCCATCGTTGACCCAAGTGCCGAAATCGGCGTCGGGGCAGCCATCGGCCCGTTCGTGGTGATCGGTCCCGGAGCCCGCATCGGCCCGCATGCGCGCGTGGCGGACCATGTCAGCATCGGGGCCGGGGCCCGGATTGGTGCGGATGTGGTGCTGCACGCGGGCGTTCGAATCGGTGCGCGCGTGGTTCTCGGGGATCGGGTCTTTGTCCAGCCGGGCGCGGTGATTGGCGGTGACGGGTTTTCTTTTGTCACCCCCGGGGCATCGTCGGTCGAGGTCGCCCGCGAAAGCCTGGGCAAGACCGGCGGGCGGGGTTCGGCGCAGGGCTGGGTGCGCATCCACTCTCTGGGGTCTGTCCGCATCGGCGATGATGTCGAGGTCGGCGCGAACACCGCCATCGACCGTGGCACCATCGCCGATACCCGGATTGGCGACAGGACAAAACTTGATAACCTTGTCCACATCGGCCACAATGTGCGCATCGGGCGTGACTGCCTGCTCTGTGGCCATGTTGGCTGCGCGGGTTCGGCTGTTCTGGGTGATCGGGTGGTTCTTGGCGGACAATGTGGCCTGTCGGACAATATCGTGGTCGGCGATGACGTGGTCGCGGCGGGTGCGACCAAGATATATTCAAACGTGCCCTCGGGCCGCATGCTGATGGGGGCACCCGCGGTCAGGATGGACACCCAGATCAGCATGTATAAGGCCCTGCGCCGCCTGCCGCGGATGATGAAGACAATTGAGGCCCTGCAGAACGCCGTGTTCAGCCGTTCCGGAAGGGATTAGACAACAGGCAGGGGAACTCCGGGGAAAGGCGGCCATGGCCAGAAGCGTCAGGGACAGGGTAATCGCAATCATTGCGGAACAGGCGTTGCTGGACCCCGGCGATGTCACGATGGACAGCACCCTGCAGGATCTGGGCATCGACAGCCTGGGCTTGGTAGAGTCGATCTTTGCCATTGAAGAGGCGTTCGATATTCAGGTACCCTTCAACGCCAACGCCCCCGAAGACAGCGCGTTCGACATATCCAGCGTCAACGCGATCATCACGGCGGTTGAGGAGCTGGTGGCCGAACAGTCATGACGCGCGTTGTCATCACGGGACAGGGGACAATCAATGCCCTGGGCCATAACGTGCCGGACACGCTACGGGCAATGCGCGAGGGGGTCTGCGGCATTTCCGAACTGGATATCCGCGATGTTGATCGGCTGTCGGTCAGGATCGGCGGGCAGGTTAAGGGCTATGCCCCCGACGCGCTGTTCAACCGCCAGCAGATCGCGCTTTATGACCGGTTCACGCAGTTCACCATGATCGCCGCGGGCGAGGCCCTGGCACAGGCCGGGCTGACCTTTGCGGGGGAACTGGCCACCCGTTCGGGCGTTGTTCTGGGCACCGCCGGCGGCGGCGTGAACACCTGGGACGAGAATTACCGTTCCGTCTATGAAGAGGGGAAAAACCGCGTCCATCCCTTTGTTGTGCCGAAACTGATGAACAATTCAGCCGCCAGTCATGTCAGCATGAAGTGGAACCTGAAGGGGCCGTCCTTTTCGGTGGCGACGGCCTGTGCCTCTTCCAATCACGCGATGGGCCAGGCGTTTCAGCTGATCCGCGCGGGCCTGTGCGATGTGGTGCTCACCGGCGGGTCCGAGGCGATGCTGACCTTTGGCGGTGTCAAGGCCTGGGAAGGGCTGCGCGTGATGTCAAAGGATGCCTGCCGCCCGTTTTCCGCCACGCGCAACGGCATGGTCCAGGGAGAGGGGGCCGCCGTGTTCGTGTTTGAACGCCACGATCACGCCACCGCGCGCGGGGCCACCATTCTGGCCGAAATCGTCGGGTTCGCCATGACCTCGGACGCGGCCGATATTGTGATGCCGTCCAAACAGGGGGCCGCCCGCGCGATCACCGGCGCAATGCGGGATGCGCGGTTGCGGCCCGAGGACGTGGGCTATATCAACGCGCACGGGACGGGGACGGCAGCCAATGACAAAACCGAATGCGCGGCCGTGGCCGATGTCTTTGGCCATCATGCGAATGATCTGATGATCTCGTCAACGAAATCCATGCACGGCCATCTGATCGGCGGCACCGGTGCGGTGGAACTGCTGGCCTGTATCATGGCCCTGCGCGAGGGGGTCATCGCGCCCACGATCAGCTACCAGGAACCGGACCCGGAATGCGCACTGGACGTGGTGCCCAACGTCGCGCGAGAGGCCAGGGTGGGCGCGGTTCTGTCGAATGCCTTTGCCTTTGGGGGGCTGAACGCGGTTCTGGCCCTCTGCCGCGCCCCCTGAAAGGGGGCAACCGCCACCGCCGCCACATGGTGCGCCCATGGTGCCGTCTTATTCGCTGCCGGCGGGTTCGCCAATGGTCGCCGCCGTGCGCTGGACCAGATCCGCATAGGCCGCGGTGAAACCGCTAAGGGAGGCCCCAATGTCCACCACCTGATCCGGGGCAGGCAGGGGGACAATGCTGATGATCGCCTGATTACCCGCGCGGAACGCGGTGATATCGCCCTGGGACAGGGCGATTTGCACAAAGCAGCCAATCATCCGGCAGAAGCTGAACGGGTATTGCCGCTCCGGGCCGTCATCAACCCGCATGCGCATCTGCCACAGCAAAAGCGTATCAAGCGGGGTAACGATGGTTGCGCCCGCGACCACGCCATTGGCATCCGGCACATCAAACAGGTTGAACTCTGCCACCGGATTTCCGTCTGCATCGGTCAGCAGCTGATACATCTGGCAGGGGTCGAACCGGCTGTCCCCTGTCCGGAGGCAGCGTACCTCCCAGGCACCATACACTTCGGCGATGTAGGTGCTGCCAAGCCCGTCAACCTCATCAACGGGGGTACCCAGGGCCAGGCCAGTTGCCGGATCGACATTCCCGCCACCGGTCACATCGGGGGCGGCGGGGCTGTCCACCCCCTGGCCTGCTGCCCCCCCCGCGACCAGGCAGGCAAGCAGTGCGGGAAGGAACAGGGCGGCGGCGTGCATCATGGTCATCCTTTTGTTTATTTGTTTATTTCAATCCACGCCCCCGTTGAGGGGGCGGCAATTCCTGCAGGCACAGGTGCACAGGCTAACATGGAATGCACGCCATGTCAGGCGCAAAATCACGCCCTTGCCCGCAGGCACCATGCACCAGCCCCGGTGCCGGACATGGGCCCCCTGCCCCCAACGTATTATACGTCCGCACCAGCTTTCCCGCCCCGAATGGATGGCTCGGCAGCAAGTTTCTGGCGCAGCAAATCCAGGGGACCGCCGGGGGCGAAGATTGCCGTATCGAAGCCCAGACATTCGGTCAGGAACCTTCTGTCCAGTTCGTGGCGGTTTTCATCCGTTGCCAGTTTGTGAACAGGTTCAAGGTCAAGTGCCGAGCAGTCTTCAAACACCTTGACACCCGCCGCAACCTGTTTCGGGCTCAGTGCCGGGATATCCAGAAACGGCAAAGTGGCAAGTACAGTCTTTGTAATCCTTCCACGTCCGACCTGTTGCCTGTTGGCACAATACCAGTAGGTCAGCAGGCCCAGGGTGCAATTGCCCCAGCACGTTGCGATCTTTTCATATTTCGGTGTTTCCATTTTGACAGAATACCAAGCTACCCCGCCCAGCGATACCCTGGGGGAGAACTGAACGGCGGTTGATTGCGCATTGAACTGAAAATCCATGTTGAAATGCAGGTGGGATGCGGTTTCCCAAATCTTTTGAACATCTTCCATGGTTTTACCCGGTGCCGGGATACCTTCCTGATACGCATCAAAGGCTATTTTGCGTTCCCTTTCACACGCATGATTCCACATGGATGGATATGTCGGAACCCTGCCCTGTGGAATTTCTTCAATTTTGAAGGGGCCGATGCACCCGATGCCCGTTTTAATGTTTCGATGTGTCGGACCTGTCGCACCAATTTTATCTATTACAGACATCGGTACAGGAAGGGGTTGTGCAGTGGCAGGAAGCCACACAGCACTTTTCCTGGTGAGCTGCCAGGCGGATTGCACGAGTGTCAAATCTGCAACCCGTGCGATATTCCAGCCACCCTCTTCCGGCACAGGTGCGTCAATTATAGTGCCTGCAATACCCCTGCCCAATCGAATATCGGTGCCGCCGAGCGGGCCGCTTTCCAGTTTGGAAATGTTCCCGTTATCACGAAGGCGTAAAATCTCCTCTGCTATATTTATACTGATGACAGAAGAGGTGGGGGCCTGATCCAGGCTTACGAACAGGGCGCGGGGTGTTGTGTGCGCAGGTTTGCGCTTGCAAGCGATAATCATACATTCCCCCATACCGGTATCAGCAGAAAATGACATTTCCCCGCCGGAACGCCCGGTTACAGACAGCACAATCAAATCGCTGTAATCTTTCCTGAACAGTTGCCTGCATTTTTCCCAGGAAGACCCGTTAATCATACTCAAAGGCAGAATTAAACCGATCCTGCCTCCATCTTTCAGTTTGCAATCAGCCAGTTCCACGAATGCGGATCCTATGCCGGCGTGTCCGTTATAACATGTTCCATTGGTCAGGCGGTGCATCGCCTGCCCCATGGCCCGTTGTTCTTCTTCTGTTGACTCAAAAGACGCAAACATCGGATTGGGAATTTCAGCATGCGCGCCTTCATGGTTGGTCGGGCGGGTAAATGGCGGGTTCATGACAACCGCATCAAAAGTGTTATGGGGTATATCCATCCGCGCATCGATGTTTTTATTCCCGCGTGCATCATGTCTTTCAGAGTATCCACCGAATATCGGATCAAGGGCCGCCTCTTCTTTAAGAAGATCAAGCGCACCAAGCCCAATTTTGCCGTTACCCTGCCTGCCATAACTCATTGTCAAAACCGGGCTTTTCCTGTAAACCTTTCTGGGATGCGTCATGGAAAGCAATGACGCAGCGATATGTGCGGCGGATGGCAATATGTCACACCCCTTAAGCGCATGTTCCATCATATCCGAATGAATTGATGCCGCAGTACCCCCATGAAGTTCATAGATTTGCCCCAGGTGTTTATAGACGCCGGAAAGCAGGGTACCGGTACCACAGGCAAAATCACCGATACGCAGGGATGTAAGGTTTGCGCCATCCTCCCAGCTTCCGCCGGGCAGATCATCCCCCTTTGGGAATATCAGGCTTGACATCAATGCCGCAGACGCCGGCCTTGTATAGAAGGCGGCAAGAAACTTCCGGTCAGAAATCATCCTTTGAAAAACTTTTCCTGTCAGGTCATGTTCCTGTATCGATCTGTCTTCAATCAGTTTCCCGGCAACATACGATAATTGGCCAAGAAGTTGCCTGCATCTTGACAAAGGCATCTCGCCCAATATGGCGCAGGAAATGGCAAAGATTGGCCAGTAGTTTACCTTTAGTATTTTACGCCATTCTTCCAGCACGTTCCTTTGGGTAAGCGCATTTTCATTGTGCAGGGATGTGAACGAACGAATATGTTTCAAACCATTATCCTGACCCGCAAGAGAATCATGAAACACAAAAGCATTAATTAATATTATTGCAGCCATACCCCGCGTTTGGGGATTATCCTGTTGGCACAGTTTTTCAGCAATGATTCGCATGCTCCCTGGATGTGTTAAAGATATGGTACCAAGAATATATGCAATTTGCTCCACACCTTGTTCAAGATGTTTTGCCGATTCCTCAATCTTTTCTTTGGGAACAGAATGCGCCTGAACGGCAATTGAAATGTCCTTTACGTCGCCTTTCACCCAGCCCTCGGAAGGCCAGCGTGCACACGCATCCCTGTTTTTTCCGGTGAAGACAGCGTATTCAAATTCGGCCTGTTTCAAAGCCGGGACAAGGGTGCTTTCTGCACAGTCACGCAAGGTTTTTGGCAGACAGACCGCAAGGCTTGTCATGACAGGCTGGCCTGTCTTTTCGATTTTCGCCCCCAGACGTTCCTGTGCCTCCTGTTCAACGCTTTGCGCAGGCATCAGTTCCGTTTCAATGATAACGGGATGGACATTGGATTCATGAATCACTATGTCAGGACGCTTGCCAGCCGCCCCTTCAATTGCACCCGTGCTTTCAGAGCTGACAACACCGTTATAAATCCATTTCATCCGCGTTTTGCGCAGCAGCCTCGCCAGCGCGTCGTTGAGTGTGTGCTCGGTTATCGCCATGATGACACCTTCAAAATTCGGTTGCTGCTTCCGCGGATACCTGGTTACGCTTCTGATCCTTCGCACCTGCCACAGCAGATGTGCCCGCAGCCCTGCGACCAGTCAAGGTCATCCCCTTGAAACAAGGCATGTTCTTGCGCGTGTCCCCGCCCAACGTTACGTCTTTAAAACCATGCCTCGGCTGCGGCTTCGTCAACACCTGCCGGGCAAGCCCCCTGCGTGGCCGATCAGTTCCGGCCAGATGGCCGAATTCGCCCCGGCTGCGCTTGCAAAGATAAAAAATAATGCTTAGATGGTTATGACTTGCGGCTCCCATCGAGTCTTCGGGATGTCCGCTGCCCTCGCAAGGGGGCGATATTGACCAAGGGGGGGCTTCGGCCTCCCCAGGCGTTCCTGCCCCCTTGCCCGCCGGGTGTCTTCAACTGTTGGATCTGCGCGGCGGGCGGCGTAGACTGCGGCCATGATCA
Source organism: Paracoccaceae bacterium (assembly GCA_014323785.1). Taxonomy (GTDB): domain Bacteria; phylum Pseudomonadota; class Alphaproteobacteria; order Rhodobacterales; family Rhodobacteraceae; genus Rhodophyticola. The sequence continues at coordinate 3,608 of JACONJ010000045.1, read as the reverse complement.
CCGAGTTTGGACATTTTGCCCTGGTCCTCGCCTTTATGGTGGCCCTGTTCCAGATGATCGTGCCGATGCTGGGGGCCGTCTGGCACAGGCCGGGGTGGATGGCCGTGGCCAAGCCGGCGGCAACCGCGCAATTCGCGCTGACAGCGTGCAGTTTCGGCGCGCTGACCCACGCCTTTGTGACCTCGGATTTCTCGCTGCGCCTTGTGGTCAACAACTCTCACACGCTGAAGCCGATTCTCTACAAGATCACCGGGGTGTGGGGCAATCACGAGGGCTCCCTGCTGCTCTGGGTGCTGGTCCTGACGCTTTTTGGCGCGATGGCGGCCTGGTTTGGAACGGGGGTGCCGCCGGCGTTGCGGGCCCGCGTGCTGGCGGTGCACGCCTCGGTCGCGGCGGCCTTCTTTGCCTTTATCCTGTTCACCTCTAACCCGTTCCTGCGCCTGGCGGTGCCACCCTTCAACGGCCAGGGGCTGAACCCGCTGTTGCAGGATCCGGGGCTGGCCGTTCACCCGCCGTTTCTTTATGTCGGCTATGTCGGGCTGTCCATGGCGTTCTCGTTCGCCGTTGCGGCCCTGCTCCAGGGGCGGGTTGATGCGGCCTGGGGCCGGTGGGTGCGCCCCTGGACCCTGGCGGCGTGGATTTTTCTGACCATCGGCATCGGCCTGGGATCGTGGTGGGCCTACTATGAGCTGGGCTGGGGCGGGTTCTGGTTCTGGGATCCGGTGGAAAACGCCAGTTTCATGCCCTGGCTGCTGGCCACGGCCCTGCTGCATTCGGCCATTGTGGTCGAGAAGCGCGAGGCCCTGAAAAGCTGGACGATCCTTCTGGCGATCCTAGCCTTTGGCTTCTCGCTTGTCGGAACCTTCATCGTCCGGTCCGGTGTGCTGACGTCGGTCCATGCCTTTGCCAGTGACCCTGCCCGGGGCCTGTATATTCTGGGCATCCTGATCCTGTTTGTGGGGGGGGTGCTGCTGCTCTTTGCATTGCGCGCGGGCGCAATGGAGGCAAAGGGCGTGTTCGCCCCGGTCAGCCGGGAAAGCGCGCTGGTGGTCAATAACCTGCTTCTGGCAGTATCCGCCCTGGTGGTGTTCATCGGGACGATCTGGCCGCTGATTGCCGAAATGATCTTTGACCGCACATTGTCCGTCGGGCCGCCGTTTTTCAACACCACCTTCATCCCCTTTGTCATCGGGCTGGCCCTTGTGCTGCCGCTTGGGGCCATGCTGCCGTGGAAGCGGGGGCACATCCGCGCGCTGCGGCCCCTGCTTGGGGCGGGGGTGCTGGCCGTTGCGGCAACCCTGCTGACCTGGGCGGTGTTCACCGGCCACTCTGCCCTTGGCCCCATTGCCATCGGCCTGGCGGTCTGGCTGGTTGCGGGCGCGGCGGTGGACCTGTGGGCGCGCACCGGGCGCGGGGCCCCCGCGCGACGACGCCTAGGGCGGCTTGCCCGCCTGCCACGCGCCGACTGGGGCAAGGCCGTGGCGCATGTGGGCTTTGGCTTGACGATGTTCGGCATCGCCGCACTGACAACGTATGAAACCCAGGATATCCGCATCGCACGCCCCGGCGAACCCTATCAGGTGGGCGCGTATAACATCACGCTTCTGGGTGTCGGGCAGGTGCAGGGGCCCAACTATACCTCTGCCATGGCGACGATCCAGGTAACGGATCAAGGGCGGGGGCCAGAGGTGCTGCGGCCCGAGCGGCGGGTCTACCCGGTGGCGGGCATGCCAACGACCGAAGCGGCCATCGATAACGGCTTTACCCGCGACATCTACATCGTGCTCGGCGATCCGCAGGATGACGGGGGGTGGGTCGTGCGCACCTATATCAAGCCCTTTGCCAACTGGATCTGGGGCGGTGCCCTGATCATGGCACTGGGCGGGGGCCTGTCGCTGAGTGATCGGCGCTACCGTGTGGCGGCGGGGGCGGCCGGGGCACGGCGGCGCGCACCGAATGGCGGGGTAAATGGCGGGGTACCTGCGGAATGATTCGGATGCTTGTCCTGATCATGGCCCTGGGCCTGCCCATGGCGGCGGCGGCGGTGCACCCTGATGAGGTGCTTGATGATCCGGCACTGGAGGCGCGGGCGCGCGATATTTCCAAAGGGCTGCGCTGCCTGGTCTGCCGCAATGAAAGCATTGACGAGAGCACCGCCGAACTGGCCCGTGACCTGCGGCTTCTGGTGCGCGAACGGCTGATGGCGGGCGACAGCGACGCGCAGGTTCGGGCCTTTGTTGCGGACCGCTTTGGGGAATATGTGCTTCTGAACCCGCCCGCCCGCGGTTCAACCCTTATCCTGTGGCTGGCGGCCCCCGCCCTGCTGCTGTTCGGCGTCGGGCTGGCTGTGGCATATGTGCGCCGCCAGGCGCGCGCCCCTGCCCCCGCCGAGGCCGCGCTAAGCACCCAGGATAAGGCCCGGCTGCAAAAGATTATGAAGGGCTGACGCCGCATTTCGGCTGTTCCGTGCGGCACGCCCTGCTATGGTCCGCCCGCAAGGGACCAGACCAGTGGAACCAAAGCGCAAAGGGCAGACCATGCAATACGAAACCCTTAGCCTTGAACAGGCCGACGGCATCGCGGTAATCACCTTGCGCCGGCCGGACGTCCTGAACGCGCTTGACACGCGGATGCGGGCCGAGATCACCCACGCCGTCGGCAATGCGGGCAAGGCGGCGCGGGTGGTTGTGCTGACCGGTGAGGGCCACGCCTTCTGTTCGGGGCAGGATCTGGGCGACCGCGCCAGTGTGGCGGGCATCAACCTTGAACGCACCCTGCGCGATGAATACATCCCGATGCTGATGGCGGTTGTCGAGTGTCCGGTGCCGGTGCTCGCGGCCGTCAACGGCACGGCGGCAGGGGCGGGGGCAAACCTGGCCCTGGCCGCGGATGTGGTGATTGCCTGCGAAAGTGCCGGTTTTATTCAGGCGTTCACCCGGATCGGCCTGATCCCGGATGCGGGCGGTACCCATTTTCTGCCGCGCCGGATCGGCATGGCAAAGGCCATGGGGGCGGCCCTGTTCGCTGACAGGATTTCCGCCCGGCAGGCCAGTGACTGGGGCATGATCTGGGAGGTGTTTCCCGACGCCGAATTCGCCGGCGGCTGGCGCACCCGCGCAGCGCATCTGGCCCAGGGCCCAACCCAGGCCTATGCCCGCGTAAAGCGGGCACTGCGGGCAAGCCCGGGCAATTCCCTGTCTGAACACCTGTTTCTCGAGGGGCAGTTGCAGGGGCAATGCGGGCGGACCCGCGACTTTCAGGAAGGGGTCATGGCGATGCTGGAACAGCGCCCGCCCCGGTTTGAGGGCCGCTGACAGGGGAATGGTCGCGGCCTGCGCAAACCTGACGGCAGAGGACTTCATCGGGTATCGGTGTCAGATGTGATGGCGGTGGCACGGCAAAAAGTGGCCCTGCGGCCATTTTGGGGGTTGCAATTATGCGCGGGGGGGCTATATGTGGTCACAGGGAAGCAGGATACTGGTACAAGAAGGAAGCCCATGGCGGTTCTTGCTTTTGAACCTGCGGTATCAGTTAGCCGCCTCGACAGAAGGAGAAAGGAACGATGTGGTCGCCCGAAAACAAGGCCACTAGGGGCTCTGACAAATTCA
>JACONJ010000044.1 GCA_014323785.1 Paracoccaceae bacterium | reverse complement strand
AGGCAGGGACTGGGCCAGTTACCGGGACTCTGCCCGGGCGGTTCGTATCGATCTGGGCAAGGGCGCGGGCTTCAACCGTGAATGGCAAAAGAATCGAAACGAAGGCACAAACGATAAGCTGGTCCAAATTGAGAACCTTGAGGGGTCATCGCGCGGTGATTCTCTGGCTGGCAACTACAGGTCCAACCATCTGAAAGGCGGTGCGGGCAACGACAGGCTCTACGGCAGAGGGGGGGCTGATACCCTGGAGGGCGGCGAGGGCAAGGACGTGCTGGACGGTGGCACGGGCCGGGACCGGGCGAGCTATGCCAGTTCCCGGCAAGGCGTAGATGTGGACCTGACAAGGAAAACACCGGAAGGCGAAGAGGACACCCAGAAAGGCGGCGACGCGCAGGGTGACGTGCTGGTGAGCATTGAGGATATTGAGGGCTCTGCCTGGAATGACACGCTCACCGGTGACGCCGGAGCCAACCTGCTGCTCGGCAATGGTGGCAATGATTCCCTGAACGGCGGCAGTGGCAAGGATTCTCTGGATGGCGGCGATAACAGGGACACGCTGGAAGGTGGTGATGGCGATGACACGCTGTATGGTGGCCAGGGACCAGACACGCTGGATGGCGGCGATGGCAATGACGAGCTACATGGCGGCATAGGCAACGATTCCCTCATCGGCGGCATGGGCAACGACTCTCTGGAAGGCGGCGCAGGCAACGATACGCTGTATGGTGACGATGGGGATAACAACCTGTATGGCGGCAGTGGCAATGATACGCTGGAAGGCGGGGATGATCGCGACGGACTCCAGGGCCAGGATGGGAACGATTCTCTCATCGGCGACAATGGCAGCGATACCCTGAAGGGCGGCACCGGCGCGGATACGCTGGAGGGCGGCGATGACCTCCTGGAAGGGGGCACGGGGAACGATACGCTGTATGGTGACGATGGCGATGACACGCTATATGGTGGCAATGGTCACGATTCTCTCATCGGCGACAATGGCAGCGATACCCTGAAGGGCGGCACCGGCGCGGATACGCTGGAGGGCGGCGATGACCTCCTGGAAGGGGGCACGGGGAACGATACGCTGATAGGCGGCAGGGGTACGGACGATCTGGATGGTGGCACGGGCAACGATTCTCTGAAAGGCGGCGATGGGGGCGACAAGCTGAACGGTGGCGACGGCGATGACACCCTGAACGGTGGCGATAGGGACGACTGGCTGGATGGCGGGGCGGGTGCCGACACGGCCAGTTATGCGGGGTCAGACGCGGGTGTAAGCGTCAACCTTGCCACAGGCACGGGTACCGGTGGCCACATGCAGGGTGATTTCTTGATCAATATCGAGAATCTGACTGGATCAGGTCACAATGACACCCTGACCGGGGATGCTGGTGCCAACGTGCTGCGGGGCGGTGCCGGGGCCGACACGCTGGATGGCGGTGTCGGTGACGACGTGCTGATAGGTGGTGCCGGGAACGACGTGCTGACAGGTGGTGCCGGGAACGACTACTTCAGCTTCGGGGAGTCCCGGTCTGGTGCGGATACCATCACGGACTTTGATAAGGACGAAGACAAGATCATCGTTGACGCGGGCGCGTTCAAGGACTTCGCGGCGGTTCAGGCCACGGCAAGTGGTACCACAAATGCCGTGATTGATCCGGGGTCTGGCAACAGCATCACCATCACCGGTGTTGCGGCGTCTGCCCTTGACGCGGATATGTTCATCTTCGTTCAGGGTGGCACCTCCGGTGACGACAGGCTGACCGGTGGTGGCAATAACGACTTGCTGGAAGGTGATGAAGGTGCCGACACCCTGGACGGCGGTGAAGGTGCCGACACGCTGGACGGCGGTGAAGGTAACGACAGCCTGACAGGTGATTCCGGTGCCGACCACTTCCGCTTTGTGGAGTCCGGGTCCGGTGCGGACACCATCAAGGACTTTAACGTGGACGAGGACAAGATCGTCCTTGACGAGGACGCGTTCGCGGATGCCGCGGCGGTTATTGCTGCTGTAACGGTTGTTGACGCCAACACCCTGCGCCTTGCTTTGCCAGGTGATGGTGACAGCGTCACGTTCACCGGTCGCCATGGTTATGATGATGCGGCGGCCAGGACAGTGTTGACCGCCGAGCAAAGCAGCCATGACTTTATCATGCTCGTTGACCCCGACGCCATCATCGTGTGATCACCTGCAACTGATCCCCCTTGAACACCCCACGCAGCGGCCGGGCCCCAAAACCCCGGCCACCCTTCGCGTTTGTCAGACCAGCCAAAGGTGGGGGGCGTAAATGCCGTGTACCCCCCTGTAAATGCCCTGTGACAGAGGAGCTAATACAGGGCTATTACGGGCCTATTACAGGGCAGTTACAGGGGCCAGGCGAGGGGCCAGGATCCCCCGCCATACCCCCAACCGCGCCAAACCCCGCCCCTGTGGGCTTATTGGCCGTCCCACCAAGGAAACCTTGCCACGGGGGGGACATCCATAGACGTAAGGTGTGCCCTGGCTGAGATTTCGCTTGCAACAGATATCCGCCGTTGGCGTCTTGGCTTATTGTCTTTTGAACATCCCGGTGCTTCGCGCCTCGGTGAAGCGGCTTTTTCTTCTTTGAAAGATTGATCAAATTCTACATCATAACGAGGGAATTCGAGGGGGGGGCAGACCAAAGTGAAACCCGCCCAGTCGTGAACGATACCTCTCCATCCACTCAGCCAAATTTTGCTTACGACGGTCGTGAGCGACTAGGGTGATGGATGCGTGGATTCATTCTTTCCCCAAAATACCTAGTCTGAGCTCATTCACACATCAAAAGGCTAAATGGCCAGTCTTGCCTTACCGTACCTCCGATTTTCTGAGGGGCATTTTATCAAATTGTTCCAGGAACGGCGAGTGCCTCAAATAGGCGAGCCACCGCTTCTGCACCTGGGTCTGTACACCCGATCAGTTGTTCAGAGTTCAAGTAAGAGGAGCGCCCTGCGCGGGCACGCGACATCTCAGATGTTCTGTTTGCGCCCGCACGGGCGGCACCAGCGGCACAAAGCAAATCCCTGTCTAACGCCTCAAGTGCTGGCTTTAAGGCATCCACCATTGTTCGATCCCCTTCCTCGGCCCCCCCGATTTCTTGCATACGTTTCAGTCCGAGCTTCAACGATTCACGTATGGGAAGTCCGCTTACTGCCGCGTCACCCGTCGCCGCAAAGAAGATTGCCAGAAGCACACCCGAAGAACCGCCCATGGTCTCGCTCAGTTCAAGACCAATTGCGCTGTAGAGTTGAGCATGGTCGGCAAGGGGCAGTCTATCCATCGCTTCGATTAGAGCTCGCGCCGCGCCTGCAAGTGTCGTGCCCGTATCACCATCTCCAGCTTTTGCATCGAGGCTATTGAGATATTTTTCAGAATTGATGAAGACCTTGCAACACCTCGTCAACAACTCCTGTGTTGCGGGATGCTTGGAAGGTGTGGGTTGGACAGGGCGCAAACCATCAGGAAGTTCAATTGTGGAATTCTTCGAGAATGTGGCAAGGCCGGGCCACGCTGGCGTTTCAGTTGGCAAGCTAAGGGCTTCTGCTTCATCGTCGGTGACTGGCATTATCGACACAGAAAAACCCCGCATATTGAGAGATGTCATCAATGCTGCAGGGCCAGCGATATACTTCAACCGGGATGCAGTCTCTGAACGCGCCAATTCGTATGCCAGAACCTGCATCTCCAAAACCGTAGCACCACCAAGGTTATTCAAGAGGGCCACATAAGGCTGGCTGGATGTCATGTGCTGCTTGAGTCGCTCCACGACCATCGCCATCGCTGCTTGAGCATTTTCATAGGCGACCTGGTGCACACCAGCTTCGCCATGGATACCGAGGCCAAGTTCGGCTTTGCCATAAGGAATACGTGTTTCTTTCGACGAACCTGGTACAGTGCAAGTATCCAGAGACATACCAATTGATGCAGTTTTTTCGATTACCTTTTCGGCGGCACGAGTGACTGTGTTAAGATTAGCTCCTGCATCGGCAAGTGCGCCTGCGATCTTGTGAACAAAGATCGTTCCGGCCACACCACGAGATTGTGCTATATCCGGTAGCGCGATGTCGTCATCCACTATTACCATCGAAACATCTAAACCAAGGGCCCTTGCACGCTCTGCAGCGAGACCGAAATTCAGTCGGTCACCAGTGTAGTTCTTAACAATCAAAAGGCATCCGGCGGTACCAGTGACAGCGAGAATCGCGGCTAAAACAGCATCAACAGAGGGTGATGCGAAGACATCACCACAGACCGCTGCGGCCAGCATACCGAACCCAACGAAGCCCGCGTGGGCTGGTTCGTGACCCGCACCACCACCTGAAACAATCGCAACTTTCGACTTGTTCCAGTCACTGCGCATTACTACACGGATATGCGGATATCCATCCAGACGTACCAAGCGCCCGCCAGAAGTTGCGATCAGTCCATCGATGGCTTCGGTGACGATGTCCTCTTTCTTGTTCATAAATTGTGCCATGATCTTCTCCCTTACGCTAATCGGGCACCGTTGGAGTCAAAATAGAATGGCTTCTCGGGCCGGATTTTTAGAATATCGCCGACACCCAGGCTGGTGTGGATCTCAGTGACGGTGATCAGGTCATGCTCGCGATAATTCAGGTGTAACCGGGTCTGGTCGCCCAGATGCTCTACCCGCGTGACAAGGCTATCTTCCCCTTCACCCTGCACGATCTGTTCTGATCTAAGGCCAATGGATTTCGCCCCCGTGGGGTGGTCGCCAAAAAGTGGAGCAGGCAGAATGTTGATGCGTGGCTGGCCCAGGCGGCGGGCGGCATAGATGCTGACCGGATTCTCATATACCTCGCGCGGGGTACCGAATTGAACCAGCTTTCCGTGATTCAGAACGCCCACATGGTTGGCCATGGTCATGGCCTCGATCTGGTCATGCGTCGAATAGAGGAACGTGCCACCCGTATCGGCCTGAATAGCCTTCAATTCCACGCGCAGGTCCGAGCGAAGCTTGGCGTCCAGCGAACTCAGCGGCTCATCCATCAGATAGGCATGGGGCTTACGCACCAGTGCCCGGCCAATGGACACGCGCTGCATCTCGCCCCCCGACAGGGCCGTCGCCCTGTTGTCAAGCTTGTGAGAAATCTGCAGAAGCTCCGCGACCTTGATCACCCTGGCTTCGATTTGGTCGGCGGGTGTTTTCAGTAGCGGTGATTTCAGCGGGAACGCCAGGTTCTCACGCACCGTCATATGCGGGTAAAGTGAGTATTGCTGGAACACCATCGCAAGGTTGCGCTGAGCAGGCGTCAGCCCCGCCATCGGTTGGCCGTCGATCAGCACCGTACCCTCGTCAGGCTTATCAAGGCCCGAGATAATGCGTAGCATCGTCGTCTTGCCTGCACCCGTCGGCCCCAGCAGTACCACAAAAGCACCGTCCGGCACATTCATCGATACATTGTCGAGTGCCACCGTGTCGCCGAACCGCTTAGTCACATCGTTCAGAACAATATCAGCCATATGCCAGCACTCTCTCATTCGCGACCGAGATCAATGCGCGGCCACTGGTTTGGTTGAAAACGGACAAAGTGCGCGCATCAAAGCGCAAGCCCACAGTTTCCCCGGGAATGAACACATCGGACGAGGCCACCCGTGCTTTCACATCGCCATGTGCGGTACGTATTGTTACGATCTGCGTCGTGCCCAGATATTCTGTCGCCAGTACCTGCCCGCGGTAGGGTGCAGTGCTGTCAATATAAACATGTTCAGGCCGGACGCCCATCACCAGTGCTCCATTGGCACAGTCGCGCTGTTCAGGGATGTCGATATGGGTATCCCCTAACCGCAAGCTGGTCGTACCCCGCGTAACCGTACCCTCGAAGTCAAGGAAATTCATTGCAGGTGAGCCGATGAACTGCGCCACAAACAAGGTCGCGGGCCAATCATAGATGTCCTGCGGCACACCGAGCTGCTCGACCACGCCGTGGTTCATCACCACAATCTTGTCGCCCATCTGCATCGCTTCCAGCTGGTCATGGGTTACGTAAACGGTTGTGGCTCCCATACGGTCATGCAACGCCCGCAGCTCTTCTGACATATGCTCGCGGAATTCTGCATCCAGTGCACCAAGCGGTTCATCCATAAAGAATGCCTTCGGGTCGCGCACAATCGCACGGCCAAGTGCCACGCGTTGCCGATCACCACCTGAAAGGCCACTGACAGGCCGTTCAAGGATGTCAGTAATGCCAAGGATTTCGGCCACTTCATTAACTTTGGTGCGGGCGGCGGCACGGCTAATTCCTTGACTAAGCAGGGGGTAGGAAATGTTTTTGCGCACGTTCATATGCGGGTAGAGTGCGAACATTTGAAAAACGAACGCGATATCACGTTTACTGGCACGCTTTTGCCCAACTTCCACGCCGTCGATGTAGATTTGCCCCGATGTCGGCAACTCAAGCCCTGCCATCATCCGCAAAGTCGTCGTCTTCCCACAGCCCGAGGGACCAAGAAGTACGAAAAATTCGCCATCCTCAATGGTGAAACTTGATGATTTTACTGCCGTAAATGCGCCGAATTCCTTGCGGATTTTTTCAATACATATCTGAGCCATGCGTCTTAATCCGGAAAGTGGCTTACGATGATAAATATCACCGTACCGATGAGAATGACGATGAAAGAATAGGTGAATGCCGCTAACATAAACGGCTGCATCAGCATGACCACACCTACCGCGATAAGGAAAGAAGCGATCACTTCCCAAACACCACGACGGAACATGAACAAGCCGTGGAAAAGTCGGCGCAGCTGCACAGTCGCATTCCGCGACTCACCGGGCCGTACGGATGTTGGTTCAAATTCCCCGCGATCCGCTTCCGGTTGCCCGCGATCCGCTTCCGGTTGAATGTTTCCATAACCTGGTTTTGTATTCATTTTCGAACTGCTCCGAATGTGATCCCGCGCAGCAGGTTTTTGCGTAGCAGGATGGTGAAGACCAAGATCGGCACGAGGAAGATTGTGGTACCAGCGGCAACGGCGGGCCAATCTTGGCCACCCACGCCAATGATCGTGGGAATGAATGGTGGGGCTGTCTGAGCATTGCCGGAGGTCAGTAGAACCGCAAACGCGTACTCGTTCCACGAAAAGATTAAACAGAATATCGCGGTCGCGGAAATTCCCGTAGACGCCTGCGGCAAAACTATCTTGTAGAAGGCTTGAAATCGTGTGTAGCCGTCAATAAGTGCTGCCTCTTCGTACTCCAGCGGGATCTCATCAATAAAACCTTTCAATAGCCAGACAGAAAGCGACAGGTTCACGGCCGTGTAAAGAAGGATCATACCAGCGTGAGTGTCAGACAATCCAAGACCACGGAACATCAGAAAGATTGGGATTGCTACAGCAATCGGTGGCATCATCCGCGTTGACAGAATAAAAAACAACAGATCATCCTTCAGCGGAATCTTGTAACGGCTGAAGGCATAGGCGGCGAGCGTACCAAGGAGAACCGACAGGAAAGTCGAACCAAAGCCGATGATGACAGAGTTCAGGAACCGCTCGCCGAAACGTGATGGTCCGACAATAATCAAGCCTCGGTCGGCCGTGATCTCTTCGTACCAGGTACGGGGTGGGTTGGCCTCCAAATCCTCGGCTGTGGCGCGGGTCAGAGTGGAAAAGAGATTCACGTAGCCTTCCAGCGTGAACTCGCTGACTAACTCAGGCGGGTAAGCGATGGCGTCGTTCTGGCTTTTAAAACTCGTCGAGATGATCCAGATCAGTGGGAGAATAGTTACAATCGCGTAGAATACGACCAGCACTCCGGCAAGCCACTTCTGGGGCAAGGACGCTTCGGTGACAGAGAAGCTCATCTCAGTGCTGCTTCACCATGTTGAGGGCTTTGACATAGATTGATGCAAGCCCGAAAACGGTCACAAAAAGGATCACGGCGTAGGCTGATGCAAAGCCCGTGCGCCAGCGTTCAAAAGCCTCCCGCTTGAGGTCGATGGCGGTCAGCGTTGTGGTATTGCCCGGCCCGCCACCAGTCAGCTGTACGATGAGATCGAACATCTTGAAGTTCTCGATTCCCCGAAACAGTACGGCCAGCATCAGGAACGGCAGCACCATGGGCACGGTGATCGTCCAAAATTGCCGCCAGTTTGAGGCACGGTCGCATTCAGCTGCCTCGTAAATACTGTCAGGAATGGACCTGAGGCCAGCGAGGCAGATCAACATAACGAATGGCGTCCACATCCACGTGTCCACTAAAATGATCGCCCAAGGGGCAAGATCAACGTCGCCAATCATTGAAAAACTTGTTGGATTGGCACCGGTGACGAACGAGACCACGTAGTTGAAAAGACCGATCTGCGGCTGGTAGAGGAAGGTCCAGAAGTTGCCTACTACGGCGGGGCTCAACATCATCGGTAATACGATGATCGTAGTCCAAATATCATTGCCCTTGAATTTCTGGTTGATTAGCCAGGCCAGCGTAAACCCTATCAGCACTTGAAGAACAATCGTCCATACAAGGAAATGCGCAGTCGCTTGCATCGTGGCCCAGATATCCGGGTCTGTCAGAATGCGTTCGTAGTTCTGTGTGCCTACCCAGTCGACCTCGGCATTGGGCCGATTTACGCGGTAATTAGTGAAGCTTAGCCTAATAGTCCATACCAGAGGAAAGATATTTACCGCTAGCAAAAGGAAGATCGTGGGAGAAATGAAAATCCACGCGATTGCGCGATCCGACAGGCTGCGAATACTGCGGGCCATTGCCGGTGGCGTCGACTTCGCAATGCGTTCAATGGGAATCTCGGACATCGGAGTTATCCGGTTTGGATTGGGGAATAAATAAGTTACCCGGACCCTTGCATTGAAAACGCAAGGGCCCAGCGAGTTGGATGACGCTACCGCTTGGAATTACCTTCCACCAAGCGACCACGTCATGCGGTCTGTTCAGCGCAGACCTTCATCCTCGAAAATCTCGACCCAATCATCGACCAATCCATCCAGTGCCTGCTGCGCGGTACCATTGCCAGCGACGACGTAGTTATGCACCCGGTCCTGCATTGCAAGAAGCAGGTCGGCATAAGCAGGCTCGGCCCAAAAATCGCGGACGATCGCCATCGAGTCCAGGAAAGTCTGTGCATAGGGCTGACTACCGGCGAAATCAGGAGATTCGACCACGGCGCGGAGCGCGGAATATCCACCCAATTTCCACCACTGTTCCTGGACTTCAGGTTGAGCGAACCAGGCAATATATTCCAGCGCAGCGTCACGACTGTCAGAATAACTGACGACCGAGATGCCTTGGCCACCCAGTTGTGCATAGTGGCCCTCTGGTCCCGCCGGGTTCGGGAAATAGCCCGACCGGTCGCCACCCACGTTCTCATCCGCGTGTACGCCTGGCCAGATGAAGGCAAAGTTCATTTGCATTGCAACCTGGCCCGACCGGTAAGCATCGATATTCTCGGACATGTACCAGTCTGAGGAGCCGGGTGGCGTGCAACATTCATACAGGTCGCGATAAAACTCGAGCCCCGCAACCGCACCTTCAGAGTTGGCAAAGCCCTCGATCTCGTAGGGGCTGTCGGGGTTACCGTATTGAAACCCGTAATTGTAGAGTACATTTGTAACACCCATCGTAATGCCTTCCGATCCACGCTCGGTGTAGATCGCGGCACCATAAACAGTGGTCCCATCGATCTCGCGGCCTTGGAAAAACTCAGCGATGTCGCGGAGCTCCGCCAGCGTTTCTGGCACACCCAGTTCTCTGCCGTAGGTTTCTTGGAATTCGGCCTGAAGCTCAGGGCGCCTAAACCAATCGCGCCGGTAGGTCCAACCAACAACGTCACCGAACGCTGGCAGTGCCCAATAGTTTGGCGTGTTTTTCGGCCATTCAGCGTAGCCAGTGACAGTGGCAGGGATGAAATCCCCCATGTCAATGCCATGTGTATCAAAGAAGTCATTGAGTTGAACGTAGTGGCCAGCCTCGGCCGCACCGCCGATCCACTGACTGTCGCCGATCATCAGATCACACAACTGCCCGCCCGAATTTAGCTCATTTAGCATGCGATCTGCAAAGTTTGGCCAAGGCACGAATTCAAAATTCATCGTGTGACCAGTCTCTTCCTCGAAATCGCTGCTAAGTTCGACCAACGCGTTCGCCGGATCCCATGCAGCCCAGCACAGCGTTAGATCGTCGGCGTGTGCGGTGCCAGCTGCTGTCATGATTGTAGCGGACAAAACCGCAGATACCGCAAATGTACGGTTCATATTTAGCTCCTCCCAGATTTTCATGGCATAATTGCCTGACTCTTCAATTAAATCTCACTAATTGAAACAGACCCATAGGTCAAGTAAGAACTTGCAAATTCACCCCAAGTAATTTTTAACCTGTTAAAATATTTCGTAAATCTTACTGATAACCATTAACTGCAAAATGGGGGGCCGATCCAGCTTGCGGCTTAAAATACCGCCGTCATCATAGTGCTCCCGCAGACAACAAGCCCAACCCTCGGTGCGATGACTGGCGATGAAGGCTTCGCCCGGGGCATGGAATGATCTGCAGATCATGTATCACGACCGGCTGTAGCGATCATCGTGTCTATCAGCCCCTCATAGGTATCGGACACATCGGGTAGCAGGATCGCCGGGCTGGTCATCAAATGACTGACATTCCTGACGAGCATCAACGCAAGTCGCCTTTCATCAAACCCAGATGATTGCCATAGAATAGCACCTTGTCCGCAGCATCGACGCAGGCTACCGAACCCTCGCAATCCATGATGGCGGACACCACTGCCTCCATCCGGACATCGGCCAGAAGTACCCGCTCGATTGCCCGGATAAGCCAGCGCAGCCCGTGAATTTCCCTGGATCGACCAGAAATCTGTCGCCGACCAGAAGCTGGTCGGCTTGGACATGATAGTTCCTGGCATCAGCAAAGCTTACCCAAGGGGAAAAGACATCGTCCAGGAAGACGCAGGTACAGGCCGCAGCACACGCCCCGGCCTCATTCATGATAAAGCGGGTACTGGTGATTCGGTACAACCAGTTGCTGACTGGCGATGATGGCAATTTGGGGGCCAATTGTGCTGATCTTGTTCTCGAATGCCCTGCCTTCGGGCACCAGATAGCCGATCCTACGCAGAAAATCCCGATAGGCATCGCCACCTTGGACCGTGCCACTACAAGACGGCCCCCATTTCGCGCCCTCATCTCAATTGCTGACGTTTCCAAGCCCCTCGAGTGATCACACAACCCGCTACACGTGGCAGCGGAATCTGTGAGTATGAATATGACCCGGATGACGCAGTCGGACATCCGGGCTGCTTGTCGTGTGTGGCGGCAGCGGGATGATGACCAGCGATGACGGCAATTACCGCCGTATTGGCACCGACGGCAAAGGTACCCCCGGTTAGGGATCAGTGGTTGGCAGGCGCAGCACACCACCATGGCCCCCGCCGTGATCCGGCGCGGGGGACGCCTTCAGTGCCGGGCCGCGGTTGCAGACAGCGTTACCCCTTCTGCCGGAACCAATCCATGACCGCGGGTCGCACCGATTGCGCCCCATTGGCCCTGGCCTCGTTGATGAGGCCGCGCATCTCTCGCAGGTTGACGCGGCGCAGCAGGCTTTTGACTGGCCCGATCGAGGCGGGCCGCATCGACAGGCTGCGCAATCCCATCGCAGCGAAACACATCGCCTCCAGCGGGCGCCCGGCATCCTCACCGCAGAAGCCAAGCGGGGTATCGGTGTCGTCGCAGCGATGCACGATCTGTTCCAAGAAGGTCAGAAAAGAAACATTGAGCGTGTCATAGCGCCGCCGCACCCGCTCGTTCTCCCGGTCGGCGGCGAAGAAGAACTGTTTCAGATCGTTCCCGCCGATAGAGATGAAATCGGCCAACTCAAAAAAATGCCGAGGCGCAAAGGCCAGGCTGGGCGTCTCCAGCATCGCGCCGATTTCCAGGTTCCTGGGCAGGCGGTGTCCCAAGGCGGCTTCCCGCTCCACTTCACGCAGCAATCGATCACGCGCCTGGGTGAATTCATCAAGTTGTGCAATGAACGGGAACATGATGGCCAGGGAGCGCCCGTTGGCCGCACGTAGCAGTGCCTGGAGCTGCATCCGCATCACGCCGGGTTTGTCCAACCCTACGCGAATCGCCCGCCAGCCAAGGGCCGGGTTTGGCTCATCCGTGGGCTTCATATAGGGCAGCACCTTGTCCGAGCCGATATCCAGCGTCCGGAACACCACGCGTTTGCCGCCTGCTGCATCCATCACACGGGCATAAAGTGCCGCCAGTTCGCCCCTTCGAGGCACCTGACTGCGTGTCAGGAATTGAAGTTCGGTTCGGAACAGGCCCACGCCCTCGGCTCCGGAGGAGGGCAGCGAGGGCAGATCAGCCATCAACCCTGCGTTCATGTGCAGGCTGATATTCGTGCCGCAGAGCGTCTTGGCAGGTTTGTCCCGGATCGAGGCATAGCGTTTCTGTGCCGCCGCCTGCATCGCCAGCTTGTCGCGGAAAGCCGCGGCAACCCTATCCTCGGGCCGCAGATGCACGATCCCCTGATCGCCATCAACCAGGATCAGATCACCGTTCAGTGCCTCGGTCGTGATTCGTTTGGCGTTGATGACCAGGGGAATCGCCAGGGCGCGGGCCACAATGGCAGCGTGTGACCCGACAGAACCTTCTTCCAGTACTACGCCTTTCAGGCTGCGGCCGTAGTCCAACAGTTCCGCCGGTCCGATATTGCGCGCCACAAGCACCGGGCGGTCGGGCATTTGCACACCCGTATCCACGCCCTGGCTGGTCAGCACGCGCAACAGACGGTTCGAGAGATCGTCCAGATCATGAAGCCGTTCGCGCAGATAGGCATCGGGCACGGTTTCCATCCGCGCCCGAGCGGTTGACTGTTCCTTTTCCACCGCCGCTTCGGCACTCAGGCCACGGGTGATGTCCTCTTCCATCCGGCGCATCCAACCTCGGGAATTGGCAAACATCCGATAGGCTTCCAGAACCTCGATCTGTTCGCCGTCGCTTTTCGGCGCATTGGAGAGCATCAGATCGACGGAGACGCGCAACTGATCTGCCGCCGCCCGCAGGCGGATTAATTCAGCCCGAGGGTCATCGGCGATGGGTCTGGTGACAACGACCCTTGGTTCATGCAGATAAACCCGGCCTTCCGTCGTACCTTCTTGGGCGCAGCTGCCATGGAACACAACATGGGACTGGTGCCGTGCGCTCAATGCCTCACCTTCGCCGACAAAAGCACCGAGTTCTGTCATTTCGGCCAGAACCATGGCGACGACTTCAAGGGCATAAACCTCATCGTCGGAAAAGCCGCGCTCCTGCCTGGATTGCACGACCAGCACCCCCAAGCACTCCCCAAGCCGCTGGATCGGCACACCCAGGAAACTGGAGAAGCACTCCTCTCCGGTTTCCGGCATGTAGCGGAAGCCAGGCTCGGCGGGCGCGTGGGCGGTGTTGATCACCCGCACGCGCAAGGCAACGCGGCCAACCAAGCCCTCACCCAGGCGCATGCGCGTCACGTGTACGGATTCAGATGCCAAGCCTTCTGTCGCGCACAATTCAAGCGTATCAGCATTGAGCAACAGATAAATCGAGCACACTTCGGTGCCCATTGAATCTGCGATCAGATGGGTGATCCGGTCCAACCGCTCCTGGCCCGCACCAGCTTCAGCCAGAGTGGCCTGCAAGCGGCTTAGCAGCTTGCGGCTTTCGCTGTCCGTCTGTTCAGGCATTCTGCCAGCTGTCTCGCACCATCCGCGCCCAGATCATAGTGCAGCGTGACAACGGGTGCAATATCAACAGGGTCAGAACGTTCCCCGGGCGGCTGCCCGTGCATCGCGTCAGACCGCATGCTCCAACCCGAATGCATCATGCAGAGCCTGAACCGCAAGTTCCATGTACTTTCGATCCACCAGGACCGAGACCTTGATCTCGGATGTGGTTATAACCTTGATATTAATACCTTCATCCCTGAGCGTTGCAAACATCTTGGCGGCAACGCCCGCATAGCTGCGCATGCCAATCCCCACGATCGAAATCTTGCAAACATCGATATCGGCAACGAGTTCGTGAAAGTTGATTTCTCCCTGCTCCCTGGCTGCGTTTATGGCGATTTCGGCCCCCTTCACCTGATCTATAGGGCAGGAAAAGGTCACGTCTGTGCGGCCTTCCTCGGCGATGTTTTGGACGATCATGTCAACATTCACGCCTGCCTCGGCCAGGGGGCCGAAAATTGCGGCGGCGATGCCGGGACGGTCAGCAACCGAAACCAGCGTCATCTTCGCCTCATCCCGGGAATGGGCCACACCCGCAACTACGTGGCGTTCCACAATATCCTCCTCCGCGCACACGAGCGTGCCTGTGTTTTCGTCATTATCCCCAAAGCTCGACAGAACCCGCAGACGCACATTGTAGCGCATAGCCAGCTCAACCGAGCGGGTTTGCAGCACTTTCGCCCCGAGGGACGCAAGTTCTAGCATCTCCTCAAACGCGATCTTTTCCAGCTTCCGCGCCTTGGACGTAATGCGCGGATCGGTTGTATAGACGCCATCCACATCCGTGTATATGTCACACTGTTCAGCCCCGAAAGCAGCGGCACAAGCAACGGCGGTGGTATCTGATCCGCCCCGGCCAAGGGTGGTGATACGGTCTTCGGGGCTGATCCCCTGAAAACCCGCAACAACGGCCACCTTCATGCCTTCGGCAAATTTGCCCTTGATGGTTTCGGTCGGAATATCCTCGATCCGCGCCGCCGTATGAGCCAGCGTTGTCCTCAGCGGGATTTGCCAGCCCTGCCATGATCGGGCTGGCACCCCCATGTCCTGAAGTGTCATCGCCATGAGCCCCGCGGTCACATTCTCCCCCGAGGAAACGACCGCATCATATTCGCGGGCGTCAAACATCGATGAGGTGTCATTGACCAGCCCGACCAGGCGGTTTGTCTCTCCGGCCATGGCACTGACGATGACGATCACGTCACGGCCAGCCGCCACTTCCCGCCCCACACGCCCGGCGGCGCGGCGGATGCAGTCCAGCGTGGCAACCGAGGTACCGCCGAATTTCATCACCAGAAGGGACATGGTTCAGCCTGTTCCAATCAGATTGGAGCAGCATATGATGTTACCGTGCACGAGGCAAGGTGTAGCAGGCGTGAAACACTAGGTTTGCCCCCTTGGAAACACTAGGTTTGCCCCCTTGGAAAGATCGATTCGACTTGGTAGAAGGCAAATACAACTCAAGGCAGGAGAGGTCTGCGGCATGTAGTTGATGTAATTCTGTGTTAGGGCAACCCGGCCGTGCAGGTGCAATCCTTCAGGCAGGTCTCTGGGCGATTTCCAAGCGTCCCCGGGTGAACTCTGCGCTGTGTTTTATAATGTGTGCACAGAGGAAGTAGGTTTTCCCGACACGCACCAGCAGCATCGCCGCGTAGCGGCGGCTTTTGGTTGTAATGCTTCCAGCCCTCGACCTCATCCAAGCGCACGGGATTTTGCACCATGCAGGTGTGTAATCGGGATGGATGCGGGCATGGAGGAACAATTTACCCGCCGCCACCCGTGCCTCAAAGATATCGCTGGCCCAAAGCCCCCGGGCCAGGCGGGTCTGTTCGGGCACGTCCAGCCCCTTGCGTCAGTCTGCCGCGAAAGCACCAGTAATGGCGTTTGACAGGCCCAGATAAACCCTATCCACCTTGTGATAGGTCCGCATTGCCATGGGCCTGCAAACCCGCCAGGGCCCTCTCTGGCGTCATTCGACCGTCACGGATTTCGCCAGATTGCGCGGCCGATCCACATCTGTGCCTTTGTGAACGGCAGTGTAATAGGCGATAAGTTGCGCCGGGATCGCGTAAAGGATTGGCGCGAAGAGCGGCTCAATAACGGGCATGGTCAGCACCTTCCAAACCCCGTCAGAGGCTTGTTTGGCCCCGTCTCTGTCGGTCAGCAGCCAGACGCGGCCTTCCCGCGCCATCACCTCTTGCATGTTGGATACCGTCTTGTCGAACAGCCCGTCACGCGGGGCCAGAACCACCACCGGCACGGTCTTGTCGACCAGCGCGATGGGACCATGCTTTAGCTCGCCACTGGCATGGCCCTCGGCGTTGATATAGCTGATTTCCTTGAGTTTCAGTGCCCCTTCCCGCGCCAGCGGGAACATCGCGCCACGCCCCATAAACAGCACAGTCTGCGCACGCGCGAGTGTGCCGGTATGACGGCGGATTGTATCGTCCAAAGCGAGTGCCTGACTGGTCAGCGCAGGCAAGCCTTGCAGGATCCTGATCAGCTCTGCCTCTTGTGCCGCACCAATCTGGCCACGCTGCCGCGCCGCAAGGATAGCAAGATTGGCCAGCACCCCCAATTGACAGACAAACGCCTTGGTTGAGGCAACGCCTACCTCAATCCCGGCCTTGATCGGAAGGGCCAGGTCGCTTTCCCGTGCGATGGTGCTCTCGGACACATTGACCACCGACAGCACGGTAGCCGCCTTGTCCCGCACGTGGCGCAGTGCGGCCAACGTATCCGCGGTTTCCCCCGATTGACTAACAAAAAGTGCCGTTGATCTTTTTGAAATCGGCGGCGCACGATAGCGGAATTCGCTGGCGATATCGACGTCAACCGGCAGGACCGCCAGTTTCTCAAACCAGTATTTTGCCACGAGACAAGCGTAATAAGCGGTTCCGCAGGCCACCAGGGTCAGCCGGTCGGTTTGCGTGAAATCGACCTCACCTTCGTGGATCACTACCCGGCCGCCCCGGGTATAATGGCCTAGACACCTGGCCAGAACCGTGGGCTGTTCGAAAATCTCCTTGGCCATGAAATGCCGGTAACCACCCTTGTCGATCCGGGCTTTCTGGGCTTCAATCCTTTGCATGTCACGATTAGCGCGGCGACCGGCGTGGTCATAAATTTCAGCCCCCGCGCGGGTGACAAAGGCATAATCGCCCTCCTCCAGATAGGTGAGCATATTCGTTAACGGTGCCAGCGTGATGGCGTCCGAACCAACATACATCTCGCCCTGTCCGTAACCGACCACCAGAGGTGAGCCCGTGCGCGCCGCAACGATCAGGTCGTCCTCGCCCTGAAACAGGAAAGCCAGGGCAAAGGCACCTTTCAGATGCTTGAGTGTCTCTGCTGCGGCCTCTCGCGGGGGCAAGCCCTGGTCCAGATAGTTCGCGCAAAGCTGCACGACCGTCTCGGTATCAGTCTCACTTTCCCATGTCGCACCGTTCAGGCGCATACGCAGTTCCCGAAAGTTTTCGATGATTCCGTTATGAACCACGGCGACCCGCCCCGTGCGATGGGGATGGGCATTGGCCTCGGACGGCCCGCCATGGGTGGCCCACCTTGTATGGCCGATGCCGGATTTCCCCGGTAGCGGATCATGCATCAGCAAGTCGGACAAGTTGACCAGCTTGCCTACCGCGCGGCGTCGGTCCAGTATGCCATTCTGCACCGTCGCGATCCCGGTGCTGTCATAGCCCCGGTATTCCAGCCGCTTCAGTGCCTCCACCAGGATTGGCGCGACCTCACGGTCACCCAAGACACCAATAATCCCGCACATGTTTCACTGCCCTTTTGTGTTGTTCTTGATTGCCTTGAGCCGCGCCATCAACCTGACCGCAAGCCCCGGTTTGTTGACCTGTTTGCCGCGTGCCACCGCCAAAGCCTGATCCGGCACATCCTGGGTTATCACGCTGCCCGAAGCCGTCATCGCTTGCGACCCCACGCGCACTGGCGCGACCAGCATGGTGTTCGATCCGATAAAGGCCGCCGCACCGATCTCGGTCTGGTGCTTCATGACGCCGTCATAGTTGCAAGTGATCGTCCCGGCCCCGATATTGGCGGCCTCACCAATGCTGGCATCACCGATATAGCTGAGGTGGTTGACCTTGGCCCCTTCGCCAATCTGCGCAGACTTCACTTCAACGAAATTTCCGATCCGTACACCATCGGCCAGTTCCGTCCCGGGGCGCAACCGCGCATAGGGCCCCACTACCGCGCCAGAGGAGACATGCGCCCCCTCCAGATACGAAAAGGAGCGGATTTTGGCACCCGTCTCCACCGTCACGCCAGTGCCGAAGACAACATAAGGTTCAACCTCGACGTCACGGGCGATCTCGGTATCAAAGGCAAGGTGAACTGTCTCCGGTGCTGTCATGGTGACGCCCGTGGCCAGAAAACTGGCGCGTCTGTTGGTCTGAAACAGTGCTTCTGCCCCGGCCAATTCGGCCCGCGTGTTGATGCCAAGTGCCTCGGTCTCCGGGCAGGTGATGGCCGTCGCTGACAGACCCTCGGCAGTGGCCAAACCAAGTATATCGGTCAATTGGTATTCTGCTGCCGCGTTACTATTGCCGACACAGTGTAAGAGGCGCATTAGCGTGTTTGCATTCGCTGCCATCAGGCCGGAGTTACAGAAACGGACCGCGCTATCCGCGTCGCTGGCATCCTTCGCCTCAACGATGCGCACCAATTTTGTGCCGTCCATAATCAGCCGCCCATAGTGCTCGGGATTGGCCGCTTCGAAGCCGGTCACCACAATGTCATGCCGCGCCCGGGCTGCGACCATGCGTTGAAGCGTGTCCAATGTTATAAAGGGCGTGTCGCCATAGAGCACCAGGATATCGCCTTCAAACCCTTTTAAAGCCGGAGCTGCCCGAAGCACCGCGTGCCCGGTGCCCAACGGCTCTTGCTGCCGGATGCAGATGGCCTCGGGTGCATATGCGCCCACCGCAGCCTCCACGGCCTCGGCCCTGTGTCCCGTGACGACAACCGTGCGCTCCGGTGCCATGGCGGCACCTGCCTTTAGCGTGTGCGCAATCAGCGGCGCACCACCGATCCGGTGCAGCACTTTTGCATGCGTTGACAACATCCGTGTGCCTTGGCCAGCGGCAGGAATAACAAGGGCGATGGGCATGAGGCCTGTCCACTCGGGTATTTTATACTTGTGGCCATGATATGTTTCATGCCATGATATTGTGCAAGACGGGCACTGGTCGCTTCGGTTTACGCTGGATTTTGAAGACGGGGGGTAATCCGCCGATGCAGGGGGCGGGCATGCGCACGGTGATCTTCGATCTGGACGGTACTCTGGTTGATAGTGCGGGTGACCTGATCGCGGCAGCGAATGCCGCCATGGCATCGCTGGGCTACCCGCCCCAGCTCACCCCCGGGGGGGATGACGCGGTGGCCTTTCGCGGGGGCCGCGCCATGCTGACCTTGGGGTTTGAGCGTCTGGGCCTGGCCGCACCCAAGGCCGAGATCGACCGCTGCTATCCCGTTCTGCTTGAGGCTTACGGCACGTCCATCGACAGATACACCACCCTCTACCCCGGTGCGGTCGAAGCGGTTATCCGGCTTCAGGCCGCGGGTGCGGCGGTGGGAATCTGCACAAACAAGCCCGATCATCTGGCCGAGGCACTCCTGACGCGGCTTGGCATACGGAATCTCTTTTCTTCGATGATCGGTGCTCATACCCTGTTCACCCGAAAACCCGATGCAGCCCCCTACCTGGCCGCCGTGACCCGCGCGGGTGGCCACCCTTCGCGGTCGGTCCTGATCGGTGATACGGAGACAGACCGAAACACCGCCCGTGCCGCTGGTGTCCCCTGCATTCTTGTTGCCTTCGGCCCAAGCGGCCGTGCGGTGGCCAATCTGGCCCCCGAGGCACTGCTTGATCATTACGACGACCTGGACCGCGTTCTGGCCAATCTTCTGCCTTAGAACCCTCCCTTCCGGAGGCATCCCGTTTCCCGCAACCCGTGCGGCGTTCGGGATTGACGTGCAGGGCAAGTCAAGGAAAGGTCATGCCTCATGACATCAAGATTCACGGGCACCTTTACGCAGCAGGAACCCATCCCTGAAGCGGGCATAACCGCCGCGCTGAAGGTTCTGCGTCACGGCCGTCTGCATCGTTACAACACCTTGGGCGATGAGCCTGGGGAAACCGCCCTGTTGGAAGAGGAAGTCGCCGCCTTCACCGGGGCGAAATACGCGCTTGCCGTAGCCTCTGGCGGCTATGCGATGGGCTGCGCACTGCGCGCATTGGGCATTGAACCCGGAGAGCGGGTTCTTTTAAACGGTTTCACCCTTGCCCCTGTTCCCGGTGCAATCACCAGCGTCGGTGCGGAACCTGTCTTCGTGGAAACAACCGAGGCACTGACCATCGACTTGGCCGACCTGGCCCGTAAGGCCGCGACCTCTGGCGCACGTGTCCTGCTGCTGAGCCATATGCGCGGCCATATCTGCGACATGGGTGCGCTTATGCGGCTTTGCGACCAGGCCGGTGTCCGGGTGATCGAGGATTGCGCCCACACCATGGGGGCAAGATGGGGGGGGGTGCCCTCGGGCCGTCACGGTCTGATCGGCTGCTATTCAACCCAAACCTATAAACATATCAACTCGGGCGAAGGCGGGTTTCTTGTCTCGGACTCGGCGGATGTGATGGCGCGGGCGATCTTGCTTTCGGGCAGCTACATGCTCTACAGCCGCCACCACGCCGCGCCGCCGCCCGAAGCGTTCGAGTGCCTGAAACTGACTACGCCAAACATTTCTGGCCGGATGGACAATCTGCGCGCTGCCATCCTGCGCCCGCAACTGGCTGACCTGCCGGCACAGATCGTGCGCTGGAACGCGCTTTATCGTGCGGTTGAAGATGGTCTTGGACACACCCCCGGACTGGCGATCATCAAGCGTGATCCGCGTGAAAGCATCGTCGGTTCATCGTTCCAATTTCGATTACCGCGGATGGGTCCAGAGACAATTCAGGAGATGGTCGCCGCCTGCCTTGCCCGCGGGGTGGAACTGAAATGGTTCGGTGCCAAGGAACCGGTGGCTTTTACCTCGCGCTATGACAGCTGGCACTATGCCCCAAAGCAGCGATTGCCCAAGACAGATCGCGTTTTGGCGGACCTTTTGGATATGCGCCTGCCTCTGACTTTCTCCGTCAAGGATTGCGTCCAAATTGCCGCGATCATCCGCGATGAGCTGCGCAAACTGACCTGACAGGCGTCTGGCTTTGACTCGTGGGATTTAGGCCTGATATCGTCGCACAATCATTCCGGGAAGGAAGGGATGCGCGATGTTCACGTGCTCGATGACGTTCGACCTGGGGGAAGACATCAACGTGCCGCGCACAATGGTGCATCGCTGGGCGCAAGATCGTGTCAAACCAATGGCGGGCGACATTGACCGCGATAACATATTTCCCCAATGACTCTGGCGCGAAATGGGCGATCTGGGCCTGCTTGGCATCACTGTGGAAGGATATTACGGGGGCATCGGTATGGGGTATCTCGCCCATGTCGTCGCAGTGGAGGAGATTGCCCGCGCTTCTGCCTCTGTCTCGCTTAGCTACGGTGCGCATTCCAACCTGTGCGTCAATCAAATCCGTCTGAACGGGTCCGAAGTGCAGAAGGAAAAATACCTGCCCGGCCTGATCTCGGGGCAGGCGGCTGGCAGCAAGGGCATAACCGCGTTCTTAATTGAGAAAAAGATGGCCGGTTTCTCCGCATCGCCGCACTTCGACAAACTCGGAATGCGCGGGTCAAATACGGCTGAGTCAATCTTCGAGGATGTCGAGGTACCCTTCGATAACGTTCTGGGCGAAGAGGGTAAGGGTGTCCGCGTCCTGATGTCGGGCCTGGATTATGAGTGCGTGGTACTCAGCGGGATTGGCACCGGGATCATGGCCACCTGCCTGGATGAGATCATGCCCCATATGATCAAACGCAAGCAATTCGGTCAAAGCATCGGAAGTTTCCAGCTGATGCAGGGCAAGATTGCCGATATGTACACCAAAATGAACTCGGCCCGCGCCTATGTCTATGAAGTGGCCAAAGCCTGCGACAGGGGAGAGGTCACACGCCAAGACGCAGCGGCATGCGTACTCTATGCCAGCGAAGAGGCGATGGGGGCGGCACATCAGGCCGTGCAGGCCATGGCAGGCCATGGGTGGCGCGGGGTTTCTGAACGATGCGCCGGTTGCGCGGCTCTTCCGTGATGCCAAATTGATGGAAATCGGTGCCGGAACCTCGGAAATTCGGCGGATGCTGGTTGGGCGGGAGCTGGTCACCTCTATGGCGTGAAATGTTTGTGGTTACAGAACGCGGGCGGTGTCTTGGCGGGCCAGCCATGTAGCCGCGAATCAGTGATTCGATCAGTTTGCGCCGACACGTTTGGCCGCGAGGGGGGCAGAGGAATGAAATTGGGCACGGGGTTTATCGCGGGGTCCGAAGCGGCAGAGGCGAACCGGGCCGCCCATCTGAAGGCATTGGAGGTGGTGCGGACGGTCGCGGAGGCGGCCACCAAAGCGGGCGGGTCCGGAGCACGGGACCGGCATCTGGACCGGGGCAAGATGCTGCTGCGGGACCGGGTGGCCAATCTGCTTGATCCGGGCTCGCCCTTTCTGGAGGTTGGCGCGACGGCAGGCCATGGGATGTATGACAGCACGGCACCCTGCGGCGGGGTCATCGCCGGAGTAGGGCACGTTGAAGGGCGCATGGTGATGGTCGTTTGTAACGATGCCACCGTGAAGGGCGGCACCTATTACCCGATCACGGTGAAAAAGCATCTGCGCGCCCAGGAGATCGCCGGGGAATGCCATCTGCCCTGCCTGTATCTGGTCGACAGTGGCGGGGCGAACCTACAAAACTAGGATGAGGTTTTCCCCGACGCGACCATTTCGGCCACATCTTCTACAACCAGGCGCAGATGAGCGCACAGGGTATCACCCAGATCGCCGTTGTCATGGGGTCATGCACCGCGGGCGGGGCCTATGTGCCCGCGATGTCTGATGTTACGATCATCGTGAAAGAACAGTGGACGATTTTCCTGGCTGGCCCCCCTGGTGAAGGCTGCAACGGGAGAAGCGGTGAGCCCCGAGAATCTCGGCGGTGGTGGTGTACATGCACGGCTGTCGGGTGTGGCGGATTATCTGGCCGAGGATGACGCCCATGCACTTGCGCTTGCCCGCCGGGCGGTGCGATCCATGGGGGCTTCGGGCGGCAGGGCCTGCCCCACCCTGCGCGGAGTACCCCGGCCTATGATCCCGAAGAACTTCTGGGTATTGTGCCTGCCTCGCTCTCTACCCCCTATGACATCCGCGAGGTGCTCGCGCGCGTGGTCGATGGCAGTTGGTTTGATGAGTTTAAGTCGCGCTTCGGGGAGACCATCGTCACCGGTTTCGCGCAAATCTGCGGCATGGATGTCGGCCTGATCGCCAATAACGTTGTGCTGTTCAGCGAAAGTGCACAGAAAGCCGCGCATTTCGTGGAACTGTGTTCGCAACGCAAAATCCCGCTTGTTTTCCTGCAGAACATTACCGGCTTCATGGTTGGCCGGAAATACGAAAATGAGGGCATCGCCCGCCACGGGGCAAAGATGGTGACAGCGGTTGCGACCACGGCGGTCCCGAAGATCACGATGCTGGTGGGTGGCAGTTTCGGCGCGGGCAATTACGGTATGGCCGGGCGGGCCTATCAACCAAGGTTCCTTTGGACATGGCCAAATGCGCGCATTTCGGTTATGGGTGGTGTGCAGGCGGCGGGCGTTCTGGCGACAGTGAAGCGCGAGGCACTGGAACGGGCAGGCAAAGCCTGGCCCACCGGGGAGGAAGCCGCGTTCAAACAGCTGACCATCGATGTGTTTGAGGAACAGTCGCACCCGCTTTATGCCTCGGCCAGGCTGTGGGATGATGGGGTGTGCGATCCGCGCAAGACCCGAAAGGTGCTGGCCCTGTCACCGGCGGCGGCACTGAACGCACCCATCAAAGATACATGCTTCGGTGTATTCCGGATGTGAGTCCGGTGCGGGGTGCAAATGACCCTCTACAGTCAATCTCAGTGAGATTGGAATGCATTCACGGCAGGGAGTACACCCCATTTTAGCGATTGCCCCCCGCATTTTTGGCACAATTACTCATTTTTCACTTGACTTTTCCGTCAAAATACTTTGTGATTAAACACAGTCAACGGGCTAATTCGAAGAAGCGAAAGCTTCACCACATGATCAAAGGAGTTGCAGACATGACAACGTTGGATGAGTTGATCTTGTTCTTGTACGAAGCACGCGAAAATGCAGGCAAAGATGTGTCTGTGAGGGTAACAGTGCCGGGCAAGACTTTCCCAGATGATCATGCTATTGTCCCCGGTCTGGATATGGCTACGCATCATGGGGTGTTGCATGTGCATGTAGAGGAGGGGGCAGCCTCTAATGGAGACCCCATTGTTCTTCTACGCTGTGATGAACGTGTTATGGCTGAAGAAGTCGTCGCTGAAGAATTGTGGACGTCTCACCATAATCGGACCATCCACTGATGGTGTCCCATTGATGATGCCTCCCACCGGTGACTTTGATTTAGTGGGAGGTATTTTCAATTGAAGAAACAGAAATTTCACCACATGATCAGAGGAGTTGCAGACATGACGACGTTGGATGAGCTGATCGAGGCGTTGCAGGCTGCACGGAAGGAATCAGGCAAGGATATACCTGTGCGGGTGACGGTGCCCCTGTTAAGTGAAGGCCCCAGTGAAGGCCCCCGCGTGCGGAAGGTATGGCCAGATGTGAAATTTACGTACCATCACGCGATTCTGCATGTGCATGTGGAGGAGGGAGTGGCTGATGAAGTTGACAACGACAACATGGTGCTGTTGCGTTGTGAGGCAGAGTGGTGTGCGCAAGAGCAGATGCTCTGATGGGGTCCATTTTTATGGAGGGAAACATGACACGCTGCGGGATCACTCGTTTTGAAGAAAGGGATATTGATCTGCTTCTTGCAGAAGAGCTGGCTGTGAACCGCGCATTTGCGCGCTGGCTTCTCTCTTTTGACCCGACCGCGCCCAAGGTCACGCTGCCCGCCGCCACTTCAAACATATCCGTCCATCAGGACGGCAGTGAGGCGGATGTCGTTGCGGATTTCGCAAGAATTGACGGTGGCAAACATCGCGTCTTCATAGAGGACAAGATTAATGCTCCGCTGATGGATGAACAGCTGGAACGGTATGTTCGCCGTGCCCAGGGCGATATTCGGATGGAGCGTTACACCAGCGCGTCCATATTCCTTGTCGCGCCAGCGAACTATCAAGTGCCGTTGCCCGATGGTGTGCGGCGGATTACGTTTGAGCAGATCGCCGCCGCGTTCCCGCAGCATTTGCCGGACGCACGGGGGCAATGGCGCGGCGACCTGTTTCTTCGGGCGCGGCCCGTTGGCAGTGCATCGGCAAGAGACGCCCAAGTCAAACAGGACGATCCCTATATCGCAGAATGGTGGAATGCCGTATACGCCAAACTGGAAAACCGCCATCCTAGCTATTTTGTGCACAGAACGCAGTATCCCCGCAGTACCTATTTTGCCCCAGGTCGGACAGATCAGCCAAATTCGATTCGGGTGGATTTCAAGGGACACAGGGGCGAAGTCGATCTGGCCTTCAAGGAATGGACGCGTGCCAATCTTGAAGTGAAACTGAAGGATCTGCCTCCGCCACCGGGTGTTGTTATAGGAAATCCTCCGTCCAAGCAATCAAAGGGCTCCGCTGCCCTGCGCATTTCAGGTATGGAAAAGGTTCTTATATCTGATGGCTTTGACGTTATAGATGGGCCGATGATGGCACTCTACGATGCGACCCGGAGCCTGCTTGACTACTGGTCAGACCATATGAGGCATCTGACTAAGTGAGGGGGGGCAGAGATGCATGCCACACGACAGGCTGTGCACCGGGGAATGGGGTAGGCCAGGGCGATAATTCCAAGTAACCTCGGGTCGCCGAGGTGATTCGTCCCTTGCAAACAAAAATAATATCCCACGGGCATTCTTACCCGGTGCAAGGAAACTCCAGATCCGAATCCCAACGCAACCCCTGGGAAATGCGGGTGAAAGACAAATTCGCGAATTTGAGTTAGCCAGTTTTCAGGCTAAGCCGCTGCCTGAGGATAGAAAGCGCGGGTAATTGATCCAGCTTCCAATAGCGGAGCAACCCGCCCCCACCTCCGCCGCCTGCGCCTGATTATGACCCTGATCATCTGTCAGCATCAAAAGTGCTCTCACTATTTGTATTCTTCGTATTCTCGCACTTCGTATTCGGCTTGGTCTTGGACAGGAGCTTGTAAACTATACGTATCCCCGCGATCATAGGCAAGGCGGTATTCGGCGTGGCGGCACTCGAAGCCGGGAAAGTTGTGATGGATTTGATACGAGCTCTGTTCTTGTAGTGCTGTAGACAAGTGGGGGCATTCGTGTTATGGTGCCCCTGTTCATAAAATTGGGGTTGGTGATGTTTCGTAAGATACTGATCGCCAATCGGGGGGAAATCGCCTGCCGCGTGATTAAGACGGCGCGGGTTATGGGGGTGCGGACGGTGGCGGTCTATTCCGACGCCGATGCGGGTGCACGCCATGTGGCAATGGCGGATATGGCTGTGCATATCGGCGGTGCGAGACCTGCCGATAGCTATCTGCGCGGTGCTGCGATCATCGCGGCGGCGCAACAGACGGGGGCGGAAGCAATCCATCCCGGCTATGGCTTTCTGTCCGAAAACCCCGACTTCGTAGAGGCGGTGGAGGCCGCGGGGCTGACCTTCGTCGGGCCTTCGGCCAGCGCGATCCGGGCGATGGGTCTGAAAAATGCAGCCAAGGCCCTGATGCAGCAGGCGGGCGTGCCTGTTGTGCCCGGCTATAACGGAAAACACCTCTCCGGTGCGGCGGATGCCATCGGTTACCCGATACTGATCAAGGCGATCACAGGCGGTGGTGGCAAGGGGATGCGCAAGGTCAAGACGCCCGCCGCTTTCAACGCCGCGCTAGACAGTGCCAGGAGGGAAGCGGCGGTGGCCTTTGGTAATGATGCGTTGCTGATCGAGAAATTCATCGAGAAGCCAAGGCATATCGCGCACCAATATCAACGCGGGTATCAAAGACAGCCTGGAGCGGTTTCGGCCTGTGCTTGCTGCGGCGCGACATATTAATCTACCAGTGCGGGACTATGTCTCCTGCGTGACGGACTGCCCATATGACGGGCCAGTGGCCCCTGATCGCGTAGCTTGGATGGCTGGCCAGCTGTTCGCCATGGGCTGCTATGAGATTTCCCTTGGCGATACAACCGGGAAAGGGACGCCGGATAGCATCGCGCGGATGCTGCTGGCGGTGCGCGATGTCGTACCCGTGGGCAGGCTTGCGGGACATTACCACGACACGGGCGGGCGGGCACTTGACAATATCGACGCCTCGCTTAACCTTGGGCTACGGGTGTTTGATGCCGCTGTCGGCGGTTTGGGTGGCTACCCTTATGCACCGGGCGCGGCAGGCAATGTCGCCACCGAAGCCGTAGCAGCGCATTTGACAGCATTGGGGTATGAGACGGGGCTTGATCAGTTGATCATCAACACCGCAGCGGGAATGGCGCACACCATGCGCAAGGGGGCGCAGGCATGATGGATACGTTGATGTCACATGTTGACCCTCGCGGGGTTGCCACGGTGACGCTGAACCGGCCCGGCAACCACAACGCGCTCAATGCCCGGATGATTACTGAACTGACGGATTTGGCCAAACGCCTGGGGCGCGACCCGGCGGTTCGGGTTGTGGTATTGACTGGCACGGGGAAAAGTTTTTGCGCCGGGGGTGATCTGGGCTGGATGCGCACACAGATGACCGCAGATGCCGCGGCACGTGCGCGGGCGGCGCGATGCCTGGCCGATATGCTGGGTGCACTTGACCAGCTGCCCAAGCCCTTGATCGGGCGCATTCAGGGCCAGGCCTTTGGCGGTGGTATCGGCCTGATGACGGTGTGCGATGTGGCGATCAGGGTACCCACCGCACGGTTCGGGTTGACTGAAGTGCGACTTGGGCTGATCCCGGCGACAATAGGGCCGTATGTGATCGCGCACATGGGTGCGGCCAAAGCGCGGCGGGTGTTTTTTTCGGGACGGTTCTTCGATGGCGCGGAAGCCGTGTCACTCGATCTGCTGGCACGGGTGGTCGCACCGGAACTCCTGGACGCAGCCATTGAGGCAGAGATCACGCCCTATCTGGCGGCCGCACCGGGGGCCGTGGCCGAAGCCAAGGCACTGATGGCGCCGGGTTGACGCGCAGACCGGCGAGGCAGAGGTGGCGCAATCTGTCGAGGCTTTGGTGCGATGCTGGGAAAGTGCGGAAGGAGCCGAGGGAATCGCGGCGTTCTTCGAGGAGCGCAAGCCGCTCTGAGTGGATGGCTGAGGGCCTATGCCCCGCTTGGGGGTTACGCCGTGACGGGCCGCGGGCGGGCCCTCGGCGGTAGTATTCTTAAGGAAAAGATGGCCGGCAACAGCTTTGAGAGGCAAGGAAGATATGCAAGAAATCCGGTAGGAAAGATTTGGACCAGCACAGAAGATTTTAACCCTGGTCAAGATGGCTGCGCTTGCACCGGGACCAGGCTGGGGCATGACGAACTGCGCACAAGCGGTATCAACCCCTCTGATGTCAAGCTGCGGGCGGGTGCCACGTGGTCTACCTAAGGGGTATCCCGCCCTCTGATAAGGTGGGTGTGATTGTGGTGGCGGGCGCGAGGTACGACGCGGCCGGGGACGGCACAGCCTGCCGCCAGAAAACCGAGGCACGGTGGGACATGGTACAATCGATGCCCGCCGTGCGCGGTGCGGTTCTGTTGTTCGGCAGCCTGGATGATTCTGCATCCCCCGCACGTGCGATATTTTGCGCAGCAAACGCATCACACAAGGAACCTTGCCATGGCTACGTTCACCGGAACCACCACCAAAGACACCCTCACCAACGGCAAGAGGTTGTCTTTGTGTAGCGGCCTCTTTGATAAGACATCCCGGCCCACGTTGCCAGTGAGATGTAGCGTTCCCCGCCAGCCAGTGAGTGAGTTGCCCTCTGCACCGCAATAGAGCCAATTGTTCCCGGTGTTTCCGGCGAGCACAGCGGCATGGTCTGAGTCTTGGATGTGCTCGTGGTTTCAGACCACATTGCCGTCCACTGGCCGTGTCAGTGGCGTAGTTCACTGTAGCTGCGGCACCAGAGCGGCAATAATCAACCCGGCACCGCACTCTTAGTGTTCAGGTCAGGTTAGGATTGGTTCCCAAATCGAGACCGGGGAAAATTTCCCCCTCCAGCACCGCACGATCCGTTCCGTAAAGTCCGGCCAGAAGCCAGGCGGCATAGGCGCGGACATCGCCCGTCGCCGCAAGGTCACGGTCGGCGTACAGATCGCCCTCGCCCAAGCCCGGCCATTGGCCCAGCACCCGCCCGCCCCGCAGTGCGCCGCCTGCAAAGATCATCGCACCGCCCGTGCCGTGGTCGGTGCCGCGCGAGCCGTTCAACCGTGCGGTGCGGCCAAATTCGGTCATGGCAACGACGGTGGTCTGCCGCCAGACTGCCCCCAATGCGCGCCTCAGCCCCAAAAGCGTTCCAGAAAACTGCTGCAAAGCGCGGCGCAACCCGCCAGTTTGGTTACGATGTGTATCCCACCCGCCAAGGGAAAAACTGACGATGCGCGTATCGCCCTGCAGCTGTTCTCCCAGGAATGCGGTCAGATTGTGCCGTTCATTGCGCACAGTGCTAGCCATGGCATCGGCCATCGCCTGCATCATATCCTCTTCATCGCCTATCTGATCCCCGAAAATCTCCGCTGAGAGATGCTGTGCCTGATCGAATGCTTCACGGAACAGATCATCATCATGGTAGATATGCGCCAGCAGTGCCTCTGCCGCGGGGGACAGTGCCAGTCGCGCTTCGGGTGCCCAACTCATCGCCGGTGCCTGCCCTTTTAGGATCAACATGTGTCGCCTGCCGACCGCAAGCGCGGTTTCCCGCGCGGCACCCGGCAGGGTCTGCAGGAAACGGTTCAGCCAGCCATCATTGTGGCGGCGGCCCGCATGGTCATTGCCCAAGCCCGCCTCCAGCAAATCCTGGCCGTCAAAATGGCTGCGCCGGTCGCGATAGGGGGTGGAAACCGCGTGGGCAAAAGCCAATTCACCAGCCTGCCACAGGGGCATCAGATTCCCCAGATTGTTGTTCAGAGCAAAGAAGCCATCCAAGTCATGGTCGCCAAAGGCGGGGCCATGTTCCGGGCGCAGCCCCGCGAAACCCGGATCGCCGTAAGGCTGGATCGTCGCCAAACCATCCATCCCGCCGCGCAAGATGATCACGACCAGTCGGTGATCTGTCGCAGCGCGGGCCATGGTCACCGGTGTCAAAAGCGGGCTGGCTGCAGCTGAACAGCCAAGCGCGGTGGCACGCAGTATCAGCTGGCGGCGGGACATGGTATGGGCCATTGACATCACCTCCGCTGAAACTCGGATGAGGCAAGAACCAACCCGATCCCCTCGGTACGGGTTTCGGCCCGCGCAGCGGCCCAGATCACCTCAGGGCTGGCCGCATCGGCCAGGGCGTGACGGACAAAGACCCGCGGATCTGGCAAGTCCAGCCCCAATTGATCTGGTGCTAACATCGCCCAGCCAATCCGGGCTGCCAGGGTTTGCGGGCGAATCCACCCCTCCAAGCTGTCGGGAAAGCCATCGGGGCCCGGTGCCCCCTGCCAGTGCTGGCCCATCACGATCATCGGTCGAAATACATAGCGCCGAAGGTCGCGTGGGTCGGCCACGGCCACTGCCTCCGGCGGCACGCCAAGGGCCTTCAAGGCCGATGTAACGAAGAGCAGCGGGCTTTTGGCTTTCAACAGATCAGGCTGCCAGGACGCCGGATGCGCCAGCATCGCACCATAGGTTTGCAGAAGATCGCCACCGCTTTCAAGATAAGCTGTCTCCATTTTTACCAACACCTCCTCGGGCGGGGTATCGGTCAGGAAATGCCGCGCCAGTTTAAGTGAGAGATGCCGCGCCGTCTCGGGCCGCAGTGCCAGATCGCGCAGGGCCTTCTGAATCGAGTCCAGCCGCGCGGGTCGCCAAGTGCCATAGCTTTTGCCCAAGACCGTTTCAGGACCGGGTTCAGCTCTTGCGGCACGGAACGCGAATTCCCCCTCGCGCGTGGTGCTTAGACCCGTCAGAAGCTCCGCAAACTCGGTCACGTCATGCTGCGTGTAACCCGTGCCGAGCGTATGAAGTTCCAACACTTCGCGGGCCAGATTTTCATTCAGACCCCGCCCCTGGCGCAGGCCGAACCGCGAGTTTGGCCCGACTGAGTGGTCCTGATCGAGGTAGAGTAGCATGACCGGATGCAGCACCGCCACCTCTAGCATGTTGCCGAAACGTCCGGTCACATGGGGACGGATCGCCTCTTCGATATATGCCGTGATGCTGCCACGCATAGGGCCGCGGGTACCAGCCGTGGTGAAGTGATCGGCCCAGAACCATACCAAGCGTTCACGCATCCCGCCCGGATCAGCCACACCTCGGGCGATTGTCTTACCGAGCTGGCGGACCATATCGGTCTGCATCGCCCGGCGCACTTCGCGAAAGGCGGCTTCGGCCTCCTCCCCGCCATTGCGCCGGGCTCGACGTGCCAACTGAAAATCTCGCGCTTTGGCGGCACGAACATGAAACGTCTCTTCCGGAAATCGGGCCATCAGCTGGTCGGTGCCGCACAAGCTCGCCAGCAGTGCCTCAGCACCAACAGGGCCGACGCCATCCGGTGTGAGTCCGGTGCCGAATCGAATGGCACTGAGGGTTGCAATATCGGGCATGAGTTCCGGTGTTTCATGTGTGACTGTTTTGAAAGGAATAACATATTCACTTCGCGAATTCCAGCTCGTCACCCTGCGCTTTCGCGACCATGGGCGGCATTGGTCGGCAGTATTATGCTGATACTTCTGGCGATTTTTCACTCTGCTGCGGTAGCCTTGGCCAAAGTACCGGTCAGGGTACGGGTGCGGCCCAAAGCTCGGATTATGCTGCCACCAACGTCAGTGAAGGTAGGTCGTTTGCCCGGGGGTGTTCTGAAGGCCTGGACATAACCGGCCCCCTGACGATTCGACCCGACGCCCTCAAAGATGGGAAGCATTTTCAAATATGTCCGTATTGGGGGTAAAACAATTGTGGGGAACGTGTCATGGTCGACACAAAGCCGATTGACTGGCGGTAAGAGTCATGTACTTCATAGATCGAATATATGAAGCAGATAATCGTAGCCATGCTTGCAGCAAGCGCAGGGGCAGCAGGAACCGAAGAACACGATACTGCTTCACATATGCTGCGGCGACAAGGAGATCCGCTAAGTAAGTGCGAGACTTGATCTAAATAGGCGCGAACATCAATGCGCGGAACAAAGACGGGAGGAAATTGCTTTTCTATCCGAACCAAATCGACCAGATCGGAAGGCCAGAGGTGGCGCAGGCACTGCGAAACGCAGACATGCTGGAAGTTTGACCAGCGCGAAATCAAACCCCGGAAAGGCCACCCCAAAGGGTGTCCTGCTGTTTGTCCATGGGCAAGCGAGAGGCCAGTTTCTAACATTTTCATAAAACATTCCTAGGGAGGTAATTGCACAAGGGTGCGAACTGTCGTAGAAGGGGGGCAAGCCGCAAGGGGGAAAAACAAGGGGGAAAAACCAGACCCATGTCCGATCAGAATCCACTGTTCATTCCGGGCCCGACCAACATGCCTGACCGATTGCGCCAGGCGATGCAGGTGCAAAGCCAGGACCACCGTGCGCCCGATTTCGCGCAAACCTTTCTTCCCGTGCTGGAAGGGTGCAAGCGGGTCTTCGGTACCGAAGAGGGTGACATATTTCTGTTTCCCGCCTCGGGCACCGGCGGGTGGGAGGCCGCGATCACCAACACACTGTCCCCCGGCGACAAGGTTCTGATCGCGCGCTATGGTATGTTCTCTCATCGCTGGATCGACATGTGCGAACGGCACGGGTTGGATGTGCATGTGATAGACTGTGCCTGGGGTACTGGCGCACCTGCCGCACTGTTCCAACACGTGCTGGAGGCCGACGCCGGGCATCGGATCAAGGCGGTTCTGGTTACCCATAACGAAACCGCAACGGGCGTTCGTTCCGACATCGCGGCGGTGCGGACGGCCATTGCTGCGGCCAGTCATCCGGCACTTCTGATGGTTGATTGCGTCAGCTCGCTTGCCTCAATGCCGTTTGAGATGGATGCTTGGGGTGTGGATATCGCTGTTTCCGGCAGTCAGAAGGGTTTCATGCTGGCCACGGGCCTTGCCATCCTGGGCGTGAGCCGGAAGGCGATAGCAGCCATCGAAACCGCGAGGCTTCCCCGCACCTTCTTCGATTTCCGCGATATGACCAGTGCGAACGCCAAGGGTGGCTTTCCCTATACCCCACCCTTGCAACTGATCCATGGCATGCGCGAAAGCTTGGAGATGCTGTTTGAAGAAGGGCTGGACGCGGTCTATGCCCGCCATCACCGCCTGGCCGAGGGTGTCCGGCGTGCAGTTTCGGCCTGGGGCCTTGATCTGGTGGCACAATCGCCGGAGATCTATTCCGACACCGTCAGTGCAATCTACGTGCCGGAAGGGTTCAATTCCAATGCGCTAACCGCTCATGCCTATCACGCTTATGGGGTAAGCTTTGGCGTGGGCCTGGGCCAGATGGACGGCAAGGCGTTTCGTATAGGGCATTTGGGCTCGTTGACGGACGTCATGGTTCTGTCGGGACTGGCCGCGATCGAAATGGCGATGGCCGACCTTGATTATCCGATCACACTGGGTAGCGGGATGGTTGCCGCACAGAATTATTTCCGCCAAAGTCGCGCCCCCGCACCGGCCAATGCGGTTTAAGAGAGGAGGAGCGGAGCAATGGAAGACCTGACCCAGACACCCCTTCCGACATTCGACGACATGCTGGCAGCGCATGACCGGATCGCGCCCTATATTCACCGGACGCCTGTCCTGACCTCCAGTTACATGAATGCGTTGACTGGTTCGGAGCTGTTCTTCAAATGCGAGAATTTCCAAAAAGCGGGGGCCTTCAAGGTGCGTGGGGCAACCAATGCTGTCTTCGGGCTAAGCGAGGATGCCGCGGCCAAGGGCGTTGCCACCCACAGTTCCGGTAACCATGCATTGTCACTAAGCTACGCGGCGGGACGGCGGGGTATTCCGTGTCATGTGGTTATGCCGCGCACCGCGCCCGAGGCCAAGAAGGCCGCCGTGCGCGGCTATGGCGGGATAATTACCGAATGTGAGCCTTCAACCTCCAGCCGCGAGGCTATCTTCGCCGGAGTTCAGGCGAAAACCGGGGCTGATTTTGTGCACCCCTACAACGACCCGCGTGTAATCGCGGGCCAGGCGACGTGTTCGCGCGAGCTGCTGGAACAGGTAGCCGACTTGGACGCGGTGATCGCACCCATCGGCGGGGGGGGCATGGTCTCGGGCTGCTGCCTGACGCTGTCCACCCTGGCACCTAGGATCGAGATTTATGCCGCCGAGCCGGAACAGGCCGACGATGCCTATCGCAGCTTCAAGGCCAGGCGTATCATCGCTGACGATGCGCCAGTGACCGTCGCCGATGGCCTGAAAGTGCCTCTGAAAGAGAATACCTGGCATTTCGTATCAAACCATGTCACCGACATTTTGACAGCTTCGGAACAGGAAATCATTGATGCGATGAAGCTGACATGGCAGCGCATGAAAATCGTGATGGAACCAAGTTGCGCTGTCCCGCTGGCGACAATTCTTAAGACCCCCGGGAATTTCCGGGGCAAACGCGTCGGCGTTGTGATTACTGGTGGCAATGTGGATCTGGATAATCTACCATGGATACCATGAATCCATCGCCACACACACGAATGGGAGAAGATAGATGAAAGGCATAATTGATATCGAAGCCATGGACGTTGGCTATGACATCCCCGCCCGGCCTGGGATGGCGGAAGCCGAAATTCAAACCCCCGCCCTCGTGCTGGACCTTGATGCGCTTGAGCGCAACATTAAAAAGATGGGTGACTATGCGGTCGCCCACGGGATGCGCCACCGCGTCCATGGCAAAATGCACAAATCCGTCGACATTGCCAAGCTGCAGGTGGAACTGGGCGGGGCCTGCGGCGTCTGCTGCCAGAAAGTCTCTGAGGCCGAGGTATTCGCGCGCGGTGGCATCAAGGATGTGCTGGTCTCTAACCAGGTGCGCGACCCGGCCAAGATTGACCGGCTGGCCCGGATGCCCAGGCTTGGCGCACGCACGATTTGCTGCGTTGATGATCCGGCCAATGTTGTCGATCTGTCTAAGGCAGCTGCCCGCCATGGGACCGAGATTGAATGCCTGGTGGAAATCGACTGCGGTGCGGGTCGCTGCGGTGTGACTACGACGCCCGAAGTGGTGAAGATCGCCAAGGCCATCGTCGTCGCGCCGAGGCTGAAATTCGCTGGCATCCAAGCCTATCAGGGTGCAATGCAGCACATAGACGATTACAACGACCGGAAAGCGAAGATCGACATCGCGGTGGCCATGGTCAAGGACGCCGTTGATACGCTGAAAGATGAAGGGCTGGATTGTGACATCGTCGGCGGTGGCGGTACCGGGTCTTACTATTTTGAGAGCACCTCGGGCGTCTACAATGAACTTCAGTGCGGCTCCTATGCTTTCATGGATGCTGATTACGGCCGCATACTCGACAAGGACGGCAACCGCATTGACCAGGGTGAGTGGGAGAACGCGCTGTTCCTTCTGGCCTCGGTCATGAGCCACGCAAAGGCCGACAAAGCCATCGTGGACGCGGGCCTCAAGGCGCAGTCAGTGGATAGCGGCCTGCCAGTGATCTATGGACGCACGGATGTCGAATATGTGAAATGCTCGGACGAGCATGGCGTAGTGTCTGACCCCAACGGGGTTTTGCATGTGAATGACAAGCTGCGCCTTGTGCCCGGCCACTGCGACCCGACCTGCAATGTCCATGACTGGTATGTCGGTGTGCGGAACGGTGTTGTGGAAACAGTCTGGCCCGTCTCGGCTCGTGGAAAGGCCTATTGATGGGCAGCACCCCGATAAACACACACGAGCTGGTGATCGTACCCGAAAGTGCGATCCCCGATCTTGTCACCCGAAAGGCGTCTTTTGACGCAGTAGAAGCGGTTTTCGCTGCCATGGCAGCGGGCAGTGCCTGTAACTTCCCCGTTGTGCGAGAGATGCTTGGCCATGAAGATGCACTTTACGGCTTTAAGGGGGGATTTGATCGTGCGGGCGGTGTGCTTGGCCTGAAGGCCGGGGGGTACTGGCCGCATAACCTTGACCGGCGCGGGCTGATCAACCACCAATCCACGGTGTTCCTGTTTGACCCCGACAGTGGCCGTGTCAAGGCGATGGTGGGCGGCAACCTGCTGACCGCGCTGCGCACGGCAGCGGCGTCGTCAGTCTCGATCAAGCATCTGGCGCACAAAGATGCCAGAGTGCTGGGCATGATCGGCGCAGGCCATCAGGCCACCTTCCAGATGCGTGCAGCGGTGGAAGCAGGCGCGTTTGAGAAAGTGATCGGCTGGAACATGCATCCCGAGATGCTGCCGAACCTGGCCCGAGTGGCCAAGGAGGTGGGCCTGCCCTTCGAGGCGGTGGACCTGCCCGACATGGCCGGTGCCGATGTGATCATCACCATTACCTCCAGTTTTGCACCAACGCTGCTGGCCGAACATGTCAGCCCTGGTACCCATTTGGCATGCATGGGGACGGACACGAAAGGCAAGCAGGAAGTGGAGGCCGCGCTTCTGGCCCGCGCCACCGTCTTCACCGATGAAGTTGCACAGTCGATCTCCATCGGAGAGGCACAGCATGCCATCGGCAGCGGGCTGCTGGCCAAGGGCGATGTGCATCAGCTTGGTGCGGTGATCAACGGCACCCATCCGGGCCGGCAATCCGCCGATGAGATCACGCTGTTCGACGGCACTGGCGTGGGCTTGCAGGATTTGGCGGTCGCCGCCGCCGTTGTTGAGACAGCAACCAAGCGTGGCATGGCGGTGATTGTGCCTCTTTGAATCCTGTGGAACCCTCTCATATTGCGTATAATATCACGCGAAAATTGAGCAGGTGCCCCAATATGTTGGATATGTCGTGTCGTGTTGCGCAAGATCTGTCCAATTTTCTTGCAGGTGGCCGCTTCTCGACGGTTCTGGCCGATCCCCTTGGCGGTTCACCAACAGGATGGGAAAGGTGGCACCCGAACACAAGCGGCTGTCGCGCTACCCGACACTGACAGTCGAGGCAATTTGCGCACTGCCAGTGGCAGCTCACCTCGAGACCCGTGCCCGCTGCTATTTGTGGGTGCCCAATGCGCTTTTGCCCGAGGGTTTGCAGGTGCTGCAAGGTTGGGGATTTCGATACAAATCCAATATAATCTGGCACAAAATCCGGAAAGACGGTGGCAGCGATGGTCGCGGCGTTGGATTCTACTTCCGAAACGTGACCGAGGTGCTCCTTTTTGGGACACGGGGGAAAACGTGCGAACACTTACGCCGGGCCGACGGCAAGTGAACATGATCCAGTCGCGCAAGCGTGAACACTCGAGAAAACCCGATGAGCAGTACGAACTAATTGAGGGGTGTTCGTGGGAACCCTACCTGGAACTGTTTGGTCGCGGTGTGCGGCAAGGTTGGACAATTTGGGAAATCAAGCCGAGTTGGAAGACCTACAGTTACAACTCATCTGTGGTTGCCGAGTAGTCGCTGAATACCGAACTATTTCTGCGGCATCATCCGCAGCCCCAGCTCCATCAGCTGATCGCTTGCGGGTTCCGACGGCGCATTCATCATCAAATCCTCGGCACGCTGGTTCATCGGGAACAGAACCACCTCCCGGATATTGGCGGTGTGGGCCAGCAGCATCACGATCCGGTCAATCCCCGCAGCGCAGCCACCATGGGGCGGTGCGCCGTATTGAAAGGCATTGACCATCCCGCCAAAGCGTTTGCGCACCTCCTCTTTGCTATATCCGGCCAGTTCGAAGGATTTAAACATAATTTCTGGCTTATGGTTTCGGATCGCACCCGAGAGAATCTCATAACCATTACAGACCAGGTCATACTGATAGCCCAGCACCTCCAGCGGGTCACCATCAAGTGCCGCCAATCCGCCTTGCGGCATGGAAAAGGGATTGTGCGAGAAATCGACGCGTCCAGTTTCCGTGTCCGCCTCATACAGCGGGAAATCGACCACCCAGGCAAAGGCGAATCGCCCTTCCTCGATCAGGCCCAGGTCGGCCCCAATCACATCCCGTGCGCGGCCTGCGATTGATTCAAACTGTGCG
Source organism: Paracoccaceae bacterium (assembly GCA_014323785.1). Lineage (GTDB taxonomy): Bacteria > Pseudomonadota > Alphaproteobacteria > Rhodobacterales > Rhodobacteraceae > Rhodophyticola. The sequence goes on along the minus strand of JACONJ010000044.1, from coordinate 24,732 downwards.
GGTTTGCCCGCCAGAAAGAAAGCAGCATCGCCTGCTTGCAATCCAAGCTGCCGGCGGAGTGCCTCGGTGCGTTCCGGTCCGATATTCTTGGCAAGGGGCCCCGCGGCCTCAGGCTTTCCCAGTCTTGGAAAATATGCGCATTGGAGCTTGAGTGCCTCTTCTCGATCTATCGGATCACCCGACTCCAACAGTTGAACTATCTTTTTCAGCTGATCAGAATACTTAACAAAGATTTCCCCATGCTGCCCGTCAAGCATTTCCTTGATGATCTCTTTATTCGGTTTACCTTCATTGATCCAGCAATCCATCTCTTTTGCAAGACCCGAGCCTGATGAGTTCCTCCGCCAGAAAATGTACCCCATCCCCGGCAGCCCTTCACCCTGTGCCCAAGCATTCATCCGGTCGCAGAATTTGCGGCTACCGCCACCTGGTGCCGGGATAGCGCGAACCTCAGTACCATCCTGTTCCAGGATTTTAGCGAAAATCCCGAACCCGCTGCCCGCGAAATGCTCGCTGACAATCTGCATCCTGATCGGGTTGCGCAGGTCAGGCTTGTCCGTGCCATACCACAGCACTGCATCACGATAGGAGATTTGCGGCCAGTCCTGATCGATCCTGGCTCCGTTGCTGAACTCTTCGAACACGCCCTTGATCACCGGGCCGATGGTGTTGAATATATCCTGCTGCTCAACGAAACTCATTTCTATATCAAGCTGGTAGAAATCCGTCGGTGCGCGGTCGGCGCGCGGGTCTTCGTCACGGAAGCACGGTGCGATCTGAAAATACTTGTCAAAGCCCGAGACCATGAGCAGCTGCTTGAACTGCTGCGGAGCCTGCGGCAGGGCGTAGAAGCGGCCCGGATGCAGGCGGCTTGGCACCAGAAAATCACGCGCCCCTTCGGGTGAGGAGGCGGTGATGATTGGCGTCTGGAACTCACGGAAGCCGATCTTCCACATGCGCTTGCGCATAGAGGCCACGACATCGGACCGCAGCACCATATTCGCCTGCATCGCCTCGCGCCGCAGATCAAGGTAACGATAGGTCAGGCGCGTTTCCTCGGGGTAATCCTGATCACCGGACACCTGCAGCGGCAGGTCGCCCGTGACATCGCCCAGAACTTCTATGTCGCGGATGAATACTTCGATCTTACCCGTGGATAGTTTCGGGTTCACCAACTCCGGTGCGCGTGCCTTGACTGTGCCGTCGATGCGAATGCACCACTCGGACCGCAGGGTTTCCACCTGTGCGAAGACCGGGCTGTCGGGATCGCACAGCACCTGGGTGATCCCGTAATGATCACGCAGGTCGACGAAGATCACCCCGCCATGGTCCCGCCGCCGATGCACCCAGCCGGACAGGCGCACAGAATTGCCCACATGGGCAGAGGTCAGTTCGGCGCAGGTATGGCTGCGAAAGGCATGCATATCAGGGTGTCCTTCGGTGGTCATCAAGCATCACGCCGATACACCCTGGACGGGCAGGGAAGTCAAGACCAGGGAGACCTTGCCCGCCGCACACCAGATTAAGACAGAACCGGCACTGGCACAGCACTTAAATCTGCTTCTCTGGCATGTGCACCACAAGACCGTCCAAAGCGTCGGACACTTTCAATTGACACGTCAGGCGAGAACGTTCGGGGTCCGGCGCATGGGCGAACTCCAGCATTTCCTCTTCCATCGTGTCAACCCCAGGCAGTTTCGAAACCCAATCGGGGTGTACATAGACATGGCAGGTGGAACAGGCACAAGCCCCACCGCAATCGGCCTCGATGCCCGGAATGTTATTGTCGCGTGCACCTTCCATAACGGTCAAACCGTTCGCCACATCCACCACGTGCTCCGTGCCATTATATTCAATATAGGTGATTTTTGCCATGTCTCGCCTTCATCAGAATGTGCTGCTTCCAATCCTCCAGATAGCCCTTTTGCACACACTATTCCAGCCCGAAATGCGGGGGCTGTGGCCCTTAACAGAATCCATTCCGGGGTTGCCGGGCAAATAAGGGATAAAAGAAGCCCCCCGGCGCAAGTACGGGGGGCCGCCGCCAATGGCTTCGTGGTGAGTTGTGGAATCGCGGCTATTGCTCTTCCAGGCTCAGGGCCACGAAGCGCGGGTTCCCGGCCCGCCGGATCAAAAGCAGGATGCTGTTCCGGCCCGCGGTGCGCCCCTCGGTTATCCGCGTCTGGAAATCCTCAACCGTGCTAACCGGCTGCTGTGCAACCTCTGTGATGATGTCATTGGCCATCAACCCTCTGGAGGCCGCATCGCTGGCCGGATCGATTTCCTGGATTACCAAGCCGGTGCTGACAGATTGTGCACCCAGTGCTTCGCGCGTCTTATCGGTGAGAGGAACCAGTCTCATGCCCAGGACATTCCCGCTGGCGGGCGGCTCAGGTAACTGTCCTGGGATTGGTGAAGATCCTACTTCGGCCGTTTCCCGGCGACCGAGTGTCACCCGCAAGGTCCGTGTTGCGCCATCGCGGAACACCACCACGCGGACGGTCGCAGCCACCGGCGCATTGCCGACATTGCGCACCAGCTCGCGGGTGTCTTGCACATCCATGCCATCGAAGGTGATGATCACATCGCCCACTTCAATCCCGGCCTCCATGGCGGGGCTCCGCGCATATACCTCTGTCACCAGTGCCCCGCGCGAGACGTCGAGGCCTAGCCCCTCTGCGATGTCCGGTGTCACACTTTGAATGCCCACCCCCAGCCAGCCGCGGCGGGTCTCTCCGAACTCTTGCAATTGGGCAACCACATTGGTCACGTCAGCCGAGGACACGGCAAACCCGATCCCGATCCACCCGCCATCGGGGCTAAGGATCGCCGTGTTCACACCGATCACTTCGCCCTTTACATTAAACAGCGGCCCGCCAGAATTGCCTTTGTTGATGGCCGCATCGGTTTGAATGAAATCGCCATAGGGGCTCGACAATTCCCGCTCAAGCGCCGAGACAATGCCAGCAGAGACTGAAAAACCCAGGCCACGCGGGTTGCCCATGGCCATCACCCAATCGCCAACGCGCATCGCATCGCTGTCGCCGAAGGGCACGAAAGGCAACGGGTCCGAGGGTTCGACCTTCAAAAGTGCAATATCGGTATTCGGGTCTGTGCCGATCACCTCGGCGGGAAGTTCCTCCCCCGAGCGGAACTCGACCAGGATCTCATCAGCACCCTCGATCACATGATTGTTGGTGACGATATAGCCATCTTCGGAAATCACGAATCCTGAGCCGGATGCCTGGCCGCGCCGGGGGGCGCGATCCGGGTCGCGGCGCTCCATGAAGTCGTTAAAGAAATCCTCCAGCGGAGAGCCTTTCGGCACCATGGGCTGCGGGCTGGTGCGCCCGGCGACCACGGCCGAGGTTGTGATGTTCACAACCGAGTCGCCAACCTGATCGACCAGATCGGCGAACGTCGCGGGCCGCGCAGATTGTGCGCTGGCCGGGGCGATGGTAGCGGTGAGAGCCACGAGGATTATCGACAGGGTCAGCGCGATCACTGCCAGTCGATGGACCAGCCTGTCGTTCCGGGAATAGGGGTTGGCCAGTGCCAAGGACCGGGCGGCATGTCTGCCACGAAGGGCGTGTTGCGTGTTCACGGGGTTCTTACTCCTCTCAAGCCTGAAGCGGGGGAAATGCCCTGCTGCCTTGTTTTAGATATCTGGGTGCGGCTGCCGCATTGTCAAGCGATACGTGTGTGCCGGATGGTCAAATAATCGTCAGCGCCTTCTAACACAGTGGCGTCTACCCCGTTATATACCCAAACTTGCAGCCCAAGATATCAGGACTGCCCCGATGACAATCGCGGCAAATCCGATTATGCGGCGGGTCTCAATCGGGATTTGCGCCAGCATCCTTAGCAAATCTTCAATGCGCGATGGGGCCAGTGCATAGATCAGCCCCTCGATCATCAGAACCATCCCGATCCCAAGAAGGATCGCCTCCAGCATGGCCTGACCCTATTGCGCAGACGGCAAGGTGCCGGAGCCCGAGCCGCCAAGATACTCAAAGAACTCACTGTCAGGGCTGATTACCATGGTCGAGTTCTGCTGCCGCAAGGCGCGCTCATAGGCGGTCATGGATCGATAGAACTCAAAGAATTCTACATCCTGACCAAAGGCTTCAGCGAAAATGCGATTCCGTTCGGCATCAGCCTCACCACGGATGATCTCGGCTTCGCGGTTGGCGTCAGAGACGAGCTCTACCACTGTCCGGTCGGCCTGTGCGCGGACCCGCTGCGCGGCTTCTTCCCCGCGGGCGCGTTCGTCGGTGGCTTCTCGCTGACGCTCCGCCTCCATCCGGGCAAAGGTGGCCTGCAGGTTCTGCTGCGGTAGTGCGGTCTGTTTCAGACGCACGTCCAACACCTCCAGCCCAAGCGGGATCGCACGAGCGCGGGCCTGGACGGTGATCCGTTCCATCAGGCTAGCCCTGTCTGCCGACAGGATTGTGTTCGAAGTTACCCCGTCAGCCCCCAGAACCGCCCGGATCTGCGGGTTAAGAATGGCCTCCAGCCGGTCTTCGGCAGTACGCAGACCACCCACGCCAACGGCTTGCCGGAACTGCACTACATCCGTGATACGATAGCGCGCGAAGGCATCGACAACCAGACGCCGATCATCTGACGGTGTCACCTCGATCGGGGCGGTATCAAGGGACAGGATCCGATCATCATAGTAGACCACCTCCTGGATGAACGGGATTTTGAAGTTCAATCCCGGCACTTCAACCACCTGGCTGATCTGGCCGAATTGCAGGACGAGCGCACGCTGGCGTTCATCCACGATGAAGATTGCACTCATCAAAACGGTAAGGGCCACGATTATGACGGGCAGAACAAAAGCAAGACGACGCATCAGTTGCTGCTCCCGGTTGTGCTGGAAACGCCAGGGGGGCGGCGCAGATCATTCAAGGGCAGATATGGAACAACGCCACTGCCGCCCTGGCCTGATTCGCTGTCGAGGATGACAAGATCGACATCGGCCAGCACACGCTCCAAGGTTTCAAGATAAAGTCGGCGGCGGGTCACATCCGGTGCTTGCCGGTATTCCTGCAGAACCGCGAGGAAACGGCTGGCTTCACCCTCGGCCTCGTTCACGACTTGCGCACGATAGGCTTCTGCCTGTTCCAGCACCTGCGCAGCTTCACCGCGCGCACCAGCAAGAACCTGGTTTGCATAGGCATCCGCCCGGCGCTCAAGCTGGTCACGTTCCTGTTCGGCGGCCTGGACGTCGCGGAAGGCGTCGATCACCTCGGCGGGCGGATCAGCCCGGTCAAGGTTCAAGCGCACAACGTTGATGCCGGATTCGTAGCTGTCCAGCGTGGCCTGGATCAATTCGCGCACCGTATCGGCAATGATCTCCCGATCACGGTTCAGGATGGGGGCTAATTGCGAGGCCGCGATGACTTCGCGCATTGCCGCCTCTGATACCGCCCGCACGGTGGCTTCGGGATCGCGCAGGTTGAACAGGAACAGCGACGGATCGCTGATATTCCAGACCACTTCAAAATCGATATCGACAATGTTTTCATCGGTCGTCAGCATCAGCCCCGCATCAGAGGAACCCGAACGGTTGGTACCAATCGATTCCGAGCGTTCCGAAGTCACCTGCACCACTTCTGCAGTGATTACAGGCCATGGGGCGAAGTTCAGCCCCGGTTCGCCAACATCATGATAGGCCCCCAAGAACAGCTCAACGGACCGTTCTTCGGGCCGGACCGTGTAAAACGACGAAAACGCCCACAGGCCAGTCAACGCTAAAATGCCCAATACCCAGGCACCGCGCCCGATCTGCGGTCCCCCACCGCCACCGGCACCGCGCCCGGCACCGCCGCCCATCAGGACGCGCAGCTGCTCTTGCCCCTTGCGGACGATCTCATCAATCTCGGGGATTGGGTGGCCATCGCTGCCGGGTTTGTGCCCGCCTCCGTTACTGCCGCGCTTTCCACCCCCTCCAGAGCCTCCGCCCCCCCAGGGGCCACCACTATTGCCAGCCATGGATTCCTGCTTTCCTCATCATCGTTTGCCTTGTCCGCCTAGTATCGGGATGATTTGCACGAGTTGCACGGGGTAATCTGTGCGTTTTCCCACCGAAATTCAAGCCCCCCGCATCGGGGTTTTTAGTGTCACCAGTTCTTCGGACATCGTCGGATGAACCGCAACAGTCTGATCGAACTGTTCCTTGGTTGCCCCCAATTTCACCGCAATGCCCGCCAGCTGAATCATCTCGCCAGCCTCAGGCGCAACGATATGACAGCCCAGAACCGTACGCCGTTGTTTGGAGACGACAAGCTTCATCAACACTCTGTCAGGTCGCCCGGCAAAGGCCGTCTGCATTGGACGGAAGGACGTGCAATATATCTCCACTGGCTCCTGCTCGCGCGCCTGTTCTTCGGTCATGCCGATGGTACCAAGCTCGGGCCGGGTAAAGACCGCCGACGGGATCATCTCATGATCAACCCGGGTGGGGTTGCCTTTGAACACCGTATCAACAAAGGCCATGCCTTCGCGGATTGCAACCGGTGTCAACTGCACTCGGTTCGTTACATCACCAATGGCGTAGATCGAGGGGAGGGCCGTCTGACTGTAGTCATCAACGATGATCTCTCCCCGCCGTCCGATGGGCACGCCGACCTCCTCCAGCCCCAGGTTGCGTGTATCTGGGGTGCGACCCGTGGCAAACAGCACCGCGTTATAAACGGCCTCGGTGCCGTTTGTTGCCTTGACCCGGACCGGACCGCCCTTCCTGGCGTCCGGCTTTTGCGCTGGCATTATCTCATCTACGGGTGCGCCCGTCAAGGCACCAGCCACCGCATTGGTAGCGGTATCCGTCCCGCTGGCCGTGTGAGTCGCCGGAGCTATACTGACGATGTTTGTATCAAGGTGAAGGTGAATGCCCTTTTCCTGCATCATTTCGCCGACCAGGCTGCGCGCCTCATCATCAAAGCCGCGCAGAATTTGTGCGCCGCGGTAAAACTGCGTCACTTCCACGCCCAGTCCGTTCATAATACATGCAAATTCACAGGCGATATAACCGCCGCCGACGATCAGAAGGTGCTTTGGCAATTCCGGCATGTGAAAGATATCATCCGACACGATGCCCAGTTCCGCGCCCGCTATGTCCGGCCGAATGGGGTGTCCGCCTGTGGCGATCAGGATGTGTTTCGCCGTCTTGGTTGTGCTGTCGGACAGCGTGATTGTATGGGGGGCGGCCAACCGAGCGCGCAAGGCGAAAATCTCGACATCAGAGGCTTCCAGCAGTTCGCGATAGACTCCTTCCAGCCGGTCCAATTCGGCGTTTAGGCGGGTCGAGAACCTGGCCCAATCAAACGACCCGTCGGTGACATCCCAGCCGTAGATGCGCGCATCCTCAAAGGTTTCGCGGTAGCCAGAGGCGAACACCATCAGCTTTTTCGGGACGCAGCCGCGGATCACGCAGGTGCCGCCCAGCCGCCTGTCTTCGGCCAGGGCCACCTTGGCCCCTTCAGCGGCGGCAACGCGGGCCGCACGTACACCGCCTGATCCGCCACCAATGACGAAAAGATCGTAATCAAAGGTCATCCTGCTGCCTTCCCGCCAGCCTAATTTACGATGTCGAGGAACAGATTATCCGTGTCGATGATCCTGACCTGCTCCTGCTCGATTGTGCCGTTACGGATATTCCGCACCTTGACCGTTCCATCGGCACTGCCGATTACACCAACATCGCACATATCCAGGAACAGACCGTGTTCCACCACACCGGGAATCTGGTTCAGTTCTAAGCTCAGCTGCCGCGGGTCGCCGATGCGGCGCAGGTGCAGATCGAGAATGTAGTTACCTTCATCGGTGCAAAACGGCTTATTCACATTCAGGCGGAGGGAGATCGAACACCCCATCACATCCTGGTTGGCCAGCATCTCTTCGATTAGGGCCTGCGTGGTCTGCCAGCCAAAGGGGATCACCTCAACCGGTAAAGGGCAGCCGCCCAGAACATCAACATGTTTCGCGGGATCCGCGATCATGACCATTTGATCCGAGGCGGTAGCAACGATTTTCTCCCGCAGCAGCGCACCGCCACCACCCTTGATCAGATTGAGGTCAGCATCATACTCATCAGCCCCGTCAATTGTCAGGTCAAGCCATTGCACCTCATCCAGGGTGCGGATCGGGATGCCCAGCTGACGCGCCAACTTTGCCGTCCGGGTTGAGGTGGCAACACCAGTCACATTGATGCCGTCCTCACGCACCATCCCGCCCAGGCAGCGCACCATCCAGGCGGCGGTTGAACCGCTGCCAAGGCCGACGCGCATGCCGTCTTCAATGTAACCCACTGCATGTTTGGCGGCGACGAATTTCGCACGGTCAATAGGGGGTATGTCAGCCGTCATGGCAGTATCCGGGTGATCTCGCTTGGTGCTATTTTACCAAAAGCCGGGCACCGTTGCGAGTGGAAAACCGGCTAAATCAGCGCGGCCAGTGCGCTATCCAGCATCTCTCGCGGCAGAATTACCAGCATGCCGGGGCCATCAAATCTTAGCCGCACCTGTGGCGCAACGCTGCGGTTTGAGGTGCCAATCCGGCGCATCGGATCGAAGGCGACATCGTCAATCGGCCAGTGCAATCCCTGGGACTGGCCACGCATCAACCGGAACGGAAACAGCGAGACACGTGTGCCAATCGGCAAATCCAGCGACAAATCCGGCGGGGCGTGAAAAGCCAAATCCTCGGCCCCCAGGATAACGCAGCGCACCTCGGGGCATCGGACAAGAGTGTGTTAGGCTGCGAGCTCATGATCCATCCGGTAGCCCGTGACGCCCACGGCGATCATGCCTGGGACACTGATCCTCTGCAGTGCTTTTTCGAAATCGGTGCTGGACTGCTCGGGGATGTGGTGGATGATATCCGGTGGCAAGTCCCGGTGCGCCACCTCGGAAATCGAGTCGAGATCGCCAATCACCGCCACGGGCGCATAACCAGCGGCCAAGGCCCGATCCGCCCCGCCATCAGCGGCGACCAGCACTGGCGCACGGGACAATGCCAGAACCAGATCGGCAGGATCATGCTCCCCTCCGCCCAGTAATGTCACTAATGTGTCAGTGTCTACAATGTGGGCCGGGTTTGGCAAATTTCTGTCTTTACGCACGTCAAATACCACCGAGAAGTCTGATTGCCGTCCCGTTTTCCAAAATCCAGTTTGTGTCATCAAAAACCGGGATACTCAATTCCGGTTCCGACCGGACGAACAGAGTGCCCAAGCGTCGGCGTGATCTCACGGCCATCGCCAGCGTCCAGGGCCGTCTTCTTATCCTCCGTCTGCCCTCTGTGCATTCCTGCACCAAGTTTCCGGGTTTCATATCCATCCCTGCAATCTTCGCTTGCACGGCAAAGCTGCTCTTAAATTCCACACCGTGGCTGATTGTGATCAGCAACTGGTGCATAGTCCTTTTTTCAAGACATCGCGGGGATCATTCTCCACGCCTTCGATCACGCCAGCGGCGACAGCACATACCAGAGACCATGATTGAACATACAAGCTCGCTTAACTATTTTGATGGGTTGGAATTTTTCTCGTGCTTTGTATCTTCGGCAGCGTTTGGGACTGCATGACTTTCATCCTGAAGATGATGGGTAGCCTGTGCAATGCCAAATCACAGCGCATCCTGACCCTGGAGATTGCGGATGAAGATTGGGATCGTCGGGGCCGGAATGGTCGGTTCGGCGGCGGCATTTGCGATGGCGATGCGGGGCATCGGCACTCGCATTACACTGGTAGACCTTGATGAGGCGCGCGCCCGGGCCGAGGCGGAAGACATCGCCCACGCGGTGCCATTTGCCCACCAGATGCGGGTAGAGGCTGGACATTATGCGAATCTGCAGGGCGCGGAGGTGGTGATCCTTGCCGCCGGTGTGTCGCAAAGGCCGGGTGAAACGCGGCTGGAGTTGCTGTCACGAAATTGCCTAGTTTTTCAAGAGGTTGTAAGCCGCGTGATGGAGGTAGCACCGGGGGCGATCCTGCTGGTGGCCTCAAACCCGGTGGATATCATGGGGCAGATCACGCAAGAGATATCAGGCCTGCCGCCAGGCCGGGTGATTGGGTCGGGGACAATCCTGGATACCGCGCGGTTCCGATCTCTTCTGGGGCGGCATCTGGGAATCGCGCCGGGGTCGGTGCATGGCTATGTGTTGGGGGAACACGGGGATTCAGAGGTTCTGGCCTGGTCGAATGTGTGCGTGGGATCACTTCAACTGGCTGATTTTGCGGCGCAAATCGGGGCGGCAGTGACGGCGGATGTGCGCACCCGGATCGATGCGGGCGTGCGCCGGGCAGCCTATACGATTATCGAGGGCAAAGGCGCAACGTGGTACGGGATCGGCGCGGGGCTGGCCCGGATCGTGGAGGCGATTGAGACCGATGAACAGGCGGTGCTGTCGGTCAGCTGCATGTCCGATGTGCTGGATATTCAAGGGGTTGCCTGCTCGCTCCCCCGCGTGGTCGGCCGGGCGGGCGTGGTGGCGGAATTGGTGCCAAATTTGAACGCCGAGGAGAAAGCGGGCCTCCGCGCCTCAGCCGCGCTGCTGAAAGCAGCGGTGGAGGGGCTGGGGTAAAGGGGGGGGGCGACTATATACATAGTCGCAGGCGAGCAATACCGCCCGCCCATCAGCCCCACGAGAGGGCAATGGGAGAAGCACCATACGGCTTACTGATCAAGAAATGGAATTGATCAAGAAGAAAGTAGAAGTTGAGCATCAGAATCGACCTCGCCAAACCTTTAGCAGAAATATTTACCAATCTTTGAGACTCTCCACCGTGCAATCGCTTTGCAATTCAGTTTTGGCCAAAATTGACCTCGATCTGCCGCTCCGGGTATATAGAAAATCCAAAAATCAAAACTCAATATCACATCAATCGCTAATGTCTCCACAGAAGCCAGTTTTGTTTTCCAATGCCTAGCGTGTTATTCATGTAAACTAAACCACCACCTCCACCCGTTCCTGTTCGCCCACGCCGAACACCCGCTTATACCGCGCGATTTCGGCCTTCGGCCCCATCGCCTTCTCAGGATTGTCCGACAATTTCACTGTTGCCCGGCCATTCGCGGACACGGCCTTGCACACCAGCGAGAACGGTGCAAGCGCGTCGTCCGCCACCAGCCCCCGGAAATCGTTCGTCAGCAGCGTACCCCAGCCGAAACTCACCCGGACGCGGCCCGCGAATTGGGCGTGAAGTGCCTCGATCCTGTCCACGTCCAGCCCGTCACTGAAGATGACCAGTTTCCCGCGCGGATCCTCACCCCGGGCATTCCACCAGTCAATCGCGATCTCGGCACCTTTGGTGGGGTTGCCGCTATCAATGCGGATGCCCGTCCATCGGGTCAGCCAGTCCGGTGCGTTATGCAGAAAGCCCTTGGTGCCGTAGGTGTCGGGCAGGATGATGCGAAGGTTGCCATCGTGCTCCTCATGCCAGTCACTTAGCACGGCGTAGGGGGCGGTGGCCAGTGCCTCATCACCCTCGGTCAGGGCGGCGTAGACCATGGGCAGTTCGTGGGCGTTGGTGCCGATGGCCTCCAGGTCACGATTCTTGGCGATCAGGCAGTTGGAGGTGCCGGAGAATGCCGCCCCCAGCCCCCCCTGCATGGCCTGCACACACCAGTCCTGCCACAGGAAGGAGTGGCGGCGTCTTGTGCCAAAATCGGCGATGCGCAGGCCGTCGATCCGCCTGAGGCGTTCAAGCTTTTCCCACAATTTGGTCATGGCGCGGGCGTAGAGCACCTGGAGCTCAAATTTGCCCGTGTCGCGCAGAACAGCGCGGGAGCGGAGTTCCATCAGCACGGCAAGCGCGGGGATTTCCCAAAGCATAACCTCGGGCCATTTGCCTTCGAAGGTGAGCTCGTATTGGTTACCCGCACGCTCCAGCTGGTAGGGGGGGAGCCGCAGCCGTTCAAACCAGTCCATGAATTCGGGTGTGAACATCTGCCGCTTGCCATAGAAGGTGTTGCCGCGCATCCAGGTGGATTCGCCCCGGGACAGGCGCAGGGTGCGGATATGGTCGAGCTGCTCGCGCAACTCACCCTCGTCAATCAGGGTGGCGAGTGGGATGCGCGTTGTGCGGTTGATAAGGCTGAAGGTCACGGATGTATCGGGTTTGTTTCGAAACACCGACTGGCACATCAGAAGTTTGTAGAAATCCGTGTCGACCAGCGACCGGATGATCGGGTCAATCTTCCATTTGTGATTATAGACGCGGGTGGCGATGTCGACCATTAGCCCTCGCTGTCCTTCTGCAGGCGATCATCGATATATGCTTTCATGGCAGCACTCCAGGCTTCGGCATGCTGTGGTAGAAGATCGGACAGACAGGGCATTTTTGTCTTACCTCCTTCAACGCGCAATCCCTGTTCATTGTTTCCGTCTTGCCTTGTATGCGCCTTTCCATCCCGGATGAGTGCTGCCAGCGTCAGGTCATATTCGTGCCCCGAGTCCTCGCGTCCAGACAAAGAGGCGGGATCTGTGTCGACCTGGCCATTACGTCTGATGGTGGCAAGGTTGTAGTCGTTGCCCGACGGTACCTGGAATTTGAGGTTCATCGCTTTCTGCATCTTCGGCTGAATTCCGATCTGGGCCAGCAAGGGCAGGAACTCCGCAAGCGCATCGGCAGAGGCCGGATATTTATCCTTGAGCGCGGCCATGAATTCATCCTCGGTAATGCTTGTCGTGCGCTGACTGGCAGACGCCGCAGGCCTGTTTGCCGGTTCAGTGCTGATTGAGACGGCCCCCGCAGGTTCTGTAACAATGCGCAAGACCCCCCGCTCGATCAATTCGGTCTTGATCGGCACCGTGGACAGCACCATCCTGTTGGCGTCATCGCCCATTTCGAACACGTGGAATTCAGCAAGGGCAAAGGTAAACCGCAAGGCGGGATGGGATTGGAGGAGGTCAGAAAGCTGGCGGACCTCTTCCCGGATGCCATCACCGGCGACAATCACGACGCCGCGCCCAGCCTGGAGGTTGCGGGAAACAGCGTCAATGAACTCTGCCTCTCCCGTTGGGGTATCGGACTTGGACGTGACAAGGTTGTAGAGGTCTTTGAACGCTGGATCCTGACCGGACCGGTGCGCGCGGGAAATGGCGGCTTCGAGCTCTTCATAGGACATCCGAAACACGGCCCCGGCGTAGTCAAGGGCCTGCGCAACCACCTTGCGCCGTGCCTCGGGGTTCCGCCACAGTTTCACCTCAACCAGGATCGGGATTCCCGATGCCGTAAACAGGAGGTTGTCGAGGAATCCGCTGCTCAGCGGGAGCTCAACACAGACCGGCACGGCACAACCGAGTGCCTGGTCAATCTGCTGCAACGGCAAGGCTTCAGGGTTTTGATGAATCAGCATTTGCAGCCAACTCTCGTCAAAGCCGTCTTCAGAGGCACTCTGCTCAACCCTGCGAAGGAACCGCGCCTGTGTGGCGGATTCATTGACGAGGAACGGGCGGATCATGTCCGTCATCTTGGTATTCCATTTGCGATTTTAGACGCGGGTGGCAATGTCTGGCTATTGGGGCTTTCCACAGGTCGTTCAGCCTGCCGCATAACGCCCAAGAACTCCTGCTGCTTGGCAGTGGGTTTCACCGGTTAAGTGCGTTTCCATAGACATTGACGCATTCTTCGATGAGGATTGTCCCCATGTCTCTGAATGCGATAGTCGCCCTTTGAATAGTTTCATTGAGAGCAAGTTCTGCTTCATTGAAGCCCTGATAGGAAAGGATACTTCTAAGCCCACTTAAACCTTCAGGCATTCCTTCCGTGCTAGTATAGAAAAGCAAAGCCATTTGGCAGGTGTCATAATCCATCTTCATCATCCTTCATTGTGGGTAGCCATCTTCAGGCCAGCCTTGCCTTGGGGCTGGCAACGTGCCGCCGTGATGGCGCGTTTCAGCTTCATTGCTTCACAAACCGGAAGCGGTCGTAGTTCTGTGGCACCGTACTGATTTCGGCAGGCATTGAAGCTAAAGTTATGCTGACCCGTCTGGCTTCATCTCATGGGCGGGAAATAGCATCATAGCGGAAATGCGCTGATACCCCCTTTTACCCTTTACGCCACCACCCTTCAGGCACTATATATGGTGGCGTCCAGGCGGTCCAGGTCTTTTCGCCGGGCAGACCCGAACTGTGACAGCAGGATTTCCCCTCACATGGCCGGATTAGGCAACCTCTTCTCCGCCGATATGGCGATCGACCTGGGCACAGCGAACACGCTTGTCTATGTCAAAGGCAAGGGCGTAATCCTGAACGAACCCTCGGTTGTCGCCTATCAGGTCAAGGACGGGGTGAAAAAGGCACTCGCCTTTGGCGAGGATGCCAAACTGATGGTGGGGCGGACACCGGGCAGCATTCAGGCCATCCGCCCGATGCGCGATGGTGTCATCGCGGATTTCGACGTGGCCGAGGAGATGATCAAGCATTTCATCCGCAAGGTCCATAGACGCACAACCTTTGCCAAACCGAAGATCATCGTCTGCGTCCCCCATGGCGCAACACCGGTGGAAAAGCGTGCAATACGGCAATCGGTTCTGTCCGCGGGGGCACGAAAGGCGGGCCTGATCGCCGAACCCATCGCCGCGGCCATTGGCGCGGGTATGCCGATCACCGACCCGACCGGTTCTATGGTGGTTGATATCGGCGGCGGGACAACCGAGGTCGCGGTCCTCAGCCTTGCCGATATCGTCTATGCCCGCTCGGTCCGGGTGGGGGGCGACCGGATGGATGAGGCGATCATCTCCTATCTTCGCCGTCACCAGAACCTGCTGATTGGGGAAGCCACGGCCGAGCGGATCAAAACCTCGATCGGCACCGCACGGGTGCCCAGTGACGGGCGCAACGAGTCAATGAATATCCGTGGCCGCGACCTTTTGAACGGGATTCCGAAGGAAACCAGGATCAGCCAGGTGCAGGTGGCCACCGCCATGGCCGAACCCGTGCAGCAAATCTGTGAGGCCGTGATGATCGCGCTTGAGGCGACCCCACCGGACCTGGCCGCCGACATTATTGACCGGGGCGTGATGCTGACGGGCGGTGGCGCACTGTTAAGGAATCTTGACCAGGCACTGCGCGAACAGACGAGCCTGGCGGTTTCAGTGGCCGATGAAAGCCTGAACTGTGTTGCCATGGGTACCGGCAAGGCGTTGGAACACGAAAAACTTTTGCGCCACGCGATAGACTACGACAGCTAAGCCGTCAAAAGCATTACCGAAAGCGGGCGGTGCCCCTGGAGGATCCTAATGGCCCGCGACACGCCGTATGCCACCCATGCCCGCACCGTACGGCACTTGCTCCTGACGGTTCTGGTGCTATGCTTGGCGTCTCTGGTGCTGATTTGGCGGATCGACAACCCGAGGGTAGAGCGTATTCGCACAGCGGTGATTGACCGGGTCGTGCCGGGTATGGAATGGGCCATGGCCCCTGTGACCGGGCTGGCGCGCATGGCTGACGGGTTCCAAAGTTACGCCCGGCTTTACGAACAAAACCAGGAATTGCGGCGCGAGGTGCGGCAGATGCGCGCCTGGAGAGAGGCAGCATTGCAACTGGAACAGGAAAACGCCCGCTTGCTTGATTTGAACCGGGTACACCTTGACCCGGATTTGACCTTTGTCACTGGCATGGTTCTGGCCGATAGCGGCAGCCCCTTCCACCGGTCTGTCCTTCTCAATGTTGGTGCGCGGGACGGCATTCTGGACGGGTGGGTCACAATGGACGGCCTGGGCGTGGTTGGGCGCATCTCGGGCGTGGGGGGGCGGACGGCGCGCGTCCTGCTTTTGACCGACAGCAGCAGTCGAGTGCCGGTGACGATCCAGCCCTCCGGGCAGCGGGCTCTGCTTTGGGGTGACAACTCTATCACACCTGTCCTGAAGTTCATTGAATATCCCGAATATATCAACGCGGGGGACCGAGTGGTAACATCGGGCAATGGCAGCTTGTTTCCGGCGGGCTTGCTGGTGGGTCATGTCGTGATGACCGCCGATGGCCGGATGCGCACAGACCTGGCGGCCGATTACGCACGGCTGTACTTCTTGCGGGTGATGCGCAGCCACCCGGGCACAATGATCAGCGATCCAGGCAATCTGGTGGGCCTGCCCCGGCCACCGCTGACCCGGATGGGCAGCAGCCCCGAGGGCAGCGTGCCAGAAGGGCAGGCACCGGAGATCGAGGTTCTTGCTGATCCATGATCAAACCGGTCACTCGACATATCTGGACCTATCGCGCGATCTACCTGCTTCTGGGCTTTTTTGTGATGGCCTGTAAACTTCTGCCGCTTGGACTGGACGGCCGGGGATTGCCAGCACCCGACATCCTGCTTGCCGTGACACTGGCCTGGCTGTTACGGCAGCCTGCTGTTGTGCCCATTGGGGCGATCATGATCGTGTTTCTTTTGGCAGATTTTCTGTTTCAGCGGCCACCTGGCCTTTGGACACTTCTGGTGCTGCTGGCCAGCGAAATCTTGCGGCGACAGCCACAGGTGGTTGCGTTTCCGTTTCTGATGGAGTGTACTGCCTTTGCCGGGGCCGTTTTCACGCTTCTGATCCTGAACCACATCGCGCTGTGGCTGTTGATGGTGGAACGACCATCCTTTGGGCCAGTGCTCGTTCATGGGATCGTCACCGTGGCGATTTATCCGGTTGTCGTGGCGGTCTCGAAATTCCTGTTTGGCCTGCGTAAACTGGGACCAATCAATGTCGAGGCGACACAATCTCTGTGAAACGCACCCCCAGGGAAACCGAAGACAGCACGCGGCTGGTTAGCCGCCGTGCCCTGATCACGGGCGGGCTGATGGCAGGTACTGGCGCGGTGCTGGCCGGGCGCATGCGGTATTTGCAGGTGGAACAAACCGATGAGTTCCGTCTGCTGGCCGAGGAGAACCGAATCAACATCCGCCTTTTGCCCCCCGTGCGCGGACTGATATTTGATCGCACTGGCCTGCTTTTGGCAGGGAATGAACAGAATTACCGTATCACCATAATCCGGGAGAATGCGGGCGATGTGGATGCCGTGCTGGCGCGTTTGACCGAATTGGTCGATCTTGACCTCAACCAGTTGGAACGTGTGCGAGACGAGATCCTGAACCGCCCGCCCTTCGTGCCGGTCCCTATCGCTGACCGGCTGAGTTGGCAAGAGGTGTCAGCCGTTGCTATCAACACCCCGGCCCTGCCCGGCGTGACGCCGGAGTTCGGGCTCAGCCGGGTCTATCCGCTTGGCGCAGATTTTGCACATGTCGTCGGCTATGTCGGTCCGGTTTCGGATTGGTATCTGAAGAACACCGGTGATACTGATCCGATCCTGAAAATCCCGGATTTTCAGGTTGGCCGCTACAATATCGAGGCCCGGATGGAACAGGCACTTCGGGGGCGTGCAGGCACAAAACGGGTAGAGGTTAACGCTACAGGCCGCATCATGCGTGAGCTCGGCCGGGATTCCGCCAAACCCGGATCAGATTTGCAACTGACCATCGATGCCTGGCTGCAGAATTACGTTGAAGCCCGCCTTGACGGCGAAAGCGCGGGTGCGGTGGTGATGGATGTTGCCAATGGCGATATCCTGGCACTTGCCTCGGCCCCGACATTTGATCCCAACCTCTTTGTGCGCGGCATTTCGATTACTAACTGGGCCGCGTTGAACGAGGACCGCACCCGCCCATTGGCCAATAAGGCGGTGCAGGGGCTCTATCCCCCCGGCTCGACCTATAAGATGATTGTGGCACTTGCGGCGTTGGAGGCGGGCGTGATCACGCCCGAAGAAACCATCAACTGCCGCGGTTTCACCGAGCTGGGCAACCGGCGCTTCCACTGCTGGCGTCGCGGTGGACATGGCCAGATGAACCTGACTAACAGTATCAGCCAGTCCTGTGATGTCTATTACTATGAATTGGCGCAGCGCACGGGGATCGAGGCGATCTCGGCGATGGCGCGGCGGCTGGGCTGCGGGGTGCGCCCTGAGGTGCCCCTGTCGGGCGTGGTGACAGGAATTGCGCCAACCATGCAATGGAAACGCGCCAACCGGGGCGAGAGTTGGGTGGTCGGCGATACGCTCAATGCCGCCATCGGTCAGGGTTTCGTGCTGAGCTCCCCCCTGCAGCTTGCGGTGATGACGGCCCGGCTGGCCACCGGACGCAATATCATACCGCGGCTTGTGCAGTCCATTGATGGCCAGAGAGAGCTACCCCAAGGCGGTGAAGACCTGGGGCTTGACCCGGACCACCTTCACCTGATCCGGCGCGGCATGTATGAAGTAAGCAATGCAAGCCATGGCACCGCATTCTCCAGCCGCACGGTGGCCAAAGGCTACACCATCGCTGGCAAGACCGGCACCAGCCAGGTTCGCAACATCACGACCGCCGAACGGCGCACGGGCGTGATCCGCAACGCTGACCTACCGTGGGAACGCCGCGATCACGCGCTGTTTGTCGGCTATGCCCCCTACGAGGAGCCGCGTTATGCGGTCTCGGTGGTGGTTGAACACGGCGGCGGCGGCTCTGTCGCCGCGGCCCCCATCGCGCGCGACGTGCTGCTACGCGCCCAGTATGGCGATGTCCCCCCTGCAGAACTCTACCCCTCGGGCCAGCGCCGCAGTATCGAGGAGATGCATCAGAACATGCCACTGATGCCCGCTGCCCCACCGGGCGGGCAAAGGGGCGTGCGACAGGTATGAGTTTTCTGGAATACACTGTCAAAACAACGCCTTCGGGGTTGCGTAAGCTGATTTACGTGAATTGGGCACTTGTCGTATTGCTCTCTGCTGTCGCAAGCATCGGGTTCCTGATACTCTATTCGGTGGCCGGGGGCTCAATAAGCCCTTGGGCCGGACCGCAAATGCAGCGCTTTGTTCTGGGTCTTGGGGTGATGTTTATCGCTGCCATGGTGCCGATCTGGTTCTGGCGCAACATGTCCGGTCTTGCCTATGCTATCTCGATCCTGATGCTTTTGTATGTGGAATTCTTCGGTACCATCGGGATGGGAGCGCAGCGCTGGATCGATCTGGGCTTCATGCGGCTCCAGCCCTCGGAGTTGGCAAAAGTCACGATGGTGATGTTGCTTGCGGCCTATTACGACCGGCTGGAGCCAAAGCGCATGTCGCGGCCGCTTTACGTGCTGATCCCGCTTCTGATCATTACCATCCCGGTCGGGCTGACCTTGCGGCAACCGGATTTGGGCACAGCACTGCTGCTGCTGATGGGGGGCGGGGCCGTCATGTTCCTGGCCGGGGTGCACTGGGCGTATTTCGCGGGTGTGATTGCAGCTGGTGCCGGGGCGGTGACGGCGGTGTTCGCCTCTCGCGGGACGGCATGGCAACTGCTGCAGGATTATCAGTACCGCCGCATCGATACGTTCCTGGACCCATCGACCGACCCGCTCGGCGCGGGCTATCACATCACCCAAAGCCGGATCGCCCTTGGTTCCGGCGGGCTTTCGGGGCGCGGGTTCATGCAAGGCACGCAAAGCCGACTGAACTTCCTGCCCGAGAAACACACTGATTTCATCTTCACCACCCTGGCCGAGGAATTCGGGTTCATCGGTGCGGCGTCGCTGCTTCTGCTCTATCTTTTGATCCTGCTTTTCTGCATTTCGACGGCCCTGCAAACGAAGGATCGCTTTGCGACTCTCGTGACGCTTGGCATCACGGTGGCCTTCTTCCTTTATTTTGCTGTCAATATGGCGATGGTGATGGGGCTCGTCCCCGTCGTCGGGGTGCCCCTTCCCCTGGTCAGCTACGGGGGATCAGCGATGCTGGTGTTGATGATGGCCTTCGGCCTGGTGCAATCAGCGCATATTCATCGCCCCCGCTAACGACAGGCCAGGATAATGCCCACAATCCTGTTCGCCGCCCCTCCCAGGTACTGGGGCCAGTATGAGCTGCCTCTTCGCGCCGCTTTGGCCGGGGCCGGGGTGCAGGACGCCACCCTGACTTGTGACGCCGCAGCAGAGGCAGTGGATTACATGATTTACGCCCCGTGCGATGGGGCAGCAGCCGATTTCACCCCCTATACCCGGCTGAAGGCCGTTCTGGGTCTTTGGGCCGGGATAGAAACGGTTGTGGGCAATCCGACGCTGACTGTGCCCCTGACACGCATGGTTGATCCCGGGTTGACTGAGGGTATGATTGAATGGGTGGTGGGCCATACCCTGCGGTACCATTTGGGTATGGATGCCCATATCAAAGGGCAGGATGGAACCTGGCGTAATGGTGTTGTCCCGCCCCTGGCGCGCAACCGCGTGGTGGCGGTTCTGGGTCTGGGCGTCCTGGGTGCGGCCTCGGCCCGGGCACTGGCAGGGCTGAACTTCCGCGTCCTGGGCTGGTCGCGGCAACCGAAAGAGATTGAGGGCGTTGTCACTACATCGGGGCCCAAGGGGCTGCAGCCTGTCCTGAGCAAGGCGGAGCTCACGGTGCTGCTTCTGCCATGCACACCGCGGACAGAGAACACCCTGAACCGCAAGACCCTGGCCATGATGCCGAAGGGCGGGATCATTCTGAACCCGGGGCGCGGGCCGCTGATTGACGATAACGCGCTGCTAGAGGCACTGGACAGCGGACAGATCAGCCATGCCACGCTGGATACGTTTCGCATTGAACCCCTACCCAAGGAACATCCGTTCTGGGTACATCCCGGGGTCACGGTCACGCCCCATATCGCCTCGGAAACCCGTCCCGACAGTGCGGCGCGGGTGATCGCAGAGAACATCCGCCGCGGCGAGGCCGGAGAACCGTTCCTGCATCTGGTTGATCGAACGGCCGGGTATTAGGGACCAAGCCCCTGGCGAAGTTCGGGCGACTGATCCCAGCCCCGTGGCCCGCACCAACAGAGCCATGCACGCAGGTTTGGCTTCCATCCATGTGTCACAGGAGCAACTATAAATCGGCTAACATCGGCGGGCAGAGACAGCCTGGTTGTGGGGTATTCGATTCCGGGGCTGAACCGATGATGCAGGGATAGTCTTCAGGGTGCTTCTTCTTTCAGGTTTAGCGGGGCCGTGGGGGTGGTCAGATATTCGATGTCCAGCCCGGATTCGGGCCTGGAAAGCATGTAGCGCGTGACCCAGATCAGCCGATGTTCGGTGCGTGTAATGGCGACATAGGCCAGCCGCTTCCACAGTGCCTGGCCTGCCTCCTCTCGGCCCGAGCGCGCGGCGGCGTATAGATCGGGGGCAAAGACCTGCACCTCTTTCCACTGTGATCCCTGGGCCTTGTGGATTGTCACCGCCGCACCATGCAGAAACACCGCGCCCATGCGGGCAGCGAAGGGGATGAAGGGCTCTTCCTCATCAGGGTTTTCAATCTTCACGATCGAGGCCGCCGAAAGGCGCGGGCTTTCGGCCCCGACAACATGCAGCCGGGAAAACCCGGACCTGTTGCCCGGCCCGACATAGACGACCTGCGCCCCCTTGATCAGGCCACGCGCCTCCAGATCGATGCGTTTCCCGCGATGCTTCAGGGGCAGCTCGATTCCGTCGCAGATCAGCGGCTCTCCGGGCAGCAGGGCGTCCTCGGGTGCGCCATGGGCGTTGCGAAAGGCCCGGATCAGGCGAATACGGGTGGCATTGCGCCAGACCAGAACCGGGCTGCGAACCATCAGATCGCTATCGGCGCGCGGGGCCACGACGATGCGGTCATCGCCTTCTGCGGCCTGTTCCACCATGCGCTCGAACGCCTTGAACCCCAGCTCTGGGTCGCCAAGGGCATGGGCCAGATCGAGGATCGGGTTGTCGGTCGCCTGCCGGTGAACGCGGGCCAAATCCATCTTTCGGGAAGATTTTATCCTGGCGAAGACCATCTGCCCGGATTGCCCCACCGGTGCCAATTGCGCCGGATCGCCGAACAGGATCAGGGTTGGGAAAATCTCCGTTAAATCCTGAAACTGCGTGTCATCCAGCATCGAACTTTCATCGACCAGACCGATATCCAGGGAATCTTCGCGGCGTGTCCAGCCAGTGATGAAATCTGCACCACGCAGCCCCGTTGCCGCCAGGGCCGCCGGGACAGATTTATGCGCGTCATAGACCAACTTTGCCTGGTCAAGTGCCGCATCGGTTAAGGCTTCGATCACTGGCCGCGCCTCCTGATTGGCCAGCCATTCGGCGACTTTTTCGTATTCCGGATCATAGACAGGGGTGTAAAGGATGCGATGGATCGTGGTGGCGGGAACCCCGCGGGACCGCAGGACGCTTGCGGCCTTGTTGGTGGGGGCCAGGATCGCCGCGGTGCGCCGCTCTGGCCTTTGGCCCCCTTCCCAATCGCCCGAGATGAGGTCAACGCCCGCGCCCTGCAACGCCTTGACCAGATGCGCCAGCAGACGGGTCTTGCCCGAGCCAGCCTTGCCGGTGATTGCCATCACTGCGCCCTGGCCCCCGGCAGAAGGGGTCAGCCTCTCGCGCACCAGATCAACGCCCGCCTCTTTCAGAACACCCGTGATCGCATCGAAGGCCGTGGCTTGATCATCAGAAAAGGAAATCGCGGGCCGTATCATGCGGCAACCCTAGCCCCCGGTCAGGGGGTTCGCCACGCGAAAAGCAACCGAACAAACAGCGCGTTGGGGGGAATTTTGTGTACCAATGACTGGGGTCACCTTATGCCAGTAGTTCGGCCGCAGCCGCAAAAACCTGGTCTTGGCCCCAGCATCACCGCTGACCACCAAACCTGCCGGGTCATGGGCGAATTGAAGACAGATAATCAAGTGACGCTTCGCTTGCTGATCAATTGGCCTTTTCCTGTCTGTTCCCCCAAGGTTCTCTTGTGCTGGGTAAGTGCCCCGGATGCAACGCTTGGCCACTGGGCAAGCGGAACCGTTGACTGCCTAGGTTGCCGTTCTGCCCCTGTTCTGGCTGGTTTTTCGTGCCCCTGTGCCTATTGCCCCTCTGGCCCCTTTCGTGGCCCTTGCTCTGCCTGCCCCTGCCCCGCCACCCGTCAGCGCACCCACAGAGACCACCCCCGACACGCGGCCCCAACCCTGGGGGGTGGCCGCCTTGTGCTGTGCGTCTGTTCCTGCTCTCAGTTTATAACAAACCAAGGTCCGTATCCATGGCAGGAGGACTTGTATCCTCTTCGAATCTTGCTTCCTTGGCTACCCTCATGACGTCCCCCTCTTCCAAACCTTCCAATGTGACGCTGTTATCGCCCTAGGTGATTTTCGCACCGGTGATTGTCAAATCGTCGTAGGCGATTCCGTCCTCGAACTTCAGGACATCCCCCGGAACATCCCCTTTTTTTAAGGTCAAAGTCCTCGATTGTGCTGTCGCCGGAATTTTCGCGGAACATGAAGGTATCGGTCCATGACATGTCGGAATAAAGGCTTTTATTGTCGCCGTTCATTGTTGCCCCATCTGCAGCCACAAGCGTATCTTCGTCTGCATCGCCAATCAACGTATCGTTTCCGCCGCCCCCTTTCAGGGTATCGTTACCTTTGCCGCCGTCCAGGGAATCTTCGCCTTCGCCGCCGTTCAGGGTGTCATTCCCATCGCCACCGTCCAAGGTATCGTTGCCCGCACCGCCCTTCAGGGTGTCATTGCCCCAATTGCCCCGAAGTACATCTTTGCCCTTTCCACCGTCCAGGGAATCGTTACCCTGCCTGACGTGGACAATGTCGTTTCCATCGCCGCGGATCAGGCAGTCATCGCCTTTGGTAGATTTTTGTCCAGGTGTTCCTATGGTTTTCTTTTCTTCTGTTAAGGTGGCTCACTGATACCGCAGGGTGAAGATCAGCCGAACACAAAGTCCTCTGTCGTCAGGGCCGTGTGGTCCACGCCCTCCAGTGTGATGCTGCCACCAGCCCAGGTAACAACCACAGCACTGCCTTTATCAGCAATGGCCAAGTCATCAAACCCGACATCGCTTGCAGTGATGTGAATCATATCCATGCCGTCTTCAAAGTCGGTGATCACATCATTCCCGTGGCCAGTGTCGAAAGCAAAGGTATCCTTCCACTTGCCACCGGTCAGAACATCATCACCGTGACCGCCAATCAGCGTGTCGGAATACCTGCCCCCGTCAAGGGTATCATCACCACGATTTCCTGCCAGGGTATCACGCCCGACGCCGCCATTGATGACGTCGTTATCGGCACGGCCAATCAGTCTGTCGTTACCCGCACCGCCATCCACCGAGTCCCGGCCACTGGAGCCGGTCAGCGTATCGCTGGCATCGGTGCCGTCGAGCTCGTTGATCTTGCCCCTGGCACCGGCCTTATCATCCGCATCCCCTGCAAAGATGAAGTCCTCTGCCGTCAGGGTTGCGGAGGCCACGCCCTCCAGCGTGATGCTGTCTTTGGTGTTCCAGGTGATGACGGCAGCACCTTCAGCGTTGTCGGTGATGGTCAGGGCGTCCTGGGCAACGCCCTTTACCACGCGGCTGTTCTCTGTGCCGTCTGTGTTCCAGGTGATGATGGAATCGCCCTCATCGTTACCGGTGATGGTCAGCTCATTTTGAGAGACGCCCTCCAGCACCAGGCTGTCCCTTGTTGTCCAGGTGACGTCAACATTTTCAGCGGTGCCGGTGATGATGCTCAGCGCATCAAAGCCTTGAGGGGCACCCTCACCCCGAAAGTGGATCACATCCGTGCCACGGGTGAAGTCGGTGATGGTGTCATTCCCATGTCCATCGTAAAAGACAAAGGTATCGGCCCCGGTGCCGCCGGTCAGTCGATCATCCCCACGGCCCCCGACCAGGCGATCATTCCCACTGCCACCATAGAGCGTGTCATTCCCGGACCCGCCCCAGAG
>JACONJ010000043.1 GCA_014323785.1 Paracoccaceae bacterium | reverse complement strand
CCAGAAGAACTGCCGAAATATTCGCCATACATGGCGTCATTCCCATCGCCACCGATGAGAAGGTCGTTCCCACTACCACCGTTCATGACATCGCGCCCACGGCCACCGTTCAGGGTGTCATCCCCTGCGCCGCTGGACATGTTATCGTTTCCATCGCCACCGATGAGAAGGTCGTTCCCACTACCACCGTTCATGACATCGCGCCCACGGCCACCGTTCAGGGTGTCATCGCCCGCGCCACTGGACATGTTATCGTTTCCATCGCCGCCAATGAGAAGATCGTTCCCGCCCTTGCCGCTGTCCAGGTCATCATTCCCGCCCCTGCCTTCCAGCGTGTCATCGCCATCGAAGCCACGCAGGTCATCAAATCCATCGCCACCGATCTTGTGTCTGGGCGTGTAATCAGGCACCCGAGGAGGCGATGGAAGTGGTGGAAGTGACTTCCAAATCTCCCAAGCCTCGTACCCTGTCAGGAGGCCGTCACGATAGAGTCTAATAATTTCTTCCCGGGTAGTAGGCTTTTCCATGGGTTTCTTCGCTTTCTTCGGTTGCGGGCCTCTTGGCCCGTTGTGTTAACGTAGGCCCCCTGCGCGGACGGGTCAAGGGCATTCAGCAAAAATACATATCAGTGCGTTTTTTTGGATTCAAGGCCGAATTGGCCCGTTGGTGGTGCCCTTATGGTATCGGGCGATTCGTCTTGTATAGCACACATCCCGCGCCTTTGCCAAGCCCCTTCGGCGGACAATGTGACCGGCGAGCGATAGTACCACGTCTCTGTCTTACATAACCACTCCCCCCGCTTGCAAGTCTTTTTTCATCTCTTCGCATCTTTTTTGGGGGGGCGGAGGGGTGCGGGGCGGGGCGGTGCTTGACTCGCCCGCCTGCGTGGCTGTAATTACGCGAAGCCGTGAAGGCCCAACCTGCGCCCGAATAAGGGGCCGTGCGGGTGATTATGTCAGCACAAAACGCCATAAACGAATCCCTACACCAGGCTCCGGTACAAACGCAAGAATTTTTTCAACAGCCTGGCCGCGAGGGGCCAGAGTCGGATCCCCATATAGGTCTGGCCCCTTGCCCCTGGTGAGCGTATCGTCCCCCGTATGTCGGCGATTCGGCGTTTATTTCGGGCCGCTGCACCTGGTCGCTAACTGACCGCGTCTCCTTGACTGTAAAACATCTGTACGGTATCGCTGGTCAGGTGGCTTACCTGAATTGAAACTCCGCGTGGTAAGCCTAACAAGAGGCTGGCCTAAAAGGAAATAATTTCAAGCCTAAAATTTGATCTTCCACCCTTTCGTGGGCCTAAATGGCGGAGGAGGTGGGATTCGAACCCACGGTACGCTTTCACGCACGCCGGTTTTCAAGACCGGTGCATTTAACCACTCTGCCACTCCTCCGGCGCGGTCTGAACCCTACCGCTTGTCGTGCGATTCTAAAACCCGCCTGCAATGTGCTGTCAATTGACCCCGCTTGACCCCGCTATGGGTTTTCAGCTGCTGCAAAAGATTGTATCGTTCAATACAGGAGTGCGCGGCTGCGTATTTCCTGCGAACCGACCGATGAACCAAGCAAAGGACACCATGAGCACCGCTGCCCGGTCCACACTCGCTGCATTTGCCCTTCTGGCCCTCTCGACCGCGGCCGCGGCCTTCGAGACAGAGGCACAGGCAGCCTATGTCATTGACCACAATACCCGGCAAGTGATGCTCAGCCATAACGACCAGCTGCCGTTGCCGCCAGCCTCCATGTCCAAGCTGATGACGCTGAACATGGTGTTTGAGGCACTGGAGGATGGGCGGCTGGAGATGGAGACGCTTTTGCCCGTTAGCACCCATGCGATGAGCTTTGGCGGTTCCACCATGTTTCTGACCACCCGCGACCGGGTCAGCGTTGAGGATTTGATCCGCGGGGTCGTCGTGCTATCCGGCAATGATGCCAGCGTGGTCCTTGCCGAAGCACTTAGCCCCGACGGGACCGAAGCAGGCTTTGCCGACATGATGACGCAGCGCGCGCTCCAGTTGGGGATGGAGAATTCCACCTTTCGCAACGCCTCGGGCTGGCCTGCACCGGGCCATGTGATGAGTATGCGCGATCTGGGCATTCTGGCCGAGCGGTTAATCACTGAATTTCCACAATATTACCCCTATTTTGCCGAAACCGAGTTTCTGTTTGACGGACGTGCACCCGACAACCGCTTCAACCGCAATCCGATCCTGACCATGGGCATCGGGGCCGACGGCCTGAAAACCGGTCACACGCAAGAGGCAGGCTATGGCCTTGTCGGCTCTGCCATGCAGGGCGACCGGCGTGTGACCTTTGTGATCACCGGGATCGACACCCCTGGTAAACGGGCGCGAGAGGCGGAGCGGATCGTGAACTGGGCCTTTCGCCAATTCGCGGAGCGAGAGGTTTTGGCCGCAGGCACCATCCTGGCCGAGGCCGAGGTGTTCATGGGCGCGGCGGAAAGCGTCGGGCTGACGCCAGCGGAAAATGTCACCATGCTGATTCCCGCCATTCAAGGAAACGTGATCGAAGCCGAAGTGGTCTATGAAGGTCCTATTGTGGCCCCAATCAAAGAGGGGGCTGTGCTTGGCACCTTGGTGGTACGCTTGGAGGGATTTGACGAACGCCGCATCCCGCTTGTTGCGGTGGCCCCGGTAGAACGCGGCGGCATTGTCGCCCGACTGGGCACGGCAGTGCGCCTGATCCTGCACGATCTGTTGGGTGGCGTTGTTCCGGCGGCGGTGCCGGGTTGATGGCGCAGGCGGGGCTGTTCATCAGTCTGGAGGGTATTGACGGCGCGGGCAAAACCACCCAGGCGCGGCGGCTGGCCCGTGCGCTGGAGGACGCAGGCCGCGATGTTCTTCTGACGCGGGAACCCGGCGGCTCCCCCGGGGCAGAGGATATTCGCGCCCTGGTGCTGCAAGGCAATCCGGACAGATGGTCGCCCGAAGTTGAGATCCTGCTCTTCACCGCCGCGCGCCGCGACCATATGGACCGCGTGATCGGGCCTGCCCTGGCCTCGGGCAAGATCGTGATCTGTGACCGATTCGTGGATAGCACACAGATGTATCAGGGCATGTCACGCGGGGATTTGCGGCAACTGGTAAATGATTTGCATGATCTTATGATCGGTCGAGAACCGGATATGACGATCCTGATCACCATGGACCCATGCACCGGCCTGACCCGTGCGAAGCGGCGAAACGAACCCGAGAGGCGTTTTGAGGATTTCGGCCTGACCCTGCAACAGAAGATACAGGCGGGGTATCTGGAGCTCGCCCAGGCAGAACCAGCGCGGTTTCGGGTGATCGACGGCAACCGGGACATTGACGCGGTGGCGCATGATGTTCTGGCCGTCGCACAGACAGCCCTGCCATGAGCATATATCCGGAAGAAGTACCGCCCGAACCCGACCGCACCGAAGGTGCGCTTCATCCGCGCTTTACCGAACAAGTCTTTGGCCATGCCGCGGCCGAGGCAGATTTCATGGCAGCCGCTACTTCGGGCAGGCTGCATCATGCTTGGCTTCTGACCGGGCCACGCGGCGTGGGTAAAGCCACGCTGGCATGGCGTATGGCGCGGTTTCTGCTGGCCACGCCGCCAGACACAAATGACGATGCGTTGCTTGCCGCGCCCACGTCGAACATACCCGATATTCCGACAGGGCACCCTGTGGCCCGTCGCCTGCGGGCCTTGTCCGAACCGGGCCTAATGCTGCTGCGCCGCCCTTGGGATGAGAAGAGGAAGCGTCTGAGGGCAGAAATTACCGTGGATGAGGTGCGACGGCTGAAGGATTTCTTTGCACTTTCGGTCACTGATGGCGGGCGGCGGGTGGTTCTGATCGACGCAGCCGATGAGATGAACAAGAATGCCGCCAATGCGGTCTTGAAGGTTCTGGAAGAACCTCCGGCCAATGCGGTTCTTCTACTGGTAGCGCATCAACCCTCGTGTCTGTTGCCAACGATTCGCTCGCGCTGCCGCGGCCTGCACCTGTCGCGGCTTGGCCCGGCCGATCTGCACATCGCGCTGGCCCAGGCTGGTGTCGAGGCGGCGGATGGTGGCTTGGCGGAATTGGCCGAGGGGTCCGTGGGTGCGGCGGTGCGTCTTGCAGCACTCGATGGTGTCGCGCTTTATGGCGATCTGCTGGCACTTCTGGCCACTCTGCCTCGGCTGGATCGGTCACGCGTGATCACCCTGGCCGAGAAAGCCACAGCGCGTGAGGCCGAGGCGGAGTTTGACCTGACGCTCACGCTGTTTGATCGGCTGATGGCTCGTTTGGCACTTGTCGGGACAACAGGCAGGCTGCCGCCGGAAATCCTGCCGGGAGAGGGTGAGATACTGGCGCGGTTGGCACCCGATCCCCCCACCGGGCGAGCCTGGGCCGATCTGGCCCAGGGACTGACGGCCAGGGTGCGACGCGGCAGGGCGGTCAATCTTGACCCTGCCGCATTGATCCTTGATATGTGCCTGAGCCTTGATCAGATGGTGGCCCGTCTTCCCGCCTAATCCCGCGCCCTGCACGAATCGCTCATGCTCGACACGCCGCAGCTCATCGACAGCCATTGCCACCTGGATTTCCCGGATTTCTCCGGGGAGTTGCCGCAGGTTGTGGCCCGGGCCGAGGCCGCAGGCGTCACCCGAATGGTCACGATCTGCACCAGGCTGCGGACGGCACCCCAGGTACAGGCCATTGCCGAGCGGTTTACGCCAGTGTTCTGGGCCGTTGGTACCCATCCGATGCACGCCGCCGATGAGCCGATGGCGACGGTCGATGCACTTACGGCCTTGGCGCGGCACCCGAAACTCATCGGGATTGGTGAAAGTGGGCTTGATTACCACTACACTGCCGATAGTGCCGCCATGCAGCAAGACAGCCTGCGCATTCATATCGAAGCGGCGCGGGTGACCGGGCTGCCCCTGATCATCCATGCCCGCGCCGCTGATGAGGATATGGCCCGCATTCTGACCGAGGAATACCGCGCCGGTCCCTGGTCCTGTGTCATGCATTGCTTTTCCTCGGGCGCGGGGCTGGCGCAGGCAGCACTGGATTTGGGCTTCTATCTGTCTATGTCTGGCATTGTCGCCTTTCCGAACTCAACCGCGCTGCGAGGGATTTTCGCCGCCGCCCCGGTGGACCGGATTCTGGTCGAAACCGATGCCCCCTACCTGACCCCCCCACCCTGTCGCGGCAAGCGTAATGAACCCGCCTATACGGTTCACACCGCCCGCGTAGGTGCGGGGCTTTTCGGCATGTCCGAAGCCGCCTTTGCCGCGCAAACCAGTGCCAATTTCAACCGGCTCTTCTGGAAAGCTGCCGCCTGGCAGGATAGTACCTGAATGGCGGAATTGCGCTTTACTATTCTGGGTTGTGGATCCTCGGGCGGCGTACCGCGATTGGGCGATATATGGGGCAATTGCGACCCGACAGAACCGCGCAACCGCCGCCGCCGTTGTTCGCTTCTGATCCAGCAAATTGGCCAAGGTGGCGAAACTGCCGTTCTGATCGATAGCTCCCCCGATCTGCGTGCACAGCTTCTGGATGCCGGGATTGGGCGGCTGGATGCGGCGATGTACACCCACGCCCATGCGGACCATGTGCACGGGCTGGATGATTTGCGAATGATCGTGTTCAACCGCTGCCAGCGTCTACCTGTTTATGCCGATGATGCCACACAGAATGATCTGCTCAGCCGGTTCGGCTATGCTTTTGTGCAGCCGCCGGGCTCGACCTACCCGCCGATCCTGGATTTGTATGGGATCAGTGCTGAGGTGACGATTGACGGCGCGGGGGGCCCTATCTTGCTGACCCCGTTCAAGGTGGATCACGGTATGATCGATGCCCTTGGCTTCCGGGTTAGAGATTTTGCCTATCTGCCCGATGTGTCGGACATTCCCGCCGCAACGTGGCCACTGCTGGAGGGTCTGGATTGCTGGGTGATCGATGCGCTCCGCCGCACGCCGCACCCGTCGCATGCCCATCTGGACAGGACGCTTGGCTGGATCGCGCGGGCCGCACCGCGCCGGGCGGTACTGACCAACATGCATATCGACCTCGATTACCGCACCGTGGACGAAGAAACGCCGGAACACATTACCCCAGCCTATGACGGAATGGTGATCCGCTATGAAGTCTGAATGACCGATCTTCTGGGTGTGGTGGCCCCGGTCTTTGTGGTGGTCGGGGCGGGCTATCTTGCCGTGTGGCGGGGCCTGTGTTCCGATAGTGATGTTGATGGCATAATGAATTTCACCCAGAAATTCGCGATTCCCTGCCTTCTGTTCATGGCCATCGCCACGCTGGATCTGGGGGCGGAATATGACGCTGATCTACTGGTATCGTTCTACACTGGCTCAACCATCTGTTTTTTCGCGGGGTTTTTAGGCGCGCGGCTGATCTTCGGACGCCCTTGGGCTGACAGTGTGGCCATCGGCTTTTCCTGCCTTTTCGCCAATACTGTGCTCATGGGGCTGCCAATTACCGAACGCGCCTATGGGGTAGCGGCGTTGGGTTCGAATTACGCCATTGTCGCGCCGCATGCGGCGTTTTGCTACATGCTTGGCATTACAGCGATGGAAATCGTGCGCGGCGATAACACAACACCCACACGGCTGATCCAGAAGGTCGGCACAGCCATGTTCCGCAATACCTTGATGATCGGCGTGGGGTTGGGTTTTGTGGTAAACCTCAGCACACTGCCGATCCCCGGGGTGCTGGAGGACGCGTTGGAGATGACGACTCGCGCCGCCCTGCCTGTTGCCCTGTTCGGCTTGGGCGGTGTGCTGTACCGGTACAAGCCCAAAGGCGATGTCGCGATGATCGCATTTATCTGTGCCGTGTCGCTGGTGTTGCATCCGGCGATCGCCTTCGGCATGGGTACCCTTATCACTAACCTGACAACCGGGCAATTGCGCGCCGCCGTTATTACCGCGGCCATGGCACCTGGGGTGAATTCATACCTCTTTGCCGATATGTATGGGGTTGCACGCCGCGTCGCAGCTTCGGTGGTGTTAATCGGAACGGGGCTGACGGTTCTGACCGCGTCAATCTGGCTGGCGATCCTGCCCTAAGGCGGAATGGCATTGGCCGAAAACACATCGCGTTCCCGGGTCAGATCTCAACCGTTGAGCAAAACCGCCTGATGCGCAATCAACGCGAAGCCACCACACCATTAATGGCCCGTGGGCCTTCAATGGCAATTGAACTGGCCAGTATGTAGCGGCCAGGAGGGGTGCTGAACGGAAAGTTCTTTCACCCATGTGCAACCTGTATGGGAACCAGCCCCCTCAAACGCCTTCGACCACGATAATCACACTCTCTGCCGCCTTATGCCGAATCTTGGCCACTTCCTGGTATTCCGGATCGTTATAGGCCACCAAAGCCGCCTCATAGGATGGAAACTCGATTACCACATGGCGGTCGTTCGCCTGCCCCTCCATCGTTTTTGACCGGCCCCCGCGAATAATAAATGCCGCACCGTGCTTTTCCAGGATCGGTGTGTCGCGACGCACATATTCCGGGTAGGCGTCCGGGTCGGTTAAGGTGATATGGCCAATGATGTATCCTTTGGGCATAGGGGTACTCCTTTCGTGCTGTCGGGCCGTGTTCGGCCATGGGTTCGACAACCAAACCAACTGTTCCGATCTGGCACAACCGATGATTCCGCAGTGTCCTTGTCAGGTCTTGCCCGATGGGGTGGCTTGCCGTAATCAGCACATCTGCGAACCCGCTCAAGGTTACCATTGCTAATGCAGCCGTCTGACAGGACGATCCTTCTTGATAACCCGGGCCAGAAGCAACCCAAGGCACCGCACCCGGGCCTGCTGCTGCGGCGGCTTTGGCAAGAGCATGTCTCGACCTATTGGAAGCGGATGGTCGCGGCCCTTCTGTTGATGAGCGTTGAGGGCGCGACTCTGGGCTTCGCCGCCTACATGATCCAGCCCCTTTTTGATCAGGTTCTGGTCGGTGGCAATGAGGGGATGGTTGTCGTCGTTGCAATTGTGATCGCTGGCATCCTGCTGTTGCGGGCGGTGGCGGGGTTTGGTCAGCGGATGATCATCGTGTCCATCGGGCTCAGGGTGGTCACCGCCCTGCAAACCCGGCTGCTGAACCATATGCTTACGCTGGATGGGCAGTTTTTTCAGGAAAACGCCCCCGGTGCCCTGATCGAGCGGGTGCGCGGCGATACGACCGCGCTGCAGAGCCTTGCGGCGACCGCGCTGATGTCGGCGGGGCGGGATGTGATCGCCCTGATCTCGCTTCTGGCGGTCATGTTTCTGAACGATCTGCAATGGTCGCTTCTGGCACTTGTGGGTGTGCCGTTGATGTTCTTGCCCGTTGTGGCCCTGCAACGGTTGATTCGGGGCTTCACCCATCGCGCGAGGGAGGCGGCCTCGCGTCTCTCGACGCAGATGGATGAAATCTTTCACGGGATGCAGACGATCAAGGTCAACCGGTTAGAGGCGTATCAATCCCGCATCTTCCGCGATGAGATAGGCCGCTTTCTGGGTCAGCAGCTGCGCGCCGAGCGCAGCAAGGCCGGAACCCCCGCGATGATCGACATCCTGGCGGCTATCGCCTTTTTCCTGGTTCTGCTGTTCGGCGGGGCTGAAATTGTCTCGGGTGAAAAGACGGTGGGGCAGTTCATGTCCTTCTTCACCGCCTTGGCCTTGGTCCTTGACCCTGTCCGCCGCCTGTCGAACCTCTCGGCCTATATCCAGGCCGCACTTGCCTCGCTTGAGCGCCTTTACCAGGTGCTCAATACCGAACCGGCCATACTGACACCCGCCAAACCCCGACCGCTTGATCACGGTGACATCGTCTTTCAGAATGTCACCTTCAGCTATGGTGCCGCGCCAGTTCTGAACGGGCTGAGCTTTCGGGTAAAGCAGGGCCGGACAACCGCATTAGTCGGGCCGTCAGGTGCCGGCAAGACCACCGTTTTTGCCCTACTGACACGGCTGATCGATCCTGATCAAGGCCAGGTCAGAATCGGCGATGTTGCAACCACAGACACAAGCATTGACCAGCTGCGCGACAACATCGCCGTCGTGGGTCAGGAAACCGCGCTGTTTGACCAGAGCATAGAAACAAACATTCGTCTTGGACGGCTTGACGCCGATGAAGCTGCCGTGCAAGCGGCCGCACACGCCGCATCGGTCACGGAGTTCGCAAACAGCTTTCCCGACAAGTTGAAAACAGGCGTGGGGCCCCGCGGTTCCGCCCTGTCCGGCGGTCAGCGTCAGCGCGTGTCTATCGCTCGTGCGATGCTGCGCGACGCCCCGATCCTGCTGCTGGATGAGCCGACCTCGGCCCTTGATACACCATCGGAACAGCTGGTGCAGCAGGCACTCAACCGCCTGTCAGATGGTCGCACAACCCTGATTATCGCACACCGTCTTTCCACCGTGCGCGACGCGGACCTGATTGTGGTCATGGATCGCGGGCGGGTGTTGGAACAAGGCACCCATGGCGAGCTAATGGAACAGGGCGGGGCCTATGCCCGTTTGCACGCCCTGCAATTGGCAGGGGTGGGGCCGCTGCTTTAGGCAAAACCCGACCCGGTCGGGTAAAGGCATCGCTGTCCCGCCGACCTCAAAGGTGCGCACTTGGCCACCCATTGCTGTCAGCTTGACTGCTGCCCCGCCTCTGGCCAGACGCCGAACACATTCAGCCCGCTGCAACCACGGTCACAGTCTTTCTTAATATCCGATTCGCCTGACCTGGTGATCTCCGCGAGTTGCTGTCTCGTGTTTGCGGACATCTTTTTCCCTTCATAACTCACGCAGAACGGAGGCAGCATGGCAGACTCACATCGCACAGCCATGGCCATGGCAAACCGTTCCCGAAGGCTGGGAAGACTCCTTTGACCCTTCCGCGCTTTGCAGCTATGGTAAGTGTGAGGTTCCTTGCGTAAAGATGTTCCATCATGACGATCCCCGGTCTTCTGATCCTGCCTGGCGATGGCATCGGCCCCGAAGTGATGGCTGAGGTCCGTAAAATCATTGATTGGATGGGGGAAAATCGCGGCCTGGGGTTTGATGTGTCCGAGGCTCTGGTGGGTGGTGCTGCCTATGACGTCCATGGCACCCCCCTTCACGATGACACGATGGCCAAGGCGCAGAAGGTTGATGCGGTGCTTCTGGGTGCGGTCGGAGGTCCGAAATACGACACATTGGATTTCAGCGTAAAGCCCGAACGGGGCCTCCTGCGTCTTCGCAAGGAGATGGACCTTTATGCCAACCTGCGCCCCGCGCAATGCTTCGATGCAGTGGCCGATTTCAGCAGCCTGAAGAAAGACATCGTCGCTGGCCTTGACCTTATGATTGTGCGGGAACTAACCTCTGGTGTCTATTTCGGCGAACCGCGCGGCATCCATACCGAAGGCGATGAGCGCGTCGGCATCAACACGCAGTACTATACGGAAGGCGAGATTGCCCGTGTCGCCCGCTCAGCCTTTGAACTGGCCCGGAAACGCGACAACAGGGTCTGCTCGATGGAAAAGGCCAATGTGATGGAATCGGGTATTCTGTGGCGCGATGTGGTGCAGGAGGTGCATGACGCCGAGTACCCGGATACAGCGTTGAGCCATATGTACGCTGATGCCGGTGCCATGCAGTTGACCCGGTGGCCCAAACAGTTCGATGTCATCGTCACCGACAACCTTTTTGGCGATCTGCTGTCTGACCTCGCCGCAATGCTGACCGGCTCCCTTGGTATGTTGCCCTCGGCCTCGCTGGGTGCGCCGATGGAGAGCGGGCGACCCAAGGCACTGTATGAGCCGGTGCATGGTTCTGCCCCAGATATCGCGGGCCAGGGCAAGGCCAACCCGATAGCCTGTATCCTCAGTTTCGCGATGGCACTGCGCTACTCCTTTGACCAAGGGGCAGAGGCCGACCGGCTGGAACAGGCAGTGCAGGCCGTTCTGGCCGATGGTTTGCGCACCGCCGATCTGCTGGGTCAGGAAGGCATAACCCCGGTCAGCACATCGGACATGGGGGATGCAATCATCACAAAGCTCCCCAAGGTTGGTCAATGACTGCTCCGGGGTGTAGCTGACTTTTTTAAGGTGATCGGCAGCGCATGCCAGCCTTTCCGGAACGTGATTATCTCGCTGAGCAAACGGAAAGGTGTTCAAAAGAAAGTCTATTCAAAGGCTTGTTATCACTTGGGTGGCGGTTGCTGTTCCGTTGGGATAATCGCGGCCCCTGCGACGTGATACTGCACAAAGCGGGCGGGCCTCTCGGACCTGCCGGATACCGGTGTGTGGTCAAAGGCTTGCACGACACCTGCAATACCACCTACAACTATGAACTATGAATCGCCACATAAAGCCGGGGGCACACGCCCTGCCCCGTTCAGTGGCCACGATTACAACACAGACCTGGAACCGGTATTCCGGAGAGGTTAGGAGAGGTTAATTGTCCAGTAAGACTGCCAATCTGCGCGGTGCGCTATTCGCGCTGCTGGCCTTTGCCATCTTTGCAACCCATGATGTGGTGATCAAATATCTCGGCGGATCCTACTCCCCGTTTCAGATCGTTTTCTTCAGTGTGCTGTTTGGCTTTCCGATCATTACATTCCTGCTAATGCGCGATGCGTCCGAGGGCAATCTGCGCCCGCGTCACCCTTGGTGGACCGCCGCGCGTACCGCCGCCGCCGTCTTTACCGGGATTGGTGCTTTTTTCGCATTCTCCTCTTCTCTTCCGCTGGCACAGGTCTACGCAATTCTCTTTGCTGGCCCGCTTCTGATTACGATCATGGCGATTCCGATGTTGGGGGAGCGTGTCGGCTGGTGCCGGGGCCTGGCGGTTCTGGTGGGGCTGGGCGGTGTAATTGTGGTATTGCAGCCCGGTTCCACAGATTTCGAACTCGGGCATTTCGCGGCACTTGGCGCAGCGTTTACCGGGGCCTTCGCCTCGGTCGTGGTACGAAAAATCGGGCGAGAGGAGCGCAGCGTCGTCCTCATTCTTTACCCGATGATGGCAAACTTCATCCTGATGGCCCTCGCGCTGCCCTTCGTCTATCAGCCTATGCCCTTGGTCGATATCGCGGCTTCGGGCGTGATCGCGGCAATGGCATTGATCGGAACCAGCTGCCTGATCCTGGCTTACCGCCATGCACAGGCGGTGATTGTGGCCCCGATGCAGTATTCACAGATCATCTGGGCCAGCCTGTTCGGCGTCCTTCTGTTCGGTGACACCCTGGCACCGCCTACAATGATCGGCACCGGGATCATCATCGCCTCGGGTATCTATATCGTGCTGCGCGAGGAGAGGGGCGGAACCTCACGGACCACGCCGGTTCTGCGCACCCGGTCCCGTGCGGCCACGCCCTCTGCCCCGCGCGTGGCACCCTATCTCAGCGATGCGCAGCGCGGCCCGCACCCCCACGGACCGACACAGGACAAAGCGGATTAGATTCGTGCGGGATGGATGCCCCTCTTGCATTGCCCCCTTGGCCCGGCTACACTGCCCGTCGCGGTCGGAGTGTAGCTCAGCCTGGTAGAGCACTGCCTTCGGGAGGCAGGGGTCGTGAGTTCGAATCTCGCCACTCCGACCAATGCTCTTCGGGTAGATGCAGGTACTCGGCTGATCACATCTGGGCCAGTCTTCGGGATAAGGTATCCCATTCTGGATCAAGCATCAGCTTTACAAGATCGACTGGCATAACTGCTTTCTCGGCCACGTCTTTGACCGTTAGCTGTTCGTTCTCTACTGCCTCACGCGCTTCCAGTAGTGCAGCTCGCGGCAGCAGCAGGGGAAGACACATGTATAAAGCCAGTTTGTCCTTGCCTGCCATAAGATCCGCAAGCCCAACATCATCGCTAGAGAAACGATTAAGCAGGCGGTTGATGAGATCACAGACCTCGTTGTCTTGATTGGTCTGCTCCAATTCCGTATCAAACAGGTGCATTAACTCTTTTGCGCAGGTAACTCTTTGCCACTCAATGGGGTCATTCGCGTTGTAGGGGATCACTGCCACCGTCTGATACTTGCGATACACGCCGAGGCTTTGCCTGTAGCACCAAAACGCACCGTGAATTTCAGAGGGATTAGCCTCAACGGACTTCAGGTAGACGATATCTACATCTGCCAAGCCTTTCGCAGTGATTGCATCTGCCAAATCAGTGATCTCAACCGGAAGGTCGGCTCGACCCTCTGTGTCTTTGATGAATTTCTTGAGCATCATTGTCCCCACATGCAGGAAGGCCCGATAGTCAACCGGGCCTTCGCAACTTGATTATCAACCACTGTATCAAGCAAGAACTCGCTTCCTTACCCTATCAGTAGCAGGTGGCTCACTCGGCTCACCACGATCAAAAGCATCCCGTGCACTGCGAAGCATGTCAGCCGCAGCACCACTGAGAGCATCCGGAGTCAACTTCTCCCCGTTCCCAGGGAAAAACTTGACATTTATTAGCTCCGATTCTCCGTCAAAAAGCAAAGAACGGAGCCTTTGCTGACCACTCATATATCATCCCTCCACCTGCAGACGCAGATTACGACACGGCGGTGTAGTATTGTCAACACCGTATAGGCCCCTATGCCCAACGTCTTGCGTTGACACTCCGCCCAAGGTGATTCGGTATATTATTATCTACAACGAAACCCGCATCAACCCGTAGATTATGGCCTGATTCCCGGGCGCACGCCCAGGAATCAAGGAACGCACGTTCACCCCAACGGGTTAGACCATTGAACGGGAAGTGAACAAAAGTAAGGCATTCCTAAGGCACAAAGCCGTCGGCAAGGCACGGGCAGATTGCAGTGTCAGTCTTCAAGCAACAAGGTACTTTGTGCCACGGCATCTCCGTGCCTTGTGCCAGTGATGCCGTGCCAGCGATGCCACTATTTATGTTATATCATAACATTTTTTGTTGCACCGCCTGTCGCATTCAGGTAGCTGGTGCGACCTGTCCAGCAGGTTATGGAGCTCAACATGCCAGATACGCGCCTTCCCGTTACTGTTCTTTCCGGCTTTCTGGGGGCGGGGAAAACCACCCTTCTTAACCGGGTTCTCAACAACCGCGACGGTCGCCGGGTTGCCGTCATCGTCAATGACATGTCCGAGGTGAATATCGACGCGGACCTTGTCCGGGCCGATACTGAGCTTAGCCGGACCGACGAGACCCTGGTGGAAATGTCCAACGGCTGCATCTGTTGCACCCTGCGCGATGACCTGCTGGATGAGGTGCGCCGTCTGGCCACCGAGGGCCGGTTTGATTATCTGCTTATCGAATCCACTGGTATTTCCGAACCGCTTCCGGTTGCCGCAACCTTCGATTTCCGCAATGAGGCCGGAGACAGCCTGTCGGATGTGGCCCGGCTTGACACGATGGTCACAGTCGTTGACGCCGTGAACCTGCTGCGGGACTACGCCTCTCATGACTTCCTTCGCGACCGGGGCGAGACGATGGGCGAGGAGGATGAGCGTACGCTTGTGCATCTGCTTACCGACCAGATCGAGTTCGCCGATGTCGTGATCCTGAACAAGGTGGACGATGCCGGGCCGGAGCGTGTTGATGCCGCGCGTAAGATCATCCGCAGCCTCAACGCCGATGCAGAAATTATTGAGACCAGCCATTCCACCGTCGCCGCCGAGAAAATCCTTGATACTGGTCTGTTTGATTTTGAACAGGCGCATGAACATCCGATGTGGGCCAAGGAACTTTACGGTTTCGCCAATCACATGCCGGAAACCGAGGAATACGGCGTGGCGTCTTTCGTCTACCGGGCGCACTTGCCCTTCGTGCCTGACCGAATCCTAGGGGTTCTGAACGGCGACATGCCCGGCGTGATCCGTGCCAAGGGTCATTTCTGGATTTCGACGCGGCCCGATTGGGTGGCCGAATTTTCGCTTGCCGGTGCACTGTCCAGTATCAAACCGCTGGGTACATGGTGGGCTTCCGTGCCCCGGGACCGATGGCCCGATCATGAGAGTGCGCGTGCCTATATCATCGCCCATTGGCGGGAACCTTGGGGTGATCGGCGGCAGGAACTCGTGTTCATCGGGGCGGGGATCGACTGGCCCGCGTTGAAAGCGCGGCTGAACCAGTGCCTTGTGCCTGCCGTGGTAGCCATTGGGCCGGATACCCTCCCGGACTATCCTGACCCGTTCCCGATATGGCGACGGGGAGAGCAGGCCGCATGAACTGCATGATTAGCCTCCGACCGATTATGCCGCCATTAATGTTGGCGTAGCAAACCACTGGCTTCCCTTTCTGTTCCTAAGATACTTGGCCACGCGGCGGTGATCTGGCCCCGGCAGATGCCTTCGGATGTTCAGACATAGCTGGACCGGCGGGTTCACGGCAACCCCCAAGGGCTCGCCGAAATGGTGCGTCTGTTTGCCGATCTCACGTCTGTGGCGTGTGTCCAGCTCATGAATACCTACCCGAAAGTTCCTGTTGATCAGGTCACGGCTCGCCTGGTCTGCCCCTGTCGCCACAGCGGAGCCCAATGCAAACGTCTAACCGATGGTGATGCACCGCCCCGCGTCTTTCAGATGGCGACTGGTGCGCCTATCCTACTGTGCAGAACGCTTTGGTGCTGAGAGCCGCTATAAATTTGGAACGGGCCGGTTGGGCCATGGACGTGGGTGCCCAAAAAGCGGCCCTCTGACACACACTCACGGGGCCGCTTTCCTTTCCCCCTTACGCGGACCAGCTGCAGCCGTCCACGCCTCCTTCCTGATATAACAATTCGGCAGCGATGCAGGATATCACGGGCACCAGAGGACTAAACAGAAGCCTTGTACCGGGCGTAAAAGGCGCGACCAGTTGAAAAAAAGATTGAAGGGGTGATGGCGGACATATAAGATAAGAAAACCCTACGCAACGATGGGACTCAAAAATATGGGCACGGCTAAGAAGGTCACGGGCCTTGAACGCGATACCGACGCGATAATGAAACATCAAGACAACCTCCAGTTCATGAGAGGTCTGGATGACGCATCCATGAAACTTATCGTCACATCGCCACCTTATAATATCGGAAAATCCTATGAAAAGCGTTCTCCACTTGACCATTATGTTCAGGATCAGGCGCAAGTCATCTCGGAATGCGTTCGCTTGCTGCACCCAAATGGATCTATTTGCTGGCAGGTGGGAAATCACGTTGAAAAGGGTGAGGTATTTCCACTGGATATAATACTTTATCATATTTTTAAGAATCATGGTATGAAACTTCGTAACCGGATAATATGGCATTTTGAGCATGGTTTGCATTGTATCAAACGGCTTTCCGGACGCCATGAAACCATTATGTGGTTTACGAAAGGAAATGATTACACATTTAATCTTGATTCTATCCGCGTTCCGTCAAAATATCCACAGAAAAAATACTATAAAGGGCCAAAGGTGGGGCAGCTTTCAGGCAACCCATTGGGTAAGAATCCGGGTGATGTATGGATATTTCCCAATGTAAAACATAATCATATCGAGAAAACCAGTCATCCATGCCAGTTCCCGGTTGAACTGGTGGAGCGTCTGGTTTTGTCAATGACCAACCCGGGGGATGGTGTGTTCGACCCTTATATGGGGGTCGGTTCTTCGGTGGTGGCCGCGGTCAAACATGGCCGCACAGGCTATGGTTGCGATGTGGTTCGGGAATACGTTGATATTGCGCGGGACCGCGTTCATCGGCTGCGGTCCGGCACCTTGCAAACCCGCCCGATGGATAAGCCGATTTATGATCCCGGCAAGAAGAACGGAGGTCATTAGATGCGGATTGTTGAACATTATTCACACCTGAATGGTCTTGAGTATCTTATGGTTCACAAGCCTGTGCTGTGGGATGAGATTCAGCAGGTGATTACCAGCGTTGATGTAACGCAGTTTAAAACCAAGGTTTCCAAAGAAAAAACCAGGGCGGGCATGATGCTGTATGCACCAATTGAGATGAACAAAGAGATAGGCGCAGAATTTCAGGCACGTGGATGGTCGGAGTCCAGAACCTCCTATTGGGTCACGCAAGATGCGAAACTGATCCGGAAAACCATAACGATGGACGTAACCCGGCAGAAAGAAGAGATTGAGGCGGGTGGCGGAAATCCGATCTATTCTTACAACCAGACCGATTTCGTGAAAGAGCGCGTGGCAGTCGAAGTGCAATTTGGCAAATATGCGTTTATCTCTTTTGATCTTTTCGTGAAACATATGGCGTTTTTTGTCGGTGACGTGATTGACTTGGGAATTGAAATTCTACCCATGAAGGCACTTCAGGTCGAAATGTCATCCGGCCCGGGATATTACGAAGGGAAACTCTACAACCTGATCAGACAGGGCAGGGGTAGTCCGGCCGTGCCACTGGTGCTGATCGGGATAGCTCCATAAGAACGGAATGACGGCTAAAAGCCCGCTCTGTCCTGGGTGCGCGTTATGCGCAGGAAGCTGATCCTGGGACAGCGAACAGCGAAAGATATTGGCACCTCAAATAAGCCGGAGGCTCTTCCGCCATCCCATACGTGCCGATTAAAAATCTTAAAACGCCCCTAAGAACATCCGCCAGCTGTGATACAATAATTAACGTTTTCACCGTGTTCTCCTTTGCTCGCTGCTCGTGGTGATTCGCATCTTCCACCCTAACCTGGCTGCAAAAGCGCGCATTGCAGGGACCGGCCCCCTTGCATTCCACGGCACTGTACCCCATCTTCCATTCCAACGGGGTGCTGAATGTGGGGCCCGGGATTGCAGATCGCTTTGTCTTGCAGGGATGTGCCGGATGACAAAATTACCCCTTGGGTCGTACCCGTTCTTGCTGGGTTCTGACCAGTTAGAGTGTTTGGTAGAGTGCACGGCGAAATCCGGACATGGTGGATACCCGCCCTGTAATATCGAACAGCGAGGTGAAAACGCCTTTCGCATCGCTTTGGTCGTGGCTGGCTTCACCGAGGAGTATCTGCCATGAAGTGCGGCTTTGTCGTGACCGAAGGGATTGAGGTGATAGGCGCACCTGATGGAACACGGGCTGCTGCATGTCGATCTTGCCCGCGTTCTGCCCGACAGCGTTGTGCAAAACGATCACGATCAAAACCGGAAGGTCAGAGCGATGCATGAACAGGACGATACTACCAAAACCAATGGACCGCCGATCGTCTATATCCGCAAGGTCGCAGTAGCGAACCTGCCGCGCGATGTGCGCAAACAGGCCCGGGGGCTGGATACGCTTTATGCCATCGGCAGCGAAACCGGAGAGCAACTGGCCCTGGTGAAGAACCGCAACCTGGCTTTCATGGTGGCACGGCAACATGACTGCACACCGGTCAGCGTCCACTAAAGACGGGGACGGGTGTAGGGGCGCAAAATTAGTGGACGCGGAAGGGAAACAGCCGAAACCGGTTTTTCCCTCCCTTCTTTATGCTCGCCCCTCGTGCGGTTGTCTCCGGCCCGCACGGCATCGCCCTTGAGCTTGCATATCCCCCGTATTTCCACACTTGCCGCCTTTGGGCCGATCATGGTCATGCCTTATTCCTTCCGTTGATGCACCGCAGCGGGCGGGGGGCAGGTCAGGGGAGAGGCCTGATGCGATGTCGTGGGCCGGTTGGACAGCCCAGGCGGCATACTTGCGAAAGGGGTGGTCAGGGCGGTCGCCCTGTTCGCGTCTTGGGGTTGGGCTAAAGTGCGATGTCTGTCTCAAGTGCCTCGATCAGCGGCTGCAATCTGGCCTTGAACCGCCGCCAACGGGCCACCGACCCGCAGGTGATTGGTTGCCGTGCTTGCGCCACGCTTAATGTCTTGATTGCGCGGTGGCTGCCCTCGGGCGAGGCACAGGCTGGTTCCCACGGTAGATCGCAGAATGCCAAACACGCGCGCATGGTGGCCTCGGGCGCGTCGATCAGTGCCTCATAGCTCAGGCTGTGGACCCGGCCGGGCAATCGTGCTGTCCAGGCCGTTGTCACCGCCTCGAACAGGCGGATGTAGCGCCC
The DNA here is from genome assembly GCA_014323785.1 of Paracoccaceae bacterium. Lineage (GTDB taxonomy): Bacteria > Pseudomonadota > Alphaproteobacteria > Rhodobacterales > Rhodobacteraceae > Rhodophyticola. The sequence goes on along the minus strand of JACONJ010000043.1, from coordinate 83,459 downwards.
GATCTCTCGCAAGTTGCTGGCATAGCGGTGCTGCCCGTCAGGGAAGTGATTCTTATAGATTGAAAAGCCGATATCCCGCTGGTCCCGCCCAAGGAGAACAAATTTCGCCCTGGGCAGAGCGCGAGCAACAGGGCCCATGATGGAAAAAGTAGAGATCGACTTATCGGTGATGCGGGTACTTTTCGCCGGGTTTCCCGTCCGGGCCGATGCTAACCGCATCCATTCTGCGCCCGCACGCTGCCAGGCTGCGGCATCCGGCACAGGATTCTGATCCGCCAAAGGGGTGACCGTGCGCGTGAACAGGCCCAGCTCCCCCCCCGGCGTGACATTCGGGTGGGCCGCGAGCATGGTTTCCAGAAGCGTCGTGCCCGACCGGGGCAGGCCCACCACAAAAATCGGTGCGGGGCCGTCGTGGCCATCGAAAACTCCGGTGTCGGCCAGGGCAAGCCGCCGGCGGGCGGTCTTGAGATCTCTGTCGAAACTATAGGGAAACCGCCGGGCCGTCATGGCATTGGCGCGATCAAGATGGGCGAAGACTTTGGCATCGCGGCCCTGGTCCTCCAGCCCCTTGGCCAGCGCATAAGAGGTCAGCCGTTTCGCCTCGGGATCCGCGATGCCTTTGGCCCATTGTTCTTCCAGCGCGGCCATATCCGCCGATCCCGGGTTTTGCCGTTGTCCGCGGATCAGGGCAAGCCACGCGGCTCCATTCCCGGGTGCTATGGTAAGGAGGTCGCGCAACTCCGCCCCGGCATCCTCCAACATGCCCATGGTCTGCTTCAGGGTGGCGCGGGCCAGACGCGGTGAAGTCATGGTGGGGGCCAGCTGCACTGCCTTTTCCAGGGCGCGAAGGGCGTCATAAAAAGCATTGATACCGGCCAATTTCTGGCCCATATGGGTCAGGATGGCCACTGGCTTGCCACCTGCCTTGATCGCAGCACGATAGGCATGCGTCGCCCCGGCCCTATCTCCTTGGGCAATCCGCTCATCGCCCTTCGCCACCAGCTCATCCGCTTCCGAGGGTAAGGTGATGCCAACCGCCCCGGCCTGTCGCCGCAGCTTGTCTCGTGCGCCACCTTTGGTAATGCTGGCCAGGGCGCGCCAAAGCGCAGGCTCGGATGGGTTCAGCTTGATCGCCTGGCGAAACCATTTCGCCGCCTGGGCAAGGTTGCCCTCCTGCTGCGCGATGCAACCCAGTTGAAACATGGGCTCAGGTCGCGCCTGCTGCGCAAGGATATTCTGATAGCCGCGCCGGGACGCGGCCAAGTCCCCCGCCTTTTGTGCCCTTTTGTGCGGTAAGCTAGGTCGCCTGCAATCCGCCGGGGGAGGGGCGGTGGGGGTGGTCATGCGCCCTGGCTCGAGTGCACCGCCAGTGTACGCACGCGGCGCAGGCAGGGCGGAGCCGAAATACCAACGCGCCGGGATCGATCCAAGCCATTTATCCACCCATAGATATGAATCCTGGGCAGAATCATCCTGTCAATCGGATTGAGCCCGATACTTGGCATCTGATCCGGCCCCTTTACGCGGTTTTGCAATCTGACCCGCAAGCGGGATGTCTGCGCAATATATGGAACAGGCAGGACAGATTCGCAAGCGGCCCAGACAGGCAGGGGTGTGGTCGCTTTCTCCCCGGACAGTGGGGCCGCTCAAACGTGCGCCCCTTTCTGTTCCAGTCCCGCAGGCCTATATCAGGGTTAACACGATCACTGATCGCCAAGGAGTGCACCCATGTCCCAGACCCGCCACACACGCACTTTGATCATCGGGTCCGGCCCTGCGGGCTATACCGCTGCCGTTTACGCAAGCCGCGCGATGTTGAAGCCGATTCTGGTGCAGGGCATTCAGCCAGGGGGGCAATTGACCATCACCACCGATGTGGAAAACTGGCCCGGCGATGCCAGCGTGATGGGTTCTGATCTGATGGCCCGGATGGGGGCTCACGCGCACGAGATGGGGGCCGAAATCATCGCCGATCACATCAAGTCATTGGATTTGTCGCTGCGGCCCTTCAAGGCACAGGGGGACAGCGGCACGATCTACACCGCCGATGCTGTTATCCTGGCCACGGGTGCACAGGCGAAATGGCTGGGCCTGCCAAGTGAGGGGCACTTCAAGGGTTTCGGTGTTTCGGCATGCGCGACCTGTGACGGGTTCTTCTATCGCGGGCAGGCGATTGTTGTGGCTGGCGGCGGCAACACCGCAGTGGAAGAAGCACTGTTTCTGACCAATTTCGCCTCTGGGGTTACGCTGATCCACCGCCGTGACAGCCTGCGGGCTGAAAAGATCCTGCAGGATCGTCTGTTTAGGAACCCGAAGGTCAAAATTCTCTGGAACCACACAGTTAATGAGGTGATTGGCAGCGATGAACCGCGCGGCGTCGAAGGGGTGCGCACCAAACATGTCAAAACCGGGGAGATAGCCGAGATTCCATGTAAGGGTGTCTTTGTGGCCGTCGGCCACGCCCCGGCAACCGCGTTGGTGAAGGATCAATTGAAGCTGCATAACGGCGGCTATGTTCAGGTTGAGCCGGGATCAACCCGCACTTCAATCCCCGGTGTCTTCGCGGCTGGCGACGTGACGGACCATATCTATCGCCAGGCCGTCACCTCTGCCGGAATGGGCTGTATGGCAGCACTGGATGCAGAGAAATTCCTGGCCGGGATGAATGGTGCGAAGGTTTCCGAAGCGGATGCCTGTGCGGCTGCGACGGACATCCCTGGGTAGGCCACGCAACCGCTTTACCCGCCATGATTCGCAGGTATGGCCGTGGTGTGGTCAAGTGGTCAAAATGCCACGCTTGCGAAATAGGTTGAATTTTTTCGTGGCGCATTTCCCCTGTTCCTTAGGCATGAAATACGGGATATGTTCATTCGTGAACACACTTTTGGCAAGAAACCTTTCATGAACGCCCGTGCGCCTTCTTCCTTACTGCCGGATAATGATCTGCTGATTCGTCTGTTGCTGCAGCTGGACACCGCGCCTGGTGCCTCTCAGCGGGCCACCGCCAAGGCAATTGGGGTCAGCCTTGGCCACCTGAACGCGCTGGTGCGGGCGATGGTCCGGGCCGGACTTGTAAGTGTGTCCGCCCGCGCAGGGTCAGATCGACGCCAGCGTTTTTCCTATGCGCTGACAGCACGAGGTGTCGCCGAGAAGATACGCCTGACGGATCGGTTTCTTGCCCGCAAGCGTGTGGAATATGATGCACTGCATGCCGAGCTGACTGGCGCGGCAAGCGGATTTAACCCGACCAAGAACAGGACAGTGACGATGCAGCCAAACCTTACCCCTATCCCGGAACTCTATGTTTCCTTCGATTCCGCGCAGAAGCTGAAGATCGAGGCCGCGGACCTGCCCTCCTGGAACCTGACGCTCCGTCAAATCTGCGACCTGGAACTCCTGATGAATGGCGGTTTCAATCCGCTGAAGGGTTTCCTGGGCCAGGATGATTACACCAGCGTCGTTGAGACCATGCGCCTGGCCGATGGTACGCTCTGGCCGATACCGATCACGCTTGATGTCGACCAGGATTTCGCCGATAGTGTGGAACCGGGCCAAGACATCGCGCTGCGCAATCAGGAGGGCGTGATCCTCGCCATACTCTCGATCAGCGACAAATACGTGCCGGACAAGGCGCATGAGGCAAAGATGGTCTTTGGTGCCGATGATATCGCGCATCCGGGCGGCAATTACTTGCATCATATTGCCGGTCCGGTTTATCTGGGCGGTGCGCTTACTGGCATTCAGCAGCCGGTGCATTATGATTTCCGCGCACGGCGTGATACGCCGAACGAATTGCGCACCTATTTCCGCAAACTTGGCTGGCAACGGGTTGTGGCGTTCCAAACCAGGAACCCCCTGCACCGCGCACATCAGGAACTCACCTTTCGTGCCGCAAGAGAGGTACAGGCAAATCTGCTAATTCACCCGATCGTGGGGATGACCAAACCGGGTGATATCGACCATTTCACCCGCGTGCGCTGCTATGAGGCAGTGCTGGATCAATACCCCTCTGCCACCACAACGATGAGCCTGCTGAACCTGGCGATGCGCATGGCCGGCCCGCGAGAGGCAGTCTGGCACGGGCTGATCCGCAAGAATCACGGCTGCACCCATTTCATCGTGGGCCGCGATCATGCGGGACCGGGCAAGAATTCCCAAGGTGATGATTTCTACGAGCCTTATGGCGCGCAAGAGATGTTCAAACAGTATGAGGACGAGATCGGCATCAAGATGGTGCCGTTCAAACACATGGTCTATGTCCAGGAACGCGCCGGGTATCAGCTCGCGGACGAGGTGGCCGAGGGTACGAACGTTCTGAACATTTCAGGCACTGAATTGCGCCGCCGTCTGGCCGAAGGGCTGGATATTCCCGAATGGTTCTCTTTCCCTGATGTGGTGGCCGAGTTGCGCCGCACCCGCCCGCCACGCTCTCAACAGGGCTTTACAGTGTTCTTCACGGGCCTGTCGGGGTCCGGTAAATCGACCATCGCCAATGCGCTCGTGGTCAAGCTGATGGAAATGGGTGGCCGTCCGGTAACGCTGCTTGATGGCGATGTGGTGCGTAAGTATCTTTCCTCTGAGCTCGGGTTTTCCAAGGATCACCGCGACATCAACATTCGCCGCATCGGCTATGTCGCCTCGGAAATCACCAAGAACGGCGGAATCGCGATTTGTGCACTGATCGCGCCCTATCTGGCCACCCGCCGTGCAGTGCGTGAGATGATCGAGTCCTATGGTGCCTTTGTAGAGGTGCATGTCGCCACCAGTGTCGAGGAATGCGAACGCCGGGATCGCAAGGGCCTCTACAAACTGGCACGGGAAGGCAAGATCAAGGAGTTCACCGGTATCTCGGATCCCTATGAAGTGCCAGAGAATGCCGAATTAGTCGTTGACACCGAGGGAACCGAGGTGGATTACTGCGCACAGCAGGTGCTTTTGAAACTGGAAAGCATGGGGCTGATCGCCGACTAACCCGGCACTGTCCCGCCCGCAAAAGTTAAAGCGGCTGGGGCTTTCAGGTGCCTGGTCGCCTTTCTTTTGTCTGACCGGGGCGGCACACCACTCCACCACCGGGGCGGATTCTGTCGTGGTGTCCTTCGGGATGGCCCACGGCGAAGCGACCTTCGTAGACCGAGCCATCGGGGAACACCCCGCGATACTGGCCGCTGTTCTGCCTTTGTTTATTTGGCGACGGGGTTCCTTGCCCCCTTGTGCCGTGCGGCTGTTCCCCCCGTACAGGAAAACAAAGGCCACCCTGACGGGTGGCCCCTCTGCTGACTTGCGGTTCCCCCCGCGCACCTGCGGGGGGATACACAAGTTGCACATCCCCGGCTTAGCCAACGATAAAGTCATCCGCCGAAAGGTCATGCGGAGAGATGTCGGCTCTGCCAAAGAACGGGTTTTGAATGAAGATGCTGTTCTCACCATCGCCCCAAGTGACAAGTGTGGATGTGAAACTGCGCCAGGGCCTATCGGGGTCAGTGGTAATTTCGGTGAAGGTGAGGTCGTCGAAACCGTCCAGTGTGCCATCGCCCCGAAAGCGGATCACATCCTCATCAACGTCGAAATCAGCGATGGTGTCGTTGCCGTTACCATCATGAAAGACGTAAGTATCAGCGAACTCGCCCGCCCCCAAATCTCCCCACATGAGATCATCTCCGCGCCCTCCCACCAGACGATCATCGCCTTCGTAACCGTGGAGGGAGTCATTCCTTGCGTTGCTACACAGGACGTCATCGCCGTCCATGCCGGTGCGAATTTCGCCTTTGTCCAGCCGGTTGTGGCGGTCACTATGATTACTGATCCGTTTGCAGTTGTAGGTGCCGTCTGGTTTGGGCAGGCGGCATTGCCGCACTTCAAGTCCACATAGCTCCCCCTCACTTTACAAATACAAAGTCAGCTGGTCAATGAAGATATAAGAAAAAGCATAAGGATTACAAGCGTTTATGCGTTCTGACTTTTCGGCAAATTAGGTGTTAAGGGGGGGCCGAGCACTGATTTTCTGTCTGCACCGAGGGGTTCAAGGGGGGCAAATTACCAAATTGGCACAATTGAGTCGATACGGCTGATTCGACTGCGTTCCGCCCCTGTCCGGGGGGCAACCCAAGGCGATTCGCTCCCCCCGCACGACGGTGCTTCCGGTTTTATTTCGCACCATTATACACTTGGCGCAGCGCGGCGATCTGCTAAACCTTAGCCTGCGCAACTGTCGAAAGCCTGAACCCCATGGCCGGCAATTTTCGTATGACCCTGGCGCAGCTGAACCCCACCCTGGGCGATCTGGAGCGCAACGCCGAACAGGCCCGCATGGCTTGGGCCGGGGCAAAGGCCGCGGGCGCGGATATGCTGGCCCTGCCTGAAATGTTCATCACCGGCTACCAGTTGCAGGATTTGGTGCGCAAACCCGCCTTTGCAGCAGATGTGCAGCAGGTACTGCAAAGACTGGCCACCGATTGCGCCGACGGCCCGGCCATCGGGATCGGTGGGCCCATGCCGGGCGCGGACAAGCTCTTCAATGCCTATTTTATTCTCCGGGACGGTCGGATCATCGACCGGGTTCTGAAACACCACCTGCCGAATTCCAATGTCTTTGACGAGAAGCGCTACTATCACACGGGCACCTTCACGGGTCCGGTGCGGGTTGGACCGCTGCGCATCGGTGTGCCGATTTGCGAGGATGCCTGGTTCAAGAATATCACCGAAACCCTGGCGGGGGCCGGGGCCGGGATGCTGTTGGTTCCCAATGGCTCCCCCTATCATCGGGGTAAGGTCACGCTTAGGCAGAGGCTGATGGTCAGCCGCGTGGCCGAAACCGGACTGCCCTTGGTTTACCTGAACCTTCTGGGGGGCCAAGATGATCAGGTTTTTGACGGGTCAAGTTTCGTTTTGAACCCCGGCGGTGTGCTGACCCACCAGATGCCCGCGTTTGAAGAGGGCCTGTTCCACGTGGATTTCACCCGCACGGCGGGGGGCTGGCGCACCGTTGACGGGGAGCACGCCACCCTGCCTGATGAATGGGAAGCCGATTATCGCGTTATGGTGGAAGCCACACGGGACTACCTGGCGAAATCCGGATTTTCCAGGGCTGTCATGGGCCTGTCGGGTGGGGTCGACTCGGCACTGGTGGCGGCAATTGCGGCGGATGCACTTGGGCCGTGGAATGTGCGCTGCGTGATGCTGCCCTCGGAATACACATCCCGAACCTCGCTGAACGATGCCGCCGATGTCGCCGGGCGTTTGGGCATACGGCTGGATACCGTCCCAATCACCGGGGCCCGTGCCGCGGTGACCGAGGCACTGGCCCCCCTGTTCAACGGCACCAAACCCGGTATTGCCGAGGAGAACATCCAGTCGCGCCTGCGCGGCGTGGCCCTTATGGCACTCAGCAACAAGTTCGGGGAACTGCTGCTGACCACTGGCAATAAATCCGAAGTCGCGGTGGGCTACGCCACCATCTATGGCGACATGGCGGGGGGCTATAACCCGATCAAGGATCTCTACAAAACCCGCGTGTTCAGGACATGCCGCTGGCGCAACGCACACCACCGCCCTTGGATGAAGGGCCCGGAGGGAGAGGTTATTCCGCCTGGTGTGATTACCAAACCGCCCACGGCGGAGCTGCGCGAAAACCAAAAGGATCAGGACAGCCTGCCCCCCTATGAGGTGCTGGATGACATTCTGGAGATGCTGATCGACAAGGATGCCAGCGTTGCCGATTGCGTGTCCAAGGGGCATGATCGGGCGATGGTGAAAATGGTGGAGAATCTGATCTATATCAGCGAATATAAGCGCTTTCAGTCCGCCCCCGGTGTGCGCCTGACCGAACGCGCCTTCTGGCTTGATCGCCGCTATCCGATTGTGAACCGCTGGCGGGACGACAGCCGGGGGTGACGCGTGCGGGCAGGTGCGGATGGTGCTGCTTATGATCGCAACAAAAGGTGCGATTTGCAAAAATACCCATGACAACTTGAAAGAGGTTGACGGATACTTGGACGAATAGACTCACGCTAACCAGGAAGAACAGCCATGACACTGTCCCCGATTCTTGAGGCCCCCTTTATCGTCCAATTCCATGTTCTGGTTGCACTGCCCGCGCTGCTGATCGGGCCGTTTGCCTTGTTCCGCCCCCGCCGGGACAAGCTGCACTGGCAGCTCGGCTCCGTCTGGCTCATCTGCATCACGGCCCTGGCGGTCAGCGGGCTGATGATCGAAAGCGAAATTCCCATCCTGTGGCATTTCGGACCGATCCACCTGCTCTCGATCTTCGCGCTTCGGGGCGTTGTCGAGGGGCTTTGGCGAATCCGTCGCGGGCAGATCACGAAGCACCGGCAAGCCATGCGCGAGCTTTGGTTCGGTGCGATGGGGAGTGCCGGGCTTTTCACCTTATTACCCGGGCGGATGATGAATGAGATGGTCTTTGGCGCACCCTCGGATACGGGCTGGCTGATCATCGGATTGGGCGTGATCGCCCTTGCCCTTCTGGCGTGGCAGACCCGCAACCAGCTCCCGCACCCTTGAAAAAGTTCAACTGCGACCCGATGCAATTGGTGCGGGTCACTCAGGGCTGCCCGAAACACCATAGAGATGCGCAGGATTCCGCAAATGCGGGGCCAGAACACGTATCTCCGGCCTTTATTCCTTTCCACAACCTTGCCACAAAATCAGCAACCCATATAGGCACAAGCCTTGATTTTACTTGGCTGGACGCACGATTCATAAAGTTCATGTTACATGAGCAGAAAGAAAACCGCCCCGGCTGGCCCTGGGGCGGTTTCGTGGAACGGCACTTGCAGCCCCTTAGTGCGCAAGTGCCTTATTCAGGTTTTCATCGACCTTCTCCAAGAAGCCCATGGTGGTCAGCCATTTCTGATCGGGGCCCACCAGCAGGGCGAGATCCTTGGTCATGTAGCCGCTCTCGACAGTGTCAACGATCACCTTTTCCAGCGTTCCGGCAAAGTCTTTCAAGGGCATATTGCCATCAAGCTTGGCGCGGTGCTTCAGCCCGCCGGTCCAGGCAAAGATCGAGGCGATAGAGTTTGTTGAGGTCTCCTTACCCGCTTGGTGCTGGCGATAGTGGCGCGTGACGGTGCCATGGGCGGCCTCGGCCTCAACGATCCTGCCATCAGGCGTCATCAGTTGCGAGGTCATCAGGCCAAGTGAGCCAAAGCCCTGGGCCACGGTGTCGGACTGCACATCGCCATCGTAATTCTTGCAGGCCCAGACAAAGCCGCCGGACCATTTCATTGCGGCGGCGACCATGTCGTCGATCAGGCGATGCTCATAGGTGATGCCCGCTGCCTTGAACCTGTCCTTGAATTCCTCATCAAAGACCTTCTGGAACAGGATCATGAACTGACCATCATACTGTTTCAGGATAGTGTTCTTGGTCGAGAGATAGACCGGCCAGCCAAGCGACAGACCATAATTCATCGAGGCGCGTGCAAAATCAATGATCGACTGATCAAGGTTATACATCCCCATATAGACGCCCGAGGACGGGGCCCGGAACACCTCGTGCTCGATCACTTCGCCGTCTTCACCGACGAATTTCATGCTAAGCGTACCTGGGCCGGGGAATTTCATATCGGTGGCACGGTACTGGTCGCCGAAAGCGTGGCGGCCAATGACGATGGGTTGCGTCCAGCCCGGAACAAGCCGCGGCACATTTTTGCAGATGATTGGCGCACGGAACACCACGCCACCCAGGATGTTTCGGATCGTGCCATTTGGGCTGCGCCACATCTTCTTCAGGCCAAATTCTTCAACCCGCGCCTCATCAGGGGTGATCGTCGCGCATTTGACGGCAACACCGATCTCTTTGGTCTTTTCGGCGGCGTCGATGGTGATCCGGTCTTCGGTCGCATCGCGGCTTTCGATGCCCAGATCGTAATAGAGCAGGTCCACATCCAAATAAGGCAGGATCAGTTTATCCTTGACGAACCGCCAGATGATGCGGGTCATCTCATCGCCGTCCATCTCCACGATGGGGTTCTCGATCTTGATCCTGGACATCGGGGTCTCTCTTTCGGGTTGAGTCGGGTCTTTAAGGACGATTTAGCGGAAAGGCGGTGCGGGGTGAAGGTAATATGCCGTTGCATGCGGGCGATCTGATGTTGCGGCCGTAATCACATCCGCGGCGGGCTTGGTCGGCTGGGTTTATCAGCGATACGCGTAGCCGCACCTTCAACGTGTGGTGTGCTTCAGCCTGTGCCGGACATAGGCTTGCACAGCTTCGATCATCGGCTCCATATGCGGGTCTTCAAAGAAATGCCCGGCACCGTCCACCTCTTCGTGGGTGATAGTGATGGCCCTCTGCTCATGCAGTTTTTGGACCAGATTGCGCGTATCCTTGGGTTTTGCCACACGATCAGCCAGTCCATTGATGATTAGCCCAGAGGACGGGCACGGCGCAAGGAAAGAAAAATCATGCATACTTGCAGGCGGAGAGACCGAGACGAAGCCAGTGATCTCCGGCCGCCGCATCAGAAGCTGCATCCCGATCCATGCCCCGAATGAGACGCCCGCGACCCAGACATGCTTTGACTTGTGGTTCATCGACTGCAAGTAGTCAAGAGCAGAGGCCGCATCGCTCAACTCGCCGATGCCCTGGTCATACGCACCCTGGCTGCGCCCGACTCCGCGGAAGTTGAAGCGCAGGACCGAGAACCCGATGTTGTGGAATGCATAATGCAGGTTATGGACGACGCGGTTGTTCATCGTCCCGCCGAATTGCGGATATGGGTGCAGGATGATCGCGATGGGGGCATCTTTGACTTTCTGCGGGTGGTAACGGCCTTCAAGCCGCCCTTCGGGACCGGGAAAGATGACCTCGGGCATTGTGACTCCTTCACCGCGTTCCGGGGTGCCGTGGCTTGACGCACGGGGACGGCACGACCTAGGATGACTCAAAACTCTAAAATACGGATAACCCTGCGCAGGGCTATATAGTTACCCTGCTGCAAAAGGTCAATCATTTGCCCGCTTGGGCAGTCAGGGAAGTCGGCAGCAGCAATGAAACTCAGCACGAAGGGCCGCTACGCGGTGGTGGCGATGACGGATTTGGCGATGCAGGCAGATGATGCGCTGACGACGCTTTCGGATATCGCACGACGGCAGGATGTGTCTTTGGCCTATCTGGAGCAGCTCTTCGTCAAGCTGCGCCGGGCAGGGCTGGTGAAATCGGTGCGCGGGCCTGGGGGGGGCTATCGTTTGGCCCGATCACCCGCCGCGATCCGCGTGGTGGAGATTTTCAAGGCCGTCGATGAAACCGTCAGTGCGATGCATACCGGGGTGGGAGCTTCGGGTGCGGTATCCGGCAGCCGGGCGCAAAGCATGAGCAACCGGCTTTGGGAGGGTCTGAGTGCCCATGTCTATGTTTTCCTGCATCAGACGCGACTTTCGGACGTGGCGACAAATGAGCTGACACCCTGTCCGGCGGTGCCAACGCTTTTTGAAGTGGTGGATTGAGGCATGCCAGCCGGGACGCCCGGGTGCGTTGCGGGCAACACGATGAGCGGACGTGTTTATCTTGATTACAACGCCGCCGCCCCGCTGCGACCCGAGGCACGGGCAGCGATGGTCGCGGCGATGGATGAGGTCGGCAATCCCTCTTCGGTCCATGCTGAGGGGCGCACGGCCAAGGCCCTGATCGAAACCGCGCGGGCGCAGGTGGCTGAAGCCGTTGGTGCGCAGGGTGCCGATATCGTCTTTGTCTCCGGCGCAACAGAGGCCGCGGCACTCGCTTGCGCGGGGCGGGGCCTGCACGGTGCGGGGATCGAACATGATGCGGTCCGCGCTTGGATTATCCAGGATTTGCCCGTAGATGCGACCGGCCGCGTTTATGTGGCAGCCCCCGCAACCTCGGTCTTGCAGATGGCCAATTCCGAAACCGGCCGCTTGCAGGAACTCCCATTCGGCCTGGCAGTCAGTGACATGACCCAGGCTTTTGGTAAAATCCCGCTCGCTTTTGATCAGAGTGGGGTAGAAATGGCACTGGTCTCGGCCCATAAGATGGGCGGGCCCAAGGGGATCGGAGCACTGATTCTGAAGCGCGGATTGGACGTGACTGCGCAGATTAAGGGCGGTGGGCAAGAGATGGGTCGCCGGTCCGGCACCGAGAATCTGATCGGTATTGCAGGATTTGGGGCAGCCGTCCGGGCCGCGACACAAGACCTTAAGTCCGGGGTCTGGGAACGGGTGGAGAAAATTAGAAATATTCTGGAAAAAACGCTGGAATCCGAGGCAAAAGGAACTATCCTTATCGGAAAGTCAGTGCCGCGCTTGCCCAACACATCCTACTTGGCCACTCCGGGCTGGAAGGGAGAGACACAGGTGATGCAGATGGATATGGCAGGCTTCGCAATTTCGGCGGGGTCAGCCTGTTCCAGCGGAACGGCCAAGGTGCGCCACGTCCTGCGCACCATGGGCATGACCGAGCGCGAGGCGGGAAGTGCTATCCGCGTCTCTCTTGGGCCTGGGACGACCGAAGCCGAGGTTCTGGCATTCGCCGATGCCTGGCTTGCGGCACTTAAGCGATTCCGGATCCGGGACGCAAGGCGCACCGCATCTGATGATCAGGGAGTCAAGACATGACCGCAATTGATACCAACGCCCCGACAGAGGTGCGCGACGGCGTCGATCAAAAGACAGTTGAAACCGTTCATGCGATGGGCGGCAAGTACAAACATGGTTGGGAAACCGAGATCGAGATGGAGTACGCACCGAAGGGCGTGAACGAGGATATCGTCCACCTGATATCGGAGAAGAACACTGAGCCGGAGTGGATGACCGACTGGCGTTTGCAAGCCTTCAAACGCTGGCAGCAGATGGATGAGCCGGGATGGGCGATGGTCAACTATCCGCCCATTGACTATCAAGATCAGTACTACTACGCTCGGCCGAAAAGTATGCAGAAAAAGCCGAAATCGCTTGATGAAGTCGATCCGAAACTCCTGGCGACCTATGACAAACTGGGCATCCCACTGAAGGAACAAATGATACTTGCAGGTGTTGAAGGCACCAGAGATACCCCCGCCGAGGGCCGCAAGGTTGCCGTCGATGCGGTGTTCGATTCCATCTCGGTCGGCACGACCTTTCAGGCCGAGCTGGAGCAGGCGAGCGTTATCTTCTGCCCGATATCCGAGGCGATCCGGAAACACCCCGGTCTGGTCAGAAAATACCTTGGTTCGGTTGTGCCGATCACCGACAATTTCTTCTCTACACTGAACAGTGCAGTCTTCTCGGACGGCTCGTTCGTCTACGTCCCGCCAGGCACTCGCTGCCCGATGGAGTTGAGCACCTATTTCCGGATCAATGCGGAAAACACCGGCCAGTTTGAGCGCACATTGATCATCGCCGACAAAGGGGCATACGTATCCTACCTTGAAGGCTGTACAGCACCGCAGCGCGATACGCACCAGTTGCACGCCGCCGTAGTCGAACTGGTCGCACTGGAGGATGCAGAGATCAAATACTCCACCGTTCAAAACTGGTACCCCGGTGATGAGAACGGCAAGGGCGGCATCTACAATTTTGTCACCAAACGCGCCGATTGCCGGGGCGACCGGTCCAAAGTGATGTGGACACAGGTCGAAACCGGCTCGGCCGTAACCTGGAAGTATCCCTCTTGCATTCTGCGCGGCAACGAGAGCCAAGGAGAGTTCTACTCGATGGCGATTGCCAACAACAGGCAGCAGGCCGATACTGGTACGAAGATGATCCATCTGGGCAAGAACACCAAAAGCCGAATCGTCTCGAAAGGGATCAGTGCAGGCAAGGCCCAGAACACCTATCGCGGGCTTGTTTCAATGCACCCGAAGGCGAAAGACAGCCGTAACTACACGCAATGTGACAGTTTGCTGATTGGCGATAAATGCGGGGCGCACACGGTTCCCTATATTGAGGTGAAGAACAATTCCTCGCGCTGTGAGCATGAGGCGACAACCTCAAGGGTTGATGATGATCAGCTCTTCTATTGCCGCCAGCGCGGCATGGATGAGGAAGAGGCCGTGGCCCTTGTTGTGAATGGTTTCTGCAAGGAGGTGTTGCAGGCCCTGCCGATGGAGTTTGCCATGGAGGCGCAGCAGCTTGTGGCGATTTCGCTTGAGGGAAGCGTGGGCTGATGACCCGCGGGTGTATATATTAAGGCCGTTGGCCCCTTGGGTGTGCACCCGGTTTTTCGCCCCGCGTGGGATTGCGGGTTTGTGTGCAGAGGGTATATCTTCATCAGGGCTGCGCCTGGGGCATGGCGCGGAACATTTATGAACCCGGCAAAAGGGGTTGCAAGGTGTCGGGCGGATGTGGTTGGATATCCCTGAATGTGGGAAGGCCATCGCGAATCGGGCTGTGGTCCTGGGGTTCAGGGCATAACCGACACAGTGCCGTCACAAGGTGGCCTGCACACACACGAGAGGCCGAAATGGCAAGTAAACATAGAACTGATCACAACGATTCCCTTCGTAGGGTTGAAGGCCAGGATAACAAACATTACGGCTTGGCCGGTGATGGCATGACCATTGCCGATGATGGCAGCGATCGTGAGGCTTTCCTCTGGCCAGTCCTGACGCGGCAAACAGGCGGAAAAGCCCCGACACCCGCAATCAAAAGACCACAGGTTGCTATGGCGATTCTTTTATCAGAACCCGATTGTTCCAAGTGATGCCCCTGCGCTTCCTCTCTGCTGTGCTGACTGGCATGTTCTGCGCGGTCTTTGCGGGGATTATTTCTACCGCCACCGAAGCACTGACCCTGGTGCAGGTGATGATGATCGGTGGCCTCTCGGGCTTTTGCGGCAGCGTGTTTGCCAGCCTGTGTCTGCGGGGGCGTTAATGAACCACGTCGGAATTCATTGACACAAAGGCGCGGTTCAGGGATATTCCGCTTGGGATTTGTGACGCCGGATATGCTGAACCAATGTGCCGGAGATTAACCTGTTGAAAACGGCTTTGCATGTTGGCAATCTGGGGGCCCGTGCGCCGGATGCCTGTGTTGGCACGTTTCCGGCCCGTCGGTACCCGAAACCGGAGGCCGCGAAATGAGTAAAACGCACCCTGTCATCAGCCTGGCGGATTTGTCTGGCTTTCCGATGCGGCCCGATCAGCCCTCGGGACGGTTCGGGGCCATGATTGCACCGCTTGGCCCGTCCCTTGGCTTGAGCGGGTTGGGGGCAATGCAGGTCACAGTGGAACCGGGTCGCCGCGCCTTTCCGTTTCACAGCCATGTCGCCAATGATGAGATGTTCGTGATCCTGGAGGGCAAGGGTACCTATCGCTTCGGTGCGTCGGACTATCCGGTCAAGGCAGGCGATGTTTGTGCCGCGCCGAAGGGCGGGCCTGATACGGCACATCAACTGATCAACACCGGAACCGGGCCGTTGCGATACTTGGGCATTTCCACGCGGAATGATCCGGATGTCGCGGAATATCCTGACAGCGGCAAATACGCCGTCATGGCGATCTGGCCTGGCGCAAATTTCATGGAGGCGCATCTGAGACAGATTCACCGTGCCGAAGACGGCCGGGACTATTGGGAAGGGGAACAATTATGATCGTCACAACCACACCTTCCGTCGAGGGGCGTCAGATCATCAGCTACCACGGCATCGCTGTGGGAGAGGAGATTCTGGGTTACGATAATCTAGGAAGATCTCCATATGGCATTTCTTATAAACCCATGATAGATAAGGCCCGCAAGGTGGCACTGGGGCAGATGCAGGATTCCGCCCGTGCCATGGGCGCAACCGCTGTTGTGGGTGTCAATCTTGATTATAGAATGATCAAAGACCATGTGGTGGTTCTGGCCTCTGGCACGGCCGTAACGCTCGGCTGACAGAAACACACGAACAAGGGGCGTGGCTGCCCCGCCCCCCGGACAGGAGTGAAGACATGCTGGATATCAAGAACTTGCACGTCTCTCTGGAAGAAGAGGGCAAGGAAATCCTGAAAGGCGTCGATCTGACGGTCGAGGCGGGACGGGTCCATGCCATCATGGGGCCGAACGGCTCGGGCAAATCAACCTTGGGCTACGTTCTGTCAGGCCGCGACGGCTATGAAGTGACGGAAGGTTCCGCCCATCTGGAAGGTGCCGATCTGTTGGCGATGGCACCCGAGGAACGCGCCGCCGCGGGCCTGTTCCTGGCATTCCAATATCCGGTCGAGATTCCCGGCGTGGGCAACATGACCTTTCTGCGCACCGCGGTGAATGCGCAGCGCAAGGTGCGTGGCGAAGAGGAGTTGAGCGCGGCGGAGTTTTTGAAGGTAATCCGCGAAAAGGCCAGGATGCTGAAGATCGACGCCGATATGCTGAAGCGCCCGGTGAATGTCGGCTTCTCCGGTGGTGAGAAAAAGCGCAATGAAATCCTGCAAATGGCCATACTGGAACCGCGGATGTGCATCCTTGACGAAACGGATAGCGGCCTGGATGTGGACGCGATGAAGCTGGTCGCCGAAGGCGTGAATGCACTGCGCGATGCTGGTCGCGGGTTTCTGGTTATCACCCATTACCAGCGGCTTCTGGATCACATCAAACCTGATGTCGTACATATCATGGCTGATGGCAGGATCGTAAAAACCAGCGGGCCAGAATTGGCACTGGAGGTTGAACAGAATGGCTATGGCGATATCCTGGCGGAGATCGCCTGATGACCCAGGCACAAGCAGAACCTGATATAACCAGGGCCCGTCTGGCGGCATTGTCGAGGCCGGACGGTGCTGCCTGGTCGAATGATATCCGGCGGATGGCCGAGGCGCGTGTGCGGACACCTGGCCTTCCGACACGACGGGATGAGTATTGGAAGTTTACCGACCCCGCCTCGCTTACCCAGGCCGAGGCCCCGGCGGCGGCGGTGTTTGACGCGGGCGATGAGGCTCCGCTCTATGGCGGGATCGACCGGTTGAAAATCGTTTTCGTCGATGGTGCCTTCGACGCAGGGGCAAGCGATGCGCTGGAAATGGAAGGCGTTGAGATCGACCTGCTCTCTGAGGTGCTGTCGAAGGATACTCACTGGGCATGCGATCTTTACGGCACTCTGGAAACCCGAGGCCAGGATCCGGTGGCCCGGCCACTGGCGGCACTCAACACTGCCTATGCCACGAACGGCGCAGTGATCCGCGTGACCGGCAAGGCACCGAAGCCGATCAGCCTAGTCTATCTGCATCAGGCCGAGACGTCAGACGCGATCCTGCACCATTTGGTAAAGGTCGAACGCGGCGGCGGCGTCACAATCCTGGAAAACGGCCCGGCGGCGGCAAGGTTCAACAAATGCATGGAAATTGATGTGGCTGATGGTGCGGCCTTTCATCACGTGCGGGTCCAGGGCCGCGATCATGAACGCCGCTGCATCAGCCACATGTTCGCGCGCCTTGGAGTGGCGTCCACTTATAAATCCTTCACGCTGACGGCCAATGGAGTGCTGACCCGGAACGAAAACATCATCGAAATCGCAGGCGATAATGCCAGTGCCCATGTCGCAGGTGCGGCCCTTGGCGATGGGGCTTCGGGCCCGTTTCATCATGATGACACGGTCTTTGTGACCCACGACGCGGCGCACTGCGAAAGCCGCCAGGTCTTCAAAAAGGTTTTGCGCAACGGAGCCAAAGGCGTGTTCCAGGGAAAGATCCTGGTCAAACCCGGCGCACAGAAAACCGATGGCTATCAAATCAGCCAGGCATTGCTTCTGGATGAAGATTCCAGTTTTCAGGCCAAGCCCGAGCTGGAAATCTATGCCGATGATGTCCAATGTTCTCACGGGTCAACCACTGGCGCGATTGATGAAAGGGCACTTTTCTACCTTCGCTCGCGCGGCGTGCCAGAAGGGGAGGCGGCGGACCTTCTGGTTCTGGCGTTTCTGGCCGAAGCCATCGACGAGATCGAGGATGAACGGCTGCAAGAGGATATCCTGACCCGCCTGCGACAATGGCTGGAGCGGCGGCGCACATAGGCCATGGCAATAACCACGGACATCGTTCACAGCTGGTGCCGTCCCCGCCATGTTATGCGGCGTTTGCTGGATCATGGCCGGAGAGAGGATCGGGCACTGAGCTACCTCCTGGTGGCCTGTCTGCTGATCTACGCTGCGCAATGGCCGCGCCTGCAGCGGGAGGCAGTGCTGAACCCCGGTGATGCCCCGCTGGAAGCACAATTGGCGATCATCTTCTTTGCGATGTTGATGATCTGGCCGATCCTTCTGTATGCTCTGGGTGGGCTGACGCATCTGATCGCCCTGGCACTCGGCGGCAAGGGCAGTTGGTATTCAGCGCGCCTGGCTTTGTTCTGGTCGCTGTTGGCAACAACGCCGGCATGGCTGTTGCATGGGCTGGTTTCCGGCATGATTGGACCGGGAGCCGCGCAGGTTCTGGTGGGGGCGGGGCTTCTCTTGGCACTTCTGACGATTTGGGGCTTGACATTTTTTGAAGCCGAAACCGCACCGGAGCGGAAGGGGTGAGACCGACCGCGATCGCAACCTTGGGGATTCTGCTCCGCCTGGTCCGCGACACTGTTCTCGACCCGCGAGAGGGGGCCGCGACGGTTCTGGCCTTTGCCCCGCCGCGTCAGGCCCTGTGGCTGATGTTCGCGCTGGTCATTGTGCTGACAATCATGATGGTCCAGCTTGGCGAGCTGATGGTCGCGCCTCTGCCGGATGGTGATGTGCTGTTGCCCGGGATCCAGCTCGGCATGATCCAGGCAGTGATCCTGTTTGTGGTGATGCATGCGATCCACCATATCGGCCAGATTTTCGGCGGGACGGGGCAGTTCGCCGAATCCATGCTTCTGGTCATCTGGCTGCAATTCATCATGCTCTGTCTGCAGGTTGTGCAATTCGTTGCCCTGATCCTGGCACCACCCCTGGCCCTGGTCGTCACGCTTATGGCCGTGGGTCTGGTGTTCTGGCTCCTGGTCAACTTCATCGCCACGCTGCACGGGTTTCAGTCGCTCGGGCGGGTGTGTGTGATGGTCATCCTCAGCACGGTCGGGATCGCGTTCCTTGTCAGCCTTGTTTTGGCAGTTCTGGGGGTGTCCATTCCGGAGGGGTACGTGTAAATGTATGACGTTGAGGAACTTCGCGCCGACTTTCCGATCCTGGCACGAGAAGTGAATGGCAAGCCGTTGACCTATCTGGATAGTGCTGCGTCGGCGCAGAAGCCGCAGGTTGTGATCGATGCGATTACCCAAGCCTATTCCATGGAATATGCCAACGTTCACAGGGGCCTGCATTATCTGTCGAACCTTGCCACCGAAAACTATGAGGCTGTGCGGAGCAAGATCGCCCGCTTTTTGGGGGCCGGGGATGAGCAGGAGATCATCTTTACTTCCGGCACCACCGAGGGGATCAACCTTGTTGCCTATGGCTGGGCCATGCCACGGATGTCCCAGGGGGATGAGATCATCCTGAGCATTGCCGAACACCATGCCAATATCGTGCCTTGGCATTTTCTGCGCGAACGCCAGGGGGTGAACCTCGTCTGGGTTGATACCGATACGAAAGGCGACCTGTATCCGCAGGCTGTGCTGGAGGCAATCACGCCGCGCACAAAGTTGATCGCACTGACGCATATGTCCAATGTTCTGGGCACGGTGGTTGATGTGAAATCCATCATCGCGGGCGCACGCGCGGCTGGGATCCCGGTTCTTATTGATGGTAGCCAGTCGGCGGTGCATCTGCCCGTGAATGTCGATGACATCGGCGCGGATTTCTACGCCATCACTGGGCATAAACTCTATGGGCCGTCCGGTTCGGGCGCAATCCATATCCGCAAAGTGCGCATGGCCGAGATGCGCCCCGTCTTGGGCGGCGGCGACATGATCCGTGAGGTGCGTCGCAATGCCGTTACCTGGAACGCTCCGCCGATGAAATTCGAGGCGGGCACACCGGGCATCGTGCAGCAGATCGGCCTGGGGGCTGCGCTGGATTATCTGATGAGGATCGGGATGGACCAGATATCGGCCCATGAAGCCAAGCTGGCATCTTATGCAAGGTCGCGGCTGGATGGGCTCAACTGGCTCAATGTCCAGGGTACGTCAAAGACGAAAGGGGCGATCTTTTCCTTCACGCTGGACGGCACCGCCCATGCCCATGATATCTCAACCATTCTCGATAAAAAGGGCGTGGCGGTGCGCGCGGGCCATCACTGTGCGCAACCCTTGATGGAGCATATGGGCGTCACCGCGACCTGCCGGGCCAGTTTTGCGATGTATAACACCAAGGCCGAGGTTGATACGCTGATCGATGCGCTGGAACTGGCGCATGATCTGCTCACTTAGGGTGCGGGCTCGTGTCATTCTTCGTTGTCGCCCTCTGGAACCAGTGTTAAAGTGGGAACCAAGCACCCGTAGCTCAGCTGGATAGAGTGCTGCCCTCCGAAGGCAGAGGCCAGAGGTTCGAATCCTCTCGGGTGCGCCAAATCAAGCAGATATGGCACCGCGATGTGCGGCGTGTTGGCAACCGCTTGCCCCGGGGTGAGACGTTTCCGGTCGCTTGAATATGTCGCGCATCCATCCGGCGCATCCACGCACATTAGGGTGTCGCGGGCCGGGCGCGTCAAAAATTTACGAAGATGCGACTGGCAACCTTGGGCCAAGCGTGTGTGAATTGTAGACGGGACTCAACAGAAAGGGTCGAACCCACGGGAAAAATCCACTGATGGGGGTGAAAGTCCCGGTATTGTAGCGGCCTGAAATTAATCCAAAATCAAACATGCGCGGGGGCTGACGTGTTGGATGGAGGTGCGGGCAGTGACTAGGGCTTCGACCACTATTCAGAGGTTGGTATGATGATGAGACCTGCCAGCAGCACGGCCACTGGCGGAATATGTGTAGGGCGATACACTGGTCAGCATTGAGAACCCGATCAGGAAGGTTCATGCCGATACACCTACCGGTAATAGCAACGCTAACCGGCCTGAGTATCTTTGGTGTAATGACTAATTAACTGGCGGCAAGGGAGGAGATGCGCTGCTCAAACGGCGAAAGGATCTCCGCACCACCCCGAGATCAACGAAGCTTTGCGCCGTACACATAAGCCCCCGTAGCCCATTTACGTGGCAATTATCGCCCCCTTGACACGCAATCGCTTCAAGCCGTTTGTTCCCACAACGCACCGCGTCACAGTTAAGCCTAAATACGAACCCGGACTTCCACCGCCTGCTTGCAATCGCCCCCCATCTTCCCACAGAACCATCCCCCAAGGTGCCGCAGTGCCCCACACGTCCCCGGTATTCCTCTGTTTTGACGTGTGCATCAAGGCGGTGACAGGCCCAGACTGATTCCCTGCAAACTGCCAGCCACGCACGCTGGCGACTAGCTACAAAAGCACAAAGACCCGCCGGATGATATGGCGGGTCTTTACAAGGATCAACCCTGGTGTGCGCCAAGCTTTTCGGTCAGTTCCGGCACTGCCTGGAACAGATCCGCAACCAGGCCGTAATCGGCAACCTGGAAAATCGGGGCCTCTGCGTCCTTGTTGATCGCCACGATAACCTTCGAGTCCTTCATCCCCGCCAGATGCTGAATCGCGCCGGATATTCCGACGGCGATGTAAAGAGAAGGTGCCACGACCTTGCCGGTCTGGCCAACCTGCCAGTCGTTTGGGGCGTAGCCGCTATCAACCGCTGCGCGCGATGCGCCCACGGCCGCGCCAAGCGTGGCGGCCAGATTTTCAATCAGCGCAAAGTCATCCTCGGACCCAACGCCGCGCCCGCCTGACACCACAACACCTGCCGACGTCAGTTCCGGGCGGCTGGTTGTCGTAACCTTATCCTCAACCCACACGCTCAGATCAGAGGCCACAGGCACAGCGACCATCTCAACCACAGCGTCGCCACCGGTACCCGCGGCATCGAAGGTTGAGGTGCGGAAGGTTACAACCTTGGTTGCGTCAGAGGATTTCACCGTCTGAATGGCATTGCCCGCATAAATCGGGCGCTCAAACGTATCGGCATCGATCACCCCTGAGGCATCAGAGATTATCATAACATCCAGAAGCGCGGCTACGCGCGGCATGATGTTCTTGGCATCCGTTGTCGCTGGTGCCACAATATGCGTGTAGTCGCGTGCCAAACCAAAGATCAGCTCCGCAGTGGGCTCCGCCATGCGATGGCACAGGCTGTCGCCTTCGGCGCACAGCACCTTTCGTACCCCCTTGATCATCGCGGCGGCGTCCGCTGCCGCCCTGGCCGTTGCACCCGCACAGAGTACTGTCACATCGCCCAGCCTGCTTGCGGCGGCCACGGCCCTGGCGGTGGCGTCCATGGACAATTCGCTGCCTGTCACTTCGGCAAGAAGAAGAACAGCCATCAGATCACCCCTACATCATCTTTGAGTTTCGCAATCAGCTCATCGACAGAGCTGACAATCACACCAGCTTTCCGCGCCCCAGGCTCAGCCGTTGCAATAATCTCCAGCCGCGGCGTGACATCAACGCCGTAATCTGCAGCGGTCTTTTCAGCAAGTGGCTTCTTCCTGGCCTTCATGATATTCGGCAGCGAAGCATAGCGCGGCTCATT
Organism: Paracoccaceae bacterium; assembly: GCA_014323785.1. GTDB lineage: Bacteria > Pseudomonadota > Alphaproteobacteria > Rhodobacterales > Rhodobacteraceae > Rhodophyticola. Next base: position 60,963 of record JACONJ010000043.1, on the reverse strand, counting down.
CAAACGCAGATCGACGGTGACGATGGCTGGCATCCTGACCTTTATCGTCTGCAACCCGCCATCAACCTCGCGCGTGACCAGGGCGTGTTCGCCTTCAATCCCGATACCAGAAGCAAAAGTCGCCTGTGCCCAACCAGTCAGTGCCGCCAGCATCTGACCGGTCGCGTTCATGTCGTTGTCGATGGCCTGCTTGCCAGCCAGAACCAAGCCCGGCTGCTCCTCGTCGATCACGGCCTTCAGAATCTTGGCGACGGTCAAGGGTTCGGTATCGGTATGCACATCGTTGGCCGCGACAACCAGGATCGCCCGGTCGGCCCCCATGGCAAGCGCGGTGCGCAGGGTTTCCTGCGCCTGCTTCACACCGACTGAGACCGCGATCACCTCTTCGGCTTTGCCTGCCTCTTTGAGGCGAATCGCCTCTTCCACCGCGACCTCATCAAACGGGTTCATCGACATTTTCACATTCGCAAGGTCAACCCCAGACCCGTCTACCTTTACGCGGACCTTCACGTTGTAATCGATCACCCGCTTCACAGGCACAAGCACCTTCATTTGCATCGTTCTCCTGAATCTTGGGTCGGGCAGTGGCCCGGACCAAACTTCCGTTCCCACCAAGAACGTTATCGCGTTTGCCGAGGTAAAACAGCCAGAAATTGACGCGGCACGATATTCCAACGCCGCGTTAAGTGGCTACCACCGTTACGTCAAGTGTCATCAGCACTCACCGGTTCAACCACGACCACCGTATAGCCCCTCGCGGGTCACGACCAGAAAGAAATATCCCAAAATCGCCTTTTATGCCATGTCCCGCATGATCCCCCGCATGATCCAGAGTGGCTGGGGGGCAAACGTATCCGCCAAAACCTCCTTTGTGCGATCAGCCGGGCCACCCCGTCAACGGTTGGCCCCTGGCATCCAAAGCACATCATCTCTGCCGTCATTATTGGCGATGCGCCCGGCCACAAAGAGCCAGTCTGACAGACGGTTCAGATATTTCATGCCCTCGGGGTTCACCGATTCCATCGTTGCCAGTTCCACACCCAGCCGCTCGGCACGGCGGGCGACGGTGCGGCAGATATGCAGATGCGCAGCCAGGGCAGAGCCACCGGGCAGGACGAAGCTGTGCAAGGGGGCCAACCTGGTGTTCATCGCGTCGATCTCGGCCTCCAGCCGCAGCACCTGGCGTTCCGCGATGCGCAGGGGCGTGTGGCCAAGGTCGCCATCCAAATCCATATTTGGCGTACACAGGTCCGCCCCCAAGTCGAACAGGTCGTTCTGGATCGATGAAAGGGCTGTATCGATATCTCCGGTCGCGTGTTGGCGCGCCATCCCAAGCGTGGCGTTTAACTCATCCACCGTGCCATAGGCCGCGACCCGCAGGGTATGTTTTGCCACGCGGCTGCCATCGCCCAGGGAGGTCTCTCCGGCATCGCCGGTTTTTGTGTAGATTTTGTTCAGAACCACCATCTGTTCAGCCCCCCGCGTATTGGCGATAGTAGACGAAAGCAACGATCAAAAGTACCGCCAGGAATTGCGCGGCGATGCGCCAGCGCATGTATGTGTTGGATTTCTTGGCACTGTCAGCAGTGCCTACCCGGAATGCGTTTATGCCCAGAACCATGATCGCCGCGACAGTCAGGCAGGCTAGGGTGACGATGAATGAATCTGCCATCATGGGGTGTGCCTTCTGAATGTAGTACGGTCATGTCGCAGGCTGGTGAGGTCCGGCTAATGAGCCCAAGCGACCAGCCAGTCAAAGCTGCGCTGCGGCAGGATGCGCCGGGCGGTTTCAAGGATATAGGTTGCGGTGGTAATGAAGTAACGCACACGCGGGCGGGGGGTCTCCAGTGCATGGATCAGCCTGGCTGTCACAGCAGGCGGATCCAATTGGAAGGGCACCCGGTCTATGCCCTCATAGAGGTGCCGGATCAGGTGGCTGCGATAGGTTTCTGCCAGGGCAGATGTCTGCCAATTCACCCATTTCTCGAACATAGGGATGGAATTGATGCGGAACCTGGAGGTCACAGGCCCCGTGTTGAGGATCACCACATGGATATCAGTGCCGCGCAATTCCAGGCGCATTGTGTCTGTCAGGCCCTCCACCGCATGTTTGGTGGCGGTATAGGCCCCGCGCCAGCGCATCGACATCCGCCCAAGTACCGAAGAATGCTGTACGATTCGCCCATGGCCACCCTGTGTGCGCATCACAGCGACAGCGCGGCGGGTCAGGTCATGCAGGCCAAAGACATTGGTCTCGAAAATCTCGCGCAGGGCATCCGGGGGAACATCCTCAACCGCCCCAGGCAGGCCATAACCCGCGTTGTTGAACAGTGCATCAAGCGTACCGCCGGTGCGTGCCAGTACCTCTTCCATGCCAATGGCGATGCTGTCGGGGTCGGCGACATCCAGAACGAAACTTTCCAGCCCCTCGGCCCGCAGTCGCGCTACATCTTCGGCCTTGCGGCAGGTTGCAAAGACGCGCCAGCCTTGGCGGGTATGAAGCGTCCGCGCCGCATCCGCACCCAGGCCCGAAGAACAGCCAGTGATCAAGATGGATTTATCGGCCAATGGCTTCGCTCCCTCTCGCGCTGCCCCTGCCTAGGACAGGGCAGCTGAGAGGACAAGGCCCCAGGGAAAAAGCTCTGGCCAGAAAACACCCGGCCACATCGCCAACCTGCCCCATGGACGAATCGCGAATCTTCATCCATCCCGCCGGGCAGTGCCTTCGTCACCACATCAGAGAGCTGCGCAGAACGCGATGGTTGTGGCGGATCATGACCAAATTCCTCTACGGGGGACACACGCCTGACGCAGAAGGCTTCTTTACCTGTGCAAAAGCAATTGCGTATTCTGCGGAGATAATGACCGAACATTCCCCAGAAGATGATCAGTGCCAGACCTCAGAATCGCTGAGCCAGGCAATCGGGTCGCGCTATTTGCAATACGCACTTAGCACCATCATGCACCGGGCACTGCCGGATGCGCGTGACGGGCTGAAACCGGTCCACCGGCGCATTCTTTACGCGATGCGCGAACTCAGACTGGCCTCCAATGGTGGGTTCCGGAAATCGGCCAAGATCAGCGGCGACGTGATGGGGAATTACCACCCCCATGGCGATGCCGCGATTTATGATGCGATGGCACGCTTGGCGCAGGATTTCACGATTCGCTACCCGCTTGTAGACGGTCAGGGGAATTTCGGCAACATTGACGGCGATAACCCGGCGGCCAGCCGCTATACCGAGGCACGGATGACCGCAGTGGCCGAGGCACTTCTTGATGGGTTATCTGAAAATGCCGTGGACTTTCGCGATAATTATGATGGCACCCTGCAAGAACCCGAGGTATTGCCTGCCGCACTGCCCAATCTGTTGGCCAACGGGTCAAGCGGCATTGCCGTGGGCATGGCTACCAACATACCACCGCATAACCTGGATGAATTGATCGCCGCCTGCCTGCATCTGATCAAATCTCCGAATGCGCGGGATGAGACACTGCTGGAGCATATCCCCGGCCCCGATTTCCCCACGGGTGGCGTGATCGTGGAACCGCCCGAAAACATCCTTGAGGCTTATCGCACAGGCCGCGGGGTGTTCCGGCTGCGCGCGAAATGGCAGGTCGAGAATCTGGGTCGTGGTCAATGGCAGATCGTGGTAACAGAGATTCCCTATCAGGTTCAGAAATCCAGGCTGATCGAGAAACTGGCGGACCTAATCCAGACCAAAAAGGTTCCAGTCCTAGCCGATGTGCGCGATGAGAGTGCCGATGACATCCGCATTATCCTGGAACCGCGCGCCAAGACCGTAGATCATGATCTGCTGATGGAAATGCTGTTCCGCAACTCGGACCTGGAGACCAGGTTCAGCCTGAACATGAATGTGCTGATCGACGGGCGCACGCCCAGGGTCTGTGCGCTGAAAGAGGTTCTGCGAACCTTTCTTGACCATCGCCGCGATGTACTCCTGCGCCGGTCGCGGCACCGGATGGAGAAGATCGACCACCGCTTGGAAGTTCTGGAAGGGTTCATCATTGCCTTTCTGAATCTTGACCGGGTGATCGACATCATCCGCTATGATGATGACCCCAAGGCCGCACTGATGCGTCAGGATTGGGGCCGGATCTATGCGCGCGCCACGTCAGAGGCCGATTACCTGACACCGCCACAGGGGGATGGTATGCTGAGTGATGTGCAGGCCGAAGCGATTTTGAACATGCGGCTGCGGTCCTTGCGTCGGCTCGAGGAAATGGCACTGCTGCGCGAACAGGAAACCCTGATGGAGGAGCGTACCAGACTGGAAGACCTGTTGGAGACCGAGCGTATTCAATGGTCCGCAATCGCCGACCAACTGCGCGAAACCCGCGGGCAATTCGGCAAATCGCAGGCGTTCGGCACTCGCCGTACATGTTTTGCCAAAGCCAGTGAGGTGCAAGATGTGCTGCCGGAGGCGATGATTGAGCGCGAACCGGTCACGGTGGTCTGTTCCACGATGGGCTGGGTCCGCGCCTTGAAGGGCCATATCAGCTTGGGCAGTGACCTGAAATTCCGCGATGGCGATGAAGGACGCTTTCTGTTCCACGCGGAAACCACCGACAAGTTGCTTCTTTTGGGAAACAATGGCCGATTTTACACGATTTCGGCTGCGAATTTGCCCGGAGGTCGCGGGATGGGTGAACCTGTGCGCCTGATGGCGGACATGCCCAACGAGGTTGAAATCGTGGATATGGTCATTCATCAGCCGGATGGTAAACTACTTGTCGTCTCCTCGGCAGGTGACGGATTTATCGTGGCCGAGGCTAATGTGGTGGCACAAACCCGCGCTGGCAAACAGGTTCTGAATGTCAGGGACGGGGTGACCGCCAGGGTCTGTGCCCGTGTCCAACCCGGCGATACGCATGTTGCCTGTGTGGGTGAAAACCGTAAGGTTTTGGTCTTTGCCTTGGACGAGCTGCCCGAAATGGTCCGCGGCAAAGGCATTCGCCTGCAAAAATACAAGGACGGGGGCCTGTCCGACGCCCGCACCTTTGCCTTGTCCGATGGCCTGTGCTGGCGCGATCCGGCGGGCCGCACCCGGACACAGGCCGATGTGACCGAATGGATGGGCAAGCGCACTGGCACGGGCCGTATGGCCCCGCGCGGCTTTCCCCGGGACAATCGGTTCACCTGAAGCGACGCAATTTGTCGTTTTCATGCTTGAAATCACCGTCGGGACGTGTCGCGTATGACCTTCCCGGCAAGGGCTTCTTCCCGGCATGGGGTAACGGATCATAAGCCCAGGAGTTTGGAGCCATGACTGACCTAAGAACCCGCGTGAGAGCCGATTCGGCCGAGATTTACCTGCTTGCGGAAGAGCTCGATGAAAGCACAGGCCTGTCGTAGCTTTGGGCCCTTCTACTTCCTGTTCCATGGTTTTTATAAACAGGCGAACATCACCTTCTTCCTGTTTTCTTTCATCATAGGAATTATTCTGGCTCCTTTATTTGCCTATCCCGCCTGAAAGGAACGGGCCAAAGAAAAAGCTGAACAAAGGATGCTGCTGGATCGGGCCGGACGCGGGTGAAACGCAAACCCGGCGGGCAGGTCCGGATTCCCTTCCCCTTTGCGAGGCCGCGCCACTTGGGGCGGTCTTGATCCCTGTTCCGCTATCAAAATGATTGCGCAGGTCCGACTTTCCTGTTGACATCTGCCCATGCAGGCGGCGCATCTTGTTGTTCTGGCCAGTGCCACGGTGTTCATCCTCGGCGCGATTTGGGGGCTTTACTGGCTGCCGGTGCGCGCCTTGGGTGGTATGGGGCTGCCCGGACCTGCCGGAACCGCGGCGATCACCGCGGCCGCGGTGCTGATCCTTGCGCCCTTTGTCTTGCGCCAGCCGCGGATTGTGCTGCGCACCGATCCCCTGGCCATGGCGGGCACGGTCCTGGGCGGTGCGGCCTTCGCGCTTTATTCTGTCGGTTTCCTCTATGGCGATGTGGCACTGATTATTCTGCTGTTTTACCTTACCCCGGTCTGGAGCACGCTGTTTGGCCGCGTTCTGTTGGGGTGGGTCACGCCACCGGTGCGGCGTGTGGCGATCATTATGGGGCTGGCCGCGCTGACAATTATGCTGGGCGGCGATGGTGATCTGCCGGTGCCGCAGGGCCTGGGCGAATGGATGGGCCTGTTCTCGGGGCTTCTGTGGTCTATCTCCACCATATGTCTTAGGGTTCGGCCGGAACCACCAGCGACGCTGGCCGCGTTCGTCTTTGCCTTCGGGGCACTGACGACGGCCATGGTGATGATGCCCTGGCTTGGCCCCGGACCGCCGGGTGTGCCTCTGGGTGACCTGTGGCCTGCCTTGGGTCTTGCTGCACTCACCGGGGCGATCTGGTGGGTTCCCTCGCTCATCGCACTGATGTGGGCGGTGCCCAAACTTGACCCGGCGCGCGTTGGCATCCTGCTGATGGCCGAGGTTATGGTTGGCCTGATATCCGCCGCACTTCTATCCGGAGAGGACATGTCCGTCACAGAGATGCTGGGCGGGGCACTTGTTCTGGCGGCGGCCCTACTCGAGCTCTGGCCATTGCGGCGGCGTTGACGGACGGTGTGCCGTCAGTTGCGTGGTCATGCGGCGGGGAACGGGCACATCCCGTTTGCAGCCCCGCAGCAGCTCTTGGATTGCGCCTGCATCCCGAACCTCTTGCTTCATGGGCATGGCCTAATAACCGAAGGCACGACGGATTTATCCCACATATAGCGGCGCACTTGCGCCACCATGGTGTGAAGATTATCGGACATGCGTTGGGTTTATTTTCATTCCGTCTGCGGGCCATGCTCGCACGGACGCCGCGGATCACACACGGATGCCGCGGACCACAATTGCATTGATTTGTCCCTTGCGCCGGAGCGGGCGTAAGACTAGACGAGCACCCGGCCTTAGGGGTGTAGCTCAGTTGGTAGAGCTTCGGATTCCAAATCCGACGGTCGGGGGTTCGAGTCCCTCCACCCCTGCCACTGGCCCATCGCGGCGTAAATGTTCCGTCTTGCATGCAGGGCAGCGGATGCCTACATTGAGCATAATCAACTGAAGGAGCTGGTCACTATGGCCACAAACCCGTTCCATTTCATGCAACAGACCCGCGTCGAGGTTGCTAAGGTTGTCTGGCCAGGCCGGAGAGAGGTATTTCTGACTACCGCGATGGTCTTCATCATGGCGGTTTTGGCGGCGATCTTCTTCTTCTTCGTTGACTGGTTGGTCCGCCAGGGCTTGGAACTGATCCTGACCTTCTTTGGCTAGTCCATGTCTAGTTTTAGCCGAAGGCCGGAAAAACTGCCAATCCCCCCTTGATTTCCCGGGGGGTGGGCGATAAATCGGCCCCGGTTACGGCATGTATGGTGTGCGTCGATTCGTGATGTGTGCTGTTTTCTGTTCAAAAGTGGCGGCTTGAGCCGTTGGGAATATTTGGCAATTACCCGCCGCTTGGCGACGGGACAAAGAAGCGGGCAAGAGATGGCGAAACGGTGGTATTCGGTCAGTGTGCTGTCAAATTATGAAAAGCGCATTGCCGAACAGATCAAAGCCGCCGTGACCGAGAACGGCTTGGAAGAGGAGATCGAAGAGATTTTGGTTCCCGAACAGGACGTGATAGAAGTGCGCCGGGGCAAGAAGATCACTGTGCCACGCCGCTTTATGCCAGGTTACATATTGGTGCGGATGGAGGTGACCGATGCAGTCTATCACGCAATCAGCTCCATTCCCCGCGTCACCGGGTTTCTGGGCCCGCAAGGTCGCCCGACTCCGATGCGCGATGATGAGGTGAACGCGATTCTCAACCGCGTTGATGAGGGCGCGGCGGCACCGCGTCCCACCATCCTGTTCGAGGTGGGCGAGAGTGTGAGGGTCAATGACGGCCCGTTTGAGGGGTTTGACGGGATGGTTGAGGGGGTGGACAACGATAACCAGCGCCTGAAGGTGACAGTGTCGATTTTTGGCCGGGCAACCCCGGTTGAGCTAGAATTCACGCAGGTCTCGAAACGGACATGAGGCTGCGACTGGCCCCAGCGGGTAGCCTGTCGTGGCTGCACCAAATCATCTGTCTGGTGGAAGGCCAAAGGTACACGCCTCTGGACCGCGAAACCGACGCCCCGGATCGCGGTCCGGGGCCCATAGGGCGGTGTTCAATGCCTGCCGATGACGATAAGGAGAGGCCGCAATGGCCAAGAAACTTGCTGGCACTATGAAACTGCAGATCCCCGCAGGCCAAGCCAAACCCGCGCCGCCCGTGGGCCCTGCCCTTGGCCAGCGCGGGCTCAACATCATGGAATTTACCAAGGCATTCAACGCCATGACCGCGGATATGGAACCAGGCAGTCCGTGCCCGACCATCATCTCCTACTACCAGGACAAATCCTTCACGATGGATATCAAGACGCCGCCTGCGTCTTACTTCCTGAAAAAGGCCGCTGGCTTGAGGCCGCTGGGCAAGCGCAATCGCCCGCGCGGTGCCGAAACGCCGGGCCGTGAGACCATTGCAACAGTGACCACCGCCCAAGTGCGGGAGATTGCCGAAGCCAAGATGAAAGACCTTAACGCGCATGATATCGAAACGGCGATGAAAATCGTCCTTGGTTCGGCCAGGTCGATAGGTATTGAGGTGAAAGGGTAAGCCATGGGCAAGACCGGAAAGCGTGTCAAGGTGGCCCGCGAAGCCTTCGCCGGGAAAGAGAACCTGACAGTCGAAGACGCCGTTGGCCTTATTAAGTCCAATGCTTCGGCTGGGTTTGATGAGTCGGTCGAGATTGCTATGAACCTGGGCGTCGACCCGCGCCATGCAGACCAGATGGTGCGCGGCGTGGTCACCCTGCCCAATGGCACTGGCAAAACGGTGCGCGTGGCGGTCTTCGCCCGTGGTGCAAAGGCGGATGAGGCCAGGGTCGCCGGTGCCGACATCGTGGGTGCCGAGGATCTGATGGAAACCGTCCAGGGTGGCACGATTGCGTTTGATCGCTGCATCGCCACACCGGACATGATGCCAATCATTGGCCGTTTGGGTAAGGTTCTGGGCCCCCGCAACCTGATGCCGAACCCCAGGATCGGCACAGTGACATCGGACGTCAAAGACGCTGTTGGGGCGGCCAAGGGGGGGCAGGTCCAGTTCAAGACAGAGAAGGGCGGTGTTGTCCACGCCGGGATCGGCAAGACAAGATTTGAGTCCGACAAACTGGTGGCCAATGTCCGCGCCTTTGTGGATGCGGTCAGCAAGGCTAGGCCAACGGGTGCCAAAGGTACCTATGTGCGGAAGGTTTCGCTCAGTTCCACCATGGGGCCGGGCGTGTCAGTCAGCGTCGAAAGCGCGACCGGCAATTAAGGGATTTACCCGGTACTCCGGGTGAATGGCGGGGTCGCCAAACTGGCCCCGTGCTGTCCAAGACGGAGGGTTGTAGCATCCGCCACGTAATTCCTTCCCGAGATGGGACGCGAGAGAGGATTTCCGAAGGCAACCTTGGGCAATCTGGCCTCGGGCCCCTGACTATGGACCCGAAGTGGTGGGGCAACCCGCCGAACATGAGCTGGGGCTCAGGCCCCAAAGTGGAGTGACATTGTGGATAGAGCCCAGAAAGAGAAAGTGGTCGAGGAACTCGGCTGCATCTTCGAGAGCTCTGGCGTCGTCGTGGTTTCGAACTACGAGGGCCTCACGGTTGCTGAGATGCAGGATCTGCGTGCGCAAATGCGTGACGCGGGCGGATCCGTTCGCGTCGCCAAGAACAGGCTCGCCAGACTCGCCCTTGAAGGAACGCCTGCCGCTGGCATTGCTGACCTACTGACGGGGATGACAGTTCTGTCCTATTCCGAGGATTCTGTGGCAGCAGCCAAGGCCGCGGACGCATATGCCAGGAAGAATGACAAGTTCGTGATCCTCGGCGGTGCTATGGGCGGGAACATTTTGGACCAGGACGGTGTGAAGGCCGTTGCGAAGATGCCATCGTGGGAAGAGCTTATCGCTTTGATCGCAGGCTGCATCGGTGCGCCCGCCTCCAACATCGCCGAGGTCATTGGCGCACCTGCTTCGATGATCGCAGGCGTCCTTTCGTCCATCGAAGAGAAGGCGGAAGCGGCGTAAGCACCCACTGAGACCCGTCGTAGGGCCAGGCCCTTGCGATGTTGGAACACAAACCTGCATACGGAAATCTAAGAAATGGCTGATCTGAAAAAACTGGCTGAAGAGATCGTGGGGCTGACCCTCCTCGAAGCACAGGAACTGAAAACCATCCTGAAAGATGAGTACGGCATCGAGCCTGCTGCAGGCGGTACTGTCATGGTCGCCAGTGCGGCTGGCGGTGACGCCGGGGGCGCACCTGTGGAGGAGCAGTCCGTGTTCGACGTTATCCTGAAGGCCGTTGGTGCCTCCAAGATCAACGTCATCAAAGAGGTTCGCGCCATCACCGGCCTGGGCCTAAAAGAAGCCAAGGAACTGGTCGAAGCTGGCGGCAAAGCCGTCAAGGAAGGCGTTGACAAAGCCGAAGCAGAAGATATCAAGAGCAAGCTGGAAGCAGCTGGTGCCGAGGTTGAACTGAAGTAATCCGCGCCCGCCTCTTGGCGGGGGTGGGAAACTTGGCCCGGGCTCCGGCTATTCCGGGCCCGGACTAACCTGTCATGGCGAGGGATCTGTGCACGAACCTTCGCTGGGGCGGTGTTTCAGGGATCGGGATATTGCCGGTGGTACGGCGGGCATGAATGGGCCCGAACCCAATTTGTTTTAATTCTGTCGCCCGCACCGGGGCCCTGCTGGTGTGTGCGATGCAAAGGAACGGAAAGGTGCAGACGAGCATGGCTCAGACCCTTGCAGGCCAGAAACGTATTCGCAAATTCTATGGCAAGATTCGTGAAGTGCAGGAGATGCCGAACCTCATCGATGTTCAAAAATCCTCGTACGAGGATTTCCTGAACTCCGGCGACCAGCCGGAACCGATGGATGGTGAAGGCATCAAAGGCGTCTTTCAGACGATCTTTCCGATCAAGGATTTCAACGAAACCGCTGTGCTAGAGTTCGTGAAATACGAACTTGAAGTGCCGAAATATGATGTCGAAGAATGCCAGCAGCGCGACATGACCTATGCCGCGCCGCTGAAGGTGACGCTGCGTCTGATTGTGTTTGATGTGAATGAGGATACTGGCGCAAAGTCGGTTAAGGACATCAAGGAACAGGACGTGTTCATGGGTGACATCCCGCTCATGACGTCCAACGGCACCTTCATCGTCAACGGGACCGAGCGGGTAATCGTATCCCAGATGCACCGCTCTCCTGGTGTGTTCTTCGACCATGACAAGGGCAAAAACCATCCCTCGGGCAAACTCTTGTTCACCTGCCGCATCATTCCCTATCGTGGCTCTTGGCTGGATTTTGAGTTCGACGCCAATGATATCGTCTCTGCGCGTATCGACCGCCGCCGCAAACTGCCGGTGACGACGTTGCTTTATGCCCTGGGCCTGGATCAGGAAGGCATAATGGATGCCTATTACGACACGGTTGAATACAAGCTGAGGAAGAGCAAAAATGCTTGGGTAACCCGGTTCTTCCCCGAACGTGTGCGCGGCACCCGCCCCACATTTGATCTTATTGACGCCAGGACCGGAAGGGTGATTACCAAGGCTGGTGAAAAGGTCACACCGCGCACGGTCAAGAAATTGATCGATGAAGGCAAAGTGGTCAATCTTCTGGTGCCGTTTGATCAGATTGTGGGCCGCTTCGTTGCGCACGATATCATCAATGAGGAAACTGGCGCGATTTATGTCGAGGCCGGGGATGAGCTGACTTGGGAAACCGACCAGGACGGGAAGGTGACAGGCGGCACACTGAAAGAGCTGCTGGATGCGGGCATCACCGCCATCCCCGTGCTTGACATTGATAACGTCAGTATTGGCCCCTACATCCGCAACACCATGGCCGCGGACAAGAACATGAACCGCGACACCGCGTTGATGGATATCTACCGCGTCCTGCGCCCGGGTGAACCGCCCACGGTAGAGACAGCCGCGACCCTGTTCAATCAGCTGTTTTTCGATAGCGGGCACTATGATCTGTCGGCGGTCGGCCGGGTAAAGATGAACATGCGCCTGGCACTTGATGCCCATGATACGCAGCGTACTCTGCGCAAGGAAGACATTGTCGCCTGCGTCAGGGCACTGGTGGATCTGCGCGACGGTAAGGGCGACATCGATGATATCGACCACCTTGGCAACCGCCGGGTGCGGTCGGTAGGTGAGATGGTGAAGAATCATTACCGAATCGGTCTTCTTCGTATGGAGCGTACTATCAAAGAGCGGATGGGCTCGGTCGAGATCGACACGGTGATGCCACAGGATTTGATCAACGCCAAACCGGCCGCGGCCGCAGTGCGCGAATTTTTCGGTTCTTCGCAACTGTCGCAGTTCATGGACCAGACCAACCCGTTGTCGGAAGTGACGCACAAGCGCCGCCTTTCGGCACTTGGGCCCGGCGGTCTGACTCGCGAACGCGCAGGTTTTGAGGTGCGCGACGTACATCCAACCCATTATGGCCGGATATGCCCGATTGAAACACCGGAAGGGCCGAATATCGGCCTGATCAACAGCCTTGCGACCTATGCGCAGGTAAACAAATACGGCTTCATCGAAACGCCCTACCGCAAGGTGGAAGACGGACATGTGACCGACGAGGTTCATTATATGTCCGCCACCGAAGAGATGCGGCACACAGTCGCCCAAGCCAACGCAACGCTGACCGGGGATGGCCAGTTCATCAATGAATTGGTAAACACCCGAAAATCCGGTGAATACACGATGAGTCCGCGTGAAAACGTGGACCTGATCGACGTGTCGCCAAAGCAGTTGGTGTCCGTCGCGGCTGCATTGATCCCGTTTCTGGAGAATGACGACGCGAACCGCGCACTTATGGGGGCGAACATGCAACGTCAGGCGGTGCCGCTGTTGCAGGCCGATGCGCCTTTCGTGGGTACCGGCGTCGAAAGCGTGGTCGCCAGGGATTCCGGTGCGGCCATCATGGCCCGTCGCGGTGGCGTCATCGATCAGGTTGATGCGCAGCGGATCGTTGTGCGCGCAACCGAAGATCTGGAACTGGGCGACGCCGGGGTGGATATCTACCGGCTGCGCAAATTCCAGCGCTCGAACCAAGATACCTACATCAACCAGCGTCCTCTGGTAAAGGTGGGCGGCAAGGTCAGCAAGGATGAGGTGATCGCCGATGGCCCCTCAACCGATTTGGGGGAACTGGCACTCGGCAGAAACGTCATTGTCGCTTTCATGCCCTGGAACGGCTACAACTACGAAGATTCGATCATGATATCTGAACGTATCGTGCGCGATGACGTCTTCACCTCGATACATATTGAGGAGTTTGAGGTTTCTGCCCGCGATACGAAACTTGGGCCGGAGGATTTCACCCGCGATATCCCGAACGTTGGCGAGGACGTTTTGCGCAACCTTGATGAGGCGGGGATCATCTATATCGGTGCCGAGGTGGGACCGGGTGACATTCTTGTGGGCAAGATCACGCCCAAAGGCGAAAGCCCAATGACGCCAGAGGAAAAACTGCTCCGCGCAATCTTTGGCGAAAAAGCCTCGGATGTCCGCGACACGTCCCTGCGCCTGCCACCAGGGGGGGGCGGGACGGTCATCGAGGTCCGCGTTTTCAACCGTCACGGGGTAGAGAAAGATGAGCGTGCACTGCAAATCGAGCGGGAGGAAGTGGAGCACCTGACCCGTGACCGGGATGATGAATTGCACATTCTAGAGCGCAATATCTACGCGCGCCTGAAGAGCATGATTGGTGGCAAGACCGCAGTGAAAGGCCCGAAAGGTGTGAAATCTGGCACCGCGATCACCGATGATCTGCTCGGGAGCCTTTCCAGAGGGCAGTGGTGGCAACTGGCCTTGGAGGATGAACAGGCCGCCAAGCAGGTCGAGGCCCTCAACGAACAGTTTGAGGATCAGAAACGTATGCTGGCCCAACGGTTCGAGGATAGGGTCGAGAAGGTTCGCCGCGGCGATGATCTGCCCCCGGGCGTTATGAAGATGGTCAAGGTCTTCGTCGCCGTGAAGCGCAAGTTGCAGCCAGGCGACAAGATGGCCGGGCGTCACGGCAACAAGGGTGTGGTCTCGAAAGTGGTGCCGATGGAGGATATGCCGTTCCTTGCGGATGGTACCTTGGTCGATTTTGTGCTAAACCCCTTGGGGGTGCCAAGCCGGATGAATGTGGGCCAGATTCTGGAAACCCATATGGGCTGGGCCGCACGTGGTTTGGGGCTGCGTATCGACAAGGCCTTGGGCGAGTATCGCCGGTTTGGCGACATGTTGCCTGTGAAAGATACCTTGAAGATCGCCTATGGTGACGATGTGTTCAGTGATGCCTTTGGCAGCATGTCGGACGATCAGCTTCTGGCGTCAGCAGGCAGCGTCACTGGTGGTGTGCCGATCGCAACACCCGTTTTTGATGGTGCGAAAGAAGCTGACGTCAATAACGCATTGAAGCGGGCCGGGTTTGATACTTCGGGCCAGTCAGATTTGTATGATGGCCGCACAGGAGAGAAATTTGCCCGTCCGGTTACAGTGGGGGTGAAGTACCTTCTGAAACTGCACCATCTGGTTGATGAAAAGATCCACGCACGCTCCACTGGCCCCTACAGCCTGGTTACCCAGCAACCCTTGGGCGGCAAGGCGCAGTTCGGCGGTCAGCGCTTTGGCGAGATGGAGGTCTGGGCACTGGAAGCCTATGGTGCCGCCTACACCCTGCAGGAGATGCTGACGGTGAAATCGGATGATGTGGCAGGCCGCACCAAGGTTTACGAGTCAATCGTGAAGGGTAGCGACAATTTCGAGGCCGGTGTACCGGAATCGTTCAATGTGCTCGTTAAAGAGGTTCGGAGTCTGGGCTTGAACATGGAACTCTTGGATTCAGAGGAAGACGAAGGGGGTATCGCGGCGGAATAACCACCGCACCTGGTGACACGGTGCTGCCCCGGGCCAAGGTCACGCGGTCTACGCAGCTCCCGCAGAGCAGGCCAAAACCCGCCCATCCATGCCCGCAAAAGTTGAGGGAATTACATGAACCGGGAACAGGCAAAAGCCATGTTCAAATGACCCGCACAGCAGAAGGTGTTCTTACTGATAAGAAAGGCTGACCGTTTGTGCCAGTAAGGAAGCCATGAATCACGTGACATGCTTTCATGTCGCGTTGCCAAAGGTGAAGTCGCACAGTGGCGCGGCAAGGAAGAATAGGATCTGAACACATGAACCAGGAACTGGCAAACAACCCGTTTAATCCGCTGTTCCAGCACAAGGCTTTTGATGAAATCAGGGTCTCTCTGGCTAGCCCGGAGCGTATCCTTTCATGGTCCTATGGCGAGATCAAGAAGCCAGAGACCATCAACTATCGAACCTTCAAGCCGGAACATGGTGGGTTGTTTTGCGCCCGCATCTTCGGGCCGATCAAGGATTACGAATGCCTCTGCGGCAAATATAAACGGATGAAATATCGCGGCGTTGTCTGCGAGAAATGCGGTGTGGAAGTCACCCTGCAAAAGGTCCGTCGCGAACGCATGGGCCATATTGAACTGGCGGCCCCGATCGCGCATATCTGGTTCCTGAAATCGTTGCCCTCTCGCATCGGCCTGATGCTGGATATGACCCTGCGCGATCTGGAGCGCATCCTTTATTTCGAGAGCTACGTGGTGGTCGAACCCGGTCTCACCGACGACTTGACTTATGGCCAGCTGATGTCGGAGGAGGAGTATACGAAGGCGCAGGATGCCTATGGCATGGACGCCTTCCGCGCCAATATCGGCGCGGAAGCCATTCGGGAAATGCTGCAGAACATCGACTTGGAGGCCGAGGTCGCGCAGCTGCGCGAGGAACTGCGCGAAGCCACGGGAGAATTGAAGCCCAGGAAGATCATCAAGCGGTTGAAAATCTTCGAGGACTTCCTGGACTCCGGCAACCGCCCGGAATGGATGGTCCTGACCATCCTGCCGGTGCTCCCGCCAGAGTTGCGCCCCCTGGTGCCGCTTGACGGTGGCCGTTTCGCCACTTCGGACCTCAATGACCTCTATCGCCGGGTGATCAACCGTAACAACCGCCTCAGGAAGCTGATCGAGTTGCGCGCACCGGACATCATCATCCGAAACGAGAAGCGGATGTTACAGGAATCCGTCGATGCGCTGTTTGACAACGGTCGTCGTGGCCGTGTTATCAAAAGCACCAAACAGCGCCCGCTGAAATCGCTTAGCGACATGCTAAAGGGAAAACAGGGCCGCTTTCGGCAGAACCTGCTTGGCAAGCGCGTGGATTTTTCGGGCCGTTCCGTCATCGTGACCGGGCCGGAGCTGAAGCTGCACCAATGTGGCCTGCCGAAGAAGATGGCACTTGAACTCTTCAAGCCGTTCATCTACTCGCGGCTCGAGGCCATGGGCTTCACCAGCACCGTGAAACAGGCCAAAAAACTGGTAGAGAAGGAACGCCCGGAGGTGTGGGATATCCTTGATGAGGTAATCCGCGAACACCCGGTGCTTCTGAATCGTGCACCTACACTCCACCGCTTGGGTATCCAAGCTTTTGAGCCAGTGCTGATCGAAGGCAAGGCGATCCAGTTGCACCCACTTGTCTGTTCTGCCTTCAACGCAGATTTCGACGGTGATCAGATGGCCGTGCATGTACCGCTAAGCCTCGAAGCGCAGCTGGAAGCCCGCGTGTTGATGATGGCGACAAACAATGTGCTTTCGCCCGCTAACGGTGCGCCAATCATCGTGCCAAGCCAGGACATGGTTTTGGGCCTTTACTATGTAACGCTGGAGCGTGAGGGCATGCCAGGCGCAGGCAGCATCTTTGCCAGTGTTGATGAAGTGCGCCACGCGCTTGAGGCCGGTGAAGTTCATCTGCACGCTAGTATCCAAGCCCGCGTCAAACAGATCGACGAAGAAGGCAATGAAATCTTCATCCGATTCAAAACCACCCCGGGCCGTGTGCTTTTGGGGGAAATCCTGCCGCTCAACGCGAAAGCCCCGTTTGATCTGGTGAACAGACTTCTGCGAAAGAAAGAGGTGCAGCAGGTGATCGACACCGTCTATCGCTACTGCGGCCAGAAAGAGAGCGTCATTTTCTGTGATCAGATCATGACCATGGGCTTTCGTGAGGCATTCAAGGCGGGCATTTCCTTTGGCAAGGATGACATGCTGATCCCGGATGCCAAATGGGAACAGGTCGCCGAGACGCGCAAACAGGTGAAGGGGTTCGAACAGCAATATATGGACGGGCTCATCACCCAGGGTGAGAAATACAACAAGGTCATCGATGCCTGGTCAAAGGCCAGCGACAGGATCACCGATGCCATGATGGACACGCTCTCGGCCAGGAAGAAGGGCAAGGACGGTGCCGAGATGGAGCCGAACTCTGTCTATATGATGGCGCATTCCGGCGCACGCGGCTCGACCACGCAGATGAAGCAGCTGGGCGGCCTGCGGGGTCTAATGGCCAAACCATCCGGTGAGATCATTGAGACACCGATCATATCAAACTTCAAGGAAGGTCTGACCGTGCTAGAGTATTTCAACTCTACCCACGGGGCCAGGAAGGGGCTGACAGACACCGCATTGAAAACCGCAAATTCGGGTTATCTAACCCGCCGCTTGGTGGACGTGGCGCAGGATTGCATCGTGCGGATGCCGGATTGTGGTACCAGGAACACAATCACCGCCGAGGCGATCATCAAGGATGGTGAAATTGTGTCCGCGTTAAGTGAGCGCATCCTGGGCCGAACAGCTGGCGAGGATGTGTTCGCGCCGGGAAACAATGAGAGGCTTCTGTCCAGGGGCGAATTGATTGACGAACGCAAAGCCGATGCGGTTGAGGCCGCTGGTGTGCGATCATTCAAGATCCGCTCGCCCCTGACCTGTGAGGCTGAAGAGGGCGTTTGTGCCGCCTGTTATGGCCGCGATCTGGCGCGCGGCACCAAGGTGAACATCGGAGAGGCCGTTGGCATCATCGCCGCGCAATCTATCGGTGAGCCCGGCACACAATTGACGATGCGAACCTTCCACATCGGCGGGGCCGCGCAAGGCGTCCAGCAATCGTTCCAGGAGGCGAATGCCGAGGGCAAGGTTGTGTTCAAGGATACCAGCCTGTTGCACAACGCAGATGGCCACCAGATCGTCATGGGCCGCAGCATGCAGCTGGCCATCGTTGATGACCAGGATGTCGTACGCGCCAGTTTCAAACTGGGCTACGAAGGCACCAGGGTCCATGTCAGCGAAGGTGCGCAGGTTGCCCGTGGCGACCGACTGTTTGAGTGGGATCCCTACGCCCGGCCGATTATTGCCAAGGAGGCCGGGACGGTGAAATTTGTTGATCTGATCCCGGGCGTTGCGGTCCGGGATGAAACCGATGAGGCCACGGGCATGACCCGGAAGATCGTGACCGACTGGCGAGCCGCACCCAAAGGCAACGAACTAAAGCCCGAGATACAGGTGGTTAACAAAGCTGGGGAGCCCGTCTGCAATGAAGCTGGTATCCCCGTAAACTATCCGATGTCGGTGGACGCGATCCTGTCGGTCAAGGATGGCCAAGAGATCCGGCCAGGCGACGTGGTGGCAAAAATCCCGCGCGAAAGTGCTAGGACCAAGGACATCACCGGGGGGCTGCCTCGCGTGGCGGAATTGTTCGAAGCGCGACGCCCAAAGGATCATGCGATCATCGCCGAGATTGATGGACGCGTGCAATTCGGCCGCGACTTCAAGAATAAGCACCGGATCGCTGTGGTTCCTGACGACGAAAGCCGGGAACGGGTGGAATATATGGTGCCAAAGGGGCGGCACATCCCGGTGGCCGAGGGCGACCGCGTCCAGAAGGGCGATTACATCATGGATGGCAACCCGGCACCGCATGATATTCTGCGGATCATGGGGGTCGAGGCCCTGGCCCGCTACCTCATCAATGAGGTGCAGGACGTCTATCGCCTGCAGGGCGTGAAGATCAACGACAAGCATATTGAAGTGATCCTGCGCCAGATGCTGCAGAAGTGGGAGATCCTTGACAGCGGGGAAACCACGCTTCTGAAGGGCGAGAATGTTGATAAGGCCGAGTTTGACGCGGCCAATGAAAAGGCCCGCGCCGAAGACCGTCGCCCGGCCCGGGGGGAGCCCATCCTGCTTGGGATCACCAAGGCCAGCCTGCAAACCCGATCCTTCATCTCGGCAGCATCCTTTCAAGAGACGACGCGTGTGCTGACCGAAGCCTCAATTCAGGGCAAGCGCGACAAACTGGCTGGCCTGAAGGAAAACGTCATCGTCGGTCGCCTGATCCCGGCGGGTACCGGTGGAGTAACGCAGAGCATACGCCGCATTGCCCATGATCGCGATGCGAAGGCGATCAAAGCCGCCCGGACTGAAGCCGCAGCTGCCTTGGCCGCGCCAAAGGAAACCGAGGAAATCATCAGGGCGGACGCGGCCGAGTAATGCCCCCTTCTGGCCAACGCAAAAAACTTGCCCCTTCATGCCCCTGGGCCGTGCAGGGGCGTTTGCGTGTTGCAATTCCCCCGGCACAAATGTTAACATATCCACGCTGGGACATTTTTGAGGTTTTCGCTGATGCTAAGGACAGGTAAGAGGTACTGCTTTATCAGCCACATCGCCACCCAGCGTATCTGCTGAAGAACATCTCCGGAGGTATCCGGTAACACAGTGACAATATACAGAGGTCGATATAATGCCCATCATTTGCGAGAACATAGGCGTTGCCTATTTCAACATTCCAAAATGCGCCTCGACATCGTTGAAGAGTTACTTCTACGAGATCAAAACAGGTCAACCTCGGCCCAGCGTACTGGACGTCAAGAACCGAGAAAGATATATTCGTTATATGGCGTCGCCTTTTAAAAAAATCAATTGGCAAGATTATGAGGGGTATGACAAAATCGCGGTCGTACGTCATCCGGTGAGGCGTATCGTTTCTTTTTATAATGACAAGATAGTGAGGAGGAAACATGTCCAGAACAAAATAGGTAAAATAAAGGTGAAAGCCGCGTTAAAGGCCCATAACTTGCCCATAGTTCCGGATTTCGATACCTTCGTGAACCACTTTGATAAGTACCGATTTGCGTCGTGGGTTGTGCGCGGGCATACGTATCCGTTGTCATATTTTCTGGGTACCGATCCGTCGATTTTCACGACGATTTATGGTATGCATGAATTGCACTTGCTGCACCAATTCATTCTGTCCCGCGGAGGGTCTCAGGGGGTGGAGTTTTACCACAAAAACAGTGTTAAAATGAACGAAAAGCGCCGGCTAAGGCTCGAAGATGTCACTGCATCCACCCGCGCCCGGTTGTGCGCACGATATGCTGAAGACCTCGAGATTTTCGGGCAATATTTTGAGACGGATACTGAGCAACTGATATCACCCAAGGGGGGTTGACAGCCCTCTCGACTTCCCCTATGTAGTCCCCACTCGGGCCGGGTGTCAGCGGCATCTGCTGGTCCCGGAATACAAAATTGGGTGGCCATGATTCGGGCGGTTTGTGCGCCCTGATCCTCTGGAAATTCCACCGCGGCGTCCCCTGAACAGGGAAGGGGCGCGTGCGGTTTCGATGGTGTTCGCATCTTGCAAGCGGCACCGCTACAACGTGACCGAGCAGAACGGGGAACCGAATGCCGACGATCCAACAGCTGATCCGCAAGCCGCGGCAGCCGAAAATCAAACGCTCCAAGTCCCAGCACTTGGATTCTTGTCCACAAAAGCGCGGCGTGTGTACGCGTGTCTACACCACCACGCCGAAAAAGCCGAACTCGGCCATGCGAAAAGTGGCGAAGGTGCGCCTGACCAACGGCTATGAAGTGATCAGCTACATCCCCGGTGAAAGCCACAATTTGCAAGAACACTCGGTGGTCCTGATCCGTGGTGGCCGTGTGAAAGACCTTCCCGGTGTGCGCTATCACATCCTGCGCGGTGTGCTTGACACCCAAGGTGTCAAGGATCGCCGCCAGCGCCGCTCAAGATACGGCACCAAACGCCCCAAGTAAAAGGATTCGCCGATGTCACGCCGTCACGCCGCCGAGAAGCGCGAGGTTTTGCCCGACGCCAAATTTGAAGATCGCGTTTTGACAAAATTCATGAACAACTTGATGATCGACGGCAAGAAATCTGTTGCCGAGCGCATCGTCTACAACGCGCTTGACCGGGTTGAAGATCGCCTGAGGCGGTCACCCATCGATGCGTTCCACGAAGCACTTGGCAAGATCAAACCCGCCGTCGAAGTCCGCTCTCGCCGGGTGGGGGGGGCCACCTACCAGGTACCTGTTGAAGTGCGCCCCGAGCGCCGTGAGGCCCTGGCGATTCGCTGGCTGATCTCGGTCGCCCGTGGCCGCAATGAAAACACAATGGAAGAGCGTCTGGCCGGGGAACTGGTGGATGCCGTCAATTCTCGCGGGGCAGCCGTCAAGAGACGCGAAGACACCCACAAGATGGCGGATGCTAACAGGGCATTCTCTCACTACCGCTGGTAACTTATCTTTATCGCCCAGGGACTGAATCAAATGGCACGCGATTATCCGCTCAACCGTTACCGCAACTTTGGGATTATGGCCCATATTGATGCAGGCAAGACCACCTGCTCGGAACGGATACTGTATTACACTGGCAAATCCCACAACATTGGTGAGGTGCATGACGGTGCCGCAACAATGGACTGGATGGAGCAGGAGCAGGAACGCGGGATCACCATCACCTCGGCCGCGACAACAACCTTTTGGGAACGCACCGAAGATGGCCAAAGCGCGGACACCGAAAAGCATCGCCTGAACATCATCGATACGCCCGGCCACGTGGATTTCACGATCGAGGTTGAGCGTTCGCTGGCCGTGCTTGACGGTGCCGTCGCCGTGCTTGACGCCAATGCTGGTGTCGAGCCGCAGACCGAAACGGTGTGGCGTCAGGCCGACCGGTACAAAGTGCCGCGAATCGTCTTTGTGAACAAGATGGATAAGATTGGCGCGGATTTCTTCAATTGTGTTGACATGATTCGGGATCGCACTGGTGCCACCCCGGCCCCGGTCCAAATCCCGATCGGTGCCGAAAACACGCTGGAGGGTGTCGTTGACCTGATCACCATGGAAGAATGGGTCTGGGCCGGTGAGGATCTGGGGGCCACATGGAACAAGGGCCCCGTGCGCGATAGCCTGAAGGGCCAGGCCGAAGAATGGCGCAGCAAGCTGGTCGAAACTGCCGTCGAAATGGACGACGATGCGATGGAAGCCTACCTTGAAGGTGAAGAACCATCTGTTAAGACGCTGCGCACACTGATCCGCAAAGGCACGCTACAGATCGCCTTTATCCCTGTTCTCTGCGGCTCGGCCTTTAAGAACAAGGGGGTGCAGCCGCTTCTGAACGCTGTGATCGATTATCTGCCGAGCCCGCTTGACGTGATCGATTACATGGGCTTCAAACCGGGCGATGGAACCGAAACGCGGAACATCGCCCGCCGTGCCGATGACGACATGGCCTTCTCTGGCTTGGCGTTCAAAATCATGAACGACCCGTTTGTCGGCTCACTTACCTTCACCCGGGTTTATTCCGGCAAGATGAAGAAGGGCGACACGATGCTCAACTCTACCAAGGGAAAGAAAGAGCGCGTGGGCCGGATGATGATGATGCATTCAAACAACCGTGAAGAGATCAGCGCAGCCTTCGCAGGTGACATCATCGCGCTGGCCGGCCTCAAGGATACCACCACGGGCGACACGCTGTGTGATGTGAACGATCCCGTAGTTCTGGAAACCATGACCTTCCCCGACCCGGTGATCGAAATCGCTATTGAACCAAAGACCAAAGCCGATCAAGAGAAGATGAGCCAGGGCTTGGCCCGTCTGGCCGCCGAAGACCCGTCGTTCCGTGTCGAAACCGACATCGAATCCGGTCAGACGATCATGAAAGGCATGGGCGAATTGCACCTTGATATCCTGGTTGATCGCCTGAAGCGGGAATTCAAGGTCGAGGCGAACATCGGTGCGCCGCAAGTGGCCTATCGGGAAACCATCGGCCACGAGGTTGAACACACCTATACCCACAAGAAACAATCGGGCGGGTCTGGTCAGTTCGCTGAAGTGAAGATGATTATCTCCCCCACCGCGCCGGGTGAGGGCTACTGTTTTGAATCCCGCATCGTCGGAGGTGCCGTGCCAAAGGAGTACATCCCCGGCGTTGAAAAGGGCATCAAGTCGGTGATGGATTCCGGCCCCTTGGCCGGATTTCCGGTGATCGACTTCAAGGTGGCACTGATCGATGGCAAGTTCCACGATGTGGATTCCAGCGTTCTGGCCTTTGAGATCGCCGCCCGCATGGGTATGCGCGAAGGTATGAAGAAAGCTGGTGCAAAACTCCTTGAACCGATCATGAAGGTTGAGGTTGTGACGCCCGAGGAATACACTGGGGGCCTTATCGGCGATCTGACCTCGCGCCGGGGGCAGGTCACGGGCCAGGAACCGCGCGGCAACGCCATCGCTATCAACGCAATGGTACCCTTGGCGAATATGTTCGGTTACATCAACACGCTGCGCTCAATGTCATCGGGCCGTGCGCAGTTCACGATGCAATTTGACCATTACGACCCGGTGCCGCAGAACATCTCCGAAGAGATCCAGGCACAATATGGATGATCTCGGGCAATATTTCGGGCCTATATCCCCGAGCAGATGCCCCCGCTGGCGCGGACACATAACACCAAGAGGAGGCCAATATGGCGAAAGAGAAGTTTGAGCGTACGAAGCCGCATGTGAACATCGGCACGATTGGTCATGTTGACCATGGCAAGACGACGCTAACAGCGGCAATCACGAAGCAGTTCGGTGATTTCAAAGCCTATGATGAGATTGACGGTGCACCCGAGGAGAAGGCGCGCGGGATCACGATCTCGACCGCGCATGTGGAGTATGAGACGGACCACCGTCACTACGCCCATGTCGATTGTCCCGGTCATGCCGATTATGTCAAGAACATGATCACGGGTGCGGCGCAGATGGACGGCGCAATCCTGGTGGTGAGTGCCGCCGACGGCCCGATGCCGCAGACGCGCGAACACATCCTTCTGGGTCGTCAGGTTGGCATTCCGAAGATGGTCGTCTTTATGAACAAGGTTGACCAGGTGGACGATGATGAGCTGCTTGAGCTCGTCGAGATGGAAATCCGCGAGCTACTTAGCTCCTACGACTATCCGGGCGACGATATCCCGATCATCGCAGGAAGTGCCTTAGCCGCTCTGGAAGGCCGTGATGATGAGATCGGTGCCGGCAAACTCGTCGAGCTGATGCGGGCCGTTGATGAATATATCGACACGCCGGAACGCGCGGTTGATCAACCCTTCCTGATGCCGATCGAGGATGTCTTCTCAATCTCCGGGCGCGGCACGGTTGTGACCGGCCGGGTGGAACGTGGTGTGATCAATGTCGGCAACGAAATCGAAATCGTCGGCATCCGCGACACGCAAAAGACAACCTGCACAGGTGTTGAGATGTTCCGCAAACTGCTGGATCGTGGTGAAGCGGGCGACAATATCGGTGCGCTTTTGCGCGGTATTGACCGCGATGGTGTGGAACGCGGCCAGGTGCTGTGTAAGCCGGGTTCGGTAACGCCGCACACGAAGTTCGAGGCTGAAGCCTATATCCTGACAAAGGAAGAGGGTGGCCGCCACACGCCGTTCTTCGGCAACTACCGTCCGCAGTTCTACTTTCGCACAACGGATGTGACCGGTACCGTGACCCTGCCCGAGGGGACCGAGATGGTGATGCCCGGTGACAATGTGAGATTCGCAGTGGATCTGATCGCGCCGATTGCGATGGAGGACGGGTTGCGCTTTGCCATCCGCGAAGGTGGCCGTACCGTCGGTGCAGGCGTCGTCACCAAGATCATCAAGTAAAAGCGGCGGGGCGACAGTGACCCCCCGCCCCGGTGCGATGGCACAGGGCGCGGGGTGGCCCGTCCCGGTTGTGACGGAAACCGGTTTGACGGGATGCGCGGACAAGGCCCGCCCCTCTGCTAAATCGCGAAGGATAGACATTATGGCCATTCAAAGCCAGAATATCCGGATCCGCTTGAAGGCGTTCGATTACCGGGTGCTGGATGCCAGTGCCCAGGAGATCGTGAACACCGCCAAGCGAACCGGCGCACAAGTCCGCGGCCCAATCCCGCTGCCCAACAAGATTGAAAAGTTCACCTTTCTGCGCGGACCACACATCGACAAAAAATCCCGCGACCAGTGGGAGATCCGTACCCACAAGCGGCTCCTTGACATCGTGGATCCGACCCCGCAAACCGTGGACGCACTGATGAAACTTGACTTGGCGGCTGGTGTCGATGTGCAGATTTCGGTCTGAGGAAGGAACAGGATCATGTTACGCTCTGGTGTAATTGCAAAAAAGGTCGGAATGACCCGGCTGTTCATGGGGGACGGCAAGCAAATCCCGGTGACGGTGCTGCAACTTGATAAACTTCAGGTTGTGGCCCAACGGACCGAGGGAAAAGATGGCTATTCTGCCGTTCAGCTTGGCACGGGCACGGCCAGGGCCAAGCGGGTCTCAGCCCCGATGCGCGGCCATTTTGCCGCTGCCCATGTCGCACCGAAGCGAAAACTGGCAGAGTTCCGCGTTGACGCACAAAACATGCTGGACGTGGGGGCAGAGATCATCGCCAGCCACTACTCTGAAGGTCAGTATGTGGACATCACGGGTACCTCGATTGGCAAGGGCTTTGCCGGTGCCATGAAGCGGCACAATTTCGGTGGTTTGCGGGCTTCTCACGGGGTGTCGATCAACCACCGTTCGCACGGTTCCACCGGTCAGTGTCAGAATCCCGGCCGCGTGTTCAAAGGTAAGAAGATGGCCGGCCATATGGGTGCGGCCCGTGTCACCACGCAGAACCTGCAGGTGGTCCGCACCGACAGTGACCGCGGCATGATCATGGTCAAGGGGGCTGTTCCCGGCACTAAAGGCGGCTGGGTCACAATCAAGGATGCGGTAAAAAAGCCATTCCCCAAGAAGGCCATCCTACCCGCGGCCCTAAGACCGGTCGCCGCGGAAAAAGCCACGGCCACCAAGGTCGCAGCCGAAACCCCATCCGAGGACGCAGAGAAGAAGGAAGAGAGCTGACATGGAACTCGACGTCATCAAACTGGACGGCAAAACGGCTGGTTCTGTCAATCTGGGCGAGGACATCTTTGGCTTGGAACCGCGCGCTGACATCCTGCACCGCGTTGTTCGCTGGCAGCGCAACAAGGCGCAGGCGGGCACACACAAGGTCAAGACGCGGTCCGAGACCAGCTACTCAACCAGAAAAATCTATCGCCAGAAGGGTACCGGCGGTGCACGCCACGGCGACCGGAACGCGCCGATCTTTCGCAAAGGGGGCATCTACAAGGGCCCGACACCACGCAGCCACGCCCATGACCTGCCGAAGAAATTCCGCAAACTGGGGCTGAAACACGCGCTCAGCACAAAAGCCGCAACGGGTGATCTGGTTGTGCTGGACGCTGCCACCCTGGCCGAGGCCAAAACCAGCGTTCTGGCCCGACAGGTCAAAAACCTGGGCTGGAAGCGTGTATTGATCCTTGATGGGGTCAAGGTGGATGCAAAATTTGCCCGCGCTGCCCGCAACATCAAAGGGCTTGACGTTCTGCCGTCGATGGGGGCCAACGTCTATGACATCCTGAAACGGGACACTTTGGTGATCACGAAAGCTGGTCTTGAAGCACTGGAGGCACGTTTGCAATGAGTGCGAAACCGGAACATTACGATGTGATCCGCCGGCCGATCGTCACCGAAAAATCCACCATGGTGTCGGAAAACAGTGCGGTTGTCTTCGAGGTAGCCATCGGCTCATCCAAACCGCAGATCAAAGAGGCGGTCGAGACGCTGTTCGGGGTCAAGGTAAAAGCGGTCAACACGGCGGTCACCAAGGGCAAAAACAAACGCTTCCGGGGCATCAAAGGTACCCGAAAGGATGTGAAAAAAGCCTATGTGACGCTGGAAGAAGGCAACATGATCGACGTGAACACAGGGCTTTGAATCCAAACTGGCCAGCCAGTTCCTTCGACCCGCCATGGCTTGGCCGGGCATTCCGTTTTGATTCTGACGGGTCGAAAGATTCCCTGACCTGAAAGGCAGAAAGACAGGCCAGGGTTCTGGAACCAGGCTGCCCTGCAAGGAAAGAAGATGAAGAAAGTCTACGTGTTTTGGGACAACTCCAACGTCTTCATCGGTGCGCAGGCTGCGTTCCGTGAGGCTCAGAAGGCATTCCCATACTCAGCACGCTTGGATTTCAAGAACCTTTATCGTCTTGCCGTGGTTGGTAGGGACGTTGGAGGTGCATACTGCGTCGGAAGTGTTCCGCCAGAGTTGTCTGCGGTATGGAAAATCTTGGAAAAGAACACCGGGATTGTTCCTGAGTTGTTTGAAAGGGGCGCAGATTCCGGAAGAGAACAAGCCATAGATCAAGCGTTGCAGGTCCACATGTTGCGCGCCATGGCAGATGCCGATGAGCCTGGAATCGCCGTTTTGCTTACCGGCGATGGGTCTGGCTATATGACGGGTGTCGGGTTTCACTCTGATTTGGAACGTATGCATCACAAAGGATGGGGCATCGAAGTCCTTTCATGGGAAGTTTGTTGCAACGCGCGAATGCAAAACTGGGCCCAGGAAGTCGGCGTGTTCGTGAGGCTTGAGGATTTGATAGATCAAATTGTATTTGAACAGAATGGAATGAAAGTTCCCGACATCAATTTAAAGTCAAGAAGAACAGTCTGACGGGAAAATTGATATGTCCGTGTGGCACTCTTGACCCGCACCGGGGTTTTCCATATGGAAAACCCCTCGGCAAACCTTGGATTCGCCCGGAGCTTGTGCATCGGTCGCATCTTACCCGATGGGGCCACCACACCCGGAAACCCTGTGGGGGCCCTGTATAAAACAGGCGGGATCACCCTCCTGCAAAGCAACGGAAGACAGAAAGCATGGCACTCAAGTCGTACAAACCGACGACGCCGGGCCAGCGCGGGCTGGTGCTGATCGACCGTTCGGAACTTTGGAAAGGTCGCCCGGTGAAATCCCTTGCCGAAGGGCTCACCAGAAAGGGCGGACGGAACAACACCGGACGGATCACGATGCGCCGCCGTGGTGGCGGGGCGAAACGCCTCTACCGCGTCGTGGATTTCAAACGCACCAAAACCGATGTTCCGGCAACAGTCGAACGCATCGAATATGATCCCAATCGCACCGCCTTCATCGCGCTTATCCGCTACACCGATGGCGAGCAGGCTTATATCCTGGCCCCGCAGCGCCTGGGCGTGGGCGATCAGGTGATATCGTCTGCAAAGGCCGATATCAAACCCGGCAACGCGATGCCATTCGCGGGCATGCCAATCGGAACAATCATTCACAATATCGAGATGAAGCCCGGCAAGGGTGGCCAGATCGCACGCTCGGCGGGCACTTATGCCCAGTTCGTCGGCCGCGATGGCGGCTATGCGCAAATCCGGCTTTCCTCGGGTGAACTGCGTATGGTCCGCCAAGAATGTATGGCCACCGTCGGTGCGGTCTCAAATCCCGACAACGCGAACCAGAACCTTGGTAAGGCTGGCCGCAACCGTCATAGGGGCGTTCGCCCCTCGGTCCGCGGTGTGGTCATGAACCCGGTTGACCACCCCCATGGCGGGGGAGAGGGCCGTACCTCGGGTGGCCGCCACCCTGTCAGCCCTTGGGGCAAACCCACCAAGGGTGCGCGCACCCGCAACAGGAACAAGGCGTCGTCGAAACTGATCATCCGCTCGCGTCACGCCAGGAAGAAAGGCCGCTAAGTCATGAGTCGCTCTGTCTGGAAAGGCCCTTTTGTCGACGGTTACGTCCTCAAAAAAGCCGAAAAATCCAAAGAGTCGGGCCGCAATGAGGTTATCAGGATATGGTCGCGCCGGTCTACCATCCTGCCGCAATTCGTGGGCCTTACCTTTGGGGTCTACAACGGCCGAAAGCACATCCCGGTCAGTATCACTGAAGAGATGATCGGCCAGAAATTCGGCGAGTACTCTCCAACGCGCACCTATTACGGGCACGCTGCAGACAAGAAAGCCAAAAGGAGGTAGGCCATGGGCAAGGATAAAAATCCCCGCCGCGTGGCCGAGAACGAGGCGATGGCAAAAGCGCGCCTGCTGCGCACGAGCCCGCAAAAACTGAACCTGGTGGCGGCAATGATCCGCGGCAAGAAGGTGGAACATGCCATGGCTGATTTGACCTTTTGCAAAAAGCGCATCGCGGGCGACGTGAAGAAATGCCTGCAATCGGCCATCGCCAATGCCGAAAACAACCACAACCTGGATGTGGATGAACTGGTCGTTGCCAGAGCCTGGGTGGGCAAGAATCTGGTGATGAAGCGCGGCCGTCCCCGGGCGCGGGGCCGGTTCGGGCGCATTCACAAACCGTTTTCGGAACTGACCATCACCGTGCGTCAAGTTGAGGAGCAAACCTAATGGGACACAAAGCCAATCCGATTGGCATGCGCCTGCAGGTGAACCGCACCTGGGACAGCCGCTGGTATGCCGATACCAAGGATTACGGTGGTCTGCTGCTGGAAGACATCCGCATGCGCGATTTCATCGTGGAAGAATGCAAGCAGGCCAGCGTGTCAAAGGTGGTCATTGAACGCCCGCACCGCAAGTGCAGGGTGACAGTTCACACCGCGCGGCCAGGCGTTATCATCGGCAAGAAAGGCGCGGATATCGAAGGTCTGCGCCGCAAACTGACCGCGATGACCAGCAGCGAATTGCACCTGAACATCATCGAGGTGCGCAGGCCCGAGATGGACGCGCAACTGGTGGCCGAATTGATCGCGCAACAGCTGGAGCGCCGGGTGTCTTTTCGCCGTGCCATGAAACGCAGCGTGCAGAACGCCATGCGCATGGGGGCACTTGGTATTCGGGTCAATGTCTCGGGTCGCCTTGGCGGGGCCGAGATCGCCCGGACCGAGTGGTATCGCGAGGGCCGGGTACCCCTGCACACGCTGCGCGCCGATATCGATTACGCCCATGCCGAAGCCGCAACGCCCTATGGCACCATCGGGGTCAAAGTCTGGATATTCAAAGGCGAGATCATGGAACATGATCCCTCGGCCCGCGACCGCAAGGCGCAGGAGCTGCGGGACGCACCCACCCCGCGCGGTGCCAGCGGCGGCCGTCGCAACCGGTAAGGAGGTCCAGACATGCTACAGCCTAAGCGGACAAAATTTCGCAAGATGCACAAGGGCCGTATCCACGGTGCGGCAAAGGGCGGGTTTAACCTGAACTTTGGTGCCTACGGCCTGAAGGCACTGCAGCCTGAACGGGTGACCGCGCGTCAGATCGAGGCGGCCCGCCGCGCCATGACGCGGCACATGAAACGTCAGGGCCGGGTCTGGATCCGGGTTTTCCCCGACACGCCAGTGAGCTCAAAACCCGTTGAGGTTCGGATGGGCAAGGGGAAAGGTTCGGTTGATTACTGGGCCTGCAAGGTCAAGCCCGGCCGGATCATGTTCGAGATCGATGGTGTGTCCGAACCCGTCGCGCGCGAGGCCCTGCGCCTGGCTGCGATGAAACTGCCGGTCAAAACCCGCACAGTGGTGCGCGAGGATTGGTAACCGTGGCATTGCCTCAAGAGAGGGGGAACCCGCGCGGCAGTGGGGTGATCACCTTAGGCGGCACACCGGACTGGAAAAATTAGAGCCCACCGTTGACAAATCTTGGGGGGGCTTACTATACCTTCAATCCACCCCTTTGGAAATGAATTGGGAGAGTCTGATGACTAAAAGACTGATGAACAACGAGAGGCGGTGAACCGCCGGATTGACGCAATGGAGCCCGGAGCTACAGCGAAAGCCGAAGAGCTTTTCGGTGAAACATGGCCAAAAGAAGATGGCGCGGCTCGCTCCATGGGTCGCGAGTTCGCGCGCCTCGTTGAGGACGGTGAGTTCCCAAAACTCAAGTATGATCACACGGACGATCATAACCATCACGTGTATCGGCGCATAAACTGATGTTCGCCAAGAGCCAGTCAGTGGCGATGGTTGACGATAGGGTTTAAGCGGCTGCTTGGTCTCTAACCAGGGTGCACTTAGACTGGTCAAATGCACCCTGGTTCCAGATCATTCCCCACACACTCTAGCCCACGCAGCCCAAGCCTACACGGTTCTCAACATCGAACAGGAGATTCCTTCTGATGCAGGATATCCAAGGGGATGACAAAACACTCGAGGTACTGCTTTCAGGGTCGGCGTTCGGCATTGATTACTACCAGCGTGAATATCGGTGGAAGCGCAAGCAGGTTCAGGAGCTGGTCGATGATCTCTACGGCCAGTTCTTACAAACTTGGAGCCCGGGTACCACCCAGCTGGAGAATCAGTCGAACTACTTTCTGGGGTCCATCGTCATCAGCAAGGCTGGGGATGGACGCAACATCATCGATGGGCAACAGCGCATCACGACGCTTACGTTGCTGCTGATCTACCTGAATCACCTGCAAAAAGACTCGAACAAAAGGATCCAGAAGATCGAATCGCTCGTGTTTGACGAAGATCCGGGCGGTCCCAAATTCAAGCTCAATATCCCCGAACGCAATGATTGCATGAAGGCCCTTCTGCACGGGGAAAACTACAACCCGGAAGGCAAGTCAATCTCTGTTCGAAACCTGGTGGAACGCTACGCAGACCTCAGCGAAATTTTTCCCGAGGATATGGCCGACGATGCCCTGCACATGTTCATCTGGTGGATCATGCGCAATGTGAAGCTCATCGAAATCACCGCCCAAGATGATGGTGACGCCTATACGATCTTTGAGACGATGAACGACCGGGGGCTTTCACTCACTCCGACGGAAATGCTCAGGGGCTATCTTCTGGCCAAAATCACAG
This sequence comes from Paracoccaceae bacterium, assembly GCA_014323785.1. Lineage (GTDB taxonomy): Bacteria > Pseudomonadota > Alphaproteobacteria > Rhodobacterales > Rhodobacteraceae > Rhodophyticola. Next base: position 29,032 of record JACONJ010000043.1, on the reverse strand, counting down.
ACTCGAAAAAACGGCTGCAGGCGGACGAGCAGATCAAATCCTGCCTGACCAGGTTTGCCGAACATGACCATAGTACCGAGGCTGATTTCTTCAAGGCGTGGCTGCGGTCGCAATATGCTAGGAAGATCAGGGAGCGGAAGAAGAAAGCCAGAAACGAGGACTTCGAGCTAATCGGCACCGAATACCACCGCTGGGTACGCAGCAATGCAAGCAGTATGGGGCTGCGCACCAGCGATGACTTCTACCAATTCGTCATGACGGATATGCGCTTTTTTGCGGAGCGGTATCTGCATTTGCTCAAAGCATCGAAGACCCGCGAGGAGGGCTTGGAAAGCGTCAAATACAACGCTGATGCGGGCTTCACACTCCAAACCCCCTATCATCCTGTCCGCCGTCAATGCCGATGATGACGAAGCCACCGCCATGGCCAAAATGGGGGCAGTTGCGGATTTCATCGATATCTGGCTGAACGTCCGCTTCTGGAACAGCAAACTTAACAGCTATTCACATATGGAATACGCGGCCTTCACCGTGATCAGCAGAATCAGGGGCAAGACGCTGGAAGGGCTGCGAAATGAGTTGCGGCAGCGCCTGAAGGAAGAGTTTGAAGAGATCAACTTCGGGGCGGAGGTGCGACTGAACAAGTCTTTCTCCAAGGTGATCCACCGGCAGTTGGCCCGCTTCACCGACTGGCTAGACCAACAGGCTGGGGAGCCGGGGCGATACGAGGATTACATCGTGCGCTCGGGCAAGAATGCCTATGAAATTGAACATATCCTTGCGAACAATTTCGAAATGTTCAGCGAAGAATTTAGGGATGAAGCTGCTTTTGAGGAAGCGCGCAATTCCATTGGCGGGCTGCTACTCCTACCCAAAAAGGTGAATGCCAGCCTCGGCGATAAACCCTACGAGGAAAAGCTGCAGAAGTACCTGCAACAAAATAAACTGGCCCAATCGTTACATCCGGACTTCTACGGGAACAACCCGGGTGTGCTGAGGGCAATCAGGGCACATAATCTACCCTTTAAATCCCATGAAACATTCAACGGCGATGATATAAGGCAACGCTCAGCACTCTACCGCGCCCTTGCGGACCTGATCTGGTCACCGGATCGTTTGTTGAATAAGGCGTGATACTGGACAGGATGGATTGAACGGTTGACCAAACTGGTTGAAAAACTGAAGGACACATCGTAAAGAAAATGCTTGCCATCTGTGTGTGCCGCCCCTATTATGCCTCGTTGATTAACCGAATCCACGGGATTCAGCGTGACCTTGGGCCAGACCACAGGGGCGTACCCGTGATGTTGAGAGAGGACAAAAATCGATGAACGCCAGCGAATTGCGTGAAAAGACGCCGGACCAGCTTCGCGATGATCTTGTTCAGCTGAAGAAGGAGGCGTTCAACCTCCGCTTTCGGCAGGCCACTGGCCAGCTTGAGAACACCGCCCGCATGCGCACCGTCAAACGTGATACCGCCCGTGTGCTGACAATCCTGAACGAAAAGGCTGCTGCCGCGGGGGGGGGCGCGTAATGCCCAAGCGTATCCTGCAAGGCGTTGTGACGTCTGATGCCAACGCCCGGACTGTCACTGTATTGGTTGAGCGCCGCTTCAAGCACCCGATTCTGCAAAAGACAATCCGAAAGTCAAAGAAATACCGGGCCCACGACCAGAACAACACCTTCAAGGTGGGGGATACCGTTCGAATTCAGGAATGTGCCCCCGTTTCAAAATCCAAGCACTGGGAGGTGATCGCGAGCTAAGCGTTCACATCCTGGTTTGATCGAAACCCCCGGATCATATGTGCGAAATGCCGGTTCGGGACGTCGGGAGAAACCAATATGATCCAGATGCAGACCAATCTGGATGCTGCTGACAATAGCGGGGCCCGCCGCGTTCAGTGCATCAAGGTTTTGGGTGGATCCAAACGCAAGTATGCCTCGGTTGGCGACATCATTGTGGTGTCAGTGAAAGAGGCCATTCCGCGCGGCCGCGTAAAAAAGGGTGACGTCCGCAAGGCCGTCGTAGTGCGCACCGCCAAGGAGGTTCGCCGCGAAGACGGCACCGCGATCCGCTTTGACCGGAATGCCGCCGTCATCCTCAACAACAATAATGAACCGATCGGCACCCGAATCTTCGGGCCCGTCGTGCGTGAGCTGCGCGGCAGGAACTTCATGAAGATCATCTCGCTTGCCCCGGAGGTGCTTTGACATGGCTGCGAAGCTTAAAAAGGGCGATATGGTCGTTGTGCTGGCTGGCAAGGATAAGGGCAAGCAGGGTGAGATCGCCTCGGTTAACCCCAAGGCCGGCAAAGCCGTTGTTGATGGCATCAACATCGCCATCCGCCACACCCGCCAAAGCCAGGCTGGCCAGGGGGGCCGCATTCGCAAGGCGATGCCGATCAACCTGAGCAATCTGGCACTTCTGGATGACAACGGCAAACCCACCCGTGTCGGCTTCAAGTTCGAAGGCGGTAGGAAAGTACGCTTTGCCAAAACCACGGGGAAGGTGATCTGATGCTCGATACCGCAAATTACGCCCCGCGCCTGAAAACGCTTTATCGTGAGACCATCAAGCCGGCACTGAAGGAAGAATTCGGCTACGCCAATGACATGATGATCCCGCGCCTGGACAAAATTGTGCTGAACATCGGCGCAGGTGCCGAGTCGGTGCGTGATTCCAAGAAAGCGAAATCCGCCCGGGACGATCTGACCGTGATCGCTGGCCAGATGGCCGTGATGACTAGGGCCAAGAAATCCATCGCAGGCTTCCGGGTGCGCGAGGGCATGCCGCTTGGTGCCAAGGTCACATTGCGCGGCAACCGTATGTATGAATTCCTTGATCGTCTGGTCACCGTTGCGCTGCCCCGCGTCCGCGATTTTCGCGGCATCCCGGGTTCCGCGTTCGACGGTCATGGCAACTATGCCATGGGGATCAAGGAGCACATCGTCTTCCCCGAGATCAACTTTGACAAGGTTGATGAGGTCTGGGGTATTGATGTGGTGATTGTCACCACCGCGAAAACCGACACGGAAGCGAAGACACTGTTGAAGGCCTTCAACATGCCGTTCAACAGCTAAGCCGCAGGGAGAGAACACATGGCAAAGAAAGCAATGATCGAACGCGAAGTGAAGCGTCAGCACATGGTGGAGAAATACGCCGCCAGACGCGCCCGGCTGAAAGAGCTCGCAACTGATGAATCGAAGTCCATGGAGGAGCGGTTCAAGGCACGCCTGAAACTGGCAAAATGTCCCCGCAATTCCTCGCCCACGCGGCTTCACAACCGCTGCCAGCTGACCGGTCGGCCCAAAGCCTATTACCGCAAGCTGAAAATGTCGCGGATCGCGCTGCGGGAATTGGCCTCCAACGGCCAAATCCCCGGCATGGTCAAATCAAGCTGGTAAGGGGGGCGAGAGTTATGAATGATCCTCTTGGTGATATGCTGACCCGGATCCGCAACGCACAGATGCGGGGCAAATCCGTGGTTGAAACGCCAGCTTCCAAACAGCGTGCGCGCGTGCTGGATGTGCTGGCCGACGAAGGCTATATTCGCGGTTATGCGCCGACGACCGGCAAGAATGGCTACCCGGCCTTTGACATCCGCCTGAAATACTACAAGGGCACCCCGGTGATCCGCGAGTTAAAGCGCGTCTCAAAACCAGGCCGTCGCGTTTATATGCGCGTGGGCGACATTCCGCATGTCCGTCAGGGCCTGGGCGTGTCGATTATATCCACCTCCAGGGGCGTGATGTCTGATGTAAACGCACGTAGCCGCAATGTCGGTGGCGAAGTGCTTTGCACCATCTTCTAGGGAGGGCATAAGCAATGTCCCGTATTGGCAAGAAGCCAGTCAACCTGCCCCCGGGGGTAGACGCGACGATATCGGGTCGGATGATCGAGGTAAAGGGACCGAAAGGCACCCGCAGCTTCGTCGCGACCGATGATATCAGCCTGGCGGTCGAAAATAATATCATCATCGTAACCCCGCGTGGCAAGTCCAAGCGGGCGCGCCAGCAATGGGGGATGAGCCGGACCATGGTTCAGAACCTGGTGACTGGCGTGACCAGCGGTTTCAGGAAAGAGCTGGAAATCCAGGGCGTCGGCTACCGTGCGCAGATGCAGGGCAACACCCTGAAACTGTCACTGGGCCTGTCCCACGAGGTAAACTTTGATGTGCCCGCTGGCGTGACCGTCACAGCCCCGAAAGTCACCGAGGTTGTGGTCGAAGGCAATGATGAGCAGCTCGTTGGCCAGGTTGCGGCAAATATCCGCGAATGGCGCAAGCCAGAACCCTACAAGGGCAAAGGCATCCGCTACAAGGGCGAGTATATCTTTCGCAAGGAAGGCAAGAAGAAGTAAGGGTAACAGGGTATGGCACTGAACAAGAAAGAGTTGTTCCGGAAACGGCGCCTGCGCGTCCGGAACAAATTGCGAAAAATGGCAGACGGGCGTCCGCGCCTGTCGGTACATCGCTCTAACAAGAATATCAGCGTACAGCTGATTGACGACGAAAACGGCGTGACCCTCGCCTCTGCCTCCTCGCTAGAGAAGGATTTGGGTGTTTTCGGTAAGAACGACATGAAAGCGCCCACCAAGGTGGGTGCCGCAATTGCCGTGCGTGCGAAAAAGGCCGGGGTCAAAGATTGCTACTTTGACCGTGGTGGGTTCCTGTTTCACGGGCGGGTGAAGGCATTGGCCGATGCCGCCCGTGAAGGCGGACTGAAGTTCTAATCCTGGGCGGCCTGCTTCATGGGCCGTCTTGATGATCAGTGGCCGCAGCTGCTGAGCCCAATGTGATCGGATTGAATGGGTGCCTCTGTGCGCAGCGTCATCAAAAGGTCACCAAAAGAAGGAAGCATCTTATGGCAGAACGTGATGAACACCGGGGTCGCCGCCAGAACCGCGAGGCTCCCCCCGAATTTGCCGACCGCCTGGTGGCGATCAACCGCGTGTCCAAAACCGTGAAAGGGGGAAAGCGCTTTGGCTTTGCGGCCCTTGTGGTTGTGGGCGATCAGCGCGGCCGCGTCGGCTTTGGCAAGGGCAAGGCGAAAGAGGTACCCGAGGGCATCCGCAAAGCCACCGAGCAGGCCAAGCGCGGGCTGGTCCGCGTACCTCTGAGAGATGGCCGCACCCTGCACCATGATATCGAGGGCCGCCACGGTGCCGGTAAGGTCATCATGCGCACCGCACCGGAGGGGACCGGGATCATCGCGGGTGGCCCGATGCGCGCCGTGTTCGAGATGCTGGGCATCAAGGATATCGTCGCCAAATCCACAGGTTCGCAAAACCCCTATAACATGATTCGTGCAACGATGGATGGGCTGGGCAAGTTGCAAAGCCCCCGCACCGTCGCGTCACGCCGGGGCAAAAGGGTTGCTGCTATCCTGCCCAGGCGGGATGACGCCCCGGCCCGTCCCGCCGTGGAAGCCACCACCGGGGAGGCATGAGGCAGATGGCAAAGACAATTGTCGTGAAACAGATCGGCTCACCGATCCGCCGCCCCGCCAAACAGCGTCAGACGCTGATCGGGCTGGGCCTGAACAAAATGCACAAGACGCGCGAATTGGAAGATACGCCCGCCGTGCGCGGCATGGTCGCCGAAATTCCGCATCTGGTGGAAATCGTGGAGGAGCGCGGGTAGGAAGCACAATCCAACTGGCTTTGTCACAGGACCGGTTAAAATGAAAAAACTCGCTGCCGTTACGGCAGCGGGCTCTCTTTCAAACCTGTCGGGCATCCGCCACTCGTTCTAGGAACCTCCCGCAGCCAACGTTCGTTCTTCCGACCCTCAAGGTCGAATATACGTGTATCAAAGTGACATGCCAGAAGAAAGACTTTTATGGCCAAGAAGTATCTCAGGCCACATTCTTCTTACAGTCTTACACAAATTATGTGATTTTTCGATGTGACTGGCAGCTATGCTGGGGCCAGATAGTTCCTGGGTTGCGGTGAGAGGATGATGCGTTTACATGGCCCCGGTGGTCCAGAGAGGCCCAACTCAAAACTAACCAGAAAACGCCGCGTTTGCCCATCTCGCTTCGGGGGTGATTCCGGCAAAGGAGAAGCGAAATGAAACTCAACGAACTGTGCGACAATCCTGGTGCTGCCAGAAAACGCAAGCGCGTGGGACGTGGCCCCGGTTCGGGCGCGGGCAAGACCGCCGGGCGCGGGATCAAGGGCCAGAAATCCCGGTCCGGTGTGGCGATCGCCGCCTATGAAGGTGGCCAGATGCCGCTTTATCAGCGCCTGCCCAAGCGCGGCTTCAATAAGCCCAACCGCAAGAAATTCGCCGTGGTCAATCTGGGCCTGATCCAGAAGTTCATTGACGCTGGGAAACTTGACTCCACATCCGAGATCACCGAGGATGTCTTGGTCGAGGTTGGAATCGTGCGTCGCAAGCTGGATGGTGTGCGGATTCTGGCCAAGGGCGGCATTTCCGCCAGGCTGAAGCTGACCGTGACTGGCGCGTCGAAATCCGCCATTGCAGCGGTTAAGCATGCAGGCGGCAAGCTGATGGTCATGGGGATGCCTGCGGTGGAATAATCCGATCAGGGCTTGTGAGGTGGCCACCCGCCCCTTACATCTGCCTTCAGGGTTTTCCATGTCAGCATGATTCGGAACTCCGATCATCCGGGGCGGTACATAAAGATAGAGACGATATGGCATCTGCGGCAGAGCAAATGGCAGCCAACATGAGCTGGAGTGCCTTTGGCAAGGCAACCGAGCTCAGGCAGCGCATCCTTTTCAGCCTTGGACTTCTGATCATCTACCGGATCGGTACCTACATCCCCGTGCCGGGGATCGACGGGATCGAACTGCAGCGGTTCTTTGAAGAGGCCGCCGCCGGGCTTGGCGGTGTGTTGAACATGTTCACTGGCGGTGCGCTCAGCCGGATGGGTGTCTTCGCGCTTGGTATCATGCCTTACATCTCAGCTTCAATCATCGTGCAGCTGATGGCGGCCATGGTGCCGCAACTTGAGCAGTTGAAGAAAGAGGGAGAGGCAGGCCGCAAGAAGCTGAACCAATACACGCGCTATGGCACTGTGGTTCTGGCGACCTTCCAAGCCTACGGGATCGCGGTGTCGCTGGAAACTGGCGGCTTGGTGACCGACCCGGGTTGGTTCTTCCGCGCGGCCTGCGTTATTACCCTTGTCGGGGGTACCATGTTCCTGATGTGGTTGGGTGAACAGATCACCGCGCGCGGCATCGGGAACGGGATATCGCTTATCATCTTCGTGGGCATCATCGCCGAAATCCCCGCGGCACTGGCGCAGTTCTTTGAACAAGGCCGTCAGGGTGCCATCGCAACACCTGCGATCCTGGGTGTGATCTTCATGCTGCTTGCCACGCTGACTTTCGTGGTCTTCATGGAGCGATCCTTGCGCAAAGTCCACATCCAGTATCCACGCCGCCAGGTAGGAATGAAGGTCTATGACGGCGGCACCAGCCATTTGCCGGTGAAGGTGAACCCGGCCGGTGTAATCCCGGCGATTTTCGCCTCATCCCTGCTGCTTTTGCCAACCACGCTTAGCACGTTTTCAGGTCAGCAGGCTTCAGGCCCTGTAATGGGCTGGATTCTCGCAAATTTCGGGCCGGGGCAACCGCTTTATCTGCTGTTTTTCGCGGGAATGATCATCTTCTTCACGTATTTCTATACGTTGAACGTGTCCTTTAAAACCGATGATGTAGCCGATAATCTGAAAAACCAGAACGGGTTCATTCCCGGCATCCGCCCCGGCAAGCGTACCTCGGAATATTTGGAATATGTGGTCAACCGCATCTTGGTTCTCGGCTCCGGTTATCTTGCAGTGGTCTGTCTGTTGCCCGATATTGTGCGGACGGAACTGGCGATCACCGCCTATTTCGGCGGCACCTCGATCCTCATCATCGTGTCGGTTGGGATGGACACGGTGCAGCAAATCCAGTCTCATCTGCTGGCCCACCAATATGAAGGGTTGATCGAGAAATCACATTTGCGCGGCAGAAAGGGCCGCGGGACCAGCGGACGCAAGGGACCGGCACGTCGATGAATATCGTAATTCCTGGGTTCCGGTGTGCTGGCAAGGGCACATGGATCCGCCAACTGGCTGCCGTTCGCGGCATGGTCGCGGATGCGTGTTTCCAGGGTGCATCTGCATCCAGTTCGGCAATTCCTGACCTTGGGGGCCTTGACGCGGCGTATTTCAGGGCATAACTACTGCCATCCGCAAGGGGCTCTGATCTGTCCATCCTTGCGGGGGACTTGTGTGAAGCCTGGGCTTCGATTGTGAAAAAGGTTCTGATGCTACGGAATCGCAACTGAAAAAGGAAGAGGTACCTTGGCACGTATCGCAGGGGTGAATATCCCCACCGCCAAGCGCGTCCCCGTCGCGCTGACGTATATCACTGGAATCGGCCGCAGCGCGGCCGATCAGATTTGCGACGCCGTTGGCATCGACACCTCGCGCCGGATCAATGAGTTGTCCGACACTGAGGTGCTGCGGATTAGGGAGCATATCGACAAAACTTTCACCGTCGAAGGTGACTTGCGTCGTGAGACACAGATGAACATCAAGCGGCTGATGGATCTGGGGTGCTATCGCGGCCTGCGGCATCGTCGGAACCTGCCTGTGCGGGGCCAGCGAACCCATACCAACGCGCGCACCCGCAAAGGTCCCGCGAAGCCCATCGCCGGTAAGAAGAAATAAGGGGCAAGGACAATGGTACGTGACAAGACGCGCATGAAGCGTAAGGAGCGCAAAAACATCGCTGCCGGGGTGGCGCATGTGAACAGCTCGTTCAACAATACTAAAATCCTTATATCTGATGTTCAGGGCAACGCGATCTCGTGGTCGTCTGCCGGGACCATGGGTTTCAAAGGCTCGCGGAAATCGACCCCCTATGCCGCGCAGATGGCGGCAGAGGATGCTGGTAAGAAAGCGCAGGAGCATGGCGTGAAAACGTTGCAGGTCGAAGTGCAGGGCCCCGGCTCTGGCCGTGAAAGCGCATTGCGCGCCCTGGTCGCCGCTGGCTTTCAGATATTGTCGATTCGCGACGTGACGCCGATTGCCCATAACGGGTGCCGTCCCCCCAAGCGCCGCCGCGTTTAAGGCATTGAGTATTTGTGCCGGGCCGTGTGAGTGATGTGCGCGGCCCGATCCCTTTATTTTGATCCTCGAGCGTTCCAGGCGCAGGATCCCGCCCGGAACAGGAATGGAGGCAACACGATGATCCACAAGAATTGGCAGGAGCTCATCAGACCAACCCAACTGGTCGTGACCCCCGGCAATGACCCGGCACGCCAGGCGGTTATTGTGGCCGAACCCCTGGAGCGTGGCTTTGGCCTGACCTTGGGTAATGCACTGCGGCGCATCCTGATGTCCTCGCTGCGCGGCGCGGCGATCACCTCTGTGCAGATCGACAATGTCCTGCACGAGTTCTCCTCCATCGCGGGCGTTCGTGAAGACGTCACCGATGTGGTGCTTAACCTCAAAGGCGTGGCCATCAGTATGCAGGCAGATGGCCCCAAGCGCGTGTCGATTTCGGCCAAAGGCCCCAGGGTCGTGACGGCGGGTGATATCTCGGACACTGCCGGGATCGAGGTTCTGAACAAGGATCATCTGATCTGCCATCTGGATGACGGTGCAAACCTTAAGATGGAACTGACGGTCAACACCGGCAAAGGCTATGCCCCGGCTGATAAAAACCGTCCGGAAGATGCGCCCCTCGGCTTGATTCTGATCGACGCGATATACTCGCCGGTCGTCAAGGTCAGCTATGACGTCCAGCCGACTCGGGAGGGGCAGGTGCTGGATTATGACAAGCTGACGCTGAATCTGGAAACCGATGGTTCCGTCACGCCGGATGATGCCGTGGCCTTTGCCGCGCGTATCCTGCAGGATCAACTGTCGATCTTTATCAACTTCTATGACCCTGAATCGGCTGGCCGGAAAGAGGCCGAAGACGATCTGAAATTCGACCCGGTCCTGCTGAAGAAAGTGGATGAGTTGGAATTGTCCGTGCGCGCGGCAAATTGTCTGAAAAATGACAATATCATCTATATGGGTGATCTGATTCAGAAAACCGAAACCGAGCTTCTGCGCACCCCGAATTTCGGCCGCAAATCCCTCAATGAGATCAAGGATATGCTCTCGGGTATGGCCCTGGCTTTGGGCACCGATGTCATCGACTGGCCCCCCGACAATATCGAGGAACTTGCGAAGAAATACGAAGACAACTTCTAATGGGTACCTGCGGCGTGCCATTGGCGCGGTGCAGGTGCACCGATCACGATGAGCAATCCCGCCCAGGCAGGTGCGTTGTTTCACACGCATGGATCATCGGACAAGGCAAAATGTGAAGGAGACCTGAAAATGCGTCATGCCAGCGGATACCGCCGCCTGAACCGGACACACGAACACCGCAAGGCACTGTTCGCCAATATGGCTGGCTCGCTCATTGAACATGAGCAGATCAAAACCACATTGCCGAAAGCCAAAGAGCTGCGGCGCATTGTCGACAAACTTGTCACCCTTGGCAAACGCGGCGATTTGCATGCTCGCCGCCAGGCGACCGTGCAACTGAAACAGAACGCCCATGTTGCCAAGCTGTTTGATGTGATCGGCCCCCGCTATACCGCGCGCCAGGGTGGCTATGTCCGGGTGCTCAAATCTGGTTTCCGCTACGGCGATATGGCCCCGATGGCGATTATTGAGTTCGTTGACCGCGACGTCGACGCGAAAGGGGCCGCAGACCGCGCACGGATCGAAGCCGAAGAGTAGCCCCACACGTGCAGCCCGGTTCCCGAAAATGGGCGGTAACTGGTGCAGATGCGGGCAGGTGGCCCTGACGCGGCAGAGGCGCAAGGCGTGGGACGCAACTGGACGAAACCAAGTTTTTGTAGAGAACGGTAACGACCGACCGCGTAGTGCATCGCAGCAGACGCGCACTTTGGGGTACCGAGCAAAGAAGACCTTATGCCGCTTTACCTTGCAGACCGATACGGAAAACCAGGCATGGCGGAAGCCATGCGAAGGGCTGGCCGCGAGAGAATGAAGGAAAGGCTGGACTGAGGGGTGACTTTTCGCTTGGCCAGGATTGAAACTGGCCAAACCAGGCCGCGACAGGACAGGACAGAGGGTTGGGCCGCTACAGGATCCTAAACAAAGCGCAAGAGATTCCCCAAGGCATATGCTTTTGCCCAAGCGGGCATGGTGTGCCTGGGACTTTGCAGCCGCGCCCGCGCCGCCTAAGACAGGGGCATGGCTGATTTGTTCAATCCCTCTGTTTCCCCGGCATCCTCCGCCACAGTTACGCCAGCACCGGGTTCGCATCCTTTGGCTGACCGGCTGCGCCCCACCACATTGGGTGACGTGACTGGCCAGGATCATCTGCTTGGCCCCGAAGGTACCCTAAGGGTGATGATCGACAGCGGGGCCTTGCCGTCCTTGATCCTCTGGGGGCCACCGGGGGTGGGCAAGACGACCATCGCCCGGCTTTTGGCCCAGGACACCGACCTGCATTTTGCGCAGATCAGCGCGATCTTCACTGGTGTAGCGGACCTGCGCAAAGTCTTTGACGCGGCGCAGATGCGCCATGCCAATGGGCGTGGGACGCTTCTGTTTGTTGATGAGGTTCACCGCTTCAACAAGGCACAGCAGGATGGGTTCCTTCCGCATATGGAAAATGGTACCATCTTGCTGGTCGGCGCAACAACCGAGAACCCGTCCTTTGAGTTGAATGCTGCGCTCCTCAGCCGGGCGCAGGTTCTGGTTTTGAACCGCTTGGACGACAAGGCACTGGATCACATCCTGACACAGGCGGAATGCTTTATGCACAACCCCCTGCCGCTGAGGTCAGAGGCGCGGGCGGTGCTGCTGACCATGGCCGATGGCGATGGCCGCGCACTTTTGAACATGGCAGAACAGATCGGGGCGTGGAAGGTAAAGGGGCAGCTGACGGTCAGGCAATTGGCCCAGCGCCTGCAGCGGCGTGCGGCGCAATACGACAAATCGGGGGATGCGCATTACAATCTGATCTCGGCCTTGCATAAATCCGTGCGCGGGTCAGACCCCGATGCCAGCCTTTACTGGCTGGCGCGAATGCTGGAAGGCGGTGAAGATCCGCGGTTTCTGGCCCGGCGAGTTACGCGGATGAGCGTTGAGGATATCGGCTTGGCAGACCCGCAGGCGCATCGGGTGTGCCTGGATGCCTGGGAAACCTGTGAACGCCTTGGCAGCCCCGAGGGTGAATTGGCCCTGGCACAGGCTGTCATCTATCTTGCCCTGGCACCGAAATCAAACGCGGCCTATGTTGCCTATAAGGGCGCACGTGGCGCGGCCAAATCCACCGGATCAGAACCACCGCCAAAGCATATCCTGAATGCGCCGACGGGCATGATGAAGGATCATGGCTATGGCGCGGGATATGCTTACGACCATGATGCGCCGGACGCCTTTTCCGGGCAAAGCTACTTCCCCGAGGGGATGGGCCGGGCGCAGTTCTATGTTCCGGTGCAGCGCGGATTTGAGCGTGAGTTGGCCAAGCGCCTGGCCTATTTCAACAAGTTGCGCAGCACCCGCCAGCGCGGTTGACACGTGCCACCCGGGGGGCGAAACCCCTGCCCATGCTGGCTGCGGTGTTTCAGGTTGCCATTGGGGGCGCGGCGGGGGCGGTGATGCGTCACCTGATGGGGCTGGGCATTGTACGGGTGCTGGGCCACACGCCCTTTCCCTATGCTGTCCTCTTGGTGAATGTGATCGGTTCTTTCCTGATGGGCGTCTTTGTCGTGGCAGCCGCGCAGCGTGGGCTGGCGCATCTGGCACCCTTGGTCATAACGGGGCTTCTGGGCGGGTTCACAACCTTTTCGGCCTTCTCGCTGGAGGCGGTTAATCTTTACGAACACGGCACCCCAGGGGCGGCGGCACTTTATGTTCTGGCCTCGGTTGGTCTGTCGATCCTGGGGCTGATGGCAGGATTGTGGCTGGCCCGCGTGACCCTTGCATGAGCGGGGTTGAACACTACCAGGTCGCACCCGGCGATGGTGATCAACGGCTGGATCGCTGGTTTCGGCGACAATTCCCGCAGATCAGCCAAGGCCGCATTGAAAGGATGTGCCGCAAGGGTGAGATTCGCGTTGATGGCAAGCGGGTGAAGCCGGCCACCCGCCTGACTGAAGGGCAGACGGTGCGCATCCCGCCCCTGCCCGATGCGGCCGCGCCGCTGGCTGTGCCACGCCCCGGGATAAGCGATGCCGATGCCGGGATGATCCGCGCCGCCGTCATCTATCGCGATGATCACCTGATTGTCTTGAACAAGCCCCCGGGGCTGCCCAGCCAGGGCGGCAGCCGCCAGCCCCGCCATGTTGATGGCCTGTCCGAGGCTTTGCGCTTCGATGCCGGGGAGAAACCGCGCCTGGTGCATCGTTTGGACAAGGACACATCGGGCGTTCTGGTTCTGGCCCGCAGCCGCACTGTGGCTGCCGCGCTCAGCACGGCTTTGCAATCGCGGGAGACGCGCAAAATCTACTGGGCCGCTGTGGCTGGTCTGCCGCAGCCGCGGATGGGAACGATCCGCTTTGGTCTGGTGAAGGCACCGGGCCATGGGCAGGCAGGAGGGGCGGAAAAGATGCTGTGCCTGCATCCCGATCAGATCAAGACGACGCCTGGGGCAAAACACGCCACCACCGATTATGCCGTTCTTAGCCATTTGGGCGGCCGTGCGTCCTGGGTTGCCCTGGTGCCAGTGACCGGCCGGACCCATCAGTTGCGCGCCCATATGGCCGGGATTGGCCACCCGATCATCGGGGATGGCAAATATGGCGGTTCAGGGCAGGAAAACCAGGGCGATGGCTGGGGGGGCCGGCTGGGTGGAGAGTTCAGCTGCAGGCTCCACTTGCACGCGCGCTTGCTCAGCCTCACCCATCCGTTGATGGGGATTCGCCTGTCCCTGACCGCGCCCCTGCCGCCGCATATGGCGCATACGTGGGATTTGGTGGAATGGTCAGTCGGGGATGTGCTGGCTGACCCGTTCCCGGATGATAAGACGGGCCGGGCATGATCCCGCGGCCCGTGATCTTCGATGTGGGTAGAACGCTGGTGGACGGCCAAGCGCATATCATGGCCGTCATGGCTGGTGCCTTTGCAACCATCGACTGCCCACGCGGGGACGCGGGGCTGCCGGGCGTGTTGGAACATCTGCGGGGGTAAAAGGCATGCGCGAATGGGGTGCCAGACGCTTCTGGACCATGGCCGCGCCGCGCCAGGCGGGGTCAGGGTTTGAAGTGACTCTGGACGGGCGAATTCTGCGGACGCCGCTGAAATCCCCCTTGGTTCTGCCGACCCGCGCCATGGCCGAGGCGATTGCGACCGAATGGAACGCGCAGGATAAGGACATTGCCCCGCGCACCATGCCCGTGACCCGCGCGGCGAATTCGGCGGTTGACAAAGTTGCGTCGCAGCACGGTGCCATTGCCGATATGCTGGCGGGTTATGCGGAAACCGACCTTCTGTGCCACCGGGCAGCCGAACCGGCCGTGCTTGTCGCACGCCAGGCTGCGGGGTGGAATCCGGTGCTGGATTGGGCTTCGGCGCGTTACGGGGCAGCACTCAAGGTCACCCGGGGCGTCATCCCCGTTGATCAGCCAGCTGAGGCCCTCCTGGTACTTCGGGCGGTGGTTCATGGGTTTCAACCCTTTCCACTAACCGCCTTGCATGACCTGATCACGCTGTCGGGTTCCCTGATTCTGGGGCTGGCCGTTGCCGAAGTTCAGCTGTCGCCAGAGTGTGCCTGGACCCTGGCGCGAATCGATGAGGATTGGCAGGCTGAACAATGGGGTAAGGACATGGAAGCCGCAGAAATGGCGGTTGAACGGCAGCGTGCCTTTCTGTCCGCGGCCAGGTTTCTGAAAATGTCGACCCGAATCTGATTGCTATATCATTCCCAGGGTATTGATTTACTTACATAATTGCGTAAAAATAAGTTTTCAGAACCCGTATGCGCCCGATCATGGCTGAAAACACCTTTCTCCCTCTTGACTTATCCCGCCAGATTTCGCTAAAATAGGGGACGGTGAGGGGGAAGCCCCCTCAATGCCTGCAAAAAGGCCATCAAGGCCATCTGAAACCGCCCCTGAAGGGGCCCATCAGGGAGAGGTAAATAATGAAGACATCCGTATTTTTTGGCACGCTTGCTGCTGCTGCCATGGTGTCAGGCGTCGTATCCGCGCAAACGCTTGACCAGGTGCGTGACCGCGGCGAACTGCTGTGCGGTTCAAACACTGGTCTGGCTGGCTTCGGCGCACCTGACTCGAGTGGTGAGTGGCAGGGCTTTGACGTTGCTATGTGCCGTGCCATTGCGGTCGCCGTTCTGGGTGACCCGACAGCGGTTGAATTCATCCCGCTGACCACCGCGCGGCGCTTCACTGCCCTGGCATCGGGTGAAGTGGACGTTCTGGTGCGGAACACAACCTGGACGTTCTCCCGCGATGTGGATCTTGCGTTCGAATTCACCGGTATCAATTACTATGACGGTCAAGGCTTCATGATTCCCCGTGAGTTGGGCGTTGCATCGGCCCTGGACCTGGACGGTGCGACCGTCTGTATCCAGACGGGAACCACGACCGAGCTCAACCTGGCGGACTTCTTTTCGTCCAACACCATGACTTATGAGCCGGTTCCGATCGAAACCAACGCTGAAGCGCAGCAGCAATACCTGGCTGGCGCGTGTGACGTGTACACCACCGATACTTCGGGCCTGGCCGCTACCCGCGCCAGTTTTGAAGACCCGGGGGCGCATGTCATCCTGCCGGAGGTTGTATCGAAAGAGCCGCTCGGCCCGCTTGTGCGCCATGGGGACAACCAGTGGGGTGATATCGTCCGATGGACCCTGAATGCGCTGATCTCGGCCGAAGAGCTTGGCATTACCTCGGCCAACGTGATGGAAATGGCCAATGGCACCGACGTGCCGGAAGTGAACCGTCTGCTTGGCTTCGAAGGCGAGTTGGGTGCCCAGCTTGGTTTGGAGGCTGACTGGGCCGTGAATGTTCTGTCCGCGGTTGGCAACTATGGCGAGATTTTCGCCCGCAACATCGGTGAAGATACCCCGATCGGCCTGGCGCGGGGGTTGAATGCCCAGTGGACCGATGGTGGCCTGCTGTACAGCCCGCCGTTCCGGTAAGCGTATCCGCGAAGGGCGCGCGGCTGTCCCTGCGCCCTTCGTCTATCACCCACCGGACCGGGCGAACCGTGCCTGGACCTCGGGCCGGGTTTGGCGATCCTTGAGTTGCAGGGGGTACCCTGAATGGCAACTGTGACGGAACACCCCGCTGAATCCTTCCGCCCAAGCCAGCTTGTCTACGACACGCGCTATCGATCAATGACGATCCAGGTGGTCGCGTTTATCCTGATCATGGCAGGGCTGTTATGGCTGGCGAACAACACGGTTCAAAACCTTGCGGCCTTGGGCAAGGATTTTGATTTCGGGTTTCTGTCTACCCGCGCGGGCTATGATATAAACCAGCGCCTCATCGACTACAGCAACGATTCAACCCATGGCCGCGCCGCTCTGGTCGGCATTCTCAACACCCTGCTGGTGGCGGTTGTCGGCTGTATTCTCGCGACGATCTTTGGTCTGTTTGCGGGTGTGCTGCGCCTGTCCAATAACTGGATCGTGTCGCGCTTGATGGGCATCTATGTAGAGATGTTCCGCAACATCCCGACGCTCGTTTGGATCCTGATCGTCTTTGCCATCATGACCGAGGCAATGCCCGCGCCGCGTGCGTTCCGCGGGGATGATCCCGCTGCCGCCATGTCCCTGTTCAACAGCGTGGCCATCACCAATCGCGGCGTCTACGTTCCCGCGCCGGTCTTCGGGGCCGGATCATTGGTGCTTGTCGCCGTGTTTGCGGCCTCGATCCTCGGGGTTATCTTTTTCCGCCGTTATGCCAAAGCCCGGCAAGAGGCGACGGGTGCGCAGCTGCCCGTTCTTTGGGTTTCCCTGGGCCTGCTGATTGTGCTGCCCCTGCTGTTCTACGTCATCCTGGGTCGTCCCATCACCCTGGATTACCCGATGCTGCAAGGGTTCAACTTCCAGGGCGGCATTCACATGCGCAATTCTTTCATCGCGCTAACGCTTGCGCTTGCGCTCTATACAGGGGCTTTCGTTGCCGAGAATGTGCGGGGCGGTATCCTTGCGATATCCAGGGGGCAAACCGAGGCGGCGTTTTCCCTGGGCCTTCAGCCCGGGCGGACGATGCACCTTGTTATCCTGCCGCAGGCACTGCAGGTTATCATCCCGCCCTTGATTTCGCAATACCTCAACCTGACCAAGAACTCCTCCTTGGCTTTGGCCGTGGGGTATATGGATGTGCGGTCCACCCTTGGCGGGATCACCATTAACCAGACAGGGCGAGAGTTAGAGGGGATGCTGCTGCTTGGCCTCTTCTACCTGATCACATCGCTGCTGATCTCCGGGGCATTGAACGTCTATAACAATTCCGTCAAACTGAAGGAACGTTGAGATGACCAGCATAAGCGCATCGCACGCCTTCGTCCGGACAGAGATATTGCCCGAACAGGCCCCGCCAATGGCGCAGGCGGGTGTTCTGAAGTGGCTGCGGGAAAACCTGTTTTCCAGCTGGTTCAATGCCATTCTGACGTTCATCTCCCTTTATGTGATCTATTGGATCCTCAGCCATGTGACCGGTTGGGTGTTCTTCGGTATCTGGGATGCTGGCAGCCTGAATGAATGCCGTGAGTTCCGCGACGCCCGATATGACGAAGGGGCCCGCGTGGCCTGCTGGTCGGTTCTGACGGATCGGTGGCACCAGCTCATGTTCGGCTTTTACCCGCCAGAACATTACTGGCGCCCGATCCTAGCATTTGCGGTCTTTGGCGGTGCCATCGCGCCAGTGCTGTTCGATGCAGTCCCGCGCAGGATGCTTTACGTCACCGCGGCCGCGCCCTTCCTGTGCTACTGGCTGCTTTGGGGGGGGGGCACAATCTGGGGGCCCGTGGCGGTGGCCGCGGGCTTTGCACTTCCGTTCCTGGTTGCCCGATTCGGTGAAGGGGTATTTGGATCCCTTGGGGTGACGGTTATGGCCATTATCGTGCCGATCCTGTACTGGCTTTTCCTTGCCGGGCCGATGGCCGGGGCTTTGGGTGCGGTCTTGCCGATCAGGATCACCTCTATCGAGTCGAATGATTTCGGCGGCTTCATGCTGGCCTTTATCATCGGCATCACGGGCATTTTTCTGTCCCTGCCCCTTGGCATTCTGCTGGCACTTGGGCGGCAATCGGATCTGTTCATCATCAACAAGTTCTCGATCCTGTTCATTGAGGTCATTCGGGGTGTACCGCTGATCGTCTGGCTGTTCACGGCTTCAATCCTGCTTAACTACTTTCTGCCGCCGGGGACGAATTTTGACCTGATGCTCCGGGTGATCATCATGGTGACGCTTTTTGCCGCCGCCTATATGGCCGAAGTGGTGCGGGGCGGTCTGGCTGCCCTGCCGCGCGGCCAGTATGAGGGTGCGGACAGTCTGGGCCTGGATTACTGGCAATCCATGCGGTTGATCATCCTGCCGCAGGCACTGAAAATCTCAATCCCTGGTATCGTGAACACGTTCATCGCACTCTTTAAGGATACCACGCTGGTTGTCTTTATCGGGCTTTTTGATCCAATCGGCCTGTCCAATGCAATCCGGGCCACGACCGACTGGAACGGAATCTACTGGGAACTCTTCATCTTCATTGGGCTTTGCTTTTTCGTATGCTGCTTCTCGATGTCGAAATACTCGCAATACCTTGAGCGTAAATTGCGCCGCGATCACCGCTAGAAAGGCATGACCATGGCCGAAGCAACGACAAATCCGGCGGAAGAACGCACAATCGACCGCTCGCAGATGACAGTCTCGGATGAAGTGGCCATCGCCATCCGGGGGATGAACAAGTGGTATGGCACCTTTCACGTGCTGCGCGACATCAACCTGACTGTGAACCGGGGCGAGCGGATCGTGGTTTGCGGTCCCTCGGGTTCGGGCAAGTCAACGCTGATCCGCTGCATCAACGCCCTAGAAGAACATCAACAGGGCTCGATCACCGTCGATGGCACACTTTTGTCAAATGACCTGAAGAACATCGACAAAATCCGGTCAGAGGTTGGGATGGTGTTCCAGCATTTCAACCTGTTCCCGCACCTTTCGATCCTTGAGAACTGCACCCTGGCACCGATCTGGGTGCGCAAAATCCCCAGGAAAGAGGCCGAAGAAACGGCGATGTATTTTCTGGAAAAGGTCAAAATCCCGGAACAGGCACTGAAATACCCCGGCCAGCTTTCGGGTGGCCAGCAGCAGCGGGTCGCCATTGCGCGTTCGCTGTGCATGCGGCCCCGGATCATGCTGTTTGACGAGCCCACCTCGGCCCTTGATCCGGAGATGATCAAAGAGGTGCTGGATACCATGATCCAACTGGCTGAAGAGGGGATGACGATGATCTGCGTCACCCACGAGATGGGCTTTGCCCGTCAGGTGGCGAACCGCGTGATCTTCATGGACCAGGGGCAAGTTGTTGAACAGAATGAACCGGAAGCGTTCTTCAACGCCCCCCGATCTGACCGGACGAAACTGTTCCTAAGCCAGATACTCGGGCATTGACGAAGGGGTCTGTCCTGCCAAGCCGCTGTTCCTGAAGCGGCCCCCGGCACATGGTCGGAATAGTATGGTACCGGGGGGCCAGGGGCGGGTGTTGTCACTCTGGGTCTGGCAGGTCTGGTGGAATGATGAACCCCAGAACCTCTCCTCGGCAGGGTTTGGCCCCACTCCAGTTTGCCGCGTCGAACCGCAAAATCAGGGTCGCCCCCGTGGGATAAAAATCGAACTTCGAGTGCGCGGGCGGGTGTTTGCACAGCAGCCGGGCCAGGCTGCCAATGCCTGGGTTATGCCCGACCAGGATAAGCGGTGAGGCACTGGCCCGCCTGATCGCCTGCATCATCTGCGCAGGCTCCGCGTGATAGAGGCTACGGGAGAGTTCGGGGGCAGGGGCGTTGGGCAACCGGCTGGCGATCCCCGCCCAGGTCTGTTGCGTCCGCCGCGCCGAGGAACACAGCACTGCGCCCGGGGTCAGCCCCTGCAGGGAAAGCCACGCGCCGATTCGCGGGGCCGCGCGTCTGCCACGTGCGTTCAGCGGGCGATCATGATCGGCAAGATGGGGATCATTCCAATCGGATTTCGCGTGACGGATCAGGATCAGGGTCAGACTCATGGGTGAACACCTCTTATATGAAGGGCGGATTGCCTAGGCAGGTGACCATAACCCGCACCGCTACAGGACAGGCGACGCATGGCCACCCCAAAAAACCGTCACGGCCCCAGAGGAAGAGGGTGTGTGTATGCCCTTGGGTGTTGCGCCCTCACCCCCGTTCCGCAGCAGGGCCATGCCAGGGCCATGCGCAAGCCGCAAGCCCGCTCAGGCGCGGATCAGGCTGCCCGCGCCGTGATCGGTGAAGAGCTCCAACAGCACCGCATTGGCAACGCGGCCGTCCACAATAGTACAGGCGCGCACACCGTTCCGCACCGCGTGCACTGCGGTTTCGGTTTTCGGGATCATGCCGTTGGCAATGGTGCCATTCTTCGTCATTGCGATTACCTTATCGATGCTTAACTCGGTGACCACCTGGCCTTTGGCATCCTTCACACCTGCAACATCTGTCAGCAGCAGAAGCCGGTCAGCCTTTAACGCTACAGCAATGGCACCCGCGGCGGTGTCACCATTGACATTAAAGGTTTCCCCGTTGCACCCCGCGCCAAGCGGTGCGATGACCGGGATGATATTCTCCTTGAAAAGGCAGCGCAGCACGTCGGGCGTGACCTTCACCGGTTCCCCCACAAAGCCAAGCCTTGGGTCGGCGGGGGCGCAAACCATCAGATGGGCATCTTTACCCGACAGGCCGACCCCGCGGCCACCCTGGGCGTTGATCGCCTGGACGATGCGTTTGTTGACAGTGCCTGACAGCACCATCTCCACAATCTCGATCACCGCTGCATCCGTTACCCGTTTGCCATCAACGAAATCCGAGGTCACGCCAAGCCTGCCCAGCATCTCATTGATCATCGGGCCACCGCCATGCACGACCACCGGGTGTACCCCCACCTGGCGTAGCAGTACGACATCGCGGGCAAAGCTGGCCATGGTGGCCTTATCACCCATGGCATGGCCACCGAATTTGATCACGATGATCGCCCCGTCATAGCACTGCAAATAGGGCAGTGCCTCGGACAGCGTGCGGGCGGTGGCGATGTAATCGCGGCGCATGGCGGTTTGTGTTTTCATCGTTTCCGGGTCGTTTGCGCGACACTACGCATAGGCAAGGCGTGGCGCAGTGTGAAGTGCAGTGTGTGGTGTTGCGTGTTTCTGAATTAAAGAGGGATGGGTGCCAGAGCGTCAGGTGATGCCCGCGATGATGCCGCGAAGCGTGGCCAGCCCCCCCCCTTTGGGGGCCGAGGTTGCCACCAGTTCGGGATAGGCGGCCGGGTGCCTGGCCAGGGCACCGCGCACCTGCGCCAGAGTCTTCTCCAGCCCCTTCGGCTTCACCTTGTCAACCTTGGTCAGAACGGTCTGAAACGTTACCGCCGCGCCATCCAGAAGGGCCATAATGTCCTCATCCACGGGTTTGATGCCATGACGGCTGTCGATCAGCACAAAGGCCCGGCGCAGCGTGACCCGCCCGGCCAGATAGGTTTTGACCAGGTGCTGCCATGCCTCAACGACCGCCAGGGGCGCATTGGCAAAGCCATAGCCAGGCAAGTCCACCAGATAGTAATCAGAGCTCAGGGTGAAGTAGTTGATCTCTTGAGTACGGCCCGGCGTGTTAGAGGTGCGCGCAAGGTTCCTGCGCCCGGTCAACGCGTTGATCAGGCTGGATTTCCCCACATTGGACCGCCCGGCAAAGCAGACCTCGACCCGGTCGGCAGGGGGCAGGCCATCCATCGCCACGACTCCTTTCAGAAACCCGGCACCGTGGGCAAAAAACTTGCGCCCCGCTTCGCACGCGGCAGTGTCCGGGTCCGGTGACAAAGGGAAAGAGAGGGCAGTCAAACGATCAAAACCCTATCGCCAACGCCGATTTTGCCGCCGCGGCGAACCATGGCATAGGCCCCGAACCGGGTATGACCCCAGCCGTCTTCCAGTGCCTGCAGCGTGGCGGTATCCCGGCACCCGGTTTCGGGGCTGGCCTCGGTCGCACGGCAGCGGCTGATTGGTTCCACCAGTTCCAGCTCGGCCACACCGATGCGCAGGCGTTTGCCGACCAGGTCGAACTCTTCCCAGGGGGCCAGCCCCTCCAGCCACAGGTTGCCGCGAAAGCGTCTTGGGTCCAGGTTCCGGCCCAGTTTCCGCGACAAGGCGCACAGCGAGGCGCAGTTCAGGATCGAGACCGAGGCAAAATTGGCGTCGGCCAGGCCAATCCCGGGGGCCTTGACCAGGGCTGCCGCCGGGCGGCGATCTTTGGGATAGATCGGGGCCAGCCAGTCAAACAGCGGCAGGGCGGCCTCGGCCGCATCGGGGTTAATGGCCAGGTCGGGGCGATTCGGGTGGCTCAGGTGGACCATCTCCTCCTCCACCCGTGCCGTAACTGCCATAAGTGCCGGACCCTTGGCACCGCGCAGAAAGTTACGGCAGGGTCGCCAGCCCTCGGTGGCCTCGCCGCCCTCCTCGAGCACGGCCCATGCCCGATCAAGCGGCAGGGGCCGGTCAACCTTCAACCCGACGGTGTCCAACGCCTCAACACCGATCCCCTTGATCGGGTGACGCCATATCTGAAAGAGGGTAACGCTCACTCTGACTCTGATTTCCTGCGCTTGAAGCCGGACCGGATATTGCCAAACACATCGGGTTTATACCCCTGGCTGCGCATGATAAGGTATTGCTGGGCAAAGGTAATGATGTTGTTGGCGATCCAGTAGACCAGAAGGCCGCTGGCGAAACTGCCAAGCATGAACATGAACACCCAGGGCAGCCAGGCAAA
This sequence comes from Paracoccaceae bacterium, assembly GCA_014323785.1. Taxonomy (GTDB): domain Bacteria; phylum Pseudomonadota; class Alphaproteobacteria; order Rhodobacterales; family Rhodobacteraceae; genus Rhodophyticola. Next base: position 6,033 of record JACONJ010000043.1, on the reverse strand, counting down.
GATTGCCGCTTGCGTCGGGTCCGTGGGTGCCGGGTTCAGCTTCTGCTGTAGCCACATAGAGATGCCCAAAAGCAGCGGCAGAACCCCGATGAAGATCAGTGCCATGATCGTCCCGGGCTCTGGCGCGGCATTGGGCAGAAGCCCGTAGAGGTTGATGATCGAAGACGAATCTGGTGCGCTAAGGTCATTAAGCCAGCCGAAGAACGGCGCGTGGCGCAGTTCCAGCGTGACGAAGATCACCTTGTAGAGCGAGAAGAAGATCGGGATTTGTAAAAGGATCGGCAGGCAGCCAGAGGCCGGGTTCACCTTTTCCTTCTTGTAAAGCTCCATCATCCCCTGCTGAAGCTTCTGCCGGTCATCCCCTGCGCGTTCCTTCAGCTTTTCCATTTCCGGCTGAAGTTCCTTCATCTTTGCCATAGAGACGTAGGATTTGAATGCCAGCGGCAGCAGCACGGCTTTCACGATGAGGGTCAGCGCGATGATCGCCAGGCCCATATTGCCGATGGCCAGGTTCAGCCAGTGCAGCAGCCAGAACAGTGGTTTGGTCAGAAAGTAGAACCAGCCCCAATCGATCGAGTCGACGAAACGCTGCACGCCGCCCTCATTCTGGTAGGCGCGGATCGTTTCGGCTTCTTTGGCACCGGCGAAAAGCTGGGTAGAGATATCGGCCGTCTCACCCGGTGCTGCGGTTATCAGTGGCAGGCGCGCTTCGGTCTGGTAAATGTCGCTGGATGGCACATAGCGTGCAACCGAGGTAAAGGGCTGTGCCGGCCCCGGGATCAGCGTGGTCATCCAGTATTTGTCGGTAAAGCCGATCCAGCCGTTTTCGGCCACATCAACCACCTCTGCCGGGGTGCCTTCGCGCCGGATGAAATCCAGATCCGGCAGGTCGTCATAGGACAGTTCATCAAGTGTGCCGTCGGACTTCCGCACCACGCCTTCGTGCAGGATAAAGAAGTTCTGTAGGTCGTCTGGCAATCCGTGGCGGGCAACGATGCCGTAGGGGGCCAGGCGGACGGGTACCCGGGTTGCGTTTTCCACCGATTGGGTGATGGTAAACATGAAATCCTGGTCGATGGCGATGGTCCGGCGAAAGGTCAGGCCACCGCCATTTTCCCAGATCAGGGTTACCGGGCTGCCAGGCGTCAGGGTATCGCCGCTTTCGATCTGCCATTCGGTGTTGGGACCGGGCACATCCTCGAAAGTAAGATCGCCTTCGGGGATCCATCCGTAAAGCGCGTAATAGGCCTCGGGTTCGCCCACAGGCGACAGCAGCGTCACAGGCGGGCTGTCCTTGTCCAGGGTCTCAAAGTACTTATTCAGTGACAGGTCATCGATGCGCCCTCCGGTCAGTGAGACAGAGCCTGTCACAGTGGGGGTTTCAATGCTGATTCGCCTGGTTTCGGCCAGGACACGCACACGCGTTCTGGTGTCCGGGGCCATGGCGGGCGTGTCGGCGGTATCTGCAACCGGTGGGATCCGTGCCATTTCACTGCCGTCCTGGTTCCGGACGGTGACGGCCGGGGGGGCTGGATCAGTCATTGGCGATTCCGGCGGCGGGAACAACAGGAACCAGACCAGAATGACAAGAAAGCTTAGTGCCGTGGCGAGGATCAGATTTTTGTTCTGATCATCCATGATGCAGCTACCCCTTCGTTGAAGTCACGCCGTTTCAACAGATTAGGGCCGTAAAGGTCAAGGGCTTTTGCCCTTTTACGCAGATGCGGCCCCCGGCGCAGGGCGGGACACACTTGGTGCGCACGAGTAACTGGTGCGGTGGCGTGTTGATATGTGCCTGCGTTCAAACCGAATCCCTGGGAGATGGCCTGATCCAGGGCCTTGGCGATGAAAAGGACAGGATTGATCCGACACAGATTACATGCGCCGGCCAGCTTCTGGTTGACGGGCTGGCCGTGCGCGAACGCGTACGGAATGGACATTGGTAATTTCATCCCACAGGACAAGGAATCGCCGCTTAGTCTGGTACATTGTCAATGCCGGAACCACCCCAGGGATGACACCGGGCCAAACGGCAGAGCATCAGCCAGCCACCCTTCATCCCGCCATGTTTTTCCAGTGCCTCCAGCGCATAGGCCGAACAGGTCGGGTGATAGCGGCAATTGAACCCAACCCGGGGGCTGAACACCGCACGATAGGCCAGAATCGGCCACGAGAGGATGCGCGCGAGCGGCGTCATCCATGCACCACCTTCAGTGCGGCGGTCATGTCAGCCAGCAGATCCAGGTAGGCGCGAGAGACCGTCACACCAGCCCGGCCGACCAGCACGTAATCCCACCCCGTGTACCCTGCATCCGGCAGTACCTGCCGTGCCACCGCCCGCAAGCGCCGTTTGGCGCGGTTGCGCACCACCGCATTGCCCACCTTCCTGGAACAGGTGAAGCCCACGCGGATCAGACCGGGGGCCAGGCCCTCAACATCCTTGCGCTTGCGGGCCTGCAGCAGAAATCCTGGCTGCGGTGCACACATGGCCCGGGCCGCGCACAGAAACTCCGCCCGCCTGGTCATCGTTTCAAGCAGAAAAGCCCCCGTCGTCGGAGAGATTCGCGGTGTCATCACGCCACGTCTTTGGGCGAATCTTTAGGCACTCAGCGATTTCCGGCCACGGGCGCGGCGGGCGTTCAGGATCCTGCGACCGGCCTTGGTGGCCATGCGTGCGCGAAACCCGTGGCGGCGTTTGCGCACCAAGTTAGAGGGTTGAAATGTGCGTTTTGACATCGGTTTGCTCCGTCGCTTTGGCCAGACGCCGCGGCAGCGGGACGTTCGGAAGGCCGGGTAGAATCTTTCAAACCCGGATGCTAGGCCCTTACAAGGCCCATGTCAACAGAACACTGCGCCAGTTCAGAAAAGGCTGAAACATGCGGCCCCGACATCGCCAAACCAGCGGCATCCGTAACCGAAAAGTCGCCCACGTCTGACACATAACCGCGCGGTGCGTTACGCCCCGTCAACCACACGCCAGCCGGGCCTGTCGTCAGGCTTGTCGGGGTGTTATCCGCATGATGGTCTTGCACCCTTGGCCAAAAGGTGTACAGGTGGCAACTGACATGACAGCAAGCCCGAAATCCCGCCTGATGCGGTTTTTGCCCCTGATTCTGATCGCCGCGGGCGCGACGGCGGGCTGGTTCCTGCTGGGCGATTTTCTGTCATTTGAAACGCTGCGCGAGAATCGAGAGGCACTCGTGGCATTTCGCGATGCCCATTACCTGGCCATGACGTTTGCTTTCATCGCCATCTATGTGCTGATCGTTGCCTTCTCGCTTCCCGGCGCGGCGGTTGCCACGCTGACTGGCGGCTTCCTCTTTGGCCTGTTCCCTGGTGCGCTGTTCGTCGTTGTGGCCGCGACCATGGGGGCAAGCGTGATCTTCCTGGCCGCCAAATGGGGCCTGGGGGATCGGCTGGCCGCGCGCATGGACGCCTCTGGCGGGCTGACCAGACGGATCAAGGAGGGGATCGCCGAAAACGAACTGTCGATGCTGTTCCTGATCCGTCTTGTCCCGGTTGTGCCGTTCTTCGTGGCGAACCTGCTGCCTGCCCTGGTGGGTGTGCGCCTGTCGCGCTATGTCTTCACCACCTTCTTCGGGATCATGCCTGGCTCGGTTGTCTACACGTGGGTCGGGGCCGGGTTGGGTGAGGTTTTCGCCCGGGGGGAGGTGCCGAACCTGTCGATCATTTTTGAGCCCGCGGTGCTGGGCCCAATCCTGGGCCTGTGTGCCCTGGCGACACTGCCCATCGTGCTGAACGCTGTGCGCGGCAAGAAAGGTCTTTGAACCATGTTCCAGATTGAAACGGATATCTGCATCATCGGCGCGGGCTCCGGCGGCTTGTCCGTGGCCGCCGGCGCATCCCGGATGGGGGCCAGAGTGGTCCTGCTGGAAGGCCACAAGATGGGCGGTGACTGCCTGAATTATGGCTGCGTTCCCTCCAAGGCACTTCTGGCAGCGGGGCACAAGGCGCATGAAACCTCGGCCACGGCCTTCGGCGTCACCGGACACGCGCCGCAGGTGGATTTCCCGGCGGTCAAGGATCACGTGCACAGGGTGATCGAGACCATCGCCCCTGTCGATAGCCAGGAGCGTTTTGAAGGCTTCGGGGTTCATGTGATCCGCGAATTCGGCACGTTCATCTCGGACACCCGGGTCCAGGCTGGTGAGCATGTCATTACCGCCCGGCGGTTTGTCATCGCCACCGGATCGCGCCCCTTTGTGCCGCCGATTCCGGGATTGGACCAGGTGCCGCATTACACCAATGAAACCATCTTTGACCTGCGCGACCGGCCCGATCACCTGATCATTATCGGGGGCGGCCCGATCGGGATGGAGATGGCACAGGCGCACCGGCGGCTGGGCTCCCGTGTCACCGTGCTGGAAGGGCAAAGGGCCCTTGGCAAGGATGACCCGGAAGCGGCCGCCATCGTTCTGGAGGCGTTGCAGGCTGAAGGGATTGAGGTGATCGAAGATGCGCACGTCTCTGGGGTCAGCAACCATGACAGTGCGGTGCGCGTCAGCACCAGGGATGGGCGCAGCTTCGACGGATCGCACCTTTTGATGGCGGTTGGCCGTCAGGTGAATACCGACAATATGGATCTGGAAGCGGGCAATATCGCCCACGACCGACGCGGTGTGACCGTGAATGCCAGCCTGCGGTCAACCACCAACAGGCGCGTCTATGCGGTGGGTGATGCCGCAGGCGGGCTGCAATTCACCCATGTGGCGGGCTACCATGCGGGCATCATCATCCGCCCGATGCTTTTGGGCCTTCCAGCCAGGGCGCGGACCGATCACATCCCCTGGGCCACCTATACTGATCCGGAACTGGCCCAGGTGGGCCTGTCCGAGGCGCAGGCCCGCGCACGGCACGGCGACAAGCTCGAGGTCGCGCGCTTCCCGTATCACGAAAATGATCGTGCCATTGCAACCGGCCAGACTAGGGGCTTTGCCAAGGTTATGGTCGTCAAGGGCCGCCCGGTGGGTGCCACCATCGTCGGGGCCAAGGCCGGAGAGTTGATCCACATCTGGGCACTTGCCCTGGCCAACAGGCTAAAGATGGGTGCCATTGCCGGAATGGTCGCGCCCTATCCGACACTTGGAGAGATTAACAAACGCGCCGCGGGGGCCTATTTCTCTCCCAGGCTGTTCGAAAACCCCTGGGTGAAACGGGTGGTCCGACTGGTCCAGCGGTTCTGAGCCAGAAACCGGCGGTGTTCATCCGGGGGACACAGCGTTTTACATCACGCTCCTTGAAAGTGTCGGTGCATGATTCGCTCTTGCACTGAGCGGGGCGGGGGTGTAAACACCGCCCTTATGCGCTGGTAGCTCAGCTGGATAGAGTACTTGACTACGAATCAAGGGGTCGGGGGTTCGAATCCTCCCCAGCGCGCCATCCGCCCCTCTCTTTGGCCTTTGGAGAGGGGTGTTTCACCCGGATCACATTACCGGGGAATCGCGGCACGGGGCGATTCCGGGAGGGGGGCTGAAGATTTTTTCAAGAGCCCCCTTGCGTTTGTGTGGGGGATTGGTGCAGGTTGAGTCGATGATGGCGATTTGTGCTGATATAATCGCCGTGCGGTTCCCCCTCTGTTCGGGGGGCTGGCATTCGGGCGCAGGTTGGGGCTTCGCGGCTTCGCGGCTTCGCGGCTTCGCGGCTTCGCGGCTTCGCGGCTTCGCGTAATTGCACCCGCACAGGTGGGGCCGTCAAGCCCCCGCAATTCCCGCAGTGCCGCCTGCCCCCATCATGCGCGTCGGCGCACCCATTGCCCCTTGCACCGCGCAGGCGGGGCGGGGCATAATGTGGGGTCTTGACACCTTGCCGCACCCGCGCCACATTGGCCTTCGCCCCCCCCCCGCGCCCTGTGCGTAACTGAACGCACGGTCCCGCGCCCTCAACCCGAAAGTAACCCGGCCCATGGCAGAAACACCAACACAACGAAACGGCAGTAACTATACCAACACTTGGACTCCCAGTGAAGGCCAAGGGGGCATCGGCGTGTCCTGGTATGATGGCCGGGAAGGCATC
>JACONJ010000042.1:3089-6243 GCA_014323785.1 Paracoccaceae bacterium | reverse complement strand
ACCCGTCAGTTCATCCCCCGCCGCATGGCCACCGGTGTTTATCGCGCCCGAGACCAGGCTAACCGTCACGCCCGCGTCCGATCCCGCATAGGTAGCCGTATCCGTGCCCTCACCACCGTCAATAGTGTCGCTTCCTCCGCCGCCAGTCAGCACATTGGCCGCATCATCGCCGGTGAGGCTGTCGGCATGATCGGAACCGATCAGGTTCTCGATGCCCGTCAGTTCATCCCCCGCCGCATGGCCACCGGTGTTTATCGCGCCCGAGACCAGGCTAACCGTCACGCCCGCGTCCGATCCCGCATAGGCAGCCGTATCCGTGCCCTGACCGCCGTCAATAGTGTCGCTGCCTGCGCCGCCGTTCAGCACATTGGCCGCATCATCGCCGGTGAGGCTGTCGGCATGATCGGAACCGATCAGGTTCTCGATGCCCGTCAGTTCATCCCCCGCCGCATGGCCACCGGTGTTTATCGCGCCCGAGACCAGGCTAACCGTCACGCCCGCGTCCGATCCCGCATAGGCAGCCGTATCCGTGCCCTGACCACCGTCAATAGTGTCGCTTCCTCCGCCGCCCTCAATTGTATCATTACCGTTGCCGCCACTAAGGCTGTCATCGTTATCGCCGCCACTGATGTTATCGTCGCCCTCACCACCGTCAATCGTGTCGTTGCCGGTGCCACCGTTGATATTGTCGTCGTTGTCGCCGCCAGTGATGCTGTCGTCACCCGTGCCGCCGTCGACAGTATCTTCGCCACCATCCCCGTTGATGGTATCGTCGCCGTTGCCGCCACTAAGGCTGTCATTGTTATCGCCGCCACTGATGTTATCATCGCCCTCACCACCGTCAACCGTGTCGTTGCCGGTGCCGCCAGTCACCTGGTCATTGTTGTCGCCGCCATTGATGCTGTCATCACCCGTGCCGCCATCGACCGTATCTTCGCCGCCATCCCCGTTGATGGTATCGTTGCCGGTGCCGCCACTGATGCTGTCATTGTTATCGCCGCCACTGATGCTGTCATCGCCCTCACCACCGTCAATCGTGTCGTTGCCGGTGCCACCGTTGATATTGTCGTCGTTGTCGCCGCCAGTGATGCTGTCGTCACCCGTGCCGCCGTCGACAGTATCTTCGCCACCATCCCCGTTGATGGTATCGTCGCCGGTGTTACCCGTCACCAGATCATCGTTATCGCCGCCACTGATGTTATCATCTCCCTCACCGCCGTCAATCGTGTCGTTGCCGGTGCCACCGCTGATATTATCGTCGTTGTCGCCGCCATTGATGCTGTCGTCACCCGTGCCGCCGTCGACCGTATCTTCGCCGCCATCGCCTTTGATGGTATCGTTGCCGGTGCCACCGCTCACCACGTCATCGTTATCGCCGCCACTGATGTTATCGTCGCCCTCACCGCCGTCAATCGTGTCGTTGCCGATGTTTCCATTGATATTATCGTCGTTATCGCCGCCATTGATGCTGTCGTCACCCGTGCCGCCATCGACCGTATCTTCGCCGCCATCCCCGTTGATGGTATCGTTGCCGTTGCCACCGCTCACCACGTCATCGTTATCGCCGCCACTGATGTTATCGTCGCCCTCACCGCCGTCAACCGTGTCGTTGCCGGTACCGCCAGTCACCTGGTCATTGTTATCGCCGCCAGTGATGCTGTCATCACCCGTGCCGCCCTCCAGCGTGCTGGCCTGGTCCGAACCAAGCGGGGTGCTGATAACAAGGGAAATATCACTCACAAGTGCAGGATCAACGCCTGTCAGCGTCACGGTACCGCCATTCCATGTGAGTACAGCATCATCGCCCCTGGCGGCCAGAGTCCATTCGCCCGACTGCCCAGTGGTTGAGATAAGTTCGATGCGGTCCGTGCCGACCTCAAAATCGGTGATCGTATCGCCGTCGAGGGACGTGAACACAAAGGTATCCGCCCCTGCCCCGCCAGTCAACGTATCGGCCCCCGCGCCACCCTGCAGCGTATCGGCCCCCGCGCCGCCACTCAGCAGGTTGGCAGCAGCATCGCCGGTGAGGCTGTCAGCGTGACCGGAGCCGATGAGGTTCTCTATGCCGTTCAGCACATCGCCCTCGGCATTCCCGCCAGAGGCGGTGGCGTCGCCCAGGTTCACATGCACGCCTGCGTCGGAACCCGCATAGATGGCCGTATCCGTGCCTGCACCGCCGTCCAGCGTGTCGGCCCCCGCGCCGCCATCCAGCATATTGGCCGCGTCATCCCCGGTCAGCATGTCCGCGTGGCCAGAGCCAATCAGGTTCTCAATACCCGTCAGCACATCGCCCTCGGCATCCCCGCCAGAGGCGGTGCCGTCGCCCAGGTTCACATTCACGCCCGCGTCTGAACCTGCGTAACTGGCCGTATCCGTGCCAGTGCCGCCAGTCAACGTATCGGCCCCCGCGCCGCCGTTCAGCGTGTCATTGCCCGCGCCGCCGCCCAGCATATTGGCCGCGGCATCCCCGGCCAAACTATCGGCATGGTCCGAACCGCGCAGGTTCTCGATGCTGTTCAGCACATCACCCTCGGCATTCCCGCCAGAGGCGGTACCGTCGCCCAGGTTCACATGCACGCCCACGTCGGAACCTGCGTAACTGGCCGTATCCGTGCCAGTGCCGCCGTCCAGCGTGTCGGCCCCCGCGCCACCGTCCAGCACATTGTCCGCGTCATCCCCGATGAGGTTGTCGGCATGATCCGAGCCGACGATATTTTCGATATTGCGCAGCACATCGCCCTCGGCATCCCCGCCAGAGGCGGTGCCGTCGCCCAAGTTTACGTTCACGCCCGCATCCGAGCTCGCGTAGGTGGCCAAATCTGTGCCATCCCCGCCATCCAGCGTGTCGGCCCCCGCGCTGCCCTTCAGCGTGTCGGCCCCCGCGCCGCCGTCCAGCATATTGGCTGCGCTATCCCCGATCAGCGTGTCGGCGTGGCCGGATCCGATCAGGTTCTCGATCCCGTTCAGCACATCGCCCGCCGCGTGGCCACCCGAGGCGGTGCCATCGCCCAGGTTCACATGCACGCCCGCGTCCGAGCCCGCGTAGGTGGCCGTATCGTTGCCATCACCGCCATTCAGCGCATCGTTGCCATCACCGCCATTCAGCGCATCGTTGCCATCCCCGCCGTTCAGGGTGTCGTTGCCGGCCCCGCCG
>JACONJ010000042.1:0-3069 GCA_014323785.1 Paracoccaceae bacterium | reverse complement strand
GCGCAACACATCGCCCCAGGCATGACCGCCAGAGGCGGTGCCATCGCCCAGGTTCACATTCACGCCCGCGTTCGACAATACGTAAGTGGCCGTATCGGTGCCTGCGCCGCCATCCAGCGTGTCGGCCGACCAGCCGCCGTCCAGCACGTCATTGTCAAGTCCGCCATAAAGGCTGTCAATGCCTAAGCCGCCTGAAAGGTAGTCATCGCCCGCGCCGCCGTCCAGCGTGTCGCGCGCCGAAAAGCCAATAAGCGTATCCGCACCATCCCCGCCCTCCAGCGTATCATTGCCCCAGCCACCGTTGAGCGAATCGTTGCCTGCGCCGCCCTGAAACAGGTTTCCGCCGATCCCCCCGAGCAGCGTGTCGGCATGGTCTGAGCCGATGATGTTCTCGATGCTGTTCAGCACATCGCCCTGGGCATCGCCACCGGTGCCTGTGCCTGTGCTCGGGGCCAAGTTCACAACCACGCCCGTGGCCGAACCTGCGTAACTGGCCGTATCCGTGCCATCGCCGCCGGTGAGCGTATCCGCCCCCGCGCCGCCGTCCAACGTGTCATCCGCCGCGCCGCCGTCCAGCTGGTCAGCACCCGCGCCGCCCTGCAGCGTATCGTTGCCCGCGCTGCCATGGAGCACGTCGTTGCCCATGCTGCCGTCCAGCAGGTTGTCACCATCATCACCGAACAGGGTGTCGGCACGGCTTGAACCGATGATGTTCTCGATGCTGGTCAGCACACCGTCCGCCGCGTGGCCAGGGCCATCCGACGAACCAGTGCCACCCGACGAAGCAGTACCAGCGGCCAGGTTCACATTCACGCCGATGCCCAAACCCGCGTAACTGACGGTATCTGTGCCCTCGCCACCGTGCAGCGTATTGGCCCCCCCGCCGCCATGGAGCACGTCGTTGCCCGCGCCACCTTCCAGCCGGTTGGCACCCCCATCCCCGGTCAGCGTGTCGGCGTGGCCGGAGCCGATAAGGTTCTCGATACCGCGCAAGACGTCGCCCTGGGCATCCCCACCGCTGCCTGCACCAGTGCCCAGGTTCACATTCACGCCCGCGTCCGAGCCTGCGTAGACAGCCGTATCCGTGCCATCCCCGCCGTCCAGGGTGTCGGCACCCGCGCCGCCTTGGAGCACGTCGTTGCCCGCGCCGCCGTCCAGCCGGTTGGCACCCGCATCCCCGGTCAGCGTGTCAGCATGGTTTGAGCCGCGCAGGTTCTCAATACCGCGCAGCACATCGCCATGGACATGACCGCCGGTGCCACTGCCCGTGGCCAGGTTCACATTCACGCCCGCGCCGGAACCTGCGTAACTGGCCGTATCCGTGCCCGCGCCGCCGTCCAGCGTATCGGCCCCCGCGCCGCCGTCCAGCATATTGGCCGCGTCATTTCCGATCAGTTTATCAGCATGGCTGGACCCCGCAAGGTTTTCGATATTGCGCAGAACATCGCCCTGGGCGTGGCCGCCCCAGGCAGTGCCATCGCCCATGTCCACACGCACGCCCGCGTCGGAACCCGCGTAACTGGCCGTATCCGTGCCCGCGCCGCCGTCCAGCGTGTCATTGCCCGCGCCGCCCTCAAAGAGGTCGTTGTTAGATAAGCCATAAAGGCGGTCATTGCCGCTGCCGCCCAGCAGCGTATCCCGACCGGACCCGCCTTGGATACGGTCATTACCCGCACCACCGTCCAGCCAATTGCTGCCGTCCCAGCTTATAATCTGATCGTTGCCGACACCGCCCTCCAGCCGGTTATCTTTGTCATTTCCGGTCAGTCTGTCGTTATGGGATGACCCGATGATGTTCTCGATATTGCGAAGGGTCTCGCCCCGAAGGGGAATACCGTTACCGATATGGCCCCCGGATACCGCGTTAAATGACAAATTCACATTCATGCCCACGCTTGAGGCTGCGTAGGTGGCCGTGTCGACGCCCGCGCCGCCGTCAAGGGCATTGATGCCCGTGCCGCCGTCCAGCGTGTCGTTACCTTCGCCGCCCCGTAGCGTGTCGGCCCCTGCGCCGCCCCGTAGCGTGTCGGCCCCTGCGCCGCCGTCCAGCCGGTTGGCACCCCCATCCCCGACCAGGGTGTCGGCGTGGGCAGAGCCGATGAGGTTCTCGATATTGCGCAAGACGTCGCCCTGCGCATCCCCGCCTTGGGTTATGCCAGCACCCAACCCCACGAGCACTCCCTCATTCGAATTCGAATAGCTGGCGGCATCAATGCCCGCGCCGCCATCCAGCTTGTCGATGCCCGCACCGCCGATCAGCGTGTCGTTGCCTGCACCGCCGATCAGCGTGTCATTGTCGTTGCCGCCGTCAAGCACGTCGTTGCCGCCGTTGCCCTCCAGCGCATTGGTATTGCCCTCCCCGGTCAGGGTGTCGGCGTGGGCAGAGCCGCGCACGCGCCAGATATCGTGCAGCACATCACCCTGGGCATCCCCGCCTGTGTTCTGGCCCGTGGCCAGGTTCACGTTGACGGCAGCGGATGAGGCACTGTAATCGGCCAAGGTTTGCCAACCGCGCCCGTACATTGTATCGGCCCCCGCGCCGCCGATGAGTATGTCGTTGCCGGTCGAGCCGTAAAGTATGTCATTTCCCGCACCGCCGTCCAGCGTATTCGCACCCCTCCCACCGGTCAGCGTGTCGTTGCCCGCACCGCCATCGAGCCGGTTGTTTGCACCATTCCCGTGCAGGTTATCGTTATGGGATGACCCGATCAGATTCTCGATATTGCGAAAGAGTTCGGACGCGGAGCTATCACGAGTACCGGCATCGCCCCCCTCAGAGAATGAGATGCCAATGTTCAACGACACGCCCGCATTCGAATTTGCATAGGTGGCCGTGTCAATGCCCGCGCCGCCGTCCAGAAAATCCCCGCCCGCGCCGCCATCCAGCAGGTCGTTGCCAGAACCGCCGTACAGCCAGTCGTCGCCGCCATTGCCGATCAGCGTATCGTTGCCGCCGTTGCCCTCGAGAACATTGGCGTTGCCATCCCCGGTCAGGGTGTCGGCATGGGCGGAGCCGCGCAGCCCCTCAATATTGCGCAGGACGTCGCCCTGGGCATCGCCGCCTGCGGT
>JACONJ010000041.1 GCA_014323785.1 Paracoccaceae bacterium | reverse complement strand
TTCCTTGGACGGGGGCAGTGGTAATGACGAACTGAACGGCGGCGCAGGTAATGATTACCTGGACGGCGGCGTGAACAGGGACAAGCTGATCGGCGGCATGGGCAACGACACGCTGTATGGCGACAAAGGCCACGATTCTCTCATCGGCGACAATGGCAGCGATACCCTGAAGGGCGGCACCGGCGCGGATACGCTGGAGGGCGGCGATGACTTCCTGGAAAGGGGGTACGGGGAACGATACGCTAAAGGGCGGCAGGGGCAAGGATACGCTAAGAGGTGGCGATGACAACGATTCTCTGAAAGGTGGTGATGGAGGCGACTGGATGTACGGCGAAGCGGGCGATGATACGCTGGAAGGCGGGGCGGGTGCAGACACGGCCAGTTATGCGGGATCAGACGCGGGTGTTACGGTGGACCTGAGTGCCAATACAGTCATCGGCTCCGGTGGCCACGCGCAGGGTGATGTCTTGATCGATATCGAGAACCTGACCGGATCTGAACATAACGACATCCTGACCGGGGATGCTGGTGCCAACGTGCTGCGGGGCGGTGCCGGGGCCGACATGCTGGATGGCGGTGCGGGTGCCGACACGGCCAGTTATGCGGAATCAGACGCGGGTGTCAAGGTGAACCTGAGTGCCAATACAGTCATCGGCTCCGGTGGCCACGCGCAGGGTGATGTCTTGATCGATATCGAGAACCTGATCGGATCTGAACATAACGACATCCTGACCGGGGAAGGTGATGCCAACGTGCTGCGGGGCGGTGCCGGGGCCGACATGCTGGATGGCGGTGTCGGCGATGACCGTGCCGATTATGAGGGTTCGGACGCGGGTGTCACGGTGAACCTTGCCACTGGCACGGGCAGCGGTGGCCATGCCTAGGGTGATGTGCTGCGCAGTATCGAAAGCCTGCTTGGTTCGGAACATGCCGACACCCTAATCGGGGATGCCGGCAGTAATTCTCTGGAAGGCGATGGCGGGAACGACACGCTGGATGGCGGTGCGGGTAACGATACCTTGACCGGTGGTGCGGGGGCTGACCACTTCCGTTTCGTGGAGTCCGGGTCTGGTGCGGATATCATCGCGGACTTTGACGGGGCCGAGGACAAGATCGTCCTTAATGAGGGCGCGTTCGCGGACTTCGCGGCGTTCACTGCCGATAGTGGTACCAGTATCGAAGCGTCCGGAGATGATGTTCTTGTTACCCTGAGTGCGGGCAACACCATCACTGTCCAGGATGCCGAACTGAATGACATCAATACCGCGGATGTGTTCCTGTTCGTTTGACTCCGACGCCACCACGTCGTGATCCCCTGATCACCTAAACACCCTGTGGTGGCGGCCGGGCCCAAAATCCCGGCCACTGTTCGCGTCTGTCACCAGCCATGGGGGGGCGTAAATGCCGCTTAATCCCCCCACCTGCTCCCGACCGGCTACTTGGTCAGGCACCGGAGAAAGCCCCCGGGCATTACAGCGTGAATTAGCCATCAGACGATACCTATCTGTCACGCCAGGTTGACATATGGCCTCTTGTAGCGGATCATCCGTGCACACCATGCCCTGCCGACTGCCCACCGTCTTTATCCTGCTGACCGTGATTTTCGACACGATGGGCATCGGCCTGATTCTGCCGGTTATGCCCGATCTGATCCGGGAGGTGCGCGGCGCAGACCTTTCCAATGCGGCACTTTGGGGCGGGATTTTGTCTGCTGCCTATGCAGTGATGCAATTCGCCTTTGCACCCACTGTTGGCAATCTTGGCGACCGGTTCGGACGACGGCCCATCCTGCTGATCTCCCTTGCGGTGATGGCCGTTGATTACGCCATTATGGCGATGGCTGGAACCATCTGGCTGCTGCTGGCCGGGCGCATCGTTGCCGGGATCGCCGCGGCGATCCATTCCACTGCCCTGGCCTACATGGCCGACCTGTCGCCGCCCGGGAAACGTGCGCAGAATTTCGGCCTGATCTCTGCGGGCTTTGGCATCGGCTTTATCTTCGGTCCGCTTCTGGGCGGGATCCTTGGTGGTTTCGATCCGCGTGCACCCTTCATCGCGGCGGCCTGTCTTGCGGCGGCGAATTTCCTTTTCGGCTTTCTTGTCCTGCCAGAATCCCTGCCCAGGGAGGCGCGCCGGGGATTTGACCTGTGCCGTGCTAATCCGCTGGGAGGATTACAGCATATCAGCCGCTTACCCGGCGTCAGAACCCTGCTGATTGTCATGCTTGCCTATCAGGTTTCCAACTTCGTCTATCCGGCGATCTGGGCCTACTACACCCAGGCCGCCTTTGGCTGGGATGCCGGCAAAGTGGGGCTGTCGCTGGCGGTCTACGGCGTGTCCATAGCGGTGGTACAGGCCGGGCTGATCCGCGCGATCCTGCCATTGCTGAAAGAGGTGCGCACCGTCCTGTGGGGGCTCGCGCTCAACGTCGCCTGCCTTATCGCCTATGGGGTGGCAAGCGCGGGCTGGATGGTGTGGGTGCTGATTCCGATTTCCGCCACTGGTGCCGTCGTCGCGCCCGCGATGCAGGGGATCATGTCGCGGGCGGCGGGGGCAGGCCAGCAGGGCGAGTTGCAGGGGGTTCTGGCATCCCTCTCGGCACTCTCGATGATCCTGTCTCCCCTGATGATGACACAAGCCTTCTTCTGGTTCACCCGCGATGCGGCCTGGCCCTTTCTGCCCGGTGCACCGTTCCTGCTGGCCGCCGTGCTGATGATGCTAAGCCTCGCGATTTTCGTGGGCGGGCAGCACCCGGGTACAGCCCGCCCGGTTGATACCCAGATCTAATTCGCCTCGGCCAGAACTGTGGCAAAGGCGGTGCGGTCGACATTACCGCCTGAGAGCGTGACACCCACGGCATCGCCCTTTAACTCTGTGCCGTGAAACAATGCCGCAGCCAATGCCACCGCGCCCCCCGGCTCTGCCACCAGTTTCAGCCGCTCAAAGGCCAGGCGTATGGCCGCCCTAGTTTCGGCCTCGGTCACAACCAGGCCAGGGCCGCAAAGGGATTGCAGTATCGGAAAGGTCTGTTGCCCCGGCGATGGTGTCAGGATCGCGTCCCAATACCCTGATTCCGGGCCTGTATTCCGCTCAATCCGGCCCGAGACAAGCGACCGCACTGTGTCGTCAAATCCAACTGGCTCAACCGGCCGCACCCGGATTTCCGGGGCCTGTTCCGCCAAGGCCAGGGCAATCCCCGCTGTCAACCCGCCGCCACCGCAACAGGTCAGCATCTCACCCGATGTTACGCCAAGCGCGGCCAGTTGCGCGGCAATCTCTAAACCGCAGGTACCCTGGCCGGCAATCACCAATGGCTCATCATAGGGGCGGATCAGGGTCAGCCCACGCGCGGCCTGCATATGTGCGCCTACTTCCTCCCGGCTGGCCCCGCCTGCCCGGTCATAGAGTATAACCTCGGCACCATAAGCCTTTGTATTCGAAATTTTAAGGGGCGGTGCGTCCGCTGGCATGATGATCGTCGCCGGCACCCCATGCAGCCGGGCGGCCAGGGCCACGCCTTGCGCGTGATTCCCCGAAGAATAGGCCAGAACCCCCGCCGCCCGCGCCGCCCTGGACAGACCGGAAAGAGCTGACCAGCCGCCGCGAAACTTGAAACTTCCTGTGTGCTGCAGGCATTCCGCCTTTACGAAAACGCGCCGCCCCGCGACCTCATCCAGAAAGGGTGAGGAGAGAAGCGGCGTCTTCCGCACATGACCCTTTGCGCGTCCGGCGGCGGCGCGGATCATTTCAATGCTGCTCATCAGAATGTGTCAGTGCGTCCAGGAATCGTGAGATTGCATCAACGGCTTGCGGTTCATCCAGAAACGGCACATGTCCCCTGTCGGGCAGTTCAGCATAAAGCATATCGGGTCGCCGTGCGCACATCTCCGCCGCTGTTTGCGCCGACAGAATGTTGGATCCCACCCCTCGGATCAGCCCCAGAGGCAGACCTGCCAACGCATCAAACAGGGGCCACAGATTCGGCACCGGCGCAGCACTGGCAAAACCCGCCGCGACCGCATCGCGGAGTTTCGGGTCATAGCGCAGGTGCAGGTGCCCGCCCTCCTCTCGCCAAAGCCGCGCGGCAAAGTCGACCCAGGTTTCCAGGGGGACGTTACGGAACGCAGGTGCGTAAGCCTCGGGCAAGGCTGCCGCCGCCTCGGCCAGGCTGCGATAGGGGGGCGTCTTGCCGATATGCTTCATGATCGCGGCCAACCCCTCGGGCATAAGGACAGGCCCCACATCATTGAACAGCACACCCGCCAACCGGTCCCGCGCCATCGCCGCAAGTGCCATGGCGACCAATCCGCCGCGAGAGGTTCCTAAGATCGCAACCTTCTTCAGCCCCAGATGGTCAAGCAGCGTCAGCACATCCGCTGCTTCCTGCGAAATTGCATAGCTGGCCGGGTCTGGGGCCCAATCCGACATCCCGCGTCCGCGAAAATCCATGCGAATGATTCGTGCGCACGCCGCGAATCGCTGAAGAACCGGCTCAAAATCTGCCATGTTGCGGGTCAGCCCGGGCAAACACAGAAGTGGCAGGCCGGTGCCCAAATCGTCATAAGCCAGGCGCAGACCGTCCGCGGCAGTTACAAAGCCGGTCATGATGGGCCCAATCCAGCAACCTCTGGCACCACTGTCAAATCCCGGGACTCGGCATCGGGCTGGCCGGGCAAGCGTTCCGGCGGATCACCGGCGCGATTCACCCACAGAACCTTGAACCCAAAGGAAGCCGCGGACGCCGCATCCCACCCATTAGAGGACACAAAAAGCACCTTGTGACGGGCGACATTGAATTGCCGTGTGACCATGGTATAGACTCGCTCGTCGGGTTTGAACACGCCTTCCTCCTCGGTGCTCAGCACCGCATCAAGGAAGGGGCCAATTCCGGCACTGGCAACGGCATTTTCCAGCATCCGGGGCGATCCGTTGGACAAGATCGCTGTGTTCAACCCGCCGGCTTTCAGGGCTGCCAGCATATCCGGCACTTCGGGATAGGCTGGTAAGGTCCAGTAAAGCCCTAACAATCGTTCCCGAAGGACCGGATCTGCCTGGTCCGTAACATCCAGTGCGTAATCCAGCCCATCCTGAGTCACTTGCCAGAAATCCACGTGCTCATGGGTGATCGTGCGGAGCCAGGAATACTGGAGCTGCTTGTTGCGCCAGTGGGTAGAAACCTGCCACCAAACGGCCGTGAAAGCCTCCAAACCGTCCTCACCGGCCAGTGTTCGCGCAGCGGCATCCACATCAAAACAGGGTACCATAAGCATCAAACACGCAGGTTGAAATCGACATTCCCGCCACTCCATTCGTTCCAATTTTTGCCATCGTGGCACATGGGGCGAAGGGGAACAAATCTCTCGTTCATTGGACACGTTGGTACGGATGCAACCTCAGAGATTTTCCGGCCGCAGCATACCCAGAACGTGGAACCCGCCATCAACGACGATGATCTCACCGGTGGTGCAAGCTCCGTAATCCGATGCCAGATACACCGCCGTGCCGCCCACCGCCTCCAAGGTCGCGTTACGGCGCAGGGGGGCGTTGGCTTCGGTCACCTTGAAGGTTTTGCGCGCCCCGCCAATCGCGGCCCCGGCAAGTGTTTTCATCGGGCCGGGGCTAATGGCGTTCACGCGAACACCATCTGGCCCAAGGTCATTGGCCAGATAGCGCACCGCCGATTCCAGCGCGGCTTTGGCAACGCCCATAACATTATAGAATGGCGTCACACGGTTGGAGCCTTGATAGGTCAGTGTTATAATCGTGCCGCCCCTAGGCATTAATTCCGAGGCCCGCCGCGCCACATCGATCAGTGAGTAGCATGAGATCGAGAGAGAGTTTTGAAAATTCTCCCGTGACGTGTTGATAAAGCGGCCTGTAAGTTCATTCCTGTCTGAAAACGCAATGGCATGCACGACAAAGTCAATACTTCCCCAAACCTCTTTCAGTCGCTCGAAACAGGCATCAAGCGAGGCATCGTCCATCACATCAACATCGATCAGAAGATCGCTGCCAAGTAAGGCTGCCAGCGGCCCGACCCGTTTCCCGAACGCTTCACCCTGGTAAGAGAAGGCAAGCCCTGCCCCTTCGGTGTGCAGGGCCCTGGCGATCCCCCAAGCAATAGAGTGGTCATTGGCCACACCCATCACCAGCCCGCGCTTACCCGTCATCAAATTTGCCATGGCGCACTATCCGTGAAATCGCGACAGCACCATAGAGCCATTGGTGCCACCAAATCCGAAACTGTTTGTCATCACACTGTCCAATCCAGCGTTTTCGACCGTCTTCGTGGCGATCTCTCCCAATCGCAATGCCGGGTCCAGGTTGTCAACATTGATCGATGGGGCGATGAAATCCTCATCCAGCATCAAAAGGCAAAATATCACCTCCAGGGCACCTGCCGCACCCTGGGCATGGCCAGTCATGGATTTCGTGGAGCTGATAGGCGGTGTCGCGCCCGCGCCAAAAATCCGGCGTACGGCCTCCACCTCTCTCACATCGCCTACGGGGGTCGAAGTACCATGGGCGTTGATATAGCTGACCTTACGGCCCTCTGGCAGGGTTTGCATGGCCAGCCGCATCGCCCGTTCGCCACCTTCACCAGAAGGTGCAACCATGTCATGGCCATCCGATGTAGCAGCGAAACCTGTAACCTCGGCATAAATTTTTACACCCCGCGCACGGGCATGCCCCAGCTCTTCCATGACGATAATCGCGCCGCCTCCGCCGATGACGAACCCGTCCCGGTTAGCGTCAAAGGCGCGGCTTGCCCGGCCAGGCGTGTCATTGTATTTAGAACTCATCGTCCCCATTGCGTCAAACAGGCAGCCAAGCGTCCAATCGAGCTCCTCTGCGCCGCCCGCAAACATCACATCCTGTTTGCCCATGACAATCTGCTCAGCCGCCGCGCCGATACAGTGCAGGGAAGTGGAACAGGCCGAGGTGATCGAGTAATTAATTCCCTTAATCCTGAAGGCCGTGGACAGGTTCGCCGATATCGTCGATGACATGCATTTGGGCACCGCAAACGGGCCAATCCGCTTGGTTGCGCCAGTCTTCAGCACTGTCTGGTGGGCGGCGAACATCGCGCTCGTCGAGGGGCCACCCGATCCCGCGATCAGCCCGGTGCGCTCATCCGAAACCTCCGCCCCGGACAGGCCCGCATCCGCCGCCGCCTGGCCCATCGCGATATGGGCATAGGCCGCGCCCGGCCCCATAAAGCGCAGGGCGCGTTTGTCAACATGCCCGGACGCATCGATCTTCGGCGTCCCGGCGATCTGGCTGCGGAAGCCACGCTCGACCATATCGGGATGGGTCTCAATGCCCGGTGTTCCGGTCTTCAATGCCGATGTCACCTCGTCGGCGGTATTTCCAATGGGCGAGACAATCCCCAGCCCTGTGATAACGACACGGCGCATGCGCACATCCTCCCCGGCTTCAGCTTTCGCTCAGTGCCACTTTCATGTCCCTAACCTGATAAATGGTTTCGCCATCGGCTTCCACCCGCCCATCGGCCACGCCCATAGTCAGGCGACGCGTCTGGATGGCTTTGGTGAAATCCACGTAATAGGTCAGCATTTTGCGGTCGGGGCGGACCATGCCAGTCAGTTTTACCTCACCCGCGCCAAGGGCATAACCGCGCCCTCCCCAGCCGCGCCAACCCAGATTGAAACCTGTCAGTTGCCACAGTCCGTCAAGACCCAGACAGCCGGGCATGACCGGGTTTCCGGGGAAATGGCACTCAAAGAACCACAGATCGGGGGCAATATCGAATTCCGCCACCACATGGCCTTTGCCATGTTCGCCACCATCACCGGAGATGTCGGTGATCCGATCCATCATCAGCATCGGCGGGGCGGGCAACTGCGCGTTACCCGGCCCGAACAGATCGCCTTGTGCGCATTTCAACAAACCATCCTTATCGAAATGCGTCGGATAATTCACCATTGGCCTCTGCCTACGCTTGTTTGCATGCCCGTATGCGTCACCTCTTTTGTCCATACCATCCAGTGCGCACGGATAGCAAGGGCACCGGGGCAGGACACCGGGCCGCGCCAGAACGCGATTCGTTCGCAGGACAGCCCTGTTCAGGACAGGCGGGTATCAACAAACGGCCGCACTTGTGCCACCTGTGCACAACAGCAGCCAAGGGGCATACTGCTGACCGATGGGTTGGTGCCTAATTAGCCACTCCCCCCGTCGCGCACTCAAGGTTTGCGGGCGAGTGCGGTGTGGTGTGGCTCATGATCACCGAGGATCGACCGCCTGGTGGTGAGGCAATCGATCACACCGACATCATCGACCTTTGGGCCGCTACCCCTCGGTGACGATTTCACCTTTGACTTGGATAGCGGGGGGAGATGACAGCCTTTTCGGAAGGTATAATATGAAGTCCTGGGTGTGAACTGGGCGATGACAAACTTGATGGCCTTGGGCAGCAATGACCAGCTGACTGGCGGGTGCCGCAATGATATTCTCCGTGGCGACCTCGCTGCAAACATTTTCGTTTTCTGTGGCAGCAGTTGGGGCGAGGATGTGATCTGCTTCAGGAAGGTAGACGGGGTCGAGATATTCTATAACCTGGCCATCATCGAACCTGATGAGGGGGGCCACTGTCAGCGGCCGGAACCAGCTCGACGCAGGCTATCAACTCAAAACGCCCCGTATTGTGCATCCCGAGATCAAGGCCAAGTGCCCCGAAGAACAGCGAAACAACTTTGTATCTTTCGTTCATAATTTCACGACTGTCTCTATAAATTCTCAAAAGACCACATCCGTTAATGTGATTCTTCTGAATTTAACCCCTCCGGTCAATGAGGTAGAGGGCGAAGAGAAGAGGGGTAAATTTGACACAAGCAGGCCCTGCGCGGGCGGCATTCTGTGGCTGATGTATCAGGTTGGGACAAACATGATATGGCGGGCCTTTGGGTCGGGTTGCAGCAAGCCCCCCTCCTGGCCCTGGCCAGGGGCACCGTCCGTCGATTGATTTGCGCCAATTCAGAGTCGGGCTTGTAGATCAGCCCAGACATGCTGGCCGTCCACGCCCCCAGGATAGAAATCCCCCTCGCGCAACGGCAACGCAACATCCCCTGTGCGGAAGCCATTTGAAAACAAGTAAAACTGACGCCGAACCATATGAGGGCGACCGGACGCAAATCAGATGCCTTCATCGTAGAACGCACTAAGTGCCGTCACCAAATAAAACAGATCATTATCATCAAAGCCTCTATCCGATACCCAATTGGGCAACGTGTCCGGGGATAACTGCATCTTGAGTATTGCCGAAGCCAGCCGGCGAAGACGCTCATTTATACCTTCCTCAATAGTGGCTCCTTCGGCAAGGAGATCACGAAAGGCCAATGATAGAGCAAGTAAAACTTCAAGGAACACTTGCGGCTCAGCCGTTTCGTTCTGTGGATTCCCAGTCCACGCCCAGAAAGATTTCCCAATCCTTCGATAAATGCGAACCCGTCCCGTCGCATCATCTACCAAGACGCCAGGATGAGCATGCCGGTCCATCTCGCTAAAACCAAGGCTCAAGAGTTTGGCAAGTATCTGGTTGTCCTTGTTGTTCGTTGATCGCTCCGTGCCATAGGTAAGCCCGATGACAACATCAATACCTTCCAGACCAGGCGTTGCGGCTTCGGATAATTCCAACCATGTCTGATATTTACCCGATATCGCGTCGACCATGCCTTGAACCTGGGTGTTGTTTATCGTATTCGGTCCACTTTTAATTGATGTTAGAAAGCGTCTATTGTTAACCACTACATCCTTGTCAATTTCCCGCCAGATTGAGTTGCTGCGAAGAGCTGACCTCTCCTCCCGGCTTTCAATGTTCTTCTCTTCTTCAAATTCAGCAATTTTTTCAGGTGGATCACGCCACTTGGCATTGGATTCAACCGGATAACTTTGAATAAAAGCTCTTTCAACTATTTTTCCAAAGGAAGTCTCAAGACCCATCATTATCTTTGAGTTGAAGAGGAAATGCGCGAACCTTTCCGGTTCGGAAAGTTTCATGATGTTCGTTGTGGCAAGCATCACGTAAGGATTGATTCGATAATCCGATAGCACTGAGCGCCGACCGTAAATCTTGGGGAGGTTGGAAGAAATATCTGCTTTGAGGCGTTTTGCAAGACCATCAACACGCACTTGCTCTACAAGACTAAAGAGGTATTTTACCTCTTTCTCGTCGAAGGTATGGTTGAAATCCTTAAGTATGCTGTACAAATCTTTTTTGCTCATTTCATAATTTCCATCATGCTCTTTGTTTTTCTGCATGTCTTCGTTCTGTCATATTTGACGAACGCGTTATTATTTCCATCTGACCAGACAAGCGTTTCACCATTTTTGAACCAGTGCCGGGTTCTTACATGTGCCTGGATGTAAACAGTTCGAAATGGCTTTAGGGCCTTGTTCTGCACCTTCCACCCCCTGGCACGGGCTTTATCCAGCTCATCAGCTAAAACCTTGCCTGCCACTTCGCCCAGGCGTACCGGAACAGCATTGCCGACCTGGGCATATTGTTCTGCAGTTCCACCACAGATGTCCCAGTTATCAGGAAAACCCTGAATGCGGGCATATTCCCTAAGCGAGAGTGCGCGGGTTTCGGTTGGATGACAAAGGGATGTGCCTGCATAATTGGGCATCGTAACCAGCGTAGGAGAGGGAAGGTCCATGGTCAGTCGGCGCCACCACCCCGATCTGCCGCCCTTTGCATACCATGCCTTTCCCATCGACTCTTTCTGAACCTCAACGGGAAGAGACCTCCAGTTTGAACCGGGGGGAACCAAGGACAGGAAAGACTTTTTACGGGGACTGAAATCCATGATGACTTTACCGGCCTCTTCAAGATCACCAATCGCATCCTGCAAAGTTGCCCAGGGCTTCAGGGAAGGCCGTGCGAACAAATCCGGTTTCCCATTGTTTTGTCCATGCGTAGGGTCAGGAAAATTAACCTCATGGCCAAAGCGGTTCCCTATAAACAACGCGCGCTCCCGAAGCTGCGGTGCTCCATAGTTGACCGCGTTCACCTCAAAGCAATCCATGTGATAAGGTTCATCCTTGATCTTTTGGAGGTCTTGGGCGAACATGCGGATCACCGAACCTGGGCATTCATCTTCCTCAAGCGGTGCGCCCCATTTGTTCGGGCGTTTGGCAATGGGGCGATGACGGAGTGCCGCGGAAAGAAGCCCTCTTACATTCTCCATAAGAAAGAATTTGGGTTTCAGGGCTTCAACGAAACGCAAGTAGTCCCACAGCAATGTGCCACGGGGATCTTCAACGCCTTTGCGACGTCCGGCCGTGCTGAAGGTCTGGCAAGGAGGGCCTCCTACCAGGACATCAATTTCGCCCGGCTGAATAGCCGTTCTCGCCATAAAATCCTTGGAAGTCAGCTGTGCCAAATCTGCTTCGATAATTGACAAATCGCGTGGAAGCCGTCCGGCTGCCTGGTTCATGCGGATTGTTTCACAGAAGGCTGGAACCAACTCGACGCAGGCCACCAACTCGAAACGCCCCGTATTGTGCATCCCGAGATCAAGGCCAAGTGCCCCGGAGAACAGCGAAACAACTTTGTATCTTTTGTTCATACTTTCACGACTGTCTCTATAAATTCTCAAAAGACCACATCCGTTAATGTAAGGACATGCCCGGCTGCCCGGTCAAGCACACCGCTCCCTTCCGAACCAAAACAGATGGGTGTTCAGGTGGGTCCAAAGACGCGGGCGAAGATCGTATCAACATATTTGGTGTGGTAGCCAAGGTCAAAATTTGCTTCGATCTCGGCGGGGCTTAGTGCGGCAACAACCTCGGCATCGGCGAGAAGCTCAGCCTTGAAATCCTTACCCTCTTCCCAAACCTTCGTCGCATTGCGCTGCACCAGGTGATAGGCTTCCTCCCGGCTGATACCTGTCCGGGTTAGTGCCAGAAGCACACGCTGCGAATGTATCAGGCCGCGAAACTTGTTCATATTGGTGATCATGTTATCGGGGTAAATTACCAGATTCTCGATCACGCCTGTCAACCGGGACAGGGCGAAATCAAGCGTCACCGTGACATCCGGCCCGATCATCCGTTCTACGCTGGAATGGCTGATGTCGCGTTCATGCCAAAGTGCAACATTCTCCATCGCGGGCACCACAGCCATGCGCACCAGCCGCGCTAAACCGGTCAGGTTCTCGGCCAGCACCGGGTTGCGCTTGTGTGGCATGGCTGACGATCCCTTTTGACCTTTGGAAAAGACTTCTTCGGCCTCTAATACTTCGGTCCGCTGCATATGGCGGATTTCGACCGCGATGTTTTCGATTGAACTGGCGACCACGCCAAGTGTGGCAAAGAACATGGCGTGGCGGTCGCGAGGGATCACTTGCGTGCTGATAGGCTCGGGTCGCAGGCCCAGCTTGTCGCAGACATGCGCCTCGACGTCCGGGGCGATATTGGCAAAGGTTCCCACTGCCCCGGAAATTGCACCAGTCGCCACCTCAGCCCGCGCCTGTTCCAGCCGGTTGCGGTTACGGTCCATCTCGGCATAAAAGCGGGCAAAGGTCAGGCCCATGGTCACCGGTTCCGCGTGAATCCCGTGGGAGCGCCCGATGCGCAGGGTCAGCTTATGTTCCATTGCACGCGCTTTCAGCACCGTCAGAAGCCCGTCCATATCGGCCAGAAGGATGTCAGCAGCACGCACCAGTTGAATGTTAAAGGCTGTGTCAAGCACATCGGATGATGTCATGCCTTGATGCACAAAGCGCGCTTCCTCATTCCCGATGATCTCGGCCAGATGGGTCAGAAAGGCTATGACGTCATGCTTGGTGACAGCCTCAATTTCCTCGATCCGGTCTATGTCAAACTTCACATCCCTGGCCTGCCACACCGCCATGGCGTTTTTGCGCGGGATCACCCCCAGATCGGCCTGGGCGTCGCAGGCATGGGCCTCAATCTCATACCAGATGCGGAACTTGGCGGCAGGCTCCCAAATCGCGGTCATCTCGGGGCGGGCATAGCGGGGGATCATGGGGCAGTGGGCCTTACGTTGGTCAGGGAGGCCGCACTCTTGTAAGTGGACAATGTTCCGTGAACAAGCGGCAGAAAGATCGCACAGTATGAAAACAGCCATGGCCGCAGTGCCAATCATGGCCATGGCGGCACGGGTGCAGGTGCAGGAGTGGCAGCACCTTGGCACCGCCGGGATTCGCGAGATATTGATATCCCATGAGATGTAGAGTCAGACGGCGTGGGGGATGTTCGGTTCATCGACGATTGGGGTCATATCTCGACCGGGAGGTTCACCAAGTGATCCCGCTGGCGGAGTTGGAAGGGCGATGGCGGTTGTACCGTGAGGTCGCAGACCACCACACAGGTCGGGTCGGATGGTTGGAGGGCGAAGCGGTCTTTGCCACCGACGCGAAGGGCTTGGTTCAAACTGAGACTGGCCTTTTGCACTATGGCACCGCGCCGCCGATGCGGGCTGCGCGGCGGTATCTTTGGCGTCAATCCGGGACCAGACTGGCAGTGTTCTTTGACGATGGCCGTCCCTTTCACGAAATTGATCCGTCGTTGCAGGGGGCCGAACATCTCTGCACACCTGATCTGTATCGGGTTCGCTATGACATCTCGGGCTGGCCGCGCTGGTCCAGCCGTTGGGAGGTGACGGGGCCAAGGAAGGATGCGGTGATCATCAGCCGATACGAGCACCACACAAGGGTACACCCCCGGCAATTCAAGACAGGAAACCTGTGATCAACGCCCAAGACAGTGAGTTTTTACAACATGTCGGAAGTAGACAATCGGGGGAATACCATGAGGATTTTATGCGCCGGATAATCCAGGGCAGTTCGAAGTAACCAAGCTGGCAAGGAATCGATGGACTCAGAGGTGACGTGGAAATGGCGGTTGTCAAAGAAATCGCGAGTGACACCTCCAAAAACCGTCATGTCAGTCGAACCACCACCCGTTGCACTTGATAATACCGTGGTAGATTTCGGTGGGGAGAAGTTCCTGGACCTTGGAACCTACGGAACTGACAGCAGGATGCTCAAAGGACAAGCAAGCCAAGTTATGCAATCATCCCCGGTGTTTGGGGATATTCAAGCTGCTATGCGCCCCATGGGAAGGCCCAAAGAGGCCCGCCAAGACGAAAGCTGCACGGCACATTTTGCTAGAAGAATCTGCGCTCCTTGTCAACATGAAGCCCGGCAGCTACCCCGCCAGTGCCAGACGGATTCTGGCCGCATTGGCGACCAGAACCGCATGGTCTTCTATGGTACCGGGTGGGCGCAGATTGACGCCCGGATGCCTTGGCAAGATATGAAAATGCAGATGGAATACTTCCTGTCCCCCTGCGGTTTCGTTGAATTGCTGGATCGTGACGCCCTCGGCCTCGAACGCTGCTATGACAGCATGCGAGAGCTTTTGAACCGTCGCCATGCAGGCCACCAATTGCGCCAGTGTCGCATCAAGCATGTTGCGTGCCTTGCTGCGCGGGATTACCAGTAAATGCCCATCGGCACGCGGCATGATATCCATGAAGGCGACGGTCTCGTCATCCTCGTATACCCGTTCCGAGGGCAGATCGCCCCTGAGAATCTTGGCGAAGATATTATCGGGATCGTATTTGGTCACGGTTTCCTGTCCTGTTGTATGAATACTTCACCTGCTAAAAGCGGGTGACTTTGGGTTGCAGCCGATCATAATATAAAATACAGTAAAAGCAGTAACTCAAATTGATTCGGGCTTCGGAAGTTTGAAGATTGGAAGAAAAGATTTTTTCCTCTCTGTGCCTTTCATGGAAGCATCCTTAGGGGAAGCAGCTTGAAGCCGAATCGATGAGGGAGGAACGACTTGTAATGCTTGGCCACTCTACTTGGCCTTCTGTAATCGGCGGCGAGATCAACAGATATGGAATTGTACAAAATGCCGCCAGTCAAGGGTGTTTCGTCGCGCGGGCTGTAGTGGAGAACCTCGCCCCGCCGTATCCAGCGGGTCAACCCCGCCAATCCATACCTCCCTGATCCGCCAAGATGCAGGGAATTATAGAGAAACCCTAAATCAGGTTGGGATGAGCATACTCTAATGTCCTTAATTCTTGACAATGTGTCTAAGATCGTCGGCACCGAGACACATGTTTATCCCACTGATTTGGAGCTTTCGGGCAGCACGATGAACGTATTGTTGGGTCCAACCCTGTCGGGGAAGACCACGCTGATGCGGCTGATGGCAGGACTTGACAAGCCGAGCACGGGCAAGGTGTTCTGGAACGGAGAGGACGTGACCGACATGCGCGTACAGGATCGCAAAGTTGCGATGGTGTATCAGCAGTTCATCAACTACCCATCGATGAGTGTTTATGAAAACATCGCCTCACCGCTTCGTACTGCTGGTGCGCACAAGGCTGAGATTGACAAGGCGGTGCATGAAACAGCAGAGATGCTGAAGCTGACGTCGATGCTGGAGCGCAAGCCTCTGGAGCTATCCGGTGGGCAGCAGCAGCGTTGCGCCTTGGCTCGGGCACTGGTGAAAAAAGCCGGACTGGTGCTTTTGGACGAACCGCTGGCGAGCCTTGACTACAAGCTGCGCGAAGAACTTAGGGTTGATATCCCCCGCATTTTTGAAGAATCTGGTGCTATTTTTGTTTATGCTACAACTGAACCGGAGGAGGCACTACTTCTGGGGGGCAATACGGCTACCTTTTGTGAAGGGCACATCACGCAGTTTGGCCCGACGCTGCAAGTTTATCGTACCCCAGTGGATGTAACGACGGCGCGGGTATTCTCTGACCCGCCGATGAATTTACTTAATATCCGCAAGGAGGGTGCGCAAATCTACTTCGGCCACGGCCGGACATCCTCGTTGGGCAGCAGCCTTACCGCACTGTCCGATGGCGAGTACATTGTCGGGTTCCGTCCCAATCACCTGGAATTGGACCGCCATACGATAACGGCTATGGAGTTCCAAGCCACGCTAATCGCTACAGAACTTACCGGATCGCAAACCTTTGTGCATCTTGACCACGATGGTGAGCACTGGATTGGCTTGGTGCGTGGTATCCGGGAACTTGAAATCGGGGGTGTGCTGACAACCTATCTTGACCCATCCCATGTTTACATCTTTTCCAGGGATGGCCGGATTGTCGCACCAGCCGCCTATGCACTGGCCAACACGGCTTGAGAGGTAGACAATGGCACAGATCACCCTCAGCAATCTGGCGCACTCCTACCTCTCAAATCCGGGCAGTGAGGACGACTACGCGCTGAAGCAACTGGACCACGTCTGGAACGACGGGGAGGCCTACGCGCTCCTGGGGGCCTCGGGCTGCGGAAAATCAACGCTTCTCAATGCTATCTCTGGTCTTCTGGTTCCGTCGCGAGGCCGCATCCTGTTCGATGACCGCGACGTGACGAACGCGCCCACGACTGAACGCAACATCGCACAGGTATTCCAGTTCCCAGTTATCTACGACACCATGACGGTGCATGAGAATCTGGCCTTTCCTCTGCGCAACCGGGGGGACGATCCGGGCTATGTGGCCAAGCGCGTGCAAGACATCGCCCGAATGATCGGGATGGAAAGCCAATTGACGCGTCGGGCCCGGGGCCTGACGGCGGATGCCAAACAGAAAATCTCACTTGGCCGCGGGATGGTGCGTGAGGATGTCAATGCGCTTCTCTTTGACGAGCCGCTAACGGTGATCGACCCGCATATGAAATGGGAGCTACGGACACAGCTCAAAAGCCTGCATCACGAGTTCGGTCATACGATGATTTACGTAACCCATGACCAAACCGAAGCACTGACCTTCGCAGATAAAGTCGTGGTTATGCATGACGGTCGCGTCGTGCAGGTCGGCACACCAGAAGAGTTGTTCCGTCGGCCTGAACACACCTTCGTCGGTTATTTCATCGGCTCACCGGGCATGAACTTTTTAGAGGCAACAGTGAACGGCACGATGGCCAAGGTTGCCGACCACGAGGTATTTCTTGGCAAAGGCTACGGCCCTGTCAATGGCAAGGTTGAGATCGGTGTGCGGCCCGAGTTTATGCGCCTGTCCGATGACGGCAATGGCATTCCTGCACGGATCAGGCGCGTGGAAGATGTGGGCCACCACAGGATCGTACGGGTCGAGGTGGAAAACAAGCTGCTCAACGCCATAGTGGCAGAAGAAAATCCAATCCCGTCCGAAAACGCGGTGGTGCGCTTTGAACCCACTGGGATCATCGTTTATTCTGATAACTGGCGCGTGGTGCCAAATGGAGAGGCCGCGGCATGAACAAGACGGTTAATCACAACGCGTGGTTCATGGTGTTGCCAGTAGTTATCCTGGTAGCCTTCTCTGCTATCATCCCGCTTATGACGGTGGTGAATTACTCCGTGCAGGATACCTTCGGTCGTAACCAGTTTTTTCCCGTCGGACTGGAATGGTTCAAAGAGATTCTGTATTCTGATCGGCTTTGGGGTTCATTTCAGCGCCAGCTGATCTTCTCTGCGATCATTCTGGCCATTCAGATACCCTTGGGTATCATCATCGCGCTTAACATGCCGAAAAAGGGTTTCTGGGTTCCTGTCTGCCTGGTTTTGATGTCCCTGCCTCTACTGATCCCGTGGAATGTGGTCGGTACGATCTGGCAAATATTTGGTCGCGTGGATATTGGTCTTCTAGGCTACACGCTTAGTAATCTCGGGATTGATTACAACTATACACAAGACACGCTTGACGCATGGATCACCCTGATTATCATGGATGTCTGGCACTGGACGTCGCTAGTGGCACTTTTGGCTTATGCCGGGCTGAAATCGATCCCCGGGGCCTACTATCAAGCGGCCAAGATCGACCAGGCGAGCCGATGGAAGGTGTTCCGCCACATTGAACTGCCGAAGATGCAGGGCGTCCTGATGATTGCTATTCTGTTGAGGTTTATGGACAGTTTCATGATCTACACCGAACCCTTTGTCGTCACCGGCGGCGGTCCCGGTAGTTCCACGAACTTCCTTTCAATTGACCTCGTAAACATGGCGATCAATCAGTTCAATCTCGGCCCTGCCGCCGCTTACTCGATCATGTACTATCTCGTTATCCTGTTGATTTGTTACGTGTTCTACACGGTAATGACCAATATCGACGAAAGGAATGGCGTCTGATGTCTGCCGCGTCCGTCAATGTTGCAAGCCGCCTGAGTGTCTGTAGGGCTATCGTGATGGTCGTCTATCTGATCTTCCTGCTTCTGCCGATCTACTGGCTTCTAAACATGAGCCTGAAGACCAATGCCGAAATCCTGGGAGACTTCAGCCTCTGGCCGCGGGTTCCGACATTCGAAAACTACCGTACGATATTAACCGACCCGAGCTGGTATTCCGGCTACATCAACTCGATCATCTATGTAACGCTCAATACAGTGATTTCGGTGACCGTCGCCCTGCCAGCAGCCTATGCATTCAGCCGCTATAGGTTCATGGGCGACAAGCACCTGTTTTTCTGGCTTTTGACGAACCGGATGGCACCACCTGCGGTCTTTGCTCTGCCGTTCTTTCAGCTTTACTCGTCCGTCGGCCTCTTCGACACGCATATCGCGGTGGCACTGGCGCATTGCCTCTTTAACGTGCCGCTTGCAGTCTGGATCCTCGAAGGTTTCATGCGTGGTGTCCCGAAGGAAGTTGATGAGACCGCCTATATTGACGGCTACAGTTTTGGCCGCTTCTTCATCAAGATATTCATGCCGCTCATCGCATCCGGCATCGGCGTTGCGGCTTTCTTCTGTTTCATGTTCTCGTGGGTAGAGCTTCTTTTGTCACGCACCCTCACCGCCACAGAGGCCAAACCCATCGCCGCCACGATGACCCGCACGGTGGGTGCGTCCGGCATTGACTGGGGCGTCTTGGCCGCCGCGGGCGTGCTCACACTCATCCCCGGTACTCTAGTAATCTACTTTGTCCGCAATTACATAGCCAGGGGCTTTGCCATGGGGAGGGTGTGATGGATTTTCTTAGGATTCCCAAGGATGAGATATTGCACCAGGATAGATTGCCATCTGAAAGGAAAGGCATCTTCGGCGTCGCGTATACGTTGGCCGTGGATCAAACCCAAAATATTTTGGCGATCATATTATCCCCGGGAAAAGAGTACGAATTCTTTGTCACGGCCCCCTCAAAATACACAGACGGCTTGGGAGTAGCGTGACATGGGCTGGATGGCATGGACCTTGGAAACGGCGATCTTCTTCGGTGTGATCGCAGCAATCCTAATCTTTATGAGCTTTCTTGCAATAAGATACCCGGAGATGCCGCGCAGAGGCATCCTCCGGATCGAGACGACCCGTGGTGACCGGTTATTCATCACGCTTCTGGGCTCTGCCTTCATCAACCTGATCTGGTTGGGCTTAGAGGTCGGACCGCAGCCTTACGCGCTGCTAATCTGTCTTGCTTATGGCGTGGCGGTGTTCCGCTGGGTTTAGCAAGCTTAAGAGGTAAGATGGCCCATTACCCACGAAAATAACGGGCCGTTAAGACAGAAACCGATTCTACCTTTGGAGGGAATGAATGAAACGGACTCTAACTTCGACATCTGCGATCACAACTGCCTTGTATATCTGGGCGGTTCCGGCCTTTGCAGATATGGACGCCGCAAAGGCGTTCCTTGATGAGCATATTGAGTTTTCGGTCATGAATCGCGACGAACAGGAAGCGGAGATGCAATGGTTTATCAACGCGGCCGAACCGTTCCAGGGTATGGAAATCCAGGTGGTATCTGAGACGATCACGACCCATGAATGGGAAGCTGGTGTTCTGGCCCCGGCCTTTACCGCCATCACTGGCATTCAGGTCACCCATGATCTCATCGGTGAAGGCGACGTCGTCGAACGCCTGCAGACGCAAATGCAGACGGGTCAGAACATCTATGACGCCTATGTCAACGACTCCGACCTGATCGGTACGCACTGGCGTTACAAGCAGGTGCGCAACCTGACCGATTGGATGGCTGGTGAAGGTGCCTCGGTGACCAACCCGAACCTGAGCCTGGATGACTTCATCGGGCTTCAGTTCACCACTGGCCCTGACGGTCTGCTATACCAGTTGCCAGACCAGCAATTCGCTAACCTCTACTGGTTCCGTTATGACTGGTTCACCGATCCCGACATTATGGTCGCCTTTGAGAAGCAATACGGCTATGAGCTGGGCGTTCCGGTGAATTGGTCCGCCTATGAGGATATCGCTGAATTCTTCACCGGTCGTGAAATCGACGGGAAGACGGTCTATGGCCATATGGACTACGGTCGCCGCGACCCATCGCTTGGCTGGCGTTTTACGGACGCATGGATGTCAATGGCGGGTATGGGCGACATTGGTGAGCCCAATGGCCTTCCGGTCGATGAATGGGGCATTCGCGTCAATGAGGACAGCCAACCTGTGGGTTCCTGTGTAGCCCGTGGCGGTGCCACAAATAGCCCGGCTGCGGTTTACGCGATTGAGAGCTACGTCAAGTGGCTCAACAATTTCGCCCCACCGGAAGCAGCTGGCATGAACTTCTCTGAAGCGGGGCCCATCCCGGCACAGGGCGCGATTGCGCAGCAGATGTTCTGGTACACTGCCTTTACCGCCGACATGGTGGGCGAAGGGGCCACGGCCGTTCTCAACCCCGACGGTACCCCGCGCTGGCGCATGGCACCGAGCCCACATGGCGTCTACTGGCGTGAAGGCCAGAAGATCGGCTATCAGGACGCGGGCTCATGGACGCTGATGCAGTCGACTCCGGTTGACCGGGCCCAGGCCGCCTGGCTTTACGCCCAGTTCGTGACCTCAATGACAGTGGATTTGCAGAAATCCCACGAAGGCCTGACCTTCATCCGGAAATCCACGATCCAGCATGAGAGTTTCACTGAACGTGCGCCGCTCTTGGGCGGGCTGGTTGAGTTCTATCGCTCACCGGCGCGGCTGCAGTGGTCGCCCACTGGCACCAACGTTCCGGACTACCCGCGTCTGGCCCCTCTCTGGTGGCAGAACATCGGGGATGCATCCTCTGGTGCGCTGTCGGCGCAGGAAGCACTCGACAACCTTTGCTCACAGCAGGAAGCCGTCATGGCCAGGCTTGAACGCGCAGGTGTCCAAGGGGAAATCGGCCCAGTGCTCAACGATGAGATGGAACCCGAATTCTGGTTGTCGCGACCAGGCGCACCCCAAGCCCGTCTTGAAAACGAGGACGAAGAGCCGATCACTATCAGCTATGATGAGATGATCCGATCCTGGCAGTAAACCTTCTTCTTGTCAGCATTCCCGGGCTGACCCTTGCCGGAGCCTTCGCGGCTCCGGCTTCTTCGCTGGCAAAGGCACTGCTAGCGGACCGTTCAGCTACTGCTTAAGATTTATCCGTTCACTATTCTTTGCCCGGCCTCAATCCCTTTCAATCCTGGTATCAGATTGAAAGATCCTTCAAAATATATGGAAACCCCACTACTAAAAACCTTGGTGGTGCTTGCCAATATCTTCTTTGAGGCTGGTACTCGCAATCGTCTTGTGCATGTGAATCACGCTGTTCAGCACACCAACTGTCTTAACATCATCGACAAACATTCGGATGAGATTTACGAACCCTGGGACGTTTAATAGGAAGACCACTGGCCCTCTGCTGCCAATACGATTGCGGTTCGCAACGGAGAATAAGTTCGGTTTGTAGTCGAAAGATGCGCTGCCCAAAACTACAGATACAGAACAAAATTGTTTAGTCTTGCGGACAATGACATGTTGGAAGAAGCCCTGAACGCAGGGGCTGCCTGGACAAAGGCACGAAACACGACGGCAGGCAGTTTCGCAACTGCGGCCTGGACCACCCAAGCGGTCACGATGCGCCAGAGCTCGCTCAAGGGCAAGGGGCATTCGGCAAGATTGGTGCTTCTTGATGAACTGGCGGAAGTTTAGCAATTTCAGGCACACCAGAGAGGAATGCGTAGCAGTGCTGAACTAATAAAAGCCCTTCATGACAGCTGGGAAGAGGCCGAGAATTCGGCTGTACTGTTGTCTTATTTTCCTAACCTGCCGCGGCTTTCACAACACGCCCCTGCAACAGTGTGCTCAGACAAATTCGGGATTCATATCGGGAACTGAAGAGAGAAGAAGTTCTGTATAGGGTTCTTGAGGCAGTTGGAACATCTCGGCCTTCGGATCCTGTTCGACCGCCTCACCCTCTTTCATAACCACAACCTCATCCGCGGTGGCCTTCACCGTCGCCAAATCGTGGGTGATGAACATAAGGGCCAGGTTGAAAGTGCCCTGAAACGTGTCGAGCAGCCGCAGAATACCCTCTACCAATTGGTCAATTGCTGATGTCACCTCATCACAGATAATGAATTGCGATTCTGCGGCCAAAGCACGGGCGATGCCAACACGAAATTCACGCTGACCATCAGAAGTGTGATTACCCCCGCTGGTAGAAGCGAGGTGATATCATCAAAGAAGATCAGCGTGGCGTTGTCCCGCACCATCGAGCCCTAATCGGCCGTGGGCAGCTGGATACCGAGCCCCAGGAAACTAAGGGCCGAGATGGTCAGGAAGACGAAGCCCAAACTCCGCCACCAAGAGTGCCATGGCATTAGGCAGTATCTCTCGTGAGATCAGCCACCACAAACCTTCGCCCCGCAGTTTGGTGGCCTCCACATAATCCATCACCAACGATATTCATCGCCACAGTGCGCACCGGGCGATAAACGTGCGTTGCATCAATCAGGGCAACCACCAAGATCATGTTGATGATCGAAGTGCCGATGATGGTTAGCAGTAAAAGCGCAAAGACCAGCACCGGGGTCGTCGTCAGGACATCTACTGCCCCGGCTGAGTATCTGGGTCAAGCCAGCCACCCACAACCGCCGCCAACAGCCCCAAAACCGAGCCGAGGGTGCAGGCGAGTGCCGTGGTGACAAAGGCAATACATCCGCTGTCAAGTTCAGCAGAACACAGGCCACCGCGAAGACAAGCGCGACGCCCTGGACCACCGGCATATCGCGCACCGCCACGCTATCGATCATCAACTGTCCCAAACCAGGATAGACAAAGACAACCTGCACTACAACCACACCAGTGAAGCGCGTGCCCGTCTTGCCATATCCAAATGCGGACAGGTCCGATAGATTGTGATCAACGTATCAGATCGGGCGAGATATTGGCATGCAGATCCAGACTGATGGCGATGAGCGACCCTTCCCCATCTTATCCCGAATGCGGGCGAGCAACTCGGCTTCTCGATCCAGGTGACGTCCGGTGATCATCGCGCCGTGGAAATCTAGGTAAAGCCCGTCGGGTGGCGCATGGCGACAGGCCCGGCGAAGCCATCAGCGCAATATCCGGCTCCAGGTTGCTATTGGTGAAGGGCACTAGGAGCCCTATTTGTGCACGACCGCGAGAGGCGGTCATCGCTTCGCCTCCTGCGTTAAAGCGACCAAAAGGTCCAGGGCCTGATCTACCCAAGGCGCGGGCCCCAGCGTCATCCGCAGAGCGTGAGGCAGACCGGCACCGGCCTGACGACGCAGGATCACACCTTTGGCCCGCAGTGCGTCCTCTATCGCCTTGGCCTGTTCAGAGGTGTCAAACTCAAGAAGCAGGAAATTTGTGTAGCTATCTGCAACCGAGACCCCCACCTTGCGCAATCGCTCCGCCGCTTCGCGCCCGATGGCCATCGTCAGTCGGCAGGTCTCTTGCATATATGCCTGATCCGCCAGGGCCGCCGCTGCCGCCGCTTGTGACGTAGCAGAGATATTGTTGGGGTTCAACACCTTACGCAGTTCCGTAGCGATTTCAGGTGGACAGGTACCCCAACCCACCCGTGCGCCAGCCAGACCATAGGCTTTGGAGAAGGTGCGCAAGACAACAGTATCGCCGCGCACGACCATATCGAAGCACCGTGCATCAAGATGATCGGCAAACTCTCCATAGGCTTCATCGATGACCAGAAGGATATCCCCACGCAAGCCTTCGCGCAGGCAAAGCAGCTCAACCCTGGAGAGGCGAGTACCGGTTGGGTTGCCGGGATTGGCAACAAAGACAATCCCGGTGTCGGGCCGCACCGCCGACAAAAGTGCATCGACGGAAACACGCCCACCTTCCTCCACCGCGGTATCGAACCTTGCGCACGCCATTTGCGCCGCGGTGCGGAAGAACGGATAGGCATGGGCGGGGGTAAGAACCGCTCGCGACGATCCGGCATAGACCCGCGCCAAAGCCCCGATCAGGTCAAGAGAGCCAGCACCGCAGAGGATCGAGTCCCGCGGCAGGCCATGCAACTCGGACAGACCCGCCCGCAGTGTCAGCCAGTCCGGGTCGGGATAGAACGCCAAACTCTCTGATGCCCAAGCTGCAGCAGCAATGGCCTTTGGCGAGGGCGAACGTAAGCTTTCGTTCTGCGCCAGGGAAATCAGGGGAGCACCATCAGCAGCCCCCATGTTGGCCAATGCGTAAGGTTTCCTTGCGGCGATATGGGGATTGGGGCGGATCATACGCTACCGCCGTATACGTTCCGCGCAGCAGCAGGGCTGACCAGTCCTGCGCGCACATCCTCGGCCAATTTATCGGCGGCGCGCTCAGTGGCAGGTCCGTAGCCGCCGCCACCTGGTGTCTCAAGGATCAGCGTTTCGCCCGCAGGAATGCGGATTTCCCCTTTGCCGGGTAAGTCGGCTTCGCCACTGGCCAACCGGATGCGGCCTGCTGCGCCCGGTCCGCCTCCATAGCGACCTGCTGCCGGTATCTTTACGCGCTCCACCGAGAGAAACAGCATCAAATCCTGCTCCCTCGCTGCCCGTATTTCGATCCGCTGGCCAAGTCCGCCCCGCCGTTTCCCCGTCCCGCCGGAATCGCAACGCAGCTCGCGGCGGTTAAACAGAACTGGCGCGACCGCTTCGGTCGTCTCGATCTGGCTACCCCATACCCCACTTGGAAAGGCCGTGGCCGAGAGCCCATCGCGCTGTGGCTGTGCGCCTGTGCCACCGTTGAGCACAAGTTCCAACGCGAAAAGCGTATCACCGCACTTATGCGCCTCGGGGGCATGTCTCAGCGGCAGATCATACATGCAGGAGGCACCCTCGGCGGGCACCTGTTCGTGCAACGCCTGGGACAGACAACCATAGACAAGATCGGGCATCATCTGTCCCAGGCTGTGGCGCATCGCGACTGGTGCGGGGTGCCGGGCGTTCAGAATGCACCCCGGCGGGGCCGTGACGCGAAACGGGGCCAACGACCCGGCATTATTCGGGATGTCCGGCCCGATCAGGCAGCGCAGGGCGAAAACCGTATAGGCCGTGGCGTAGTTGAGCGGCACATTGATGCCCTTGCCCGCCACCGGATCCGAACCCGCGAAATCGACCGGGTGGGATGTGCAGGAGGTGAAGCCGATCACCCGGTTCTTATGAAAAACCGGCATCAGCAACAGAAAATCGTTAAGATGGCCCGAGGCAATCCAGGGATCGTTGGTCATGTAAATGTCGCCCGGCCGCATCCCTTGCAGGGGGAACCGTGCGCACAGATGCGTCACTGCCTTGGCCATTGTGTTGATATGCCCCGGCGTGCCGGTCACGGTCTGGGCCAGCATACGGCCTTGGATGTCGAAAATCCCGGCGGAGATATCACCGCACTCGCGCACGATCAGGCTAAAGGCCGCGCGCATAAGGGCTTGCCCCTGCTCTTCCACAACCGACAAAAGCCGCGACCAGAGAACCTGAAATCGGGGGGTTGTCTGCATCATGTCCCCTCCCCCGCCAATTGCGTCAACCAGAGGTTGTCTGCACCATCAACATGCACATGGAAATCCCTGCTGACCAGAGTCGTGGTCTGCGGCTCCACGATCAAGGCAGGCCCTGAGAGGCGCGTGCCCGGCGGCAGGCCAGATCGCTCAAAGACAGCGACCTCAATTGTCGCGCCCGACAGATCGCAGGTAATCCTCCTGTGTTCGACGCAATCCGTTGCGCCCATATCGGGCGGGGTGCCGATGGTTGGCGGTGTCGGCACCCGGGAAGAGACGGATACCCCCCAATTCAGGACTTCGATCAGCATCGCAGGCACCGTCCGACTGAACTGCCTTGTGTATTCCATCTCAAAAGATGCCCGAAGCTTGGGCAAATCAGCCTCGGTTACGTCGCGCACGGGCCACTCGATCTCAATCTCGTAGCCCTGGCCGTGGTAGCGATGAAGGCCACGCGGCGCTCGCTCGGGTTGCTTTGCGGGGTTCCCATGCGGACGATCTCGGTCGCCTCGGCGGACATTTCGGCAAGAAACCGGTTGAGTTCATCAATCCGTAAGTCACTGATCGTGCTGTAGTTGGAGCGCACGATCTCATAAGACACAGGCGCGTGCAGGAACCCGACGGCCGAGCCAACCCCGGGGGCATGCGGGATCAGAATGCGCCGAACGCCCGCCCGGCGGGCCACGCGGGTGGCGTGCAAGGGGCCGTTACCACCAAAGGCGATCATCAGACGCGCACCCAGATCCTTACCCGATTCCACAGCATGAATTCGCCCGGTGGCAGCCATCGTCTCATCTACGATCTCACTCACGGCAAAGGCAGCCTCAGCCGGGTTGAGCTCCAAGGGCGCACCGATATCGCGTCGTAAGGCAGCGTCCGACGCATCTCGGTCGATCTGCAACCGCCCCTCAGCAAAGCGCGCGGGGTCGATCAGGCCAAGCGCAATGTCGGCATCGGTGACGGTGGCCAAGGTTCCGCCTTTACCAAACCCCGCAGGACCAGGAGCGGCACCCGCGCTTTCCGGCCCGACACGCAGCTGGCGCAACCGATCCACTCGCGCCAGGGATTCCCCGCCAGCACCGATCTCGATCATATCGACCACCGGGATGCGCACGGGCATGCCAGAGCCTTTCAGAAACCGTTCGGCGTGCGCGATCTCAAAACGCCTTGTGGTTTGCGGGCGGAAACTGTCAATCAAACACAACTTTGCCGTAGTTCCGCCCATGTCGAAGGACAAAACCTCTGCTTCTCCCACCTGTTGCGCAATCCGCGCTGCCAAGATTGCGCCGCCCGCGGGGCCGGATTCGACTAGTCGGATGGGGATACGCGCAGCGGTCTCTACCGTCGTCATACCACCACCGGCTGTCATCATCAGTATCGGACAACGCAGCCCTTCGGCCCTGAACCGCGCCTGAAACCTCGCCAGATAGCGGTCCATGAGCGGCTGGATATAGGCATTCGCGATGGTGGTGCAGAGGCGGTCAAACTCTCGCGCCTCGGGGCTGACCTCGTGACTGAGGGAAATGACAAGATTAGGTATCTCCTTCAGCAGGAGCTTGCGCAAGTGCCGTTCATGGGCGGGGTTGGCATAAGCGTGAAGAAGGCAGATAGCGAGTGCCCCCACCCCTTCACCGCGCAGCCAGTCGGCCAGCGCGGGTAAGGCAGCGGCATCCAACGGCTCCAATTCCCGGCCCGCAGCATCCATGCGGCCAGCCACCGTGAAGGCCAGGTACCGCGGCACGAGAAGATCGGGCTTTTCCAGATTGATCGCGTATTGGTCGTAGCACCGCTCATACCCGATTTCGAGGATATCACGGAACCCTGCAGTGGTAATCGTGGCCACCTGTGCCCCGCGACGTTCAATCAGCGCATTGGTGGCAAGCGTAGTACCGTGGATGAAGCCGCCCACGTCCCCCACTCGGCCCCTGCATAGGCCAAGACATCGCGCACCCCCGCCACCGCACCAAGGGAAGTGTCGGTGAACGTGCCGCCAATATCAATGGCCAATCGCAGATCGGGTGTCGGGGGCAGGGCGATGTTTGGTGTCAGAGGGGCAGGAAACGGAACGACCTACAGGACTAAATCGTAGCCCGTGGCACGCCGAAGGAGGGCAGGATAGCCTAGCAAGGGCGGTCAACAGAGTTAGCAGCAAAGCCATGAACGAAGCTTGTGCGACATGCCCGCCTTCTGTCAAGATAATCCTTGCAGAGATCATCCTGCCGCTTCCATTGACGGCATTGCATCGCGCAGGCGCAGGCCCTTGGGATCGAAGAGAGGTTCAGCCAGGCACCGTGCTGTATGCGGGCGACCCAAAATAGCGACATGGACCGTGTCACCCGGTCCGACCACCCCGGCTTTTAGATACGCCAAAGCCAGGGATGTGCCGACGGTATAGCCGTATGCCCCCGAAGAGACCTGGCCGACCGGCGTACCATCCGGTAGGAAAATCGGCTCGGCACCACTGGCATCAGCCTCCTCGGCGTCGATCTCCAGAATTGCCATTTCTTCCCGCACGGGATTGTCCTTGATGGCCAACCAGCTGTCTCTGTTCAGGAACGGCTTATCCGACTTTATCAATCCAGCCAGGCCGGACTCCTGCGGCCAATACTCCGGTGAGTAATCCCGCCCCCAGGAGCCATAGCCCTTCTCTAACCGCAGGCTCATCAAGGCGCGGCTTCCCACGGGCCCGGCACCAAAGGGGGTACCCGCATCAAGAAGCGCAGTGTAAAGTGCGACCTGATCAGCCTCGGCACAATGCAGTTCCCACCCCAAATCGCCAGTGAAGGATACACGGATCGCAACAACATCAATCCCCGCCACGGTGATCCGCTGTGATCGGAAGAAAGGGAAGGCAGAATTAGACAGATCGGCATTGGTGAGGCGCGCAAGAATATCCGGTGCCCTGGGCCCCGCCAGGTTGAAGCCGCAAACAGCCTCGGTCAGGCTTTCAAGACTGGTACCGTCGGGCAAGGGTACGGCACGAAAGAATCGCTGGTGGAACCGCTCTGCCGCACCGCCGCCCAGAACCCAGAATTCCTGCTCGGCCAGGCGCGTCACGGTGAAATCACCCGCAATACCGCCGCGCTTGCCAATAAGCGGCGTCAGGCAAGACCAGCCTATCTGATGCGGCATCCGGTTAGGGAATAGCGCGTTCAGCCAATCCTCGGCCCCCGGCCCTGCAACGCGGTATATCGCAAAGTTGGAGATGTCAATGATCCCCGCGGCCGCTCTTAGGGTTCGGCATTCGCGCCCCACCACGTCCCACCAGGGTTGGCGTGTGAATCCAGCACTGTCTTCAACGGTCGTATCAAAGAAAACAGGATGTTCCCACCCGTAATTCAATCCAAACTTCGCACCCATCCCCGCCTGAATCTGATAGACCGGGCGTTGGCGTACCGGCCGGCCGGCCGGTCGCTCCTCGCCGGGGAAGTGGATCTTGAAGCGATTCGCATATTGGTCGGCCACCCGCGCCCTGGTAAAAGCACGGCCCGCCCACGCGCCATATCGCGCCAAATCCCAACCGAACATATCAAGCGAGGGCTCCCCCTCAACCATCCATTCAGCAGCCAGCTTTCCCAAACCGCCATTCTGCGAGAAACCGGGGATAATCCCGTTGCAGCAGAAATATCCCGTGAGTTCCGGCACCGGGCCGAACAGGGCTGAACTGTCAGGCGACCAGATCATCGGTCCGTTGATCACCCGCTTGATCCCCGCCTCACCTATCACCGGAACCCGGTCTATGGCGCGCATCACATTGTCTTCGATCCGCTCCAG
This sequence comes from Paracoccaceae bacterium, assembly GCA_014323785.1. Lineage (GTDB taxonomy): Bacteria > Pseudomonadota > Alphaproteobacteria > Rhodobacterales > Rhodobacteraceae > Rhodophyticola. The sequence continues at coordinate 1,757 of JACONJ010000041.1, read as the reverse complement.
ATCATCGGCGAACAGCTCATGGCCAAAACCCATCGGGGTGCTATCTGCGGCCCAGAACCGCATGTCGCGTTCATAGGCCCCGACCAGCAGCCCCTTGCCCTCTTGGCGCAGGTAGTATTCGCCATCGCGGTCCGCGACCGAGGGCAAGCGCTGCTCAAGCGCAGCGATCCCGGCAATGGTTTCAGTCACAAAATACTGGTGTTCGGTCGGGATCAGCGGCAGCGTGACCCCTGCCATTGCCGCAACCTCCCGCCCCCAGAGCCCGGCTGCGTTGACGACCCATCCTGTGTGGATATCGCCGTTTTCGGTGCGCACAATCCAGCTGCCATCGGGTTGCGATTCCGTCGCAATGACAGGGGTAAAGCGGTGGATTTCCGCACCACGCTGGCGGGCTCCCACGGCATAAGCATTCGTCACGCCCGAAGGATCAACATTACCGCCATCGGGTTCGAACATGATGCAACGGATGCCGTCATAGTTTACAAACGGATGCAGCCGCTCGGCCTCATCCCGGCTAACCTCATGGAAATGCATCCCATAGCACCGGGCCTTTGCCTCTTGCAGGCGCAGTTGATGCTCTCGCTCTTCGGTCTGGGCAAGATAAAGTGAACCGGGCTGAAACACCCCGCAGCTTTGCCCGGTTTCAGCCTCCAGATTCTTGTAAATCTGCATCGTGTAGTGCTGCAGGCGGGAAATATTGGTGCTGTCATGCAGACCGTGGATATTCGCCGCCGCATGCCAGGTGGAGCCAGAGGTCAATTCGGACCGTTCCAGCAGAACGACATCGGTCCAGCCAAGTTTGGTCAGATGATAAAGAATTGAACAGCCGACGACGCCGCCGCCGATCACAACGGCCTGGGTATGAGTGCGCATGCGGTTCTCGCTACAAGGGGACCAATGAGTGGGGGACGCCGCAACCCGATCCGAATGGCGGCACATCCGTTGCAAGACGCGGTCATGTCAGGGAATGGTATGAAGCCTGTCGGCCTAATGGTGCGGCCCTTTTCCTGACGTAAGTTGGCAAGAAGGTGCAAATCCCCTGCCACGCAATTCTGGCCTAATGCCGACTCATGTTGTCGCAAAATGCGTATTTAGCGGTAAAACTGATGCCAGTGCCCGCACCCTAACCGCGCACGGTCCAAGCCGCATCATGGGCGGCGGTCTGCCTGTCGCAGAGAACACCTTTCGCACAGATGACGCGCAGGATACAATCGCATAGACTTGGAAATACCGCTCATGATGTCCATCCGGGCCACCCCGGTGGGCGCGACAAGTGAAAGTAATTCCGCCAGTGCACTTCCCTTTTCCATTGCCATCCTCCGACACGGGGCCGAGGATCAACTCGGCATGTGGCCGACCTGGGCATGGCAGTGCCATAAGTGGACTTGCACGGGCACTCCCGGGTGATCGCGGCTTTCTGGTACCCGACAGCCGAAACAGTGCCGCCCCCATCTGCTGGGCACGGCTCTATTTCGCAGCCCAAAAGAACCAGACGCGATTTACTGCGTCAATGCCTCATCCGTGATTGCGCTGGTCCAGGCCCCTTCAGGTTTGGCTGTGATCACCGGGTCTGAACCGCCAGCCAGTAAGGTTGCAACTGTCTGCTCATAAGCGACCCTGTCCAGCGAGCCATCGCCCCCTGCGACCAGCAGCGCGATCTCACCCATCATGCGCAACTGATGCTCCTCGGTCTGGGCACCGGTCTCGTCATAATCGAGCACGATCTTCGCGGCGTCATCGGGGTTCTCCACCGCCCA
>JACONJ010000040.1 GCA_014323785.1 Paracoccaceae bacterium | reverse complement strand
TCCCACGCCGACACGCTGACCGGGGATGACGCGGCCAACCATCTGAACGGTGGCGCGGGCCATGATCACCTGCGCAGCGGAACCGGCAACGATATGCTCATCGGTGGGGAGGGCAGGGACACATTTGTGTTCAGCAGTGGCCACGGGAATGATACCATCACCGACTTTGCGGATGGCAGCGACCTGATCCAGATCACCGCAAGCGGGGTCGGGTTTGGTGATCTGACCATTACCAATGAAGGCACGGACACAGACCCCGCCGCCGTCATCACATGGGACGGTGGCACCATCACTTTGAACGGTGTTGCTCACACGGCCCTGACGGCAGGGGATTTCATCCTTGATGAAGCCGAAGTTGCGCCGAAACCTGAACCTGGCCCTGCCCCTGATCAGGAACCTGCTGCACCCAAGCCCCCGTATAAGGTGATCGCAGGGAATGGTAACAACAATTCGTTGACGGGCACCAATGGCCGTGACTCGATAAATGGGTTTGCCGGAAACGATAAACTGATCGGGCGTCGGGATGATGATGTTCTGACTGGCGGCAGTGGTGATGATTCCCTTATCGGAAACACTGGCAACGATACCCTTAGAGGGAACCTTGGTGACGACACCCTTATAGGTGGCCATGGGGATGACGTTCTGACTGGCGGTATGAATGCGGACACATTTGTGTTCAGCAGTGGCCACGGGAATGACACCATCACCGACTTTGATGATGGTGTTGACCTGATCCAGATCACCGCAAGCGGGGTTGGGTTTGATGACCTGGCCATTGCCAGTGAAGGCACGGATACTGAAAGTGCCAGTGTCATCACTTGGGATGGCGGCAGACGACTTTGTCTTCTAAGGGACGCACACTACAACGCCCCTAACCCGGCCCGTGCCAGAGGAGGCCCCAAACGCGGCTTGGTGCTGGCGGAAGGAGCCCGGCGACTGCCCCCTGTGAAACACATCAGGGGGGGGCCGTTGCCCGGTTGCAAAGGGCGCGGCGTGCGCAGGCGGCGTGGACCGAACATCGATAGGTTCCGGCATGCCCTCAAAGCCCACTGGGGCTTTCCGCAACCGCATTGCATAAGCCCCGTAATCGTGCCGTAAGAAGAGCCCCCTACACGCACCTGTTTCGAGCCACACCGCACAGCCCTTACCGTAGCGGTGCCAAAATAAAGCCAAAATCGCTGCCGGGGGCGATATTTTGAACGGTGCCGCGGGCAGGGATACGCGTTACAATTTCAGGGATGCGATCCATTAACATGAACGGCGAAGAAGGGTGGGGCCGGATCAACACGCACGGAGTGGCTGGGGGATAAGGGGCAATTGGTATGTTTCCGTGCGGCACCACCTTAGACTGCCAGTACATCTCTCGGGCAACTGATGAACTTGAATTGGCGGATGTTCACCGCACGGATGTTCACGAAATCCAAGGCGCAGGTCGTGCCAGTTTTTCCTGCTGGCGACAAAGTGTGCCTGTTCCGGTTGATGGGCCATCTGTACACATCCCGCGGGCTGCCCCCGTACATATTGGCCAAAGGCTGCGCACGGGGTTGACATAAGTCCCGCGCGAAAGCGATCTGTGGCTTGATCTCGCGCCCGTGCAATGCCAGAGAGATTGGGTTTTATAAGCGGTACCGCGCCGGGCCGCGGAATAGGGTCCACGCAACAATGGCCGTCGGCATCTTTGACAGTGGTCTGGGCGGGTTGACCGTTCTGGACGCGGTAAGTAAACGCCTGCCCCGGGTACCCTTTGTCTATTTGGGTGACAATGCCCACACGCCCTATGGGGTGCGGGATGCCGGGGATGTGCTTGAGCTGACCACCGCCGGGGTGGCGCACCTGTTTAACGCGGGCTGTGATCTGGTGATCCTGGCCTGCAACACGGCGTCGGCTGTCGCCTTGCGCCGAATGCAAGAGGGCTGGGTGCCCAGGGACAAGCGCGTTCTTGGTGTGTTCATCCCCATGATTGAGGCCCTGACCGAGCGGCACTGGGGTGACAACACCCCCCCACGGGAGGTTGCGGTAAAACACGTCGCGCTTTTTGCAACCCCTGCCACTGTGCGCAGCCGTGCGTTTCAGCGGGAATTGGCGTTCCGCGCCATCGGCGTTGACGTCGAGGCGCAGCCCTGCGGCGGTGTCGTTGACGCGATCGAGGATGGCGATATGATCCTGGCCAAAGCACTGGTGCGATCCCATGTAGACGCCCTGATGCGCCGCATGCCCGCACCCGAGGCAGCGGTCCTGGGCTGCACACATTACCCGATCCTGGGGGGCGTATTCCAGGATGCGCTGGGCCCCGAAGTGGCGATCTATTCCCAGGCCAGTCTGGTGGCCGAAAGCCTGGCCGATTATCTGGTGCGGCATCCCGACAAGCTGGGGCCGGGCAACAGGGCCCAGTTTTTGACGACAGGCGATCCGGAATTCGTCGCTGGCACAGCTACACAATTTCTGCGACGAAAGATCGAGTTCGAATCTGTCCGGCCCGGATAGGAGTACAGGCAATATGCCCTGCGCAATCGCAATTCTTGGTGCCTCTGGCTATACTGGGGCGGAACTGGTTCGGATCATCCTGACCCATCCCGAGATGCGTATTACCGCACTCTCTGCTGACCGTAAGGCCGGAATGGCGATGGGGTCGGTGTTTCCCTTTCTGCGCAGTGCGCATCTGCCGGTCCTGCAGCGGATCGAGGACATCGACTTTGCATGCGTCGATTTGGTGTTCTGCGCCCTGCCGCATGCGACATCGCAAAGCATTATCAATGCCTTGCCGCGCAATGTGAAGGTCATTGACCTTAGCGCGGATTTCCGGCTGCGGGATACGGCGGCGTACCGAAAATGGTATGGCAAACCCCATGACGCGCCCGGGTTACAGGCCCATGCCGTTTACGGCCTGACCGAGTTTTACCGGGAAGAAATCCGGGCGGCGCGCCTGGTGGCCGGAACCGGCTGCAACGCGGCCGCCGGACAATATGCCATTTCCCCCCTGCTAAGGGCAGGCGTCATCGACCCCGATGAAATTATCATCAACCTGATGGCTGGCGTTTCCGGTGCGGGACGGGCACTTAAGGAAAACCTGCTTCATGCAGAAGTGTCCGAAGGCACGAATGCCTATGCGCTTGGCGGCACACATCGGCACCTGGGTGAGTTCGATCAGGAATTTTCCAGCATCGTCGGGCGGCCCGTTCAGATTCAGTTTACCCCGTATCTCGTGCCGATGAACCGGGGTATCCTGGCCAGTTGTCATGTCCAGGGGCAGGGGGGGGCGCTCCACACGGCCCTGGCCACGGCCTATAAGGCGGAACCCTTCGTGCATGTGCTTCCATTGGGCGCAGCTCCCTCGACCCATGATGTGCGCGGTTCCAATCATGTTCATGTCGGTGTGGTGGCAGACCGGCAAGAAGGGCGTGCGCAAGTGATTGTGGCACTGGACAATCTGACCAAGGGTTCTTCTGGTCAGGCGATCCAGAACGCCAATCTGATGCTGGGGATCAGGGAGACGGCGGGGCTGGGCTTTGCCCCCATGTTTCCCTAGGAAGGGGCCGCAATGCGCGGGTTAAAAAAGCAGCGTCGCATCCAGGTGATCCTGCTGGCCACTGTTTGCCTGTTCGGTGCGGCCGCCCTGATCGGCTATGGCTTGCGCGACGGGATCAACTTCTTCCGGGCTCCATCGGATATTGCCACAGCACCGCCCACACCTGATGAGGTGTTTCGTATCGGTGGCCTGGTGGAACAGGGTACCCTTGTCCGCGGCCGGGGGGAAACCATCACCTTCAATGTCACCGATGGCGGTGCTTCAGTACCCGTGACCTATACCGGTGTGTTGCCGGACCTGTTCAAAGAGGGTGAGGGGATGGTGGCCACCGGCACCATGGTTGATGGCGTGTTCCGCGCAACCGAGATTCTGGCCCGCCATGATGAAACCTATATGCCCGCCGAGGTGATCGACGCCTTACAGGCACAGGGCGTTTATCAAGAACCTGGCCACAATTGACCGCGGCACACACCCTTGGGGGGGGTAATGGACACCTGGAGCACAAGGAGGGGGAGGCCATGCTGTCAGTTCACCAAATTGCCAACGATAGTCCCGGCCGCGAAAGCGGGTTTGTGAACGACATTGACGATCCGGGTGGCACACGGCTGGTGGCGGAGAGACAGGGATTCGAACCCTGGGTGGGCGTGCACCCACAACGGTTTTCGAGACCGCCCCGTTCGACCACTCCGGCACCTCTCCGCACTTGATCAAAGGTCGCACGGCAAGGGATAGTGCCACTGGCCTGATCGTGCAAGTGCGATGGCACTGAACCTTGCGCTTGTCATGGCCTTTGTTATCCATGTTCAAAACCGTCAAATCCGAAACGGGGGCTGGTGCCGTGCTGTTTATGGTGCGCGAAAAGAACTAAACCTCTTGCGGCGTATTCGGTTTTCCCCTATCGACTGCTTGACACAGGCACCGCGGCACGGCATACGCGGGGGGCCAAAGGGCGCGAAGAAGAAGGAAAATACCATGTTTGCGGTTCTCAAGACCGGCGGCAAGCAGTACAAGGTGCGGCCAGGTGATGTCCTCCGCGTGGAAAAACTGGCCGCGGCGGCGGGTGACACCGTCCAATTCAACCAGGTTCTGATGCTGGGCGGTTCTGCGCCTGTCCTTGGTGCCCCCGTGGTCGATGGTGCCGCTGTCCAGGCAGTCGTGATCGACCAGATCAAGGGCGAGAAGGTGATCCATTTCGTCAAGCGTCGGCGGAAACATTCCTCGAAGCGCACGAAGGGTCATCGCCAGAAATTGACCCTGCTGCGGATTACCAATATCTTGGAGGACGGTGCCGGAACCACAGATGCCAAAGCTGCTGTTGGCGCAGGCAGCGGTGGCCTGAAACAGGCACCCGCAGGCATCGGCGCGGTGGCTAACCCGGTGGCGGAACAAAAACTGATTGCACAGGGCAGACCACTGACCGAAGGCTAAGGAGGGATAATATGGCACACAAGAAAGCTGGTGGATCTTCGCGCAACGGGCGCGATTCAGCCGGGCGCCGCCTTGGCGTCAAGAAATTCGGGGGAGAGGTCGTCATCCCGGGCAATATCATCGTGCGCCAGCGCGGCACCAAATGGTGGCCGGGCGCGGGCGTTGGCATGGGCAAAGACCACACGATCTTTGCCACATCCAGGGGCCACGTGACCTTTTCCAAAGGGTTCAAGGGCCGCAAATTTATTTCCGTACTCCCGGTGCTCGAATCCGCAGAGTGACGCCAGACCATGCAAAGCGCATTCAGGGGAGGGCGGTACCGCCAGCCCCCCACCCTTTGTTTGGGGCAGCACAAAGGTCACGGCATGAACCCTTTTGAAATACCCACCCCAAGCGCGTAAAGGCACGGGCGCGGGGCCCCTGCCCCCCAGCCCCCGGGGGCAGGGCTAACGCTGGGCCAACGCCGGGAATGGGGCCGAATCCAGGTCAGCCGACGTGAACTTTCTTGATCTTGCCAAAGTCTATATTAGGTCCGGGGCTGGCGGCAGCGGCTGTGTAAGTTTCCGGCGCGAGAAGTACGTCGAATATGGCGGGCCTGATGGCGGCGATGGCGGGCGTGGCGGCGATGTCTGGGCCGAAGCGGTCAGTGGGCTGAACACGCTGGTCGATTTCCGCTATCGGCAGCATGTTTTCGCCGGCAACGGCCAGCCCGGGATGGGCAAGCAGCGCACCGGCAGGAATGGCGATGACATTGTGTTGCATGTGCCGGCAGGAACCGAGATTCTTGAAGAGGATCAGAAGACAGTCATTGCCGATATCACCAAGGCAGGCCAGCGCGTGCTCCTGGCGCGTGGGGGCAATGGCGGGTTCGGCAATTTGCGTTTCAGAACATCTACCAACCAGGCCCCGCGCCGGGCAAACCCGGGCCAGGCCGCGATGGAACGGACGATCTGGCTGCGGCTGAAACTGATCGCCGATATCGGGGTGCTGGGGCTGCCGAACGCAGGGAAAACCACGTTTCTGGCAGCAACCTCAAACGCGCGACCAAAGATCGCGGATTATCCATTTACAACCCTGTATCCGAACCTGGGCGTGGTCAGCGTGGATAATGCCACGCTTGTCATGGCCGATATCCCGGGCCTGATCGAAGGGGCCCACGCGGGCAGGGGCCTGGGGGATCGGTTCCTGGGCCATGTGGAACGCTGCGCGGTGCTGTTGCATCTGGTCGATGGCACGGCCAAGGATGTGGCGGCTGATTATCAGACGATCATTCACGAGTTGGAACGCTATGGCGGCGGGCTGGCCGGAAAACCCCGGGTCACTGTCCTGAACAAGATCGACGCACTGACGAATACGGACCGCGCCGGGAAACGCAAGATGCTCGAGGCGGTTGCAGGCCCTGTGATGGAAATGTCGGGCGTGGCACATACTGGCGTGACTGGGGTGGTACGGGCCTTACACACACATGTCGATGCCAGCCGAAAGGCCACCCGCACCGGGCCGAAGGAGCCCGGCCCATGGCAACCCTGACCCCCGATCCGTGCGCGGCGCGGCGCCTGGTGGTCAAGATCGGCTCGGCACTGTTGGTGAACCGCCGGACTGGCGCGTTGAACACCGACTGGCTGGTGGCCCTGGCCCAGGATGTGGCGCAGATCAAATCCACGGGTGCGGATGTAATCCTGGTTTCCTCTGGTGCCATTGCCCTGGGGCGCGGTGCGCTTGGCCTGGGGGGGGGGCCGCTGCCCCTGGAACGGGCGCAGGCGGCGGCGGCGGTTGGGCAAATCCGCCTGGCCCGTGCCTATGAACAGGTGCTGGCCCCCCATGGCATAACCGCGGCGCAGGTGCTGCTGACCCTGGATGACAGCGGGGACAGGCGGCGCTACCTGAACACGCGCGGCACAGTTGCAACACTGCTGGGCTTGGGCGTTGTGCCGATTGTCAATGAAAATGATACCATCGCCACCGATGAAATCCGCTATGGCGATAATGACCGCCTGGCGGCGAATGTGGCGGTGATGGCCGGGGCGGACCAGCTTGTCCTTCTAAGTGATGTGGACGGGTTCTACACGGCCAATCCGGCCGCTGTGGCCGCGGCCACGCGGCTTGATCTGATCGAGTCAATCACGCCAGAGATTGAGGCGATGGCGGGCGATGCCGGATCGGGCCTGTCAAAGGGCGGGATGAAAACCAAACTTCTGGCCGCCAGGACGGCCACTGCCGCCGGCTGTGCCATGGCGATCACCGCAGGCGCACGGCTGCACCCGCTTTCAGCCCTTGGGGCCGGGGCACCCGCCACATGGTTCACCGCCACGCTGGACCCGCAGGCCGCGCGCAAACGCTGGATCGCGGCCATGAAGCCCAAGGGCGGGTTGCAGCTTGACGCGGGCGCGGTGGCGGCCCTGGTGCGCGGCAAATCCCTGCTGCCCGCGGGCGTGACCAGTGTTACCGGCAGGTTCCGCCGGGGCGATCCTGTGGCCCTGTTGGGGCCCGATGGCAGCACTCTGGGCCAGGGCCTGACGCGCTACACGGCCAGGGAGGCGTGCGCAATCGCTGGGCATCAATCAGGCCGTATCGAGGCAATCCTGGGCTATCCGGGCCGCGCCGCCCTTGTCCACCGCGATGACATGGTGCTATAGCGGAACCCGATGCTTCCCGGCCTGTTCCGCCTGTCCCGGGGGCTGGTCCGAAGCCGCGATGAGAAGGCAGGATGAACAACCCGAGCAACGATATCCCCGCCATGATGGCCCGGATCGGGGCGTGCGCCAAAGCCGCGGCGGCAGAACTGGCCTGTGCCGCGCCTGAGGCAAAGCAACGCGCCCTCGAGGTGGCCGCCGAACAGGTTTGGACCCGCCGGGCCGAGATCATCGCGGCCAATGCCGAAGATATGGAATGGGGCCGTGACAGGGGGCTGTCTGCCGCCCTGCTGGACCGGCTGATGCTGGATGAGCCGCGGATTACGGGAATTGTCATGGGCCTGCGCACCGTGGCCACTCGAACCGATCCGGTGGGCGAGGTCATCACCGAATGGGATATGCCCAACGGTCTGCACATTCGCCAGGTGCGCACGCCCCTGGGCGTGATCGGCGTGATTTATGAAAGCCGCCCGAATGTTACGGCGGATGCGGGGGCCTTGTGCCTGAAATCCGGCAATGCCGTGATCCTGCGCGGCGGGTCCGAGAGCTTTCATTCCTCACGCCTGCTGGTTGCGTGCCTGACCCAGGGGTTGCGCGCCGCTGGCCTGCCCGAAGCTGCGGTGCAGCATATACCCACGCGGGACCGCGCCGCGGTGTCGGAACTTTTGACCATGAGCGGGACAGTGGACGTGATCGTCCCGCGCGGCGGCAGGGGCCTGGTCGGGTTGGTGCAGCGCACGGCGCGGGTGCCGGTCTTTGCCCATCTGGAGGGGATCTGCCACATTTACCTGGACGCGGCCGCAAACCCGGCCAAGGCCATAGCCATCGCGGTCAACGCCAAAACCCGGCGCACGGGCATTTGCGGCGCGGCGGAATGCCTGCTGATCCATCGCAAGAGTGTTGAGACAGTGGGTAAACCCGTCATCGCGGCACTGGTCGCCGCCGGGGTAGAGGTGCGCGGCGATGCCGCACTGCAAACCCTCGATGGTGTGGTCCCGGCGACGGAACAGGATTACGGCCACGAATTCCTCGATATGGTCATCGCCACCAAAGTGGTCAAGGATATCGATGCCGCGATAGCCCATATTCGCCGCTATGGCTCGGACCATACCGATGTGATCGTGACCGAGGATGCGGCCAGCGCATCGCGGTTCTTCACCCGGCTTGACAGCGCGATTCTGATGCACAATGCCTCAACCCAATTCGCCGATGGGGGAGAGTTCGGGATGGGGGCCGAAATCGGGATCGCCACGGGCAAGATGCACGCACGCGGGCCCGTCGGGGTTGAACAACTGACCTCATTCAAATACCTGGTTACGGGGGACGGCACGATCCGGCCCTAGGGGGCCCCGCGCTCGTTGAACAGGACAGTCGGTGTCCCCGGCCCGCATGGGCACAAGAAAGGACGTGTACGATGGCCGACAACCACCCGAACCAGCCCGAAACCCTTGTCGAAACCCTTGTCCGGCGCGCCAGCCTGCCCGAGGGGGTCAGCCGCCCGCTCGTCACGCCCCTGCAGCCCTCGGTTGTCTATGCCTCGCCTTCGCCGGATGTGCTGGATGCGCAGTACAGCGGGGAGGTGCCGGGCTATACCTATGCCCGTGAGGGGCATCCGAATGCCGACCTTCTTGCCCTCAAGATCGATATGCTGGAACAGGCCAGGGGCGGGCTGATCACGGGGTCCGGCATGGCGGCGATAACCGCGGTGCTGATGAGCCTGCTGAAATCCGGCGATCACGTGATCGGGGGAAATCAGCTCTATGGCCGCTCCCTGCGCCTGATGACCCGGGAATTGCCGCGCTACGGGATTGGTGCGGACCTGATCGACCCGACGGACGCTGCCGCCATCGCCGCCGCGATTCGCCCCGAAACGAAGCTGATTCTGGTTGAGGTCATCTCTAACCCCACGCTGCGGATTGCAGATATGAAGGCGATTGTTGCGCTTGCGCAGGGGCGGGGGATTCTTCTGGCGGTCGATAACACCTTTGCCACGCCCCTGGCCTATCGGCCATTGCAGGCGGGGGCGGATATCGTGATCCACTCGGTGACAAAACTTTTGGCAGGGCATTCCGATGTGACGCTTGGCTATGCCACCGCGCGCCAGGCCGAACATCGCACGGCGATCCGTGAGTTTGCCGTCACCACGGGCCTGACGCCCAGCCCCTATGAGTGCTGGCTGGCGGAACGGGGGCTTTACACCTTTCCCCTGCGCCGTGACCGGGCCGAGGCGAACGCCCGGCAATTGGCGGATATGCTGGCGGACCACCCCAGCGTGGCGCGTGTGATCTACCCTGGCCGTGCGGACCATCCGGATCGCGCCCGTGCCAGAACGCTTTTGCAGGGGCGCGATGGCAATATGCTGAGCTTTGAGATCAGGGGCGGGCGGGCCGCAGCGAACCAGCTGGTTAAATCTGCCCCGCAACTGGTCTTTGCCCCCACGCTTGGCGATGTGGGTACAGTCGTCGCGCACCCTGCGTCCTCCTCACACCGTGCGTTGACGCCCGAGGCGCGCACGGCTTTGGGGATAACCGAAGGGTTCTTTCGCGTCTCTGTCGGGATTGAAGAGGTCGACCTGCTGATATCCGATTTCAAAGAGGCACTCCGGGCCGTCTGAGCCATCTGATCCCATCCGCAGGCGCGTATCGCGACGGCATGATGTTCGCCCCTTTGCACCGATGCTGCAGGGCAGGGGGGGGGCTGAGCGGGGGGAAAGAGGTTTTCATGGGGCTTTGAAGGGGCCGTGAAGGGGCTTCACAATGCCTTCACGGGGGCTTTTGAAGGGGAGATGCCCCGATGTAGCCGGAATGGCGGATTACCCAAATATCTTCCGTGACATATCGCCTGGCCCGCCGATGTATGTTGCACCGTCCGCCCAGGCGGCATAGTCTGCAGTGATCCAAGCCAAACTGCCCTTATGCCCGCACCCGTGCACCCCCCATGCCCGCCCATGCCCCGCAACGCCGCCCTGCACGCAGCTGCCCGACATAGAGGCCGAATGCGCCCATTACGCCGCGCATTTTGCGGGCAAGACGATCTACTGCAACTGCGATGATCCGCGGGTGTCGCAGTTCTGGCACTATTTCAGCCACAACTTTGCGCACTTCGGCCTGCGGCGGCTGATTGCCACCTGCTACAAGTCCCGCAACCCGGACATGTTCACGCGCCACGATTCCGAGCGCGCCGTCATGCTGGATTACACCGGCTTCCGCGCGGGCGATGTGGTCCCCCGCCCCGAGGACATCGGCCTGCGCCTTCTGGATGGCGATGGCGATTTCCGCTCGCCCGAATGCATCGATCTACTGCGGCAGGCAGACATTGTCGTCACCAACCCGCCCTTCAGCCTGTTCCGCGAATACCTGGCCCAGCTGGTGGAACACAACAAGCAGTTCCTGATCATCGGCAACATGAACGCCATCACCTATAAGGAGGTCTTCCCCCTGATCCGTGACAACCGGCTGTGGCTGGGGTTCACCGGGGTGCGGGCGCGTAGTTATGGCCGCCCCGATGGCACGGACCAGGCGTTCGGCAACACCTGCTGGTTCACCAACCTGCCGCACCGCAAGCGGAACGAGGAGCTCATCCTGTGGAAGACATACACCCCCGAAGAGTTCCCCGCCTATGATAACTATGACGCCATCGAGGTGTCAAAGGTGGCCCACATCCCCGCCGATTACCCTGGGGCCATGGGCGTCCCCATCACCTTCCTGGACAAATATAACCCGGAACAGTTTGAGATTCTGGGGATGGACCGGCCCCTCATGCTTGAGAAGACCGGAAAGGTTTCCCGCTTCTTCTTGAACGGCAAAGAAATTTACGCACGCATCGTGGTCCGCAACCGCCATCTGGCACCCGCGGGGTAAAAAGCCCCCCTTGACGCGCCACCCGCCTTGGGCAATGGTGAGTTCTGAAACCGCGCGGGATAGGTTGGCGCGTTGGGGCTTCACAGGGCTTTTACGGCCCCCCCGTAAAGCAAGAACCCCGGCGGTGGCCTCCCCCCCTTGGGCCTTGGTGCCGGGGCGGGGGCCCTTGTGCTGGTTTGCGGCTCTTTTGCCCTGATGCAGCGCAAATTAACGCCGCTTTCCGGGGTTCCCCCAAGCGGCTTTGATGTCCCGGCTCAGAACACAAAGTCCTCTGTCGTCAAGGCCGTGTGGTCCACGCCCTCCAGCGTGATGCTGCCGCCATCCCAGGTGATGGTTGCATCACCACCTTCATCAGCAATGGCCAAGCCATCAAACCCGACATCGCTTGCAGTGATGTGGATCAGGTCCATACCATCCTCAAAGTCGGTGATCACATCATTCCCGTGGCCAGTGTCGAAAGCAAAGGTATCCTTCCATTTGCCACCGGTCAGAACATCATCCCCGTGACCGCCAATCAGCGTGTCGGAATACCTGCCCCCGTCAAGGGTATCATCACCACGATTTCCTGCCAGGGTATCACGCCCGACACCGCCATTGATGACGTCGTTATCGGCACGGCCAATCAGTCTGTCGTTACCCGCACCGCCATCCACCGAGTCCCGGCCACTGGAGCCAGTCAGCGTATCGCTGGCATCGGTGCCCTCGAGCTCGTTGATCTTGCCCCTGGCACCGGTTGTATCAGCCGCGCCCTCTGCAAAGATGAAGTCCTCTGCCGTCAGGGTTGCGGAGGCCACGCCCTCCAGCGTGATGCTGTCTTTGGTGTTCCAGGTGATGACGGCAGCACCTTCAGCGTTGTCGGTGATGGTCAGGGCGTCCTGGGCCACGCCCTTTACCACGCGGCTGTTCTCTGTGCCATCTGTGTTCCAGGTGATGATGGAATCGCCCTCATCGTTACCGGTGATGGTCAGCTCATTTTGAGAGACGCCCTCCAGCACCAGGCTGTCCCTTGTTGTCCAGGTGACGTCAACATTTTCAGCGGTGCCGGTGATGATGCTCAGCGCATCAAAGCCTTGCGGGACATCCTTACCTCGGAAGCGGATGACATCCGTGCCACGGGTGAAGTCGGTGATGGTGTCATTCCCATGTCCATCGTAAAAGACAAAGGTATCGGCCCCGGTGCCGCCGGTCAGGCGATCATTCCCACCGCCCCCGACCAGGCGATCATTCCCACTGCCACCATCGAGCGTGTCATTATCGGCACCTCCCCAGAGTCGATCATCACCCCAGTCGCCCCGTAGGCGATCATTCCCACGGCTACCTTGGAGCGTGTCATCCCCAGATCCACCCCAGAGGCGATCATCGCCCTCCTCACCTTGGATACGATCATCCCCGGCATCACCCCATATGCGATTATCTGATACATCACCCATAATCTCATCACCACCCCCGCCGCCTCGCAGAAGGCCCACCCCGCGCCCGCCCCGGGCAGGTTCACGATCCGGGGCATTCCACAAAGGGGGGGGGGAGCGGTGCAGGAAATCATGTATTGGCACCGCAGCAGAACACTGCTACATGAAAGGGTCTACAACAGCAAACAGCTACTCTGGAAGGGAGAACCCATGCTGAATACCGCCAAAACGATGCTGCTGGGCAGTGTCATCGCCGTTGCCAGTACGGCAAGCACCGCTGCCGACAGCAGCACTTCGGTGTGTCTGATCACCAAGACAGACACCAACCCGTTTTTTGTTAAGATGCGCGAAGGTGCAAACGCCGCCGCCGAAGATCTTGGCATTGAATTGATGGCCTTTGCCGGCCAGTTTGATGGTGACCACGAAACGCAGGTCGCCGCGATTGAAACCTGCATCGCCAGCGGGGCCTCGGGTATCCTGTTGACGGCGTCCGACACCTCGGCAATCACCCCCGCGGTCGGGCAGGCGCGTGAAGCTGGCCTGCTGGTCATCGCGCTTGATACGCCGCTTTTGCCCGGTGATGCTGCCAATGCCACCTTTGCAACCGACAACTACGAAGCGGGCCGCCTGATCGGTGCGTGGGCCGCGGGCCGGCTGGGTGCCGCGGCCGCCGACGCGCGGATTGGCCTGCTGAATCTGAACGAGAGCCAGCCAACCGTGGATGTGCTGCGCAACCAGGGCTTTCTGGAGGGCTTTGGCATCGATACGGGTGACCCGAACCGCTGGGGCGATGAGGATGATCCGCGCATCGTCGGCCATGATTTGTCCGGCGGGGCCGAGGAGGGTGGTCGCCAGGGCATGGAGAATCTGCTGGCCATCGATCCGATGATCAACGTGGTCTACACAATCAACGAACCCGCCGCGGCAGGGGCCTATGAGGCTCTTCGAGCCATTGGCCGGGAACGTGACGTGCTGATCGTGTCGGTTGACGGTGGCTGCCCGGGGGTGACCAACGTGGCCGAAGGCGTGATTGGTGCAACATCGCAGCAGTATCCCTTGGATATGGCCCGCCTGGGCATTGAGGCCATCGCGACCTACGCGGCGGATGGAAGCCTGCCGCAACCAACGCCGGGCCTTGATTTCTTCAACACGGGTGTGGCACTGATCACCGATTCCCCGGTGGCTGGTGTCGAGTCGATCTCGTCCGAAGAAGGTCTTGCCCTCTGCTGGGGCTGACAGATCGTGCCTGATATGTGATATCGGCCCGGATCGGCCCGGCCCGGATCGGCCGGTATCACATATTGCCCGCTGCCCGAAACTTTGGGCAATTCACCCGGGTTTCAGGGGGGGGATGCTTATGTCCGCCAGCGACAAGAACACCGCGCACCAGGGCGAGGCGGTCGCGGAGTGTGCCCATACCCGGCGCGGGGCTGCCGACTTTATCCAGCACACATTGCACACGCGGCCCTCACTGGTGCCGCTTCTGGTGCTGCTGGGGGCTGTTCTTGTCTTTGGCATCACGCTTGGTGAACGCTTCCTGTCACCCTTTGCGCTAACGCTTATCCTGCAGCAGGTGCAGATCGTTGGTATCGTGGCACTGGCGCAATCCATCGTCATCCTGACGGCGGGCATTGATCTGTCGGTGGGGGCCGTGATGGTTCTGTCCTCGGTCGTGATGGGGCAATTCACCTTTCGTTACGGGATGCCGCCCGAGGCGGCGGTTGCCTGCGGCCTGGCCTGTGGTGCGCTGTGCGGGCTGACCAGCGGGGTGCTGGTGGCCATCGTGAAACTGCCGCCCTTCATCGTGACCCTGGGCATGTGGCAGATCGTTCTGGCCGCCAACTTTCTGTATTCGCGCAACGAGACAATCCGCAGCCAGGATATTGAGGCCAATGCCGCACTGCTGCAGTTCTTTGGCGAACGGATTGAAATCGGCGGGGCGATTTTGACCTGGGGCGTGATCTTTATGCTGCTTCTGGCCCTGGTGCTGGCCTATGCGCTACGGCACACGGCTTGGGGGTGCCATGTCTATGCCGTGGGCGATGACCCGGAGGCCGCTGAACTTGCCGGGGTCAACGTCCGCCTCACCCTGATATCCGTTTACACCCTGGCGGGCGTGATCTGTGCCTTTGCCGGATGGGCCCTGATCGGGCGGATCGGGTCCGTATCCCCGACCTCGGGGCAGACGGCCAATATTGAGAGCATCACCGCCGTCGTGATCGGGGGCATCTCGCTGTTCGGCGGGCGCGGGTCGATCCTTGGTGCGCTGTGCGGGGCCCTGATCGTGGGGGTCTTTACGCTTGGCCTGCGGCTGGCGGGGGCGGATCCGCAATGGACCAGCCTGCTGATCGGCATCCTTATCATCGCCGCCGTTGCCGTGGATCAGTGGATTCGAAGGGTTTCCGCGTGACTGAACCCATTCTGAAAGCCCGGAACATCGTGAAGCGGTATGGCCGGGTCATTGCCATTGACCATTGCGATTTCGACCTGTTGCCGGGGGAAATCCTGGCGGTGATCGGCGATAACGGTGCCGGAAAGTCCACGCTGATCAAGGTGATCTCTGGCGCCACGATCCCGGATGAGGGCGAGGTCTGGCTGGAAGGCAGGAACGTGAATTTCCATTCGCCGAACCAGGCCCGCACCGCGGGGATTGAAACGGTTTACCAGACACTGGCCATGTCGCCCGCCCTGTCAATCGCCGATAATATGTTCATGGGCCGCGAACTGCGCAAACCCGGCTGGCGCGGAACAGTCCTGCGTCAGCTGGACCGGGCCGCGATGGAGCGGTTTGCCCGCGAAAAGCTGTCCGAACTTGGGCTGATGACGATCCAGAACATCAACCAGGCTGTTGAAACGCTTTCCGGCGGACAAAGGCAGGGTGTCGCCGTTGCCCGCGCTGCGGCCTTTGGCTCAAAGGTGATTATCCTTGATGAACCGACTGCCGCACTTGGGGTGAAGGAAAGCCGAAAGGTGCTGGAGCTGATCCAGGACGTGAACGCCCGGGGCATCCCGATTATCCTGATCAGCCATAACATTCCCCATGTTTTCGAACTGGCCCATCGCATCCATATTCATCGGCTTGGAAAGCGTCTGTGCTGCGTGAATCCGAACGACATCGCCATGCCGGATGCTGTGGCACTGATGACGGGGGCCCTGACCCCGGACGCGGCCGGCGTATCGGCATGACCGGTACACCCTTTGAACGCGACATCGGACGGGTCTGTGAACTGATTGCAACGCGGCGGCGGGCGGGCAAACGAACGATGGTCGGCATCGCCGGTCCCCCGGCCTCGGGCAAATCCACGCTGGCCCAGGCCGTGGTCGCTGCCCTGAACGCGCCCGCACCAGACAACGGCCCCGAAGCGGTGCTGTTGCCCATGGACGGCTACCATCTGGATAACCGGATCCTGAACGCCCGCGGCGTGCTGGCCCGCAAAGGGGCACCCGAGACGTTTGACGCCGAAGGCTTTTGCCGGGCCGTCGCTGCCATCGCCACCGCCAGGGTCGAAACCTTTCATCCGCGGTTTGATCGGCGGATGGATGTGGCGATTGCCAATGCCATCGCCATCGCACCAGACATACCCGTTGTTGTGGCAGAGGGTAATTATCTGCTGCTGACCGCGCAGCCCTGGGCCACATTGCACCGGATATTTGACGCAACCGTCTTTCTTTGTCCCCCCCGCGCCACGCTTGAGGACCGGCTGCTGCGCCGCTGGATGCATTACGGGCTGGATCACAAGGCCGCGCTCCGACGCACCATTGACAACGACATGCCCAATGCCGACACCGTCACAGGCGGAAGTTGCGCGGCGGATTTGCATCTTGGCCAGAACGATACCGGGGGCGATGATCGCTTCACGCCATGAATCGAACCCACAGGCGGCATTGCAAGCACATTTGCCATGGTGGCCCTGGACAGCGTGAATCATAAAAAACCCGTAAATTCAATAGGTAATGGCAAGAATCCAATGTTAAGTGATCGCAATGCACCCCGTGCGCGAACGCACCCCCGGCGATCAGATAAATTCGTTATACCGCCGCCACAAGGGGTACTCGCATGCCGGCACCGATGATCACCCATCTGCTCGGGGCGGTGCCGGCACCGATGCTTCTGCTGGATGCCGAAGGTCGGATTGCGGCGGCGAACCCGTTGGCGACCTCGCTTTTGGGGGCGTGGATTCTGCGCCGTAATTATGTGACCGTGCTGCGCCAGCCCGCGCTTCTGGGGCGGATTGAGGCCGCCTTTGCCCGCGCCGAGGCCAGCGAGGCACGCTTTACCCAGGCCGACCAGCACGGTGAGAGGGTGTTTCGCGTCACCATCCGCCCGACCCGTCAGCCGACCATGGGATGTGACGGGGTGATGCTGCATTTTCACGATATCACCCACCTGCGTGAGGCCGAGGAGATGCGCCGCGACTTTGTGGCCAATGTCAGCCATGAATTGCGCACCCCGCTGACCGCAATTCTGGGCTTTATTGAGACATTGCGCGGCCCCGCGCGGGATGACCCAGCCGCGTCCGACCGGTTCCTGACCCTTATGGAGGATGAGGCGCGGCGGATGAATCGCCTGGTGTCGGACCTTCTGTCGCTAAGCCGGGTAGAGGGGCAGGAACGGATGCGCCCCCCTGGCCGGGTGGATGCCTCGGATATTCTGGCCGGGGTCGTCGCCTCACTGCGGCATATGGCCAGAGAGGCGGGCAGCCAACTTGTTCTGGAGGGGGCAGAGCAGCCGCATTTTGTGACCGGCGATGCAGATCAGCTCAGGCAGGTGTTCCTGAACCTTGCCGAGAACGCGCTGAAATACGGCGGGGCAGGGCATCCGGTGACCCTGCGCATCGCCGAGGAACAGGAAACCGGCAGCCTGAAAGGGCCGGTCCTGCGGGTGGATGTAAGCGACCGGGGCGATGGAATCGAGCCCTTGCATCTGCCGCGGCTGACCGAGCGATTTTATCGCATCGACACCCATCGCAGCCGGGCCATGGGCGGCACGGGCCTGGGCCTGGCGATCGTGAAACATATTGTCAATCGGCACCGGGGCCGGTTGCGGATATCCAGCACACCGGGGCAGGGGAGTACCTTTTCAGTGTTCCTGCCAAAGGATTAGCGCGGCACCCTGCGGACCGACCATGGCTGTTCGGGGGCTGTTCGGGGGGCTGTCCGGACTGTCACAAAACTTTCGTGCGCATGTCACAAAATCCTTACACAGGGCTGCTATTCTGCAGCATAGCGGGGCTGCTACCCCGCAATAACCCTGGTTTTTTGGGAGTCCCCTTTTCCATGTCATGCACCAAACTGACCGTGTCCGCGCTGGCACTGGCCACTGTATCAGTGGCTGCCACCGCCGCGCAAAGCCGCGACAACGTCCAGATTGCCGGGTCTTCGACCGTGCTGCCCTACGCGGCCATCGTTGCCGAAGCCTTTGGTGAAAACTTTGCGTTCCCGACCCCGGTTGTGGAATCCGGCGGATCATCAACCGGCCTGCGCCGGTTCTGCGAAGGTGTCGGCACAAACACAATCGACATCGCCAATTCATCGCGCGCGATCCGCGCAGCCGAAATCGCAACCTGCGCCGAAAACGGTGTCACCGACATCATCGAGGTGCGCTTTGGCTATGATGGAATCGTCTTTGCCTCCGACATTGACGGGAAGGCGTTCGGGTTTACCCCGTCGGATTGGTATCTGGCCCTTGCAGCCGAACTCCCCCTGGAAGGCGCAATGGTTGCCAATCCCAACACCCGCTGGTCAGACGTGAACCCCGACCTGCCGGACCAGAAGATCGCCGCTTATATCCCCGGCACCCGTCACGGCACCCGTGAAGTGTTTGAAGAAAAAGTGATCCTGCAGGGCTGCGAAGACACCGGGGCCAAAACGGCCATGCTGGAAACGGGCATGGATAAGGATACCGCGGAAGCGGCATGCCTGGAACTGCGCGCCGATGGCGTGTCCGTCGATATCGATGGCGATTATACCGAAACACTGACACGCATTTCGGCCAACCCCGAAGGCATCGGCGTGTTCGGCCTGTCGTTCTACCAGAACAACACCGATACGCTGCAGGTGGCCACCATGTCCGGCATTGAACCCACCGTGGACACCATCGCCTCGGGTGCATACCCGGTGTCGCGTCCGCTGTTCTTCTATATCAAGGCGGCGCATATCGGCGTGATCCCGGGCCTGAAGGAATACGCCGCGTTCTTTGTGTCCGACGATATCGCGGGCCCGTTCGGCCCCCTGGCGGCCTATGGCCTGGTCTCTGACCCGGAACTGGCCGCAACCCAGGCCATGATCGAAAACGAGAAGGCGATGTAAGCCGGGCTTGCCTCTGGCGTCGTGGCGGCGTAACAGGCCCCTCGCCACACAGATGTCCCGGTTCTGAAAGTCAGGCCTCATGCCCCTGTCATGGCTTCTTGCAAGTGTTGTCCTGCTCGGCGCGTCCGGTTATGTGGCGGGCCGCAGGCGTGCCCTGGCCGGCGTCGGCGGCAAGTGCTGGCTTCTGCACTCGCTGCCGCATTACTACGGGGCGAATGTTGCCATTTTCACCATCGTCCCCGCGCTGATGGTGCTTGCCGTCTGGCTTCTGGTGCAGCCTTTGGTGCTCGAGCGTCAGGTGGCCCCGATGATCACTGGTGCCGCGTTCCAGGACGCGGACGCACGCAGCCTGGCCATGACCGACATGCGCCGCGTGGCCAGGGGGCTGGATGTGGCGGTCAGGCAGGGCGCATTGACCAAGGAACAGGCCCGCTCGAACCAGACAGAATTTACAGACATTCGCGCCCGCCTGGGCCGCGCCGGGGTGGCCCCGGGCGGCGCGGTCACGCCAGAGGTTTTGCGCGCGGCGCAACGCTATCGCAGGCTGGAGGCAACCGGCAGCATCCTGATGACAGCGGCGGTTTTGGGGCTTGCCGCGCTTGGGCTGGCTTATGCCTGTTTTACGCGCACCCGTCGGGAATTTCGCGCCCGCAATGCGGTGGAACGCGCGGTGCTGGCACTTCTGATCCTGGCCTCGGCCATCGCCATCCTGACGACAGTGGGCATTGTCCTGTCGATGCTGTTCGAGACCTTCAATTTCTTTGAACTTTACCCTTGGCACGCCTTCTTCTTTGGCCTGGAATGGCGCCCGCGTTTCGAAGGCGGGTCCGAACTTGGGCTGCTTCCCCTGCTGTGGGGTACGCTCTACATCTCGTTCATCGCGCTTCTGGTGGCGGTGCCGATCGGTCTGTTCGCCGCAATCTATATGGCGGAATATGCCGGCCATCGGCTTCGTGCGGTTGCCAAACCGCTGATCGAAATCCTGGCAGGCATCCCCACCGTCGTTTACGGCCTGTTCGCCCTTGTCACTGTGGGGCCGATTCTGCGCGATTATTTCGCCGAACCCCTTGGCCTGGGCAGTTCGTCCTCTTCGGTGATGACCGCGGGAATTGTGATGGGACTCATGCTGATCCCCTTTGTATCCTCTTTGTCGGATGACATCATCAATGCCGTGCCGCAAAGCCTGCGCGATGGCTCCTACGGGCTTGGGGCCACGCAATCGGAAACGATAAAACAGGTGATCCTGCCCGCGGCCCTGCCGGGGATTGTCGGTGCAGTGCTTCTGGCCGCCTCGCGCGCCATTGGCGAAACGATGATCGTGGTGCTGGGGGCCGGGGCGGGGGCCGCGCTAAGCCTGAACCCGTTTGAGGCGATGACAACAGTAACCGTAAAAATCGTCGGCCAGCTGACCGGGGATACGGATTTTTCCAGCCCAGAGGCCCTGGTTGCCTTTGCGCTTGGCCTTACGCTTTTTGTCATCACCCTCGGGCTGAACGTTCTGGCACTTTATATCGTGCGCAAATATCGGGAACAATACGAATGACCGACGCAACTGCCGCCCGCCCGACCCCCTCGCTGCTGGCGCAGGATAACAGGACCAGGCACCGCAACCGCGCCGAGGTACGGTTCCGCGCCTTTGGCATGGCCGCGATGGGGACGGGGGTTCTGGCCCTGGCGGTGCTTTTGGCCTCGGTCGTGTCGAACGGGCTTGGGGCCTTTCGGCAAACCTTTATCACCTTTCCGGTGGTTCTGTCCCAGGAACGCCTTGACCCGGACGGCCATCGTGACCCGGCCGCGATGGCCCGCGTTACCACCTTTGGCTATGCGCCCCTGATCGGGCGGGCGTTCGCCGACCATGTGGCGGCCCTTGGCATTGAAACCGGCCTTGG
Organism: Paracoccaceae bacterium; assembly: GCA_014323785.1. Taxonomy (GTDB): domain Bacteria; phylum Pseudomonadota; class Alphaproteobacteria; order Rhodobacterales; family Rhodobacteraceae; genus Rhodophyticola. The sequence goes on along the minus strand of JACONJ010000040.1, from coordinate 17,394 downwards.
GCCGCGCGCCATGGCTGCTATGCTCTCGGAAGAGGCCCCGGGGCAGTTGCGCACGGCCGTTTTGGCCAATCCGCAGCTGGTGGGGGAAACGATCACGCTGGATGTCCTGGCCAGTGGCCGGATTGATGGCTATTTCAAGGGCCGCGTGACGCTGGAAAGTGCCGAACGGGATCGCAATGTCTCACCCGAACAGCTGCGTCTGGCCGAAACTCTGGCCCAGGCAGGTGTGCTGACAACCCGCTTCAACCAGAATTTCATCACCGCCCCCGATGCGTCCGGCCAGCGGCCCGAAGCGGCGGGCCTGGGCGTGGCGATCCTGGGCTCGTTCTACATGATGCTTGTGGTGCTGGTGCTGACCTTGCCCATTGGTGTCGCCGCCTCAATCTACCTGGAGGAATTTGCGCCAAAGAACCGCTTTACCGATCTGATTGAGGTGAACATCTCAAACCTTGCGGCGGTACCGTCGATTGTATTCGGGATTCTGGGCCTGGCGATCTTTATCAACTTTGCGGGCCTGCCGCAATCGGCCCCGATTGTCGGCGGCCTGGTGCTGACCCTGATGACGCTGCCAACGATCATCATCGCCACGCGGGCCAGCCTGCGTGCCGTGCCGCCATCGATCCGTTCGGCGGCCCTGGGACTGGGGGCATCAAGGATGCAATCGGTGTTTCACCACGTCCTGCCCCTGGCCGCACCCGGTATCCTGACGGGTACAATCATCGGCCTGGCCCAGGCTTTGGGGGAAACCGCGCCCCTTCTGCTGGTTGGCATGGTGGCCTTTGTCCGCGAATATCCCGCACCGCTGCCCGCAGGGCTGTTTGATCCGGCCTCGGCCCTGCCGGTGCAGGTCTATAACTGGACGCAACGGTCTGATCCCGCCTTTGTGGAACGGGCCTCGGGCGCAATTATCGTGCTTCTGGTCGTTCTGATCTTCATGAATGCGCTGGCCGTGCTTTTGCGCCGCCGGTTTGAACGCCGCTGGTAAGCACGGGTGGGAAAGGACAAAAACCGCATGAATGATTTGCAAGTGACAGACCCCACTGTCCAGACCCGTGCGCTAAAAATCTCGGCCCGGCAGGTGGATGTTTTCTACGGTGACACGCACGCGATCAGGAAGGTTGATGTTGATATTGCTGACAAAACAGTCACCGCGTTCATCGGTCCGTCGGGCTGCGGCAAATCCACCTTTCTGCGCTGCCTGAACCGGATGAATGACACCATCGACACCGCCCGCGTGGCGGGAAAGATCAGGCTGGACGGGGAAGATATCTATGACCCCAGGGTGGATCCGGTGCAGCTGCGCGCCAGGGTTGGCATTGTGTTCCAGAAACCGAATCCGTTTCCGAAATCAATCTATGATAATGTCGCCTATGGCCCGCGCATTCACGGCCTGGCCAGGGATAAGGCGGCATTGGGCGGGATCGTCGAAAAATCCCTGCGCCGCGCGGCGTTATGGGACGAAGTTAAAGACCGGCTGGGAGCCCCCGGCACCAGTCTGTCGGGGGGCCAGCAGCAGCGCCTGTGCATCGCGCGGGCCGTTGCAACCAGCCCCGAGGTGCTGTTGATGGATGAACCCTGTTCGGCACTTGACCCCATCGCGACGGCGCAGGTGGAAGAGCTGATTGATGAGTTGCGCCGCCGTTATTCGGTTGTTATTGTTACCCACTCAATGCAACAGGCCGCGCGGGTCAGCCAGAACACCGCCGTCTTTCACTTGGGCGAGCTGGTTGAGTTTGGCGAGACCGGGCAGATTTTCACCAACCCGAACGACCCCCGCACCGAAAACTACATCACTGGCCGGATCGGCTGATCAGAACAGATAAATCGATGGCAAATCAGGAACATATCGTCGCAAGTTTTGATCGGGATCTCGAGGGGATCCAAGCCACCATCATGAAGATGGGCGGGCTGGTTGAACACAGCATCGCGCAAGCTGCCCGCGCCCTCGAGGCGCGCGACACAGATCTTGCCGCCGCCGTCAGGGCCGGGGACAGGGCCATCGATGCCCTTCAGGAACAGGCCAATGAACAGGCCGTACGCATCCTGGCCCTGCGCCAGCCCACGGCCACCGATCTGCGCACAATCCTTAGCGTCTTTCGCGTCTCGGCCAATCTGGAACGGATCGGCGATTACGCCAAGAATATCGCCAAGCGGTCCTCGGTTATCAGCCAGGCACGGCCGATCAGCGGTACGGCATCCGGGCTGAAACGCATGGGCCGCGCGGTGGAATTGATGCTAAAAGATGCGCTTGATGCCTATATCCAGCGCGATGCCGCCCTGGCCGCCGATGTGCGTGAACGCGACCAGGAGGTTGATCAGATGTATTCCACCCTCTTCCGCGAATACCTGACCTTTATGATGGAGGATCCGCGCACCATTACCACCTGCATGCATTTGCATTTTATGGCCAAGAACGTTGAGCGTATGGGCGACCACGTGACCTCGATCTGCGAACAGGTGATCTACCTTGTTACCGGGGAACTGCCGGATGAGGATCGCCCGAAACAGGATCGCACGCCCTATGAACAGGGCGGGGGATAACGTCGATGGCCGCTGCCCCCCTGGTTCTGCCCCTGGTTCTGATCGTCGAGGATGAACCCGCACAGCGGGAGATGCTGGCCTATAACGTCCGCGCCAGGGGTTTTGAGGTGATGACCGCCGAAACCGGGGACAAGGCTTTGGCCCTTGTGCGGGAAACGCCGCCTGACGTCATCATCCTGGATTGGATGCTGCCCCATGTGTCGGGCATAGAGGTGTGCCGCCAGTTGAAACGCGGCAAGCAGACCAGCCGGATCCCCGTCATCATGCTTTCGGCCCGGTCGGATGAGGCCGACAAGGTGCGCGGCCTGGACACCGGGGCCGATGATTATGTCGTGAAACCCTATTCGGTGGCCGAGCTTCTGGCGCGCTTGCGCACGCAGCTGCGCCGCCTTCGCCCGGCGGCTGTGGGCGAACGGCTGAACTATGATGACATCACGCTTGATATGACCGAACACAGGGCCTGCAGGGCGGGGAAGTGTCTGACGCTTGGTCCCATCGGGTTTCGCCTTTTGGCGGCCTTTATGGAACGCCCCGGCCGTGTCTGGAGCCGTGAACAACTGCTTGACCGTGTCTGGGGCCGTGACATCTATGTTGAAAGCCGCACGGTTGATGTGCACGTTGGCCGCCTGCGCAGGGAGCTCAGGGGACCGGACAGGGATGATCCCATTCGAACCGTCAGGGGCGCGGGCTACGCGCTGGGCTAGGGGCGGCTTTATGTCTGCGGGGTTCGGGGTGTTTGGTGGCGGTACTTGATAATGTCTTGACAATGTATCGACTCCCTGAATACCCTACACCGGAACAGGGAGGCCCGATTTCAATGCCCAGCCATGACCCTCGCGCAATCGCCAATGAGTTTATCAAACTCAATGGTGAAAAAATGAGCCAGATAAAACTTCAGAAACTGGTGTATCTTGCCCACGGCTGGAACCTTGCCATCAATGGGGAGCCTTTGGTCTGTGGTGACATTGAGGCTTGGGATGGCGGGCCGGTGATGCGCCCGATCTGGGATCATCTTCGCGATTATGGCCACAACGCTTCGGGTGATCGTATGGCCCCTCCGAACGGGAAACCTTATTCCGCTGACCTGAGCGCAGAGGAACGGGCGGTGATCCAACATACATGGAGAAAATACGACAAGTACACTGGTGTGTGGCTTTCCAGGATGACTCACCAGCCGGGAACGCCCTGGGCGAACACCTATTTCGGGGAAGGGCGCAACCAGCCTTTGTTCAACGAAGATATCCGGCAGCATTTCATAAGGTTGGCCCATGCAGGACGACAAGCCGCCCGGTGAAGGTGATAAGATCACCCTGGACGATCTTGACATTGCGCCATCCGGGGCCGATCTTGGGGGCGGCCCTCCTCAGGATTATCCTCTGGCAGCCGCCCGGGGCTCGGCAAGTAATAGTTTGAGGGATCAAACACATGCCGAGACCACGAGGACGCTCAACGACCTGATCAAGCCTTTTGCGGAAAAGGCATTCTGGTTCATGTGCGCGTATTGTGGTGCAGTTTTTGCCCTGCTTCTGCTGCACGGTTTCGGGGTTGTTCTCGGCTTCTCTCTTCCGGATAGTGCCCTGGATTTGCTGGTTGGCAGCACCGCCGTGACGGTGATCGGGCTGGTTGGAATGGTCTTGACAGGAATCTTCGTTGGCGCAAGGCGGTAGGCTGCGTCAAGTGCTGCCATCGGCGGGGGGCCCAAGGGCGGCTTTACGGCTGCGCGGGGCCGATAAATCTTACCCCACGGCGAGGACGAGGGCGCGGGCGGCGATCCCGAAAATGACCAGCATCGCGGAAAGAAAGACGCCGCCAACGCCCATGATCCAGCGCATATCACGGCGCATCAGGGCCACCTCGGTTTTCACCCCGGCCATCTCGGTTTTCACCCCGGTCAGGTCTGTTTTCACTTCGCCGAGGCTGGATTTCATCGCGGCCATCTCGGTTTTCACCCCAGCCAGGTCTGTTTTCACCCCGGCCAAGTCTGTTTTCATGCTGGCCAGGTCTGTTTTCACCGTGGTCATCTCGGTTTTCACGCTGGCCAAGTCTGTTTTCACCCCGGCGATATCCGCGCGCAGGTCCGTTTTCAATTCGGCCAGGTCGGCCCTGGTGGCAAAGTCATCGTGTTGGGCATCGATGGCGGGGTCGGGCATGGGCGAATCTCCTGGGATCAAGCGGCGGGGCGGTCATCACCCTGCTGCTGATGCTTCACCATTGCCCAAGGCGGGGGGCGCGTCAAGGGGGGGGGCGGCCTTACCCCGCGGTTTGCGGGTGGCGGTTGCGGATAAGGAGGCGGGCGTAGAGTTGCCTGCCACTCAACACGAATCGGGATTTCCCGACTGTTCTCTCGTTTCCGATCAGTTCAAACTGTTCCGGGTTATATTTATCCAGAAAGGTGATGGGGACGCCCATGGCCCCAGGGTAGTCGGCGGGGATGTGGGCCACCTTGGACACCTCGATGGCGTCATAGTTATCATACGCGGGAAACTCTTCGGGGGAGTATGTCTTCCACAGGACGAGCTCCTCGTTCCGCTTGCTGTGCGGCAGGTTGGAGAACCAGACCGCTTGTGCGCGGCCCATCACCGCGCTGCCCACCATGCGCCAGGCACTGCCTTCGCGGCCTGTGGCCTGCAATGCGGCGGCGCGATCATCGGGTATTCCGAACAGCAGGTCGCGGCCCATCGGCGTCACCCCGACCCAAAGGCGATTGTCACGGATCAGGGGGAAGACCTCCTTATAGGTGATGGCGTTCTTGTTGCCGATAATCAGGATTATGTTGTCTTTTAGGTAAAACAGGCCCAAAGGCAGCCCGTGAAACCGCCGTGAAGCCGCTTCACACACCCTTCACGGCACATTTTCAGGTTGCACCGTCCGCCCAGGCGGCATAGTCTGCAGTGATCCAAGCCAAACTGCCCTTATGCCCGCACCCGTGCACCCCCCATGCCCGCCCATGCCCCGCAACGCCGCCCTGCACGCAGCTGCCCGACATAGAGGCCGAATGCGCCCATTACGCCGCGCATTTTGCGGGCAAGACGATCTACTGCAACTGCGATGATCCGCGTGTGTCGCAGTTCTGGCACTATTTCAGCCACAACTTCGCGCACTTCGGCCTGCGGCGGTTGATTGCCACCTGCTACAAATCCCGCAACCCGGACATGTTCACACGGCTTGATTCCGAGCGCGCCATCATGCTGGATTACACCGGCTTCCGCGCGGGCGATGTGGTCCCCCGCCCCGATGACATTGGCTTGCGCCTTCTGGATGGCGACGGCGATTTCCGCAGCCCCGAATGTATCGATCTGCTGCGGCAGGCCGATGTGATTGTCACCAACCCGCCCTTCAGCCTGTTCCGCGAATACCTGGCGCAGCTGGTGGAACACAACAAGAAGTTCCTGATTATCGGCAATTTGAATGCTTTGACGTATAAAGAGGTCTTCCCCCTTATCCGCGACAATCGGGTGTGGCTGGGGTTCACCGGGGTGCGCGCCCGCAGCTATGGTCGCCCCGATGGCACAGACCAGATGTTCGGCAACACCTGCTGGTTCACGAATTTACCGCACCGCAAGCGGAACGAGGAGCTCATCCTGTGGAAGACATACTCCCCCGAAGAGTTTCCCGCCTATGATAACTATGACGCCATCGAGGTGTCCAAGGTGGCCCACATCCCCGCCGACTACCTTGGGGCCATGGGCGTCCCCGTCACCTTTCTGGATAAGTATAACCCGGAACAATTTGAGATTCTGGGGATGGACCGGCCCCTCATGCTTGAGAAGACCGGAAAGGTTTCCCGCTTCTTCTTGAACGGCAAAGAAATCTACGCCCGCCTCCTTATCCGCAACCGCCATCTGGCACCCGCGGGGTAAAAAGCCCCCCTTGACGCGCCACCCGCCTTGGGCAATGGTGAAGCATCAGCAGCAGGGTGATGAGTTGACCGACTCGCGCTTTGCGCGGGGCGGGTGCTGGCGGGGTTGTCAGGCTTATCCAGCCGCAGATTGTGGCGTCCGTTTCGCCGTTGTCTTTCCAGGTGTGCGGCGTTCAATTGACCAGCGTCATCAAAGGCGCGGTCCAATCCGACCTTATCAAGGCCGCACCCCAGGCTCAATCCGTTGTCATAAAGCGGGGCCACCCGAACGCCCTCTGGTCCCTCAATGAGGGCCCAGTTTTCGGCATGACGGTCCGTGTTAGAGATCAGGGTATCCAGTGCGAGCCCCCGGGCCCAGAAATCCATGAAGTCGTCCCGCTTCAAGCCCTTCTTCAGAAGGTCGTCACAGACTTTAATAATCAATGGCAGAGTGTGCCTGGTCCCCTTATCCACATCGAAATCAGGATCGGCCTGGGTACAGAACCGCAAGCCTTCCGTGAAGGTCTCTCTCTCATGTTCCGTGAAGGTCTCGCTCTCAGGTTTGTAGACATACCGCAAAAGGTTGCCATGTCTGTTTCCCTGCTGGGCTATGGAAGTATGCTGAACGTCCCAACCCAGAAGATCACCCGCGATGTAAGAGGCCAGCAACTCTGACCACACCTGATGTTCCCTGCGTTTCTTGGGGAACTTAAGAATATAATGGCGATCCGTACTGGGTTCGATTAACGTTACCTTTTCTCTGGACCCGGTTGAGGCCTCTTCTGCCCGAACCCACTTATCGACATCGATAACTTTTGAGACATCTATATGCGAATGATGGTCCATATTCACCCGCTCCAATTATGGATCCGGCACGGCATCCGGTCGCTCCTTTTCCCGGCCATCCAAGCCAAGTCTTGTGGCGGCGGCAGTGATTCGGCAACACCTGCTGGTTCACCAACCTGCCGCACCGGAAACGGGCCGAGGAGCTAACCCTGTACCGCAATTATACACCCAAAACCCGCGGGGTAAAAAGCCCCCCTTGACACCCCCGCCACCCTGGGCAATGGTGACATCTGAAACCGGAGACTCCCCCGATGCCCGCCCCCGCCATCGACACCCGTGCAGCGACCCGCACCCTGACCGACGCAGGGCAGGCCAAGGCCATCGCCTCATTCCATCGCTCGGCTGCTATGGCCGAATATCGGGACCGATGGACATTACCCGCCTATCGCACAGGCGAAGCGGCGGCGTATGTCGGGCTCACCCCGCAGCAGGTCGCATATTGGGGGAGGTGCACCCGCGTGGAGGGAACCACCCGCGCATGTTCCGTGCGCCTGATTCGCGCGGGAATTTCCTACCTGCAATTGATCGAATTGTCGGTGGTTGCGGCAATGCGCGAGTCCGGCGTTGCGTTATCCAAAATCCTGGCCGCGCGGACGTGACTTTCCCGCACGCTCCAACTGGATTTTCCTTTTGCCCAGGCCAGGTTCAAAACGGACGGTGCCGGGATTCTGCAAGACATGACGGACCGCGAAGGAAAGGTTCTGAAAGACAAATTGCTGTCTGTAAGCACAACCGGCCAGATGGTATGGGCCGAAGTGCTGGCACGGCGGTTTGGGCAGTTTGACTACAGTGCCAACGGCCCGGCGGTTCGGTTTTATCCCCGCCCCTGGGACCGCCGCATCGTCATCGACCCTGCGCTTTGCTTTGGTGCGCCGTCAGTTTCGGGCATCCCGACATGGCTTGTCAAAAGCCGTTGGGAATCTGGCGAAAGCCGTTCCGACATTGCGGATGATTTTACCCTGTCCCAAGATGACATTACAAGCGCACTGGCATTCGAGGGCCTCGATGCTCTCCCCTGACCTTGTCGTGACACCGGACACTGCACAAGATGTAGGGCGCAAACTGGCAAGCCTCAAACGTGCGGCCGGTGCTGCGCACCGAGAACTCGGATCTATCGAGGGCTTCATTTCCATGGTCGGGCGCGATGGCTTCAATCGACCGGTTGTGTGGCTGAAATCCCGCCTGGACGGGCAAACCATCAAATGCGTATCAAGCAACGGGGGCCTTGACCTGATCGGACCTTTTAAAGTGTCCGAAGTGATCATCGGCCTAAGGGCGCGGGTCCACGGAACCCTGTTTTATCAAGACCTCACCCGCATCAAAAAGGTTGAGGCTGAACGGGTTGAAACCTTCGGGGATAGCGATGCGCTGCCGGGAATGGATGATATTGTTTGCCCCGGCTTTACCAATGGCTTGGAAGCCTGCGCATGGTTGAAAGAGGCAAGAACCTGAACAAGGGCCGATGACGCAATGGACATCACCGAACACAAAATCACCATCCGCGACCTGACCAAAGGATACCAGGATGATGGTGAGGGCGGCGTAACAGGCTATGGCGGCAGGCTGGACATCCGCCCGCCCTATCAGCGCGAATTCGTCTACAAGCCCGACCAGCGCGATGCCGTCATCCGCACCGTGCGCGCGGGGCTCCCGCTTAACGTTATGTATTGGGCGGATGTTGGCGCGGGCCGGTTCGAAATCATCGACGGCCAGCAGCGCACGATCTCAATCTGCCGATATGTGATGGGCGATTTTTCCTTTGAAAAGTTTCATTTCCACAACCTGCAATCCGATCAGCAGGCCGCGATCCTGGACTATCCCCTGACGGTCTACATCTGCGCCGGCAGTGACAGCGCACGGCTGGACTGGTTCCGCACCATCAACATTGCGGGCGCAACCCTGACCGAGCAGGAATTGCGCAATGCCGTGTATCACGGCCCCTGGGTCTCGGACGCCAAAAGGTATTTCAGCCGCCCGAACGGCCCCGCCGAGGGCATCGGCGGTGATTACCTGAACGGGTCCGCCAACCGGCAGCATTACCTTGAAACCGCCATCAAATGGATCAATGGTGATGATGTCGAAGGCTACATGGCCACCCATCAGCACGACAAAACGGCGGTTGCCCTGTGGAACCACTTTCAGGCCGTCATCGCGTGGGTAAAGGCCACTTTCCCAGAGTATCGCAGGGAAATGAAGGGCCTGCCCTGGGGGCCGATGTATAAGGCCCACGGGATCGAAGACCACGACCCGGACGCGCTGGAAACCGAAATCCGGCAGCTGCTTATGGATGATGACGTAACAAAAAAGCGCGGCATCTGGCGCTATGTGCTGGACCGCGATGAACGACACCTGAACATCAGGGGCTTTTCCGAGGCCATGCGCCGGGAAGCCTATGAGCGGCAGAACGGCATCTGCCCCGTGTGCGGCAATTCCTTCACCATCGGGGAAATGGAGGTCGACCACATCACCCCTTGGTCGCAAGGCGGCAAAACGAACCTTGAGAACTGCCAGATGATCAGCAGGGCTTGCAACCGCCGGAAATCAGATAAATAAAGCTCTGGCTACGGGCGGGCCACCTTTGGCCACATCCCCTGGCAGCACCTGAACGCACACCCCACAGCCCGATCTGATACCAAGGATATCCCATGCAACTTCTGGTTTTGAACGGTCCGAACCTGAATATGCTGGGCCAGCGCGAACCGGATATTTATGGTACCGCCTCTCTGGACGGGATTCGGGCTGCATGCGCCCCGGTCGCGGAACGCCTGGGCGTGGCCCTGGACTGGGCGCAATCCAACCACGAAGGTGCCCTGGTGGACCATATTCAGGCCGCACCGGACCGCTATAACGGCGTCATTCTTAACGCCGGTGCGTATACCCACAGCTCAATCGCCTTGCGGGACGCAATCGGGGCAACCGCCCTGCCCGTTCTTGAACTGCACCTGTCGAACACCGCCGCCAGGGAAGCGTTTCGCCATGCCTCAATGATTGCGCCCGTTTGCCTGGGCGTCATCGCGGGGTTCGGGGCTAGGGGATATGAGCTCGCCATCCGCGCCATGGCCGGCCACCTTTGTGACGCCCCCGTGAAGCCCCTGTGACGCCCCTTCACGGCGTCTTCACAGGCGGGTTTTCAATCGAATTTCACCCATGAAACGCACCGCAAAATTCCGGCCGGGTCTGCCCTTGGCCCCGGCGGCACCCCCGAAGGGGGCGTTTCGGCGGGATTACCAGTTGCAAGACTGGCGCAACGGGGCGATCACGTCCTCAATCCCGGAAATCGGGAAGGTCATGTTCAGGGGCCACTCAGAGTTGGGTGTTGCCCTGACAAAGAGGGTTTCGTGGCCAAACATGCTTTTGATGATCTCAATGCCTCTATTATTGGGGAGGCCGAGGTACTCGTTGTCGTTGGACTCTACAAATCGCCGAGTAACAGCGGGCTGACTATCGATACGGTATGTTACTACGCCTTTATCACCGCGGCCAACCATAAAGTGACCGCCGAACCAGATCCAAAAATCGGTTTGGCCCTCCATGCATCGTATCCAGAGCACCGGAGACTTGGAGTTCCCAAACCTGTCGCGTATTTCGCTGCCCTTAGATCTCAAAAATACGTTTGTGCTGTCATCGACGGGCGATGTTTCGGTCGACACGGTCCAGTTGGACGTTTCGGCCAGCACCTGTCCGCTCATTGCAGCGACAAGCGCAATGGCGGCGGCGGTCAGTTTCGGTTTGGTCATTTGATTCTCCGTTGTGGGCTGCCTCGTCAGGCGGTTGGGGCCCTTCCCTTTCCCGCGACGCGCCGGTGTTGGCGGCGCTTTTCGGCCATGATTTGTCCGGTACACGATCTTCGGGTTGCCTGAGTAAATCTTTCAGATTCCTGTCCTTGTCTCTGATGCGCCGTAGCGCACCCTCTGCGGCCGCGGTCTGAACGCACGGCACGATAAATCCCAAACCCCGCCCCGTGGGCGCATTCACGGTCCCGCATTGTCCCACCAAGTCCCACGAAGTCCCGCCTGCATGGCCCCCCTGCATACCCATTTCGCGGCGGGGGGGATCAGGCCAAAGCCTGGTCCCCGGCCGCGGTTTTCGCCACTTCGGCGGCGAAATCCTCTTTCACCTTCGCGATCCCCTCACCCGTTTCCAGACGAACAAACCCCGTGATCTCAACGCCTGCCGCCTGCGCGGCGGCCGCAACGGTCAGGTCCGGGTTCACCACAAAAGCCTGATTCAGCAGCGTCACCTCGGACATGAATTTCTTCATCCTGCCGATGATCATCTTTTCAATCACGGCTTCGGGCTTGCCAGAGTCGCGGGCGATATCCATCTGAATGGCGCGTTCCTTTTGTATCACCGCCGGGTCAAGGTCATCTTCCGACAATGCGGCAGGATTGACAGCGGCAACGTGCATGGCAACCTGTTTGGCAAAGGCGTCGTTATCGCCATTGAACGCCACCAGCACGCCGATCTTGCCCATGTCGTCGGCCACCGCGTTATGCACATAGGACACAACCCTGCCCCCCCGTAGTGCGGCCATCCGGCGCAGGGTTATGTTTTCACCAATGGTTGCGATCCGGTCGGTCAGCGTGTCGGCCACAGTCGTGCCGCCCAGATCAGCGGCGGCGAGGGCCCGCACATCATCCACGCCAAGCGCAGCCCTGGCAATGCCTGCAACCATCTGTTGAAAGTCGGCATTCTTGGCAACAAAATCGGTTTCCGAATTCACCTCGACCGCGACGGCACTGCCGCCCTCAATGGCCACGGCCACCAGACCTTCCGCCGCGGTGCGGCCGGATTTCCTGGCCGCTTTGGCCAGGCCTTTGGTGCGCAGCCAGTCAACGGCGGCCTCCATATCGCCACCAGTTTCGGTCAGTGCCTTCTTGGCATCCATCATGCCTGCGCCGGTGCGCTCGCGCAGGTCTTTGACCATTGCAGCTGTAATCGTCATTCCGGGTCTCCTGAATCTTTGCTATATGTCGGGCCACAGGGGGTATTCCGGCCCGAATGTCGGTTGTGTGACAGCCCACGCTGCCAGGCCCCGCCCGCCCGCCAGCGGCATATTCCCGCCTTGCGGGAGATCATCCTGCCGGGGGACCGGGGCGGCGGCACCCCTGGGCTGGTCAGGCCAGCGTGCTTTCGACGGTACCCTCTTCCAGTGCGCCCAGGTCAACACCTGCGCCTTCCATCTGCGCGGTCATTCCGTCCAGGGCCGCCCGGCTGATCAGATCACAGTAAAGCGCAATCGCGCGTCCCGCATCATCATTGCCGGGGATGATATAATCCACCCCTTCGGGTGCGCAATTGGTATCCACCACGGCCACAACCGGAATACCCAGTTTTCTGGCCTCGGCAATTGCCAGTTCCTCTTTGTTCACATCGATCACAAAGATCAGGTCCGGCAGGCCACCCATTTCGCGGATACCGCCAAGCGAGGCCTGCAGTTTGCCCCGGTCGCGTTCCAGGCCCATGCGTTCCTTTTTGGTCAGGCCCTCGGTCCCGCCTTCCATTGCCGCATCAAGCTGCTTAAGGTGGCTGATTGAGTTGGAAACGGTTTTCCAGTTTGTCAGCGTCCCGCCAAGCCAGCGATGGTTCATGTAGAATTGGGCGCAGCGTTCCGCCGCCTCGGCAATCGGTGCCTGCGCCTGCCGCTTGGTGCCGATGAACAGGATACGGCCACCCCTGGCCACGGTATCGCGCACGACATTCAACGCCGCGTCCAGCATCGGAACGGTCTGCGTCAGGTCGATGATGTGAATGCCGTTGCGGTCGCCATAGATGAATTCCGCCATCCGCGGATTCCAGCGCCGCGTCTGGTGGCCAAAATGCACGCCAGCTTCCAAAAGCTGACGCAGCGAGAAATCGGGAAGCGCCATGTTCAAACCCCTTTCCGGTTTGTGCCTGGGCGAAGGTTCAGGACAGATGCCCAACCGGTGGACCAATCGGGGATACCATCCCCGGGTGGCCCGCCTTCGCCTGTGAAGTGGCCCCCGCTTAGGGGGTTTTGCACACCGATGCAAGCCCCCCCTGCCCCATCCGCCGTGTTCGATTTACGCATGCACCAATGCCATCGGCGGCAGCCGCCGGAACACGGGGGGAAGAAGCCCCGCACGGACAAACTGCCCCGTCCGCCCGGCTTGTGCAGGCGCGACATAGACCCTATACACGAACCGAATCCAGCACAACGCGATTACGGCCCCGATTGATGCCCCTGCCTGAAACACCTTCGCCCCCCAAACGCGGTTTTCTGGCCTCACTCCGCACCAGTTTTCTGGCCGGGCTGGCCGTGATCGCGCCCATTGGCCTGACCATATGGCTAATCTGGACGGTCGTGGGCTGGATCGATTCCTGGGTGCTGCCGCTGATTCCGGGGGCCTATAACCCGGTGCGGCTGATCCAGGATTACACGGGCCTTGACATCCGCGGCCTTGGTGTGGCCACCTTCCTGATCTTCACTGTCCTTGTCGGCTGGATCGCCAAGGGGCTGATCGGCCGCTCGATGATTTCCCTGGCCGAACAGCTGGTTCTGACGATCCCTGGCGTGCGCACAATCTATTCCGGACTGAAGCAAATCATCGACACGGTCGTCAGCCAGGGGGAACGCAGTTTCGACAAGGCCTGCCTGGTGCAATACCCGCGCCAGGGCATCTGGGCCGTTGCCTTCATCTCGACCAGTGCCAAGGGCGAAATCCAAGCCCGCACCGAACAGGACATGGTGTCGATCTTCCTGCCGACCACACCAAATCCCACCTCGGGCTTTCTGCTGTTCGTGCCAAGGGAAGACATCATCATCCTTAATATGACGGTGGAAGACGCCGCAAAACTGGTAATTTCTGCCGGGCTGGTCTATCCCAACCCGGCACACCCTGCCAAAGAGCTGCGGAACCCCCAGGCCCCGCCCGCAACGGGGTAAGGCGCAGGTGCTGTTCCGCGTGTTTCGCTACTCTGTCGCTTCAAACCACCAGACATCCGGCTGAAAGCCGATGAAATCGCCGTAGATTGGCAGGTGGTCCGGGTAGCGCAACTCTTGCACATGGGCGATGCGGGATACCGGCGCATGCCAGATCGGGATGACATAGCGCCCCGACATCAGCACGCGATCCATGCCGCGCACCGCGGCCTGATAGGTATCAGGACTGTCCGTGGTCAGCATCGTGTCGATCATCGCCTCGATCACCGGGGTGCAGGCCCCCATCAGATTGCGGGAGCCCTGGGTTTCCGCCATATCGCATCCCCAATACAGCCGCTGCTCATTGCCTGGGCTCAGCGATACGCCGCGCCGGTAAAAGGTCATGTCAAAATCAAACGTATCCGTCCGTTCGCGATATTGTGCACTGTCCACGGTGGATATCCGCGGCGCGATTCCCATCCGTGACAGGGCTTCGGCATAGATGTTGATGATCGCCTGATTCTCGGCCGAGCCCTGGCGCAACAGAATCTCAAAGGTGAACGGCGCACCATCGGCCCCGACCATCCGGCCCTCCTTAATGGTATAGCCCGCCGCTGCCATCAGGCGCAGTGCCTCGCGGATACCGGTGCGGTTGGCCTCGGACCCGTCAGAGACCGGCAGGGAATACCCCTCTAGCGCGCCCGGCAGCAGCGCATCGGCAAAGGGGGCCAGCAGCGCGGCCACCGCCCCCTCGGCAGGACCAGGGGACATGCCCAGAACCGAATTCCCGAAATACGAGGTGATTCGCGGGGCCCGGCCCCCATTCACTGTCTGGTTGATGAACGCAAAGTTGAACGCCTGAATCATCGCCTCTCGCACGCGCCAGTCGGCAAAGACAGGCTGACGCGTGTTCATCACAAAACCGGTCATCCCCGTGGGCCGTTCATGCGGAATCTCTGACAGCACGACGTCGCCGTTTTGCACGCGGGGGAAATCGTATTTCTCGTCCCAGTTCCGGGCACTGGTTTCGCGGATTGTGTTAATAAGGCCCGCGCTAAAGGCCTCAAACATCGCGGTGGCATCGCCAAAGAATTCCATGCGCACTTCATCGATCACGTGGGTGCCCCGCCGAAATGGCAGTGCGGCCCCCCAGTACTCCGGATTGCGGGTCAACAGCACGTAACGCCCGGCCTCAAAATCCGTGACCACATAGGGGGCCGAGGCGATGGGAACGACATCCAGGCCCGAGGTGGCGAACTCAATCCCCTGCCACTGCGCGGCCTTTAGAATCGGACGCAGGCCCATGATCAGGGCCAGTTCACGGTCCGCCACGGTAAAGGTGATCCGAACGCCGCGCTCCCCCGCCGGTTCAATGCCTGCAACCCGGCCCCACGCGGTCAGATAGCGCGGGTGGCCAAGGGTGCCGAGTGTCTCAAAGGACCAGATGACATCCGCCACTGTCACCGGGCTGCCGTCCGAGAATCGGGCCTCGGGCCGCAGATGAAACTCTACCCATTGTCCGTCCGGCGCAACCTCTACCGATTCGGCCAAAAGGCCATACAGCGTGAACGGCTCGTCATAGGATCGGCCCATCAGCGACTCATAGGCCAGAAACCGTAACTGCCAGGGAACAGTTCCCAGCCGGCTGTGGGGGTTGAGGCTGTCAAAACTGCCGACCTCTCCGGTAACGATTCGGCCGCCCGTGGGCGCATCGGGGTTGGCATAGGGCAGATGTGCAAAATCCGCCGGCAAGGCAGGCGCGCCATACATGGCAATGCCATGGCGGGGGGTGGCCAAAGCCGCCCCGCCCAGGCAGAATCCAGCCAAAGCGACGATATATCCAAGACAATCCATGCGCATGTGCAAACAGTCCTTCTGAAGCGTTACGTGCCTGTCGCCTGATTCTGTCAGGGTTGCGGGGATATTGCAAATTAAGGGTGGACTCCCGTCAAACCAGCACTTATGTTGGGTGCACTGCTCGATAGGTTTCATGCCTGTATGAAACCTGCCTCGATAACTTGGCGCCGGCCTCTGTGCCGGCGTCTTTTTTGGCCCCCGCGCGATTCCGCCCACACAAACCCGCGCATGGCCCGCGCACGGAATGATGCCGTGCCCCCCTGTTCATGTGATGATTGCAGCCTTAAGAAGGGTGTGCGCAAACACGGCATAAGGGGGTACAGCCATGGCCATCATCACCGATCTCTCCGGTAAAACCGCCGTCATCACCGGGTCAAACTCGGGCATAGGGCTGGGCATTGCATGGGAACTGGCCAGGGCCGGGGCCGATGTGATCCTGAATTCCTTCACCGACAGCGCAGAGGATCACGCGATCGCCGCGGGAATCGCCGCAGAGACCGGGGTTGCCGCCCGCTACATCTGCGCCGATATGTCCAGGGGTGATGCCTGCCGTGCCCTGATCGCCCGGGCGGGGGCCTGCGATATTCTGGTCAACAACGCGGGTATCCAGCATGTTGCCGCCATCGACGCGTTTCCGGCAGACAAATGGGATGCGATCATCGCGATCAACCTGTCCGCGGCCTTTCACACAACGGCGGCGGCCCTGCCGCGCATGCGCGCCGCCGGATGGGGCCGCGTGATCAACATTGCCTCGGCCCACGGGCTGACGGCCTCACCCTACAAATCGGCCTACGTTGCGGCAAAACACGGGCTGGTGGGCCTGACCAGGGTTGTTGCGCTGGAAACCGCAAGGGAGCCCGTCACAGCCAACGCGATCTGCCCAGGCTATGTTATGACACCTTTGGTTGAGGCGCAAATCCCCGATACAATGAAGGAATACGCCATGGACCGGGAACAGGTGATCCGCGACGTGATGCTTGCGCGCCAGCCTTCCAAAGAGTTTGCAACCGTTAAGCAGATGGGCGGGACCGCGGCGTTCCTGTGTTCCGATGCCGCGGCCCAGATCACCGGTACCACGATCAACGTCGATGGCGGCTGGACGGCACTGTGACAAAAGGGCCGTGCAGTGCGGGGGCTGAAGAATGTAAAGCCCCCCTTGCGCCCGCGCGGTGTGGTGGTATAGGTTGAGTCGATGATGGCGTTTTGTGCTGACATATTCGGGCCGTGCGGTTTCCCCCCCCCCCTGTTCGGGGGGGGGCGTTCGGGCGCAGGTTGGGCCTTCGCGGCTTCGCGGCTTCGCGGCTTCGCGGCTTCGCGGCTTCGCGGCTTCGCGGCTTCGCGGCTTCGCGGCTTCGCGGCTTCGCGGCTTCGCGTAATTACACCCGCACAAACGGGCACGTCAAGCCCCGCGCCCGCGCGGGGATGCGGG
>JACONJ010000039.1 GCA_014323785.1 Paracoccaceae bacterium | reverse complement strand
CAGGCCACCCTGCACCAGCGCACGGCAAGGTGTCAAGGGCAATGCAGGGCGCGGGCGGCGGGGTGTCGGCCAAGCTTAGGATAATGTAAAGCCGCCGATGATAATAGCGACAAGGACGCCAAACAGGACAAGAAGCAGGTTAACAAGAAACCTTTGATTGTCCTTATCCCGTTTGGCGATGTCGGCTTTCAGGTCGGCGTCGCGCTTGGCCTGCTCCGCGTCGCGCTTGGCCTGCTCCGCATCGCGCTTGGCCATATCTTCCGCCAGGCGGGCGATGTCGGTACGGTAATCCGCCTGATACGTGTTCATGCGCTCCTCCAATACGGCCAGCTGCCGCGCGATGCTGTGAATGTCGGGCGTGCTCATGCGGCCAATATAGCCACCACGGGCGGGGGCGTCAACACCAAGGTACCGGGGCACCGGGCATATCATCCGGGCGACCCCGCACCGGCACGCGGCGCGGTGTCAAGGGCGCGGCGGGGTGCGGGGGGCAGCCGGGCACAACACGGGGAATCCTTGCCTGGGGGCCAGGGCGCGGGCGTTCAGCTCGGCGTTGAGTGGTGCGGTTGCCCTGCCCTTAGGCAATCAGCCGCACGAAGGTGACGTTCTGTCCCCGCATGTCTACGTCTGCTGTTTGCCATCCTGCCGCCAGCCATCCTGCCGTTTGAACGTGGTTTCCTTCCGCTTCATTTGCCCACCATGGGCGGTGCTTGTAGGCACTTGGCGGCAGGGGGCAACCCAGGATCCCCTCAATCTGCCGAAAGGTCAGCGTAAGCCTCTGGGTAGTCTGGTTACGCAGGTAATCGGCCAATGGTGTGTATTTGCTCATGCGCTGTCCTTATTCTGCCGGGGTGTCGGCCCAGGTCAAGGCGGTGTTTAAGACGCCCAAGGGCGTGTTTGCATTGAAACGTGGCACGCACGTCAAGCCACCAATCCCGCGACAGGGGTGGAGGCGCGGAGACGTCAAACAGGGCGGCGATTGCCCCCCGCACCTCGCGCGGGGTTGTGCCCCTGTCATCGGTTTGCGCGGTGGCCCTGCACGGCCTTTTGAATTGCAACGATCATCGCATCCCGTTTCGTGGACAGGGCAGCGGGGCTGGTTGCGCCCGCTGCCGCCTGCACGCCCTGGACAAGCCGGACAATGACGTCATCGTCCAGGTGCGGGTCACCCATCCCATCCCACCAGCCGTTGAACGTATCGCGGAAATGGTCGCAGAAGGCCCGCAGCCCGCCCTCTCCGGCGCCAAGGTGAAACAGCATCGTCGGCCCCATGGCCGCCCATCGAAGGCCGGGCCCCGCCCACATGGCCTTATCCACATCCTCGACAGTGGCCACCCCCTGCATCACCAGGTGGATCGCCTCTCGCCAGACAGCGGCCTGCAGCCGGTTGGCCACATGGCCCGGCATGCCCTTGTGCAGCCGGATCGTCACCTTGCCGATATCCTTATAAAAGGCTTGCGCCGCGGTTATGGCCGCGTCCTGTGTTGCTGGCCCGGCGGCGGTCAGTTCCACCAGGGGGATCAGGTGCGGCGGATTGAACGGATGCCCCAGAATGAAGCGGGACGGGTCGCGAAAGCCCTTGGCAATCGCCCCCCATGTCAGGCCCGAAGTGGAGCTTGAAAAGATCGCCCCCGGGGCCAGGGCACCTTCAACCTGGGCGATCAGCCGGTGTTTTGCATCGATACGTTCGGGGATATTTTCCTGAACAAAGCCCGCCCCCTGAACCGCATCCCCGGCCGCGCGGTGAAAGGTGACGCGGCCGGGATCACCCCGCACAGTCAGCCCCAGTTCATCAAGCGCGGGCCAAGCCATGCGGATATACGCACGCACCCGCTGTTCGGCCTTGGGCAGCGGATCATAAACAGCAACCGACCGCCCCGCCGCAAGAAACAGTGCCGTCCAACTGGCCCCGATCACGCCCGCCCCCAGGACGGCAACATGCGTTATGTCCGCCATCAGAACGCGCCCGGATTAAGGGGAGAGGCCGCAGTCATCCCGCCATCAACAGTGAACAACTGGCCCGTGGCAAAGGTGGCCACGTCTGATGCCAGCCAGACCGCCATCGCGGCGATATCTTCGGGCCGGCCAAAGCGGCGCATCGGGTGGCGCATCAGGGCATCGGCACGGGCAGCGGCGGGATCCCCAGCCAGCGCAAAGCCCGCCTGGAGCATGCCCGTTTCAATCCAGCCTGGGCAGATCGCGTTGCAGCGGATCTGCGGCCCGTGATCTGTGGCAATGGCGCGGGTCAACCCGTGGACGAACGCCTTTGACGCATTGTACAGGGCCATGGACGGGTCCGCGACCATGCCCGAGGTGGACCCCATGTTAAGGATCACGCCGCCCTTGCGCATCGCGGGTAAAAACGCGCGGCAGCAGTTGAAGACACCGCGGCAGTTCACGCCGATAACCGCCTCCCAATCGGCGTCGGTGCTGGTCGTCACCGGCTGTTCCACCTGCACGCCTGCATTGTTGACCAGAATATCAAGCGCACCTGTGGCTCCGGCCACCTGCGCCACCGCGGCCGGATCCGCCACATCAAGCTGGTACCACGCGCACGGGAATCCGTCGGGGGCCGGGCCACGCCCGCAGGCGAGTACCTCGGCCCCCTCGGCCAGAAAGGCCCCGACAATGGCCCGCCCGATCCCCTGCCGCCCGCCAGTGACAAAGGCGCGTTTGCCGCGAAGCCGCGTCAATGGGCCACCATCACGTGGCGGATCGCGGTATAGGCGTCCAGGGCATAAACGCTCATATCGCAGCCAGTGCCGGACCCTTTCATCGCGGCCCAGGGCATTTCAGGCGTGCCAACGCCGTGCGTGTTGACCCAGGCAAAGCCGTAGCGCAGGCGCGCGGTCACATCCATCGCGCGGCCCGCATGCGCGGTCCAGACCGACGCCGCAAGGCCGTAACGCCCGCCATTGGCAATGCGGACCGCCCCGTCCGCATCAGAGAATCGCGAAATCGTGACAACCGGGCCGAACACCTCCTGCGTTGCAATTTCGGCACTGTTCCCGACATTGGCCACAACCGTCGGTTCATAGAAGAAGCCCGCGCCTGCGCCGGACCGTCCGCCAGTCACAACCTCACAGGCGGGCCGGGCGCGGTCCACAAACCCCGCCACGCGGTCCCGTTGCGCGGCTGAGATCACAGGCCCCATCTGGGTTCCCTCTGCGCGCGGTGCGCCCAGTGTAATGTCCTTGACCTGCGCCTCGACCGCGGCCACCAGGGGTTCATAAACCCCGTCCTGGGCCAGAATGCGGCACGGCTGTGCGCAATCCTGCCCCGCATTGAAAAAACTGCCAGTGCGAATCATCGCGGCCACAGCCCCGAGGTCGGCATCGTCAAAGACGATCACCGGGGCCTTGCCGCCCAATTCCAAGTGAACCGGTCGAATCTGCCGGCTGGCGGCGCGCAGCGCGGCCATGCCCGTGGCGGGGGAACCGGTGATGCTGATCGCCTGTATCCCGGAACTGTCCATAAGCACCTCTCCAACGCCGGCACCGCGCCCGTGAATAATGTTGAGCACGCCTTTGGGCAGCACATCTCTTAATAACTCTGCCAGCCGCAGGGTGGACAGGGGTGTAAGTTCTGAGGGCTTCAGAACCACGCTGCAGCCCGCCGCGACGGGGGCCGCCAGCTTCCACGCCGCCATCATCAGGGGATAGTTCCAGGGCGCGATGGCCGCCACCGGACCAACCGGATCGCGCCGGATCATCGAGGTATGGCCCGCCACATATTCGCCCGCCGCCGACCCGGTCATGGTCCGCGCGGCCCCCGCGAAGAAGCGGAATGTGTCGATGATCAGGGGAAATTCATCATCCCGCGCGGACGGCCAGGGTTTGCCCACATTAAGGCTTTCCAGTTCGGCGAGTTCGTCCTGATGCGCCTCAATCACATCGGCGATCTGCAGCAGAAGCGCGGCACGGGCGGCAGGGGGCGTCCGGCAAAACCGCTCAAACGCCTCTGCGCTGGTGCGCACGGCAGCGGACACCTGATCCGCCGTGGCCTCGGCCACCTGGGCAATCACCTGTCCCGTGGCCGGGTTTATCACCGGCAACAGCGCACCGCCGCCCCCGACCAGTTCACCGTTGATCAGTTGTTTTGTCTGCATCATCTCCCCTTCCGTTCCTAAAAATTCACCCGGTCCGCGCCTTTTAGGGCCAACCGCGTGCGCACCTCGGCCGGGGTGGCAACAGACAGGCCCAGGGACTCGACAATTCCGCGAATTTTGCGCACCTGCTGCGCGTTTGACGTGGCCAATTCCCCCCGACCGATGAACAGGTTGTCCTCGAGCCCCACGCGCAGGTTGCCGTCCAAAAGCACGGCCTGGGTGGCAAACGGCATCTGATGCCGTCCCGCGGCCAGAACCGACCATTCGTAATGCGCGGGGCCAAACAGCCGGTCCGCAACCTTATGCATATGCATCAAATTGTCAAGGTCCGCCCCCACGCCGCCCAAAATGCCGAACACCATCTGGATAAAGAAGGGCGGCGTGATCAGACCCTGATCCACAAACCATTTCACATTATACAGATGGCCCAGATCGTAGCATTCAAATTCAAACCGCGTGCCGTGCCCGGTGCCAAGCGTTTCAATCGCCTGGCGGATGGTCCTGAATGTGTTGGGAAAGATGAAATCCTCGGTCATCTCCAGAAAGGGGCGTTCCCAATCGTGGCGGAATTCCGTGTATTTCTGCAGCATCGGAAAAATGCCGAAATTGAGCGACCCAACATTGAGCGAGGCCATTTCAGGGCCTGTCGCGGTGGCGGCTTGCAAACGCTCTTCCAGTGTCATGCCCAGCCCCCCACCGGTGGACACATTGATCACCGCATCCGTCGCCTGGCTGATGACCGGCAGGAATTGCCGAAACAATTCGGGCCGCGGGTCAGGTTTGCCGGTCTCCGGGTCGCGGGCATGCAGGTGAATAATGGCGGCCCCGGCTTCGGCCGCCTCGATCGAGGCGGCGGCGATCTCGGCCGGGGTAACGGGCAGGTGCGGCGACATGGACGGCGTATGAATGCCGCCTGTGGGTGCACAGGTGATGATTACGGATTTTGGCACAGCCCCCCTTTCCCAACGCGCACAGCACTGCGCGACAGCACACGACAGGCACCGCGCGGTTCCCGATGCGCGGGTATACGATGTACTCGTGTGTCTTTGTTCACGTTTTCACGGCGGTCCCCCCCCGATTGAAGGGGCAGGGCCATTATGGCCCCCACCGGTTTTACGAACAGTCCAGGTGCATGATGGCGGGATTCGGCTGAAGATCCAAACGGGCCCCGCTGGTACCATCAACGGCCATGCCGATGACGCCTCCGGCGATAAGATTTCCCCCCCACATGCTCCAGTTGCCGCCTACCGATCCCTTCCCTTGCACACGGATGCGGGCTTCGCGGCAGCCCTCGTGGTTTGCAACCAGCGTGATGTCCGTTCGCCGGGGCAGTTCAATCTGACAAGGAGTTGCACTGCAGTGAAACGTATTATTCGTATCCGTGATTTGTGCCCCCCCCCGGGTTTGTATCCACATGCAGGACGTCCGTTGTCCCTCGTGAGATTGTGGCACACCCGCCGACACTCAGGGACATGGTGGCCAGTACGGCTGCGGTGATTCTGGTTTTCATGGCGTATTCCTCTGTTGACGCAGGTTTGCTCTTGCAAGGCTATCACAGCCCCCGCCCTGTTGTAAAGGGGGTGGACGGCTGGAAATTACCCTTGCCTTCGCCACCTGTTCCCTCTGCCCCGCGCTGCGCAACAGGTGCGGTCACAGGCGCATCTGCTGAACCTGTGCGCTTAGCCCCCCGTCCAGCACCCACAACTGCCCGCTGGCATAGCGCGCCTCATCGCTGGCCAGCCAGGTGGCAAGGCCGGCAACATCCTCGGGCGTGCCGTATCGGCGCATGGGATGCACATCGCGCACCGCCTGTTGCAGCTGGTCAATTGTCCGGCCCCCCGCGCCGGATCCCGCGCCGGTGAAGAACCCCTGCAGCATCGGCGTGTCGATATAGCCGGGGCAGATCGCGTTCACGCGGATGCCGTTGGGCCCGTGGTCACAGGCCATCGCACGGGTTAGCGCGTGCACCGCCCCCTTTGTCGCGCAATAGGCCGCAAGGCCAGGGTCGGCAATGAACCCGTCATAGGATCCGAAATTGATGATTGAGGCGGTTGTACCCTCCCGCGCCGCCGCACGCATCAGGGGCAGGGCGTGCTTTGAGGTCAGGAAGGTGCCGGTGACATTGACAGCAAAACATCGGTTCCAGTCCTCCAGGGATGTCTCCTCGATGGTCTGTTCAATCTCAATGCCCGCCGCGTTCACCAAAATGTCCAGCCGGCCGTGGGCAGCCGCGACCCGGTCCATCGCCGCCATCGCCTCATCCTCGGACGTCACATCGAGGCGCAGGAACATACCGCCCCCCGCACCGGGTCCGGGGCATGACCCGCCCGCATCCAGATCGGCGGCGTAGACCTGGGCCCCCTCGCGCAGGAAGCGTGCGACAACCGCCCGCCCGCACCCGCCGCGCCCGCCTGTCACCAGGGCCACCTTGCCCGCAAGCCCGTTCGTCATACCGATCCCCCGCGCGGCGGATAGCGGGACTGCGCGGCCACCACGGGCCAATCCATATGGTTGCGCACATATTCCTGGCTGGCATCGCGCGGCGGGGTGTAATCCCAGGCTGCCCCCGCCCCCGCCGCCATCGCGGCGGCCAGGGCCCGGCGGGCGGTCTGGGTGCGGATCACATCCGCCCGCAGGCGCGCACTATCCCATCGGTCGGCCACTTCGGCGGCAAAATCGGCGGCTACCCTGGCGTACGCCGGGTCATCGGCGCGGTTGACCCGCTCATTCGGATCCGCGGCCAAATCATAAAGTTGCGGCGGGTCCACATCGCAATGAATATATTTCAGTGGCCCCCGGCGGATCATAAACACGGGCCACGGCGTCATCTCGGCGCAGTATTCGCCAATCGCCTCATCCACCGGGTCCGCCGCGCCCCGCAGCAGCGGTATAAGCGACCGGCCATCGACGGGCCCCCCCGGCAGCCTGGCATCGCCGCCTGCCAGGTCAACAAAGGTGGGCAACAGATCGACCAGCGCACAGGCGTTGGGTGCCACGCCCGGCACCACCCCCGGCCCGGCACAGATCAGCGGCACCCGCGCGGAATGTTCAAAGAAGGTCATTTTGTACCACAGCCCGCGCTCCCCCAGCATATCGCCGTGATCGGCGGTAACGATGACCAGCGTCGTGTCAATCGCGTCGATCTCTTTTAGCGTGTTCAGGATCGCCCCGACCTTACTGTCAAAATAGCTGACATTGGCCAGATAAGCCCGGCGGGCGCGGCGAATCTCAGCTTCTGTCAGGGCCACCGAGGTGGCCTTAATCCCTTCCATCACCCGGCGCGAGAACGGATCATGCCGTGCCATCGGCAGAGCTTCGGGGATGTCGATCATGGCATCCTTGTAGAGATCCCAGAATTCAGGTTGGGCCACATAGGGATCATGCGGGTGGATGAAACTGGCCACCAGGCAGAACGGCGCGGCCTGTCCCGCCGCGCGGTCCCGGCCCCGGTCAATCAGCCAGCGGCGGGCGGTGAATTCCACCTCGTCATCGTAATCGGTCTGAAACGTGGCAATGGCAACACCGCTTTCCTTCACGGTGGCCATGTTGTGGTACCATTTATCGATCCGCTCATCCGCCGCCTCCCAATCCGGGGTCCAGGCAAAATCGGACGGATAGATATCGGTGGTGATCCGGTCCTGAAACCCGTGCATCTGGTCGGGGCCAATGAAATGCATCTTGCCCGCCAGGCAGGTGCGATAGCCCAGCATCTGCAAATAATGCGCAAAGGTCGGCACGCTGGCGGGAAACTCGCTGGCATTGTCATAGGCCGCGATGCGGCTGATCAACTGGCCGGACATAAACGCAAAGCGCGACGGCGCACAGAGCGGGGCGTTGCAATACGCCGCATCAAACCGCATCCCGCGCGCGGCCAGTGCATCAATATGCGGGGTGCGGGCCGTCCGGTGGCCATAGGCACCGGTGAATTGCGGGGCCAGCT
Organism: Paracoccaceae bacterium; assembly: GCA_014323785.1. Taxonomy (GTDB): domain Bacteria; phylum Pseudomonadota; class Alphaproteobacteria; order Rhodobacterales; family Rhodobacteraceae; genus Rhodophyticola. Next base: position 11,699 of record JACONJ010000039.1, on the reverse strand, counting down.
GGTCGGCCATCAGCACAACGATATTGGGCCGCATCATGGCGCGGCCCCGGCCCAGGCGGCATAGGCATTCAGCACCAATCCATGAAAATGGTGCACCGCATGTTCGGATGCGCCGGACCCGGCCGGATCATTGACAATCCGGCCTTGGGTAAAGGCGGGCGTTTGCATTCCCTTTTGCACGCGCTCAACCAGGCTGATGTCCTCAACCTGCAGCACCTTATCAAGGTAGCGCATCGCGTCAATCTCGGTCGCGTCGGGTTCCGGTGTTTCCAGAAAGAAATCATAGGTTTCCAGCGTCCGGTCAGCCCCCGCGGGGATGATGTTCAGCACGATCATCGAGGACCGTCCGGGATAGCGCATCAGACAGGTCGTGGGCCACAGCCACCACACCGCATGGGTTCGCACGGTGGCCGCCGAGACGTCATAGGCCGAATTGGCCTCCGTGCCGGCCATGGCCATGTGGCTGGAATAGATGCCATGCGTTGTCACCTTGTAGGTGGCCATATCCACCAGGTCGCAAAAATCCTTGTGCGCGGTCGGGCAATGGTAACATTCCAGAAAGTTATCCACAACATTCTTCCAGTTCGATTTGATATCGTAGCACAGTCGCCGGCTGAAGGTCAGCTGGTCAATGTCCGGGGCCCAGTGGCGGATCTCACCCTCCAGCGCACCAGCCTGCGCGGCAAGGGGCACGGCAGCCGGATCAAGGTTGACAAAGACAAAGCCCGCGAATTCCTCTACCCCGACGGGATCAAGGCAAATATCACCCGGCGCGAAATCCTTTAGCTTGTCCGTTCCGGGGGCGCGCACCAACTGCCCGTCAAGCCTGTAGACCCAGGCGTGATAGGGGCACATGATCCGCGTGACCTGCCCCGCCCCGTCCAGCAGTGCATGGGCGCGATGCTTGCACACATTGTAGAAGGCGCGCAAAACGCCCGCGCGGTCCCGCACCACCACAACGGGATGGCCTGCGATCTCGGCGGTCACATAGGCCCCGGGCGTGCGCAGCCGTTCGCCGTGGCACACCCATTGCCAGGATGTGCCAAGGATCGCCGCCCGATCCACCGCAAACCATTCATCGGCAACATAGGCGTCCTTGCGCAGGGACAAAGACCGCGACGGGTCAGCATCAAAGCCCTGGTGGATCGCCCGCACTGCCTGGGCATCGGGAAAACGGGTCATCTGCGTAGCCTCCTTCGCGTATCGGGCTGAACTGTGGCGCGGGCACGCGGTGCCTGCCGCACAATACTCACCGTCCTCGTCGCAGTATATTTTACATGAATGGTCGCCTTATTGACTTATCTGGCCGCAGGCTTCGGTGCACGATGCATCGGCCAGGCGCGGAATTCAAACGGAATGCGCCCCTGCACCCGGTCCGCACCGGGGGACAGGCCAAAGCGCTCCTTATAGGCGCGGCTGAACTGCGCCTGGCCGGCAAAGCCGCTGGCACAGGCGACCTCGGACAAGGGCAAACCGGTCTGCGTCACCAGCCCGCGTGCGCGGTCCAGCCGCATGTCGCGATAATACAGCGCGGGCGTCTTGCGGACATAGCGTGCAAACAGGCGGTCCAATTGCCGATGCGACAGGCCAATCCGCCCGCACAGTGCCGTAATCGGCAGCGGGTCTTCAAGATTCGCCTCCATCACGCGGATCGCGGCACGCACACGGTCAGGCACCGAAAAACCCAACGGCCCGGCGGTGTGCGTGTATTGCGGCGTGGCGGCCCCGCGCAGGGGAGATGCAAAGACATAGGCCCCGGCCGCATTGGCCAGTGCCGCGCCCCCCTTTTGCCGAATCATGTGCAGTGCCAGGTCCAGCGCGGCCACCCCGCCGCAGCAGGTGATCCGCCCGCGGTCATTCACCCACAGGCTGTCCGTGACCTCGGTATCGGGGAACAGTTCAGTAAAGGCATCCAGATGTTCATAATGCACAGTGGCCGAATACCCCTTTAGCAGCCCGGCACGCGCCAGAATGAAGGCCCCTGTATCCAGTGCGCACAGCGGAACCTGCCGCCTGGCGGCCGTGCGCAGCACCGCGCATATGCGGGCAGAGGCATGCGCCTCGGGTTCCCAACTGGACGAGATGACAAGCACATCCCCGGCCACATCCCCCGCACCCTCCCGCAGCCCTGCCAGGGGGGCGGTGGCGATCTCGACCCCGTTGCTGGCCGGGATCGCACCACCTGCCTCTGACAGAAGGGTCCAGCGAAACAGTGCGCAGCCCTTTAGATAGTTGGCGGCCCGGAACGGGTCAATGAAACCCATCGTGGCCGCGGCATTGAAATAGGGCGTCACGATCACCTGGATTAGCACCGCGTCCCGCCCGGATATGTCCGCCATAAATGCCCCCTTTTGCTGCGGTATGCGGCCAGACATGTATAGTATATGACGATTCCAGAACAGCACAGGCGAAAACGACGCGCCCAACGACGGCGCGGGGGATGACCGCGTCTTTGGCGGAAATGGCACTGACCTGATCAAAGGTGGCCGGGGCGACAGGCGGCTGAACGGTGGGTGCAGCCAGAACTCGCTGACTGGCAGGGCCGGGTGCACCAGCGCGACCAAGGGACCGCGGAATGTGGGCTTCCCCACCCTGCCCCGCCGAGCTAAGATGGCAATATGTCGGATGCATCGGACCGTCTCTACGTTGTCACCAACGACCGGATCAGCCCAGGGCGGGCGGCATTGGGCCGTGCCATGGTCTGGGGTGCGGGTACCCTTCTGCTGGTGGTGGCGGGGCTGCAAATCCTTGCCCAGTCAGGTGCCACGGCGCAATCGCCCAACACCATTGACGTCCTTGTCAAAAACTGGCGTCCGACGCTTTATGCCTATGCACTGTTCACCACATGCTACTGTGCCAGCCTTGTGATCCGGTACGGCGAACGCGGCAAACGGCAACTTTTCATTCTGCCTGCAACCCTGTTCATCGCGTCCATGGTGATTTTCCCGCTGATCTTCGCGCTGACCATTGCCTTTTCGGATTGGAACCTCTCCTCTGCCGGTGGCCAGCAATTCAACGGTGTCGACAACATTCGTCAGATGTGGGGCGATGATTTCTACTGGAATGCGCTTGGCAACATGGTATTTTACACGGCTGTGATCCTGGTTGAATACATCATCGCCTTTGGTCTTGCGCTGATCCTGAACAGCCAGATCCGGGCGCGCAAGTTCTTTCGTGTGGCCTTTCTTTTGCCCCTGATGCTCTCACCCGTCGCGGTGTCATGGATGATCGGCAAATCCCTGTTTGAGGCCCGCTTTGGCCCCATCGCGCGACTGACACGAGAGTTGGGCTACCAGAACCCCAGCTTCTTTGGCAACCCTGAGCTTGCCCCCTACCTTATAGCGGCCATGGATGCCTGGACGTTCATTCCGTTCATGATGATCATGCTGCTTGCGGGCCTCCAGGCGATCCCCAGAGATCTGATGGAGGCCGCGCAGATCGATGGTGCCACCCCATGGCAAAGGTTCAGGGAAGTGACATTTCCCCTGATGCTGCCCGTCTCACTGACGGCGATCATGATCCGCATTATCTTCAAGCTGAAACTTGCCGATATCGTCATCAACGTCACCTCTGGCGGGCCGGGCGGCGCAACGGATACGGTCACAAGTTTTATCTTCCGTGAATACCGCGACCGCTCGAATGTCGGTTACGGCACGATGCTGGCCATTGTCTATCTGGTGCTTATCGTGATTGCCTTCACGATCTTCATCAAACTTGTGACCCGCTGGATGCGGCCACAATACTAAGGGGCGGGTATGGCTAAAGAGAGGCAGATTTTCCACGACAGCGTGGCCGACTGTGCCTTTCGCGCGAAATGGTATCTGGGCCGCACCGCCATCTATGCTGTCCTGATCCTGTGGGCGTTCATCTGCCTGTTCCCGATCTTTTGGACGCTGACGACCTCATTCAAAATGGCCCCCGACGTGATGCAGGGAAACCTGACCCCATGGGTCGATTACACGCCGCAATGGCTTGGCTGGCGATCCATCGGCCTTTCCCCCGATACCTGGGGCGAGTACTCGACGGTGCGCGAGCAATTCATGCTGCGGTTCTGGAATTCGACAATTATATCGGTGTCCGCCTCGCTTTTGGCCCTGGTTCTGGGCAGCCTTGCGGCCTATGGGCTCAGCCGGTTTGAATATCGGTTCGGGCCGATGAAGAACGATGATATCAGTTTCTTTTTCCTTAGCCAGTTGATCCTGCCCCCCGTCGTGCTGGCCTTGCCGTTCCTGGTACTCTATCGTGAGGTTGAACTGCTTGACACGCGCCTTGGCCTGATCCTGCTTTACACGCTTACCGTCATGCCGATCGTCATCTGGATCATGCGTGATCAGTTCAGCTCCATACCCACCGAGCTGGAGGAGGCGGCACTGGTAGACGGCCTCTCAATCTGGGGTGCGTTCCTGACCATTATTCTGCCCATCGCACTGCCGGGCATGGTCGCGGCATTTATCCTGTGCCTGGTTCTTACATGGAACGAGTATTTCTTCGCTGCCCTTCTGACCTCAACGGAGGCCGTCACGCTTCCTGTGATGGTGGCCAGCCAGACCGGCAGCCAGGGAATCAACTGGTGGTCCATGGCCGCGCTCTCTACCGCTGCCATTCTGCCGCTTATCGTCATCGGCATCGTGCTGGAGCGTTACATCATCAAAGGCATGGCCGCTGGTGCGGTGAAGTAAGACGTGGCTTTGGGGGGCAGTTCGTGCGCGAATCAGCTCCCCCGCCGCACGATAAGCGATTGTCAGCCCAATTCCCGCGCGATGTCCTTCGTTTGCTCATAGAGTCGCCGGAACAGCGGGTAGGCACGGCCAAGTGCAGCACGGTCGCCAACCTTCACCTCACGGGCAACGGGATTCCAGGCGGCGATGTCATGAACCGAGGCCTCCCCCATGGCCAGCCGCGCGAGAAACGCATCGCCGTAGCTTGCACCGGTTGTAACAGCACACACCTTCTGCGGCAGGCCTGTCGCGTCGGATGTCGCCCGCAGCCAGATTGCGTTTTGCACACCACCGCCGACGGCCAGCACACGTGAAGGGGCGGCCCCGGCCGCGGCAAAGGTATCTGTCACGTGGGCAGTGCCCATCGCAATCCCCTCTAGCACGGCGCGGAACAGGTGGCCGCGTGTGTGGGTCAGGTTCAGGCCAAAAAACGCCCCCTTTGCCAGCGGGTCGTGGATCGGGGTGCGCTCCCCCGAGAAGTAAGGCAGGAACAGCAGGCCCTCTGCCCCTGCTGGTACCGCCTCTGCCTCTGCCAGCAGCCTTGAAAAGGCCACATCGCGCGGAAGTTCCCGTGCGAATTGGTCCCGAAACCAATGGGTCAGCGTTCCACTGGTTGCAAGTCCGGCCATGCTCGCATGCTGCCCTTCAAAAAGCCAGGGGGCATACCACAGGCGTGCGTCGCGCACCCGTGCGCGGGTCAGGGTGATGATAAAAATCGTGGATCCATACATCATCATCATGTCGCCTGGCCTGGTCACGCCCACGCTCAGTGCTTCGGCTGCCGCGTCGATAGTACCTGCCGTCACCGCTGTACCCTCGGCCAGGCCCGTCACCTTTGCCGCTGCCGCCGTCACGCGGCCGGCAATCTGTGACGTCCACAACAGGCGCGGCAAGTGCTCAAGGTCAGCGATGCCGCCCGCCAGGTCACAGCACCAATCACACCGGTCCACATCGTAGAGCGGTTGGAAACCGGCCGCGGTGTGATGGTCGATCACATATTCACCCGTCAGCCGATGCACCAGGAAACTGGTCGAGGTCAGAACCTTTGCCATCCGCACGAAAATCTCCGGGTGCTCCTCTTTCAGCCACAGTATCTTCGGCCCGACAGATTGAGAGGTCAGTGCGGTGCCGCAGTGTTCCAGTATCACCTCTGCGCCGATCTGCCGGGTCAGCGCCGCCACCTGTGCCATCGCACGCGTGTCCACGCCGTAAAGCACCGCGTTCATCAGGGGGGTGCCGTCAGCATCCACCGGCAACATACACGGCCCAATCCCCGAGACCGCCACCGCCGCAACATCGCACGAATTGATGCCAGGCCGTGCCAGAAGTACCCGGGTGACAGTGACAAAATCACCCCACCAGTCTTCTTCCGCACGGTGTTCGGCCCATCCGGGGCGGGGGACGATCATCTCGTGTTGTGCCCGTGCCTGGGCAACGATCACACCCGCCGCGTTGACCAAAACGCCCTTGGTTTCATAGGTTCCGATATCCACCCCGAGGGTCAGCGTCATGGAAAGCACTCCAAATCTGAAATCGGGGCCGATACTGGATGAGATCCGGCGACCCGAACTACGTATACCAGATTTTCTGGGGAGAGGAGTTGTTCACCCTTGTTATCCTCATAAGCAGACTGGATATCACGGCCCCTTCAAAAAAATCGAATGAAATTCGCATTTTTCCTTTACATTCAAATCACCACCCCCCCAAATACCAATTTTGGAAAACACAAATCCCAGAATCTGGGAAACAAATGGAATAAGACCATGAACCAACTAAAAACAACCGTAATTGCGGCTACCCTGTCTGTAATTTCGGCATGTTCCCCCATATCTTTTGGAGGAGGAGGGACGACTAGTGACGGCGAGTTTTTGAATGCTGTTGTTACATAAAACCCTGCTACATCCACTACTGAGATACGTTTGTATGCGGTAAGTGGTTGGTCATGTTGGGCAGAATACCCTTCCAATAAGCATCAGAATGCTTTGCGGTCTGCTCGTTTCAGGGAAACCCTGACTTGTGACAACGGTCTAACGGGTGTCATGGAAGTCGTTTTGAACATCCTTTCCCCTGTGAATGGAGTGAACGCGACTTTCAGGCTTTCAGATGGAACTACTGGAAGGTTTTCCATATAGCTGACAAGAAACGAGAAGGGCATTAGTTTGTCCTTCTCACACCAACTTATTTGTTTGGCAATTTTGCCGTCAACCAATGGTGCCGCGACCCGCGCCGCACCAAACCCCATGACCGTCGCGTTCGGCCGGGCGCGCCGTCTGTTACATTCCCCCTATAGCCGGCTGTATGCATTCAAGGGATGCGGTTCGCCGGATTATGGGCTAGTAGATGAGTGATGCAGGGAAGGAACACGAATGAAACTCAAGACAAGATTCTGGAATCGCCACGGCACGGGCGGGCTTACATTCACCGAATTGGGCTTTGGTACGGCCCCCCTGGGCAACCTTTACCGTGCGATTTCCGATCAGACGGCGGATGATATTCTTGCCCGCGCGTGGGAGGCTGGTGTGCGCTACTATGATACCGCACCGCTTTATGGGCTGGGCCTGTCCGAGACGCGGATCAACCGGTTTCTGCGGGACAAGCCACGTGATGATTACGTCCTCTCTACCAAGATCGGTCGCCTCCTGAAGCCCGCGACCGAGGAAACACGCAGCGGCCTGGGCAAATGGTTCGAAGTGCCCGCCCGAACCGAGATCTATGATTACACTTATGACGGGGTGATGCGCTCCGTCGAATTCAGCCTTGAGCGTCTGGGGGTGCCAAGGATCGACATCCTCTTTGCCCATGACCTCGATGCTTTCACCCACGGCAGCCAGGCCGCACTTGGCGCGAAGCTGAACGCATTGATGGAGGGCGGCTACCGCGCGCTCCTTAAGCTGCGCGAAGAGGGCAGCATTGCCGCGTTCGGTGCAGGCGTAAATGAATGGCAACCCTGTCAATGGCTGGCCGAGCGCGGCGATTTCGATATCTTCCTGCTGGCTGGACGCTATACCCTGTTAGAGCAGGACGCGATGGACAGCTTCATGCCCCTGGCCGAGCAGCGGGGCATCGGAATTGTCATCGGCGGCCCCTATAATTCCGGCGTATTGGCCACCGGTGCGCGGTCCGGAGCGTTCTACAATTACGCCCCCGCCCCGCCCGATATCCTTAACCGCGTGACGCGGCTTGACGCGGCCTGTCAGGCGCATGGTGTGCGCCTGATCGATGCCGCCTTTCAGTTTTGTCTTGGCCATCCCGCCGTTGTCTCGGTCATTCCTGGTGGCCAGAGCGCGGCAGAGATGGAAAGCAACCTGCAAGCCGCCCGCAGCGACATCCCGCAGGCACTGTGGGACGCCCTGAAAACCCAGGGGCTCCTTCACCCCGATGCCCCCGTGAAGGTCTTTAGGCCATGATTGACGCCCACCAGCATTACTGGCACCCTGATCGCGGCGATTACGACTGGATGCCGCTGGATCATCCCATCCTTGGCCGCCCCTATCATCCCGCCGACCTTGTGCCCATGCTCAAGGCCCAGGGGATTGAGCGCACCGTGCTTGTGCAAGCGGCCGCCACGGTAGAGGAAACGGAATATCTGCTTGGCATCGCCGACGCCACGCCTTCGGTCGCCGGGGTCGTCGGCTGGATCGATTTCGAGGATCCGTCCCACCACCGCCATCTGGCACGACTGGCCAAACACCCGAAATTCAAGGGCGTGAGGCCGATGATCCAGGACATCCCTGACGATGACTGGATGTTACGCGACACCATCCAGTGGGCGTTTCAGGCGGTGGTGGATATCGACCTGACCTTTGATGCGCTTGGCTTTCCCCGGCACCTTGCCAATTTCCATACGATTCTGACCCGATACCCCAAGATGCGCGTCGTGATTGATCATTGCATGAAACCGCAAATCCGTGACCATGGGCCAGAGACCTTCGCCCATTGGGCAGATGGGATGCGCCGCCTGGCCAAAGACACCAGCGCATTCTGCAAACTCTCTGGTATCGTCACGGAAAGCGACGGGTGGAACCTGGATAAGCTGCGCCCCTATGCCGAACGCGTGTTGCAGTTGTTTGGACCGCAGCGCATTATGTGGGGGTCGGACTGGCCAGTGTGTCAGCTAGAGGCCTGTTACGATGACTGGCGCGGTGCGGCGGAAGCGTTGACATCGAACCTGATCGAGGCGGACCGCGGGGCAATCTTTGGCGGCACGGCGCAATCTTTTTACCGTTTGTAGCAAGGTTGCCACGGGTACCGCCCGGTTAGCCCGCTTTGCCCTAGAACCTGAATTTTTAGACCACCCCGGAACAGGCAGTTTCCGCTAAGGGTTAGGTCATCGATACCCCTCACCCGCACTGCCACACAGAAGATCAGCCCCTTGGCCACCGTTCACCGTATCGGCCCCGGCACCAGCGTTCAGGTGGCCCACCAGCCCCCGCCTACCCCTGCCCTGCCGCCCGGATTATCGACGCCCAAACGGCCTCGATTTGGCACAATTTCGCACGCGATTTGGTGTTTATTTCGCCCCGCAACACTTGTGGCGGGTCGGATCCGGTGCTAAAATTACCTCTTGATGGCCAAGATCCTCGAATTCAGTGCCGGATTCCTGCTGCACCGCGCCCGGGTGGCACACTTGGCCGCGTCTGAACACTGAAAATCATTGCGGAAATGTAGCGAACCGAAAATATCCTTGGATCGGAGCCGATAAATGCCAGATCGCCGCCGTGCGCGGGGGCGCGGACACGCTGATCGATGGCCGGGGCGATGATTCGCTCACCGGCGGATCCGGGGACGATACGTTCATCATCACCGCCAGACTCGTCGGCGAATTTACCCACATCCGGGACTTCACCCCTGACGAGGATGTGATCATCTTCCGGTGCGCGGGTGCGCCGGAAGATTTTGACGACCTGACCTTTACCTTGGTTGACAGCGACGGGAACCCGCACGAGAAGGGCTGGAGGGCTGAATATCGCGAAAACCACTGGAGAAAAACCCCCGATTGGATGTTCAACAAGCTGATAACCTGGGGGGATGAAGGAAGCAGCATCTTCCTGCGATCCAGCTTTGATTACGACGACGGGAAAGCCTACGGAATCCGGCCGGGTGACCTCTGAGCTGGCCCTTGCCACTGGGGCAGGATACCGCTAAACCTCTCTCACGGGCCGCGCTCAGGCAGGCCAGCAACCGAAAGAAGGAGGACAGACCGATGACCAGGGCACTCCATCAACTTTCCACAAGGGAGCTTTATGAACTCGTCCTGAATGGCACCTTCGCCTCAATGGACGAAATGTGGAACGCCGTTGTGGCATCACGTAAACAATACGAGGCAGTTAATCCTCCACCTCCATCGCCTCCTCGGGTGCCTGATTACACGCCCAGACACAAGATCGGTGGCGATGGATTTGATGACCTGCGTGGCTTCGATGGCGATGACACGCTGGAAGGCAGGGGCGGGAATGATGACCTGGACAGCGGCAAGGGCGGGAACGATCTTCTCATTGGCGGCGATGGAAACGATAACATGTCCAGCGGCGCAGGGGATGACACCCTGATCGGCGGCAGTGGTCGCGATGTCATGTCCAGTGGCGCGGGCGATGACACCCTGAACGGTGGCCGTGGGCGCGATGTCATGAACGGTGGTAGTGGGAACGACCTTCTCATCGGTGGCGATGGGAATGACGCCATGTATGGCGAATATTTCGGCAGTTCTTCTGGCACTTACACGGGCGATGACACGCTCCGTGGTGGCCGTGGGGATGACCGCATGGAAGGCAGCCGCGGGGACGACCTTCTCATCGGCGGCGATGGGGATGACGTCATGTATGGCGCTCGTTTCGGTGAATATGACACGGGCGATAACACGCTCCGTGGTGGCGATGGGGATGACTACCTGGGAGGCAGCGGTGGCGATGACCTGCTGACAGGGAACAAAGGAAATGATCGCATCTCCGGCTACGGAGGCGATGACCTGCTGACAGGGAACAAGGGAAATGATTCACTGTCCGGCGGCTGGGGTGATGACACGCTGCTTGGTGGCCATGGAAATGATTCACTGTCCGGCGGCTGGGGTGCCGATGATTATATCATCGCAAGCCACAGCGGACACGACACGATTTGGTTCCAGCCTGGGCAGGATGTGATCATCTTCCGGGGTGCTGATGTGCCGGACAGCTTTGACGACCTCACCTTCACTTTTGCTGACAGTGACGGAAACCCGCGCAAGAAGGGCTGGAAGGCTGAAGTCAGTGATGGTGGGTATTGGAATGGCAAACTCCCCGAACACGAGTTCAACACGCTGATAACCTGGGGGGATGAGGAGAACAGCATCTTCCTGGATACATTCCGACCGGGCCACATATCGGCGGACGACTTCATCTTTGGGGATGCGGATGATGTTGCCGGGGCCAGGGGCAAGGTCAACGAGATCACAGGCACCGATGCCGGCGATACGCTGACCGGCACCGATGGCCGGGACTCGATGGATGGCGGTGCCGGAAACGACAAGGTGGTCGGTCGCCAAAACCATGATGTTCTGGATGGCAGCGATGGGCGTGATACCCTCTGGGGCGGGAACGGAAATGATACCCTTGACGGGGGCCGTCATGCCGACACCCTGACTGGTGGCACCGGGAATGATGTTCTGACCGGTGGCAAGTGGAAAGATACCTTTGTTTTCAGCAGCAGCGGCTACAGCGGCCACGGAGATGACATCATCACCGACTTTGAGGATGGCATGGACCTGCTTGCAATCAAGGGAGATTACGATTACGGGTTTGATGACATGTTCATTGAAGATAGCGGTGATAATGTAATTGTGGACTGGCATGGCGGTGTCATCAGGCTGAAGGGCGTGGACCACACGGCCCTGACGGCGGATGACTTTATCTTCGGCTGATCTTCACCCTCAACAGAAGGAAAAAACCATGTGGACGCCCGGACCAAAAGGCACGGATGGCGATGACAGGTTCGAGGGAACCCGAAAAA
>JACONJ010000038.1 GCA_014323785.1 Paracoccaceae bacterium | reverse complement strand
CAAAGTCGGTGATGGTGTCATTCCCGTGGCCACTGCTGAACACAAATGTGTCCGCATTCATACCGCCAGTCAGAACGTCATCCCCATGGCCACCTATAAGGGTGTCGTCACCAAGGTTCCCTCTAAGGGTATCGTTGCCAGTGTTTCCGATAAGGGAATCATCACCACTGCCGCCAGTCAGAACATCATCATCCCGACGCCCGATCAGTTTATCGTTTCCGGCAAACCCATTTATCGAGTCACGGCCATTGGTGCCCGTCAACGAATTGTTGTTACCATTCCCTGCGATCACCTTATACTGGGGCTTGGGTGCAGCAGGTTCCTGATCAGGGGCAGGGCCAAGTTCCGGGGCGACTTCGGCTTCATCAAGGATGAAATCCCCTGCCGTCAGGGCCGTATGAGCAACACCGTTCAAAGTGATGGTGCCACCGTCCCATGTGATGACGGCGGCGGGGTCTGTGTCCGTGCCTTCATTGGCAATGGCCAAGTCATCAAACCCAACCCCGCTTGCGGTGATCCGGATCATGTCGCTGCCATCCGCAAAGTCGGTGATGGTGTCATTCCCGTGGCCACTGCTGAACACAAATGTGTCCGCATCCATGCCACCGGTCAGAACATCATCCCCATGACCACCTATAAGGGCGTCGTCACCCCGGTTCCCTCTAAGGGTATCGTTGCCGATGTTTCCGATAAGGGAATCATCACCACTGCCGCCAGTCAGAACATCATCATCCCGACGCCCGATCAGTTTATCGTTTCCGGCAAACCCATTTATCGAGTCCCGGCCATTGGTGCCCGTCAACGAATTGTTGTTACCATTCCCTTTGATCACCTTATACTGAGGCTTGGGTGCAGCAGGTTCCTGATCAGGGGCAGGGCCAGGTTCCGGGGCAACTTCGGCCTCTGGTTCTGGCTGCGGTGCAGGCTCAGGTTCAGGCGTCACTTCAGCCTCTGGTTCTGGCTGCGGTGCAGGCTCAGGTTCAGGCGTGACTTCAACCTCTGGCTCTGGCTGCGGTTCAGGCTCAGGCGTGACTTCAACCTCTGGTTCTGGTTCAGGCGTGACTTCGGCCTCTGGCTCTGGCTGCGGTGCAGGCTCAGGCGTTGGTGCGGGTTCCGGATTGACCAATCGATGGAGTTCTTCCTGTGAGTCCCGGTAATAAAGTTCTATTGGCCGGGTCTTATCGTCTGATACATCCACCCAGAGTTGCGCATTATTGCCCCACGCATAGATTTTGAAATTACCATCCCAAGATGATGTTTCGGTGAAGTCAAAGATGTCCTGTCCAATCGCGCCAATCAGAACCAGTTTGTCGTTTGGACCTACTGTTCCGTGGATTGTCGTCACCTGATTCGGGTTATTACTGAACCACACAGTTTGTTGACCGCCGTTCAGGTGGACTTCGTTATCACCCTCCAGAACCTTGACAAGCGTGTTAACCCCGCTTGAAGAGGTATCCGCAGTCCGGATGATATCATTACCGCCCTTGCCGTCGGCCAGTTGCGTGCGTGCATGCAGCGTAAGGTCATCTCCGCGTTTCGATCCAAGGTATTGCTCAAAGTCGGCAAAACCAGCGAAACGTTTTTCGCCGTTATCCATACCCCACCATGCAATTCCATCTATGGCGTCAAGATGGACACCCGTGACAACACTGTCGACCATACCCGAAAAATCAAGCCTGTCTACGCCGTCACCCCCATGATGAAGCGATTTTGCTTTCCCTTCAAGCGCAACAGTATCGTTGCCACCCTTGTAAACAGCAGACACATGCGCGTCGGATTTGATAATGACATTGTTGTCATGCCATTCACCCGCCTCATCCGTCGAATCATGGAGAAAGACGCTTCTTTTGGACCATATAGACTTCGTTTCCGAGGTCATATACGTCGGCAAATTGCCGAAATTACTGTTCTCGTAAAGAAAGGTACGTGTTTCCTCGTAGCTGGACAACGGGTAGGTAATTTCAGGCACAGGTGTCGGTATGGGGTCCAGTATTTTAATGTGCCTGTTATCAGTGAACCAACTTTGTTGCCAATCTGCAATTGCGACGGAAACACTTCCATCCTTTGACGTGATGACCAGATTGGTTTCACCTGAATCAGAAACCATAACTTCACTGAATGACATCTCACCAGCAAATTCAAAGCTTAGTCCCAGAATATCCCCCTCATCGGGGTTGAAGTCAGTGATTGTATCATGACCTGACGTAATGCGGAATACATCGGCCCATTTGCTGCCACCTTCAAGGGTATCATTTCCAGCACCACCATCAATGGTGTCGCTTCCCTGATCGCCCTTGATATAATTCGCCTCATCATTGCCTGTCAGGTGGTCATCATAAAGTGACCCATGCAGGTTTTCTATGCTTATGTATGTATCGCCTCTCGCATCCCCTGTGGCACTTCCAAAGTCAGATTCCTTCAAAGATGCAACAACACCAGGACGACTGACAGCACTTGATACGAAAACGCTGGTAGAACTATGGTCTGCACCGGAAAGACGTGCATAACTGGCCCAGTCATTACCGGCACCCCCGTCAAGTGTATCACCACCTCCACCCCCGTCAAGTGTATCATCACCGGAATTGCCTTTCAGGTGATTCACACCATGATCACCAATGATTTTATCATTGTGTCGGGAACCCTAGGCATTTTCAAAGTTAAGCAATACATCCGTTTGGTGTTCTGAACCTGCACCATATCTGGCCCATTTATAGAGCAGATGAAGGGTGATCCCGGCGAAACCATCCGAGTAATCGGCCCAGTCAACCCCGGCACCTCCATCAAGCGTATCGTTGCCACGCCCGGCCATAAGAATGTCATTCCCGGCATTGCCTTCAAGTCGGTCATCCCCGGCAGATCCTTCAATGGTGTCCGCGTGACGTGAACCAATGACGTGTTCAAAGCCGGAGATGTGGTCCTCCACGGTCGAGTAGACCGTTCCCCACCGGGCACTATTATCATTGAGGCTGATTTGTACGCCGTGCCACGCGTCGTGGTAAGAGATGGTATCGTTACCTGAACCGCCTTGAAACCATCCTTTTAACCCTTCATAACTGGCCTTCACGTAGTCGTTGCCACCGAAGCCGAGCCACCATGTGTAGGTCTGACCACCGTATGTCCCAGTGAAAAAGTCGCTGGCATCTACGGCATCATCTCCTGTGGAGCCGATGCCTTTGATATATACGGAAAGAGATGACCAACCATCTTCAACACGACCACCATCCCAAAGATAGTGATTGTTTGTGTAGACCTTGGGTATTGTAAAAATGGCCTTCTTCCTTTCCAAGTTAGGCGGGATGATTCGCCATCCCGGTGTTGTTTAGAGTGCCAGCAGAATCGCCCGAAGGCAACCCGCCTGTTGCACATAGTCGTAGAGTAAACACCGAATCTGCCCGATGCAACACCTTTTTACCCCAAACACAAACTTTTTTGCCAGCAGAGGCCGAACAAGCCCATTTCCCCCGCATCCAGGCCCGAATTCCGCCACCGCACAAGGGCGGATATGTCACGACCGGCGGAGCCAGCCCCACAGGCACATCAGCTCCATCGCCACATGGGCCGCCGCCACAGCGGTGATGCCCGACGGGTCATAGGGGGGGGAGACCTCAACGACATCCCCGCCCTTCAGATCAATCCCTGCCAAATCCCGCAAAAAAATGGCCGCCTGCCCGCTGGTTAACCCGCCCCAGACCGGTGTTCCCGTGCCGGGGGCAAAGGCCGGGTCAAGCCCGTCAATGTCAAAGCTAAGATACACTGGTGCTGCCCCGACGATCTGCCGCACCCGGGCGGCAATCGCCGCTGGCCCCTGTTCGTGGACCGCGCGCGCGTCCAGAATCGTGATGCCAAGGTTATCCGCAACCACTGTTCGGATGCCCACGTGGGCGGATTGCGCAGGATCGATCAGCCCTTCTTTCACGGCGGTGTAAAGGAATGTTCCGTGATCGATCCGTGCGCCGGGGGCACATTCCGGCCAGGTATCGGTGTGCGCATCCACCTGAATCAGTGCCATGGGGCCAAAGCACCGGGCAAAGGCCCGCAGAATTGGCAGCGTGATCGAATGATCCCCGCCAAGCGTGACGGGTGCGGTTGCGCTGGCAAGAATGCCTGTGATATGCGCTTGGATCAGTGCGGGTACGCCAGCCGTTTGGGCATAGTCAAAGGCCATGTCGCCGTAATCGACAATCGCCAGCTCCTCAAGGGGGGAGAATCCCCCCCAGCCATAAGGCGGGTCA
Organism: Paracoccaceae bacterium; assembly: GCA_014323785.1. GTDB lineage: Bacteria > Pseudomonadota > Alphaproteobacteria > Rhodobacterales > Rhodobacteraceae > Rhodophyticola. The sequence goes on along the minus strand of JACONJ010000038.1, from coordinate 22,753 downwards.
AAGGTCTGCAGGGCAGAGGCCTCTCGGATCGCACGGGGGCCAAACCGCGCACCGGGGCGGTTTGTCACGGCCTGATCGAACGGGATACCGGTGATCGCCAAATCGGCCGCGCCCAGATCCTTGCTGTAACAGCGCCGGAGGAAGCTGGTAACACCGCCGAACGCATTTTCATGGTCCAGTCCGCGCAGATCATCCCGGGTCAACGCCCGATCCACCTGGTTTTTTGCCTCTTGCAATGCCATTGATGCCCTTTGCCTTGTTGTCATGTTCCGTGCGCTTCGTGCACAGGAACCCAATGTGAAGCCACCCTGCATCATCAATCCCGTCCAATCCCGTCGCGGGGGCTCCCGGGTGTGGTGGCCGTCATTTTACATCGTTTCCAAAATCGGGGGAAGAGCGGTGTTGATCCATCCGCTGACGCGCCCATCATTGCGCCCTGCCCCCTCTGGCGCGGCCCCACCCCAGACGTCACATTCCGCACGCGGCGCGGGGGCGTTGCACAAGCACCAGTGCGCTTAACTTGCACCCTGCCGGGTGGCAGGGCAGGACAGGGCACACAGGCAGGGAGGTGCTCGGATGAACGGCACAAATCTTAGGGATGATTTTATTGAGGGGATGAGCCGGGCGGCAACCTCGGTCTCGGTTGTTACCACCGATGGCCCGGCAGGCCGGGCGGGGGTGACTGTGAACGCGATGACGGCGATCTCGGCCGATGGTGCACGACCGACGATGCTGGCGTGTGTCAATGCCTCGGCCAGTGCGCTACCCCTGATTCTGGAGAACCGCTGTTTCTGCATCAACGTATTGCGGTTTGGCCAAAATGCCGTTTCTGATGTTTTTTCCAGCCGTATACCGGCCCCGGATGGTGATAAGTTCAATGCGGTCAGGGTTGATGCCATGCCCTCGGGTGCGCCGCGCCTGGTTGATGCCCTGGTCAGTTTTGATTGTGCGCTGATCTCGGCCGAAAAGATCAGCACCCACCATATCTGCATCGGGGCCGTGGATAAGGTGATTACCGCACCCAAAGGGGTACCGCTGCTGTACGGGATGCGCGGTTACTTGCGGGCCGAGAAGCACTAAAACGATGTACGGCAGAGTTATGAACGGGGCAGGCCATGCGGGATGAAAGCGATCAGCTGGTTCATGCTCCACAGGGCGGCATGCCGCGCCTGTTAGAGATTATGCGCCGTCTGCGCGATCCTGACACCGGCTGCCCCTGGGATATCGCGCAGGATTTCAACAGCATTGCGCCCTATACGATCGAGGAAGCCTATGAGGTTGCCGATGCGATTGCGCGCGAAGCCTGGGATGAGGTGCGGGATGAGTTGGGCGACCTTTTGCTGCAGGTGGTCTACCACGCCGCAATCGGGGCCGCGCGCGGGCTGTTCACCTTTGATAGCATTGTCGATGCCGTCTGTGACAAGATGGTCGCGCGGCATCCGCATGTGTTTGGCGCCGACCGCCGCGGGATCAGTGCCAAACAGCAGACCCGGGACTGGGAAACCCTTAAGGCCGCTGAACGCGCGGCCAGGGCCAGGGGCGGCGTGCTGGCGGATGTGGCCCTGGGGCTGCCGGCCCTGATGCGGGCCGAAAAACTGCAAAAGCGGGCCGCGCGGGTCGGGTTTGACTGGCCCGACATTGGCCCGGTGATCAGCAAGGTTGCCGAAGAAGCAGGTGAGTTGGCCGAGGCCGCAAGTTCAGGCGATCAAGCCCACACGGCCGAGGAAATGGGTGACCTGCTGTTCGTGATGGCCAATCTGGCGCGGCACCTGGGCGTTGACCCCGAAGCCGCCCTGTGCGCCGCCAACGCCAAGTTCGCCCGCCGCTTCGCGTTTGTTGAGGCCGAACTGGCCAAACAGGGGACGCGCCCGGAGGACAGCACCCTGCCCCGGATGTCCGCGCTGTGGGAGGCGGCAAAGCGGCATGGCTAAGCCGCGCCGCCCTGTGGCCGTGGATTGGGGGGCCGCGTTTGCCGGGGGAGGTACCCCCTTTGGCGGTGCCTGCCGAAAGGCGACCGGATGAGCACAGAAAGCCAGCCCGGGTGCGCCGCGATCTGGATGGTCGGGGCCCTCGTTTCATTCAGTGCCATGGCCGTGGCGGGCCGTGCGGTGGCGGTGGAACTGGATACGTTTGAGTTGATGACCTACCGCTCGGTCGTGGGCCTGATCCTGGTGCTGGCCATCGGCGGCGGTGCGGGAACCCTGCGCCAGATCACGCTGCGCGGGCTGGGCCTTCATGGTGTGCGCAACCTGGTGCATTTCGCCGGCCAGAACATGTGGTTTCATGCGGTCACGGTCAGCCCGCTTGCGCTGGTCTTTGCGCTGGAGTTCACATCCCCCCTTTGGGTGATGCTGCTGGCGGCCCTGTTCCTGGGCGAGCGTTTGACCTGGATCAGGGGCACCGCCGGGGTGATGGGATTTCTTGGCGTGGTGATCGTGGTGCAGCCCGGCAATGCGCCCCTGTCCCCGGGGATGATCACCGCGGCATTGGCAGCACTCTGCTTTGCCGCGACGGCGATCTTTACCAAATTCCTGACCCGGACCGAGACGGTCACCTGCATCCTGTTCTACCTGACGGCCATGCAGCTTGTCTTTGGCCTGATCGCCTGCCTGGCCGATGGTGCCATGGCGGTGCCGTCCCCGGCCCTGGTGCCCTGGGTCGTGCTGATCGGGGTGGCCGGTCTGACCGCGCATTTCTGCATGACTCTGGCCCTTGGCATCGCACCGGCCTCAATCGTCATGCCGATGGATTTTGTCCGCCTGCCCGCCATCGCGCTGATCGGGATGGTCTTCTATGCGGAACCTTTGGAATGGACGGTTCTGGCGGGGGCGGGCTTGATCTTTCTGGCAAATTACATGAACATCCTGACCGAGGCGCGGCGGCAGCCCCCTGTCTGACTGTCGGGCAGGGGTGCAACACGTACGTCTGGCACGGCTGGACGTCGGCGCGGCACCGGGGAAAGAAGATGCGAAGTGTAGCGGGGGGATTGCGGCGATGATGGCGGAAGAGGATGGGCTGAACCGCGCCAGGGTCGCCGGGGGCCTTGCGGTTTACGAAAATCTGTGGGCGGGCCGATGAAGACGTTTGTTATACACCTTGCCCGCGCAACCACACGCCAGCCCCAGGCGGACCGGCTGCTGGCACAGGCACCGTTTCCGGCAGAAATCCTGGATGCGGTGGATGGACATATGCTCAGCGAGCGAGACAGACACCGGTTCCAATCTGGCCTGTATGCACCCCCCTACCCGTTCCGGCTGACAGACGGGGAAATCGGCGTGTTCCTGTCCCACCGCACGGCCTGGGCGCGGATTGTGGAAGAGCACCTGCCCTGTGCGCTGATTCTTGAAGATGATGTGGCCCTTGCTCCCGGATTCGAGGGGGGGGGTAGCCGCCTGTGCGGCCGAACATATCGGCACGCTCGGCTACATCCAGTTTCAGACCCGCCCCCTGCGCGGTGCCGCCCCCGTTGCGGTGCGGGCCGGTGAAATCACCCTCTGCCGTCCGCGGGTCATTCCCCTGCGGATGTCCGCCCAGCTTGTCAGCCATGCGGCTGCCCGTCGATTGCTGGCCGCGACGGAAACCTTTGACCGTCCGGTGGACAGTTTCCTACAGATGCGGTGGGAAACCAGCCAGGACATATTCGTGGCCGTACCATCCTGCGTCTCTGACATCGCGAGGGCACTTGGCGGCAGCACCATTTCGGTGCGCCGCCCCTTGTCCGCCAAAATCCCGAGAGAGTTCAAACGCGCAGTCTATCGGGCGCGGATCAGTCGACTTAGCAAAAAGGCCCGGCAATGATCATTATACGCGGCGACATGGACAACCAACTGTTATAATAAACCTGCGGGGGCGGGGTTGAGGCACGAGCACGCGACATGGCGACAACCGAGCACACAATCAACGACGCACTGGCGACGCTGCTGCGCAAAACGCGGGGGGTATGGCACGCGGCCGGGGTGATCCGTTCCGAGACCACGGGTACCTTCAGGAATTCCTCTGCCCGGCCCGATATCCTGATTCAGGAGCCCGGCGTTTCACCCGTCACCATAGAAACCGAAGTGCTTCCGGCCCGCACGGTTGAGGCAGAAGCGCACGCACGCCTTGGGTGCCATGTTGCAACGACCGGCAGTCCTGTTCTTGCAAGCATCGCCGTGCGTTTGCCCGCAAGGCTTCGGGACGTGGCGGATGCGGCCCTGGCCGACGCACTCAATCAGGCACTTGACCTTGAATATGCCCTGTTCACGGGGGAGAATCCCGCGAAAGCAGAACGCTGGCCCTTGTCCGGCTGGCTGACGGGCAGCGTAAAGGATATCTCGATCCTGGCGCAGATGGCCGCTGTGCCGCCCGCGCTTATCGAAAAGGCCGTGAGCAGACTTGTCTCCGGCGTCTCGGAAGCGGCAGGTATTCTTGATCAAATCGCCCTGACACACCCGGCGGCAGTGTCAGGGATTGCCAAAGAGCTGTGCCAGGAAGACGGTACCCAGACACGCCGGATGGCCGCAACAATTCTGTCGGATGCTTTCGTTTTTCATGAGGCACTCGCGGGCGCAACTGATCAGTTGCAGGCGGACATCCGCAGCCTTGATCAGCTTCGCGGTACCGATGATCTGACCAAACCGAGGCTTCTGGCCGAATGGCGCAAAATCCTTGGTGTCAATTACTGGCCGATATTTGATATCTCGCGCCGTATCCTCGAGGCAGTCCCGACGGCCCAAAGCAAGGCACTGGTGGAACGGCTGGCAGAGACAGCGGATCACCTGACCGAGACGCAATTGATGCGGTCACATGATCTGACGGGGGCCGTTTTTCAAAGGCTGATTTCTGACCGCAAGTTTCTTGCCGCCTATTACACCACGCCCGCATCCGCCGCGCTGATGGCCGGTTTGGTGTTACCGCAGGCTGCCCCGCTTCCCGGCGGTTCCTGGGGGACGGGTGCGGATTTGACCGCGCTGCACATTGCGGATTTCGCCTGTGGCACTGGCACGCTTCTTTCCACGCTCTACCAGCGTCTTGGCCAGCTCCACGAACTTCACGGGGGCGACAGTGAGGCGATACACCCCGACATGATGGAACGGGTCTTTGTCGGCTGTGACGTGCTGCCCGCAGCCACGCACCTTACGGCATCCATGCTTTCCGGGATCCATCCGGCTGTTATCTACCGAAACAGCCGCGTTATGACGCTGGCCTATGGCAGGCAGCCGAATGGCGAAATCGCGCTTGGCGCAATTGACCTGCTTGACGGCCAGCGCCGCGCCGCCGCCCTGGCCATCACCGCCCGGAAACTCGAGGCCGGGGGAACATCGGAAAGCGATACCTGGGATGACCTGCCGCACAAAAGCTTCGACATGGTCGTGATGAACCCCCCATTCACGCGCCCAACCAACCATGAAGGCGACAAGACCGATGTTCCCAATCCGATGTTCGCGGCGTTCGGCTCCTCGGAAGAAGAACAACGGGCCATGGGCGCGGCGATGAAGACACTGGCCGTGGCCAGTTGCTATCACGGCAATGCGGGCATAGGATCGGCATTTATCGCTTTGGCTGATCGCAAACTGAAGGATGACGGCAGGCTCGGGCTGATCCTGCCCCTGAGCATGATTAATGGGGATTCGTGGGAGAAGAGCAGGCAGGTCTTCCGAACGCACTACAGCGATGTGATTGTTCTGTCTGTAGCGGGCCGCGACGGCGGCGTGATGTCGTTTTCCGCTGACACGGGCATGGGGGAATGCATGCTTGTCGCTCGCAAGACGCAGCCCAAAGGTAAAGAGTGCCGCGCGGTATTCATCACGCTTGATCAGGCCCCGTCCTTTCCCATGATCGGTGCGCAGGCAGCACAACAGATCACGCACCTTCTTGCGGGGGGGGACATTGCCAAATTAGAGGATGGGCCGAATGGGGGGGCCGATATCCGGATCGGGGGTGACGTTATCGGCACCATGATCGATGCCCCCCTGCCCGAAGCGGGCGGCTGGAACATCGGGCGGGTGGCCGACATGGCCCTTGCGCAATCGGCCCACCAACTGGCCCGCATGGACCGCGCGTGGCTGCCGACCATGGCCCAGGCCCAGGCCGTTCCGCTGCCGATGACCACGGTGGGGAACCTCGGCACGCCAGGTCCGCTGGACCGGGATATTAATGGCCGCACGGCAAGCGGCGATGTCCGCGGCCCGTTCAATATCGCCAGGATTCCACCGGGCAGGGTTCCGACCTGGCCAAGCCTTTGGAGCCACAACCATGCGCGGGAGCGTCGGATGGTTTTCGACGCCTGGCAGGAAGCCGTGCTTCGCGTCCCCAAAGACGCTGCGGAAAAAACGCTCATCGACCGCAAAGTGACCGAGGTTTGGAAAACTGCATCCCAGTTTCATTTCAACGTGGACTTCCAGTTCAACAGCCAGTCAACGGCGGTGCAGTTTTCCACGCGAATTTCGCTGGGGGGCCGTGCCTGGCATTCTGTCAAAATGGAAACGGAAGAACAGGAAAAGATCGCAACGTGCTGGGGCAATTGCACCCTGGGCCTGCTGACCTACTGGTATTTTGCCAACAGGCAGCAGGCAGGACGCGGGGGGATTAAGAAGAGCAAACTCGCCACTTTGCCGTTTCTGGATATCCCGGCACTGAGCCCGGAACAGGTAAACAAAGGCATTCAGGTGTTTGAGGACATATCCAGACTTGACCTTGAACCTGTTCACAAGCTGGCAACGGATGAAAACCGCCACGAACTGGACAGAAGGTTCCTGACCGAATGCCTGGGCTTCGATACGGCAATTGTTGCCCTCGGCGGTCCCCTGGACCTGCTGCGCCAAAAACTTGCCGCCGAGCCGTCCATTCGGGGCGGAAAGGCATGACACGACCGGGCCGGGCCAGGCGTTGGGCCGGGCGTTTTGTTTCCGCAACTTCCGGGTCGCGCGGGGTGGCCCGTGGCGTTAGGGATGGGGCATGCCGCCTGCACCGCCTGCCCTTTCTGCCCGTGCCTGGATTGACCTGATCCTTCTGGGCGGGATTTGGGGGGCCTCCTTTCTGTCCATCAAACTGGCGTTAGAGGAAATCCCGGTTCTGACGCTGGTGGCCCATCGCGTGGTCTGGGCTGCCGTGATCCTTTGGGTTTATGTCCTGTGGCGGGGGGAACGTGCGCCCCTGACGGGGCGGATCTGGGGTGCGTTCCTTGTCATGGGGCTGCTGAACAACGTGGTGCCGTTCACGCTGATGGCCTGGGGCCAGCAATTCATCGAAACCGGCCTTACCTCAATCTTCAACGCGGGGACCGCCGTTTTCGGGGTGCTTGTGGCCGCGCTGCTGTTCCGTGATGAGCCCCTGACAGCACGGCGCACGATTGGGGTTCTGACCGCCTTTGCTGGCGTTGTGCTCGCCATCGGGCCGCAGAATCTGGCGCAATTCGACATTCGCAGCCTGGCACAATTGGCGGTGATTGGCGGCACACTCTCATATGCTTTGGCGGCGGCCTGGGCGCGGGTGCGGCTGGCGCATCTGGCCCCGCATGTGGCGGCCGGGGGGATGCTGACGGCCTCTGCCCTGCTCATGGTGCCGCTTGCCTGGATTGTGGACGGCGCACCAGCGGTGCCGGCCCGGCCTGTCACGCTGGTTGCCATCGCCTATTTCGCAGTTCCGGGAACGGCGTGGGCCTTCCTTCTTTACTATCGCATCATTGCCACTGCGGGCAGCGGAAATGCGATGCTGGTCACCTTGCTGATTCCCCCGGTGGCCATCGCCCTGGGCGCGGGTGTGCTCCATGAGCGTCTGGCCCCCAACGCCTTCCTGGGGTTCGCCATCCTGGCCCTGGGGCTGCTGATCCTGAACGGGACCATTCGGGCCGGTCGCCGAAGGGGCGGACCACCCCGAGATTCCTGATGACACCGGCACGACAACGCGTTAGGGGTTGGCCCCCTGTCCTTCAACAGGCTGACGACACACGATGATCTACGACAGTACCCAAGCCTGGCAGCAGGCCAGGAAAAAGCGGCTTCTGCTGTTTGGCATGTCGGGTTTGGGAAAGACCCGGCTGGCCAGCCTGCTGCGCGCCGGGGGCGACTGGTTTCATTACTCGATCGATTACCGCATCGGCACCGCCTATCTGGGGGATCACATCACCGACACGCTGAAGCGCGCGGCGATGCAGGTGCCGTTCCTGGCCACGCTTCTGCGGTCGGACTCGATCTATATCGGTTCAAACATTGCCTTCGACAATCTTGCCCCCCTCTCTGCCTTTCTGGGAAAGCCTGGTGCCCCGGCCAGGGGCGGTCTGCCGCTTGCGGAATATGTGCGCAGGCAGGCCCTGCATCGCCGGGCCGAGGTCAACGCACTGCTTGACACGCCGGATTTTATTGCCCGGGCGCGGGAACTGTATGGCTACCCGCATTTTATCTGTGACACGGGCGGTTCGATCTGTGAGGTTGTGAACCCCCACGACCCAAAGGATAAGGTGCTGGGCATCCTTGCCGCCCATACGCTGATGGTCTGGATTGAAGGGACCGGGGCGCACACCAAAGACCTGGTCGAACGCTTTGACCGGGCACCGAAGCCGATGTATTATCACCCCGACTTTCTGGCCGCGCAGTGGCGTGCCTATCTGGAACAAAAGGGCGTGTCGGCGGAACAGGTGGATCCGGACGGGTTCGTGCGCTTTGCCTATGCCAATGCCCTGGCCCATCGGGTGCCGCGCTATCGGGCGATAGCGGACCACTGGGGGATCACCATCAGTGCCGATCAGGCCGTTCGGGTGCGCGACGGGCAGGATGTTCTGGCATTAGTGGCGGACGCCCTTGGCAATACTCTTGGCACTGGCGGCAAAAACGCCTAAATCCATCGCTCTCTGGTTCTAACCCAAGGATACCCTGCCCCGTGCCGATCACCCTGCCTGAAACCCTGCCGGCCTTTGCGCAGCTGGCGCACGAGGGCGTGATGGTCATGGGGAAAAACCGCGCGGCCCGGCAGGATATCCGCCCCTTAAAAATCGGGCTTCTGAACCTGATGCCCAGGAAAATCCAGACCGAGACGCAATTCGCCCGGCTGATCGGCGCAACGCCCCTGCAGATTGACTTTCACCTGATCCGCATGACCGAACACCGGACCAGAACCACCGCCGCCGAACATATGGAGGCGTTCTATCGCCCCTTTGCCAGGGTCGCGGCGGCAGATGAAAGATTCGACGGGCTCATCATCACCGGTGCCCCCATTGAACATTTGCCCTTTGAAGAGGTCGCCTATTGGAAGGAGCTGCGCCAGGTGTTCGACTGGACGCAAACCCATGTCCATTCAACCTTTGGCGTCTGCTGGGGCGGAATGGCCATGATGTATCACTTCCACGGCATCAGAAAGCACATGCTGGCAGAAAAAGCCTTTGGCTGTTTCCGGCACCGGAATCTTGCGCCCGCCTCCCCCTACCTGCGCGGATTTTCCGATGATGTGCTGATCCCCGTCAGCCGCTGGACCGAGATGCGTGAGGCAGAGGTGGCCCGCACCCCCGGCCTGGACATCCTGATCGGCAGTGCCGAGGCAGGCCCCTGCCTGGTGGAAGATCAGGGCCACCGTGCGCTTTATATCTTTAACCACCTGGAATATGACAGCGAGACGCTTAAGCAGGAATATGATCGCGACATCGCAAGTGCCACGCCCGTCAGTGTTCCGGTGAACTACTATCCCGAAGATGATCCGGCCCGAACCCCGACCAACCGCTGGCGCAGCCATGCGCATTTGCTTTACGGCAATTGGATCAACCAGATTTATCAGACAACGCCCTTTGACAGCATGAAGATCGGCGTATAATACTTTGTTTTTATTCGTTTTATTGTATTTATATCATGTGTATCCTGCGCTGATCAAGGCCAATCTGGCGGCGCGATGACCGTGGGCTGCTGGCCTGAATTGCAGGGGAAGCAGCTGGTTGCGGGCCCCCAACGCCCAGGATCAAGGGCAATAAAGCCACCAGAATCACGCGGCCCCCCCCGATAACCAGGCAGCCGGATATCCGCCCGAGGCCAGAGGATGCCGCCCCCCTGGCAAAACCGGCGGTTCCACTTTACCTGTCATTGAGGATAAAGGACAGCCAGCCATGACCGCCCATTTCCCCTTTGACAACTCCTATGCCCGATTGCCCGTGCGGTTTTTTACTGAACAGCCGCCCGTGCCGGTGTCAAGGCCCGGTCTGGTGGCGGTGAATCGCCCCCTGGCGGACGAACTCGGGATCACCCTGCCCGAAGACCCGCAGGAGATCGCGGCGATTTTTGCAGGCAACGCCCTGCCCCCGGGGGCCGCACCGCTTGCGCAGGTCTATGCCGGGCATCAATTCGGCGGATGGGTACCGCAGCTTGGTGACGGGCGCGCGATTCTGCTGGGTGAGGTGGTGAACCGCACGGGAACCCGCCGGGACATTCAGTTGAAAGGCGCAGGGCGGACGCCCTATTCCCGGATGGGTGACGGCAGGGCCTGGCTGGGCCCCGTTCTGCGCGAATATGTGGTGTCTGAGGCGATGCATGCCCTTGGCATTCCCACCACCCGCGCACTTGCCGCCGTCACGACGGGTGAGATCGTTCTGCGCGAGGGGCGCGCCCTGCCCGGCGCGATTATCACCCGCGTGGCGGCCAGCCATATCCGTATCGGCACCTTTCAGTTCTTCGCCGCGCACAAGGATGTGGCGGCACTGGACGCGCTGACGCGGCACACGATTGCCCGGCATTACCCCGAAGCTGACGGCCCCCTTGGGCTGCTTCGGGCCGTCATCGGGGCGCAGGCACACCTGATCGCCGCCTGGATGGGGGTGGGCTTTATCCATGGCGTAATGAACACCGATAACGTGTCCATCGCCGGTGAGACAATCGACTATGGCCCGTGCGCTTTCATGGATGCCTATGCCGCCGACAAGGTCTTCAGCTCGATTGACCAGTTCGGGCGCTATGCCTATGCCAATCAGCCCAATGTCGCGGTCTGGAACCTGGCGCAACTGGCCACGGCCCTTCTGCCGCTGATGCCGGACCGGGAGGCGGCAGTGAAGACATTCACCGAAGAGATCAACGCCTTCCCCGAACGCTTCAACGCGGCGTGGCACCGGACGCTTGCCCGAAAACTGGGCCTGACCGCGCAGCGTGAGGGCGATGTCGCACTGGCCTTTGACCTGCTTGCGATCATGGAGCGCGGGCAGGCTGATTTCACGCGCACCTTCCGCGCACTTTCCCTGCCCAATCCGGGCACAGCGGGGGCCGGGTTCAGGCAACGGGATGTGTTTCCACCCTGGTTTGACCGCTGGCAGGCGCGGCTGGCACAGGACGGGCGCAGTGCCGCGGCGCGAAGGGCCGCGATGCAGGCGGTCAACCCGGCCTTTATCCCGCGCAATCACCGCATTGAACAGGTGATTGACGCCGCTGTCGCCGGGGATTTCGCCCCGTTCAGGCGGCTGACCCGCATTCTTGCCACGCCCTACGCCGACCAGCCGGAGCATGCGGCCTATCAAAACGGCCCGGCCCCGGAGGAAGAGGTCACACGCACGTTCTGCGGCACCTAGCGGCGGATCTGCGCGGGTTGTTCAGCGTTACTGTTCGTTCAGGCACAGGTAGATGCGCGTATCTATTCTTTGATATTCAGCTACATATCGTGTTCGTGTGCTGACAAATTCGGACCTCTTGTTGGGTCCGCGTTGGCAGATATCAGCGGCCATGGCATTCGCTTTAGCCAGAGCCTCATCTCTCATTTGGGGGGGGCCAAGTCCTATCCTTGGCCCTGTCACTGTCATCTCAATTTCAACGCTGTCGCCGTTGAACGCGCTTACAACGGGTTCATATCTGCTAGGGCTGCACCCGGCGATGGTGCTAAACATTGCCAGCGCGGCAAAAGCGGCAAAGGATTTCCTCATGGTTTTTCCTTTCCTGAATCTTCAAGGGGTCAGAAGGTGCGCACACCACCCCAAGCGGATCCACACTTTACCACCGATGGCGTTCCGTGGCAATCATAATCCCCGCCCGCAATGAACCGCGGGGTGTTTCCGGGGGCCAGCCGTTCCCATAGAAGGGTGCCAGGGGTGCACGCGAAGGCAAAGGGCAGACGGGATGACCGAGACGATTGAGGCCCGCTGCGAAGCCAGGGGCCTGCGCATGACCGAACAGCGCCGCGTGATCGCGCAGGTGCTTGAAGAGGCGGACGATCATCCGAATGTTGAAGAATTGTATATCCGTGCGTCGGCCCGCGATCCCGGAATGTCCATCGCCACGGTCTATCGCACCGTCAAATTGTTTGAAGAATCGGGTATCCTCGACCGGCTGGAGTTCGGTGACGGGCGCGCACGGTATGAGGATGCCGAACGCCACCACCACGACCATCTGATCGACATGAATTCGGGCAAGGTGATTGAATTTGTCGATCCCGAGATCGAAGCCTTGCAAAGGAAGATCGCCAAAAAGCTGGGATATCGGTTGAAAGACCACCGCCTGGAACTTTACGGCGTCCCCCTTAAACAGCCGCGCCGGGCCAAACCGGCGGGCTGATCCTGCGCCTCTTTCGCCTGTGCGCACCCTGGTATAGCGTCGCTCAGTGCACCAACGGGAAGGGTTTGGGCCGTTTATGGACAACCTTAAGGGCATGGCGTGGATGACGCTGGCCATGCTGGCCTTTGCGTTGACCGACATGCTGATCATCCTGATAGCCGAGGCCCTGCCCATCGGGCAGATCCTGGCCCTGTTCGGGATCGGCGGCGCGGGGCTGTTCGGTATCTGGGCGCACATCCAGGGGCAGCACTGGATTTCACCGGTTCTGCTGATGCGCCCCGTGATGATCCGCAACGTGGCCGAGGTTCTGGCAACCGTGTTCTTCGTCACCGCCCTGTCGCTGATCCCGCTTTCGACCTTGTCATCCGTGATTCAGGCCAACCCGCTTCTGGTCACGCTTGGTGCCGCGCTGTTTCTGGGGGAACAGGTCGGCTGGAGGCGTTGGACGGCGATTTGTGCCGGGCTCTTCGGGGTTATGCTGATCCTTCAGCCTGGCACTGAGGGTTTTGATACCAACATCCTCTTTGCCGTGCTGGCCGCCGTCGGGCTGTCGCTGCGCGATCTTGCCACGCGCCTGGTGCCCAAATCCATACCCGCCACGCTTCTGTCCAGCTACAGCTTTGCCAGCGTGGCCCTGGCGGGCGGTATGCTGATGCCCGTGACCGGCGGTGCGGTTATGCCGGGTGCGGTCATCTGGGGGTATGTCGGGGCTGGCGTTCTTATGGGGATGGTCGCCTATTTCGCGATTACCGAGGCGATGCGGACAGGTGACATCTCGGTCGTGACGCCGTTTCGTTACACCCGGCTTGTCTTTGCCTTTGTCATCGCGGTTTTCGTGTTTGACGAAAAGATTGCCCCCCTGACCCTGGCCGGCCTGGGCATCGTTGTGGCAACCGGGCTTTACAGTCTTTGGCGAGAGACACGGGCCCGGCCAGACTGAACTGGCTTGCACACCGGCACTTCGCCTGTCACTAAGCGGCTGCTACAGAAGGCGCAATCTGAATCACCAAGCCAGGAGGCCACCCATGAACACCATCGTTGATATCCATGCCCGCGAGATTCTGGATAGCCGGGGCAACCCGACGGTAGAGGTTGATGTGCTTTTGGAAGATGGCACCATGGGCCGTGCGGCTGTACCCTCTGGTGCCTCAACCGGAGTGCACGAAGCGGTAGAAAAGCGCGATGGCGATGCGGCACGTTACCTGGGCAAAGGTGTGCTTGGGGCCGTAGCCGCCGTCAATGGCGAGCTGGCGGATGGCCTGACAGGCTGGGACGCGACCGAACAACGCGCCATTGACGCCGCAATGATTGAGATGGACGGCACCCCCGACAAGGGCCGCCTGGGCGCGAATGCAATCCTGGGCGTGTCCCTGGCGGTGGCCAGGGTCGCCGCCGAATTCACCGCGCAGCCCCTGTATCGCTATGTTGGCGGCACCGGGGCCCATCTGCTGCCGGTCCCGATGATGAACATCATCAATGGCGGGGAGCACGCGGACAATCCCATCGACATCCAGGAATTCATGATCATGCCGGTCTCTGCCCCCTCGCTGGCCGAGGCGGTCCGCATGGGGTCAGAGGTGTTTCATACGCTGAAAAAGGAACTTTCTGACGCTGGCCTGGCGACGGGTATCGGCGATGAAGGCGGCTTTGCCCCCGATCTGTCCTCAACCCGCGCTGCGCTTGATTTCATCCTGCGGTCGATTGAACAGGCCGGATATAAGGCGGGCGAAGACATCGTGCTGGCACTGGATTGCGCGGCAACCGCGTATTTCAAAGACGGCCGGTATGTGCTGGCCGGAGAGGGAACATCCCTGTCCGCCAAAGAAAATGTGGCCTATCTGGAGGCCCTCTGCGCCGATTACCCGATCCTGTCCATCGAGGACGGCTGTGCCGAGGATGACTGGGACGGCTGGGCCATGCTGACCCAGGCCCTTGGTAACAAGGTGCAGCTTGTGGGCGATGACCTGTTCGTCACGAACCCCGCGCGGCTGCAAATGGGAATTGACCGGGCTGCCGCCAACGCCCTGCTGGTAAAGGTGAACCAGATCGGCACCCTGACCGAGACCCTGGCCGCCGTCGAATTGGCCCATCGCAACCGGATGGCCTGCGTAATGTCCCACCGTTCGGGCGAGACAGAGGACACCACCATCGCCGATCTGGCCGTGGCCACCAATTGCGGACAGATCAAAACTGGCAGCCTGGCGCGCTCTGACCGGCTGGCCAAGTATAACCAGTTGATCCGGATTGAGGGTATGCTGGGCAAGACCGCCCGCTTTGCCGGACGCAGCATCCTGCGCTGACTCTGGCCACTGGCGGGCTGCCGGGTGACAGACGGGCACCGGCGGCGACCAGGGGCAGCAGCCGCGGGGGCAGGAACCCGTGCGGTCAACGGGTGTTACAGTTCCTGCAGGGCTTCCTTTGCACGCAGGACGGGCCGCAGAACATAATCGATAACCGTTGTCTTCTGCGCCTGAAGTTCCGCCGTCACACGCAGCCCGTTGCGCAGTTCCAGGCCAGAGGCCAGCCAGCGATCTTCGGATGCCTGGTCAATCTCAACCGACACAAGGAACGCGTGGGGCAGCCGCGGATCCACCGGATCTGCCACAGTATCGGCCCCGACGCGCACGACCCTGCCGGTCAGGGTACCGTGAACGCTGTAATCATACGCGGTTACTTTGATGGTCGCCTCCAGGCCGATGGCAACGTGGCCTATATCCTTTGGCAGCACGCGCGCCTCAACCAAAAGGTGATCCTCGGCAGGGACGATTTCCAGGATCGGTTCACCGGGGCCAACAACCGTGCCGGGTGTCTGAAAGAACAATTGATGCACAATGCCCGCGGCGGGGGCCCGGATGATGGTCCGGTCCAGCTGGTGCCTTTTGGAGCGCAGCGTTGATTGCAACACGTCGATTTCCGCGACAATCTCGGACAGTTCCGCCGCGATGGCGCGATCCTGGTCCGAGGTAAACCCGTCGCGTTCCATAAGCAGTTCGGAAAGGGCCAGCCTGGCGTTCAGAAGCTGAAGTTCCGAGACCGCGCGCGTGGCGACGCGCGGCTCCAGCACCGCGACCTCTTCCCGGCGCAGGCCAATGCTGTGGTCCAGGCGGTCAATGGTGGTTTGCCGCGCCCGGCGGCGCGTATCAAACACAAGCATCTCTGATCGGGCCAGGCCGGGACGGTTTCGGGCCAAGGTGGCAGGGATAACAAGCTGCGGTGCGCCCTGGGCCTCGGCCTCCAGCCGGGCGCGGCGGATTTCAAGTGCGGAAATCTTCTGTTCAAGCTCGGCCACATTGGCCGCAAACCGCGTGGGATCCAGCCGCATGAGCTCCTGCCCCTGCTGCACCCGGTCACCTTCCGCAACGCTGATGGCCACGACGATGCCGCCTTCCAGATTCTGGACGATTCGGGTGCTGGTCGCGGTGACAATTCGGCCCTCTGCCCGCACCACGCGGGCAAGTTCGGCCACGCACATCCAGGCCACCACCGCCATGATCGTAATCAGGACAAGCCAGATGATCGCGGTATCGCGGCGTGCGCCCGCCCCCTCGGCCTCTGCAAGATCAGCCTTCATTTGGCCACCTGTTTCCCTGCATCCGGCGGGACGACTGGCGGTACAACTGGCGCACCGGCCGGGGTTCCAACGCCCGGCGGGACTGCTGGCACTGCCCCGTTTTGGGTGGCGACAGGCGCGGGACCGCCCGCTGCCTTGTTCTGAACCGTCTGCATCGCGTTCAAGACCGCTTCACGCGGGCCATCGGCAATCACCCGGCCCCGGCCCAGAACAATGATCCTGTCGGTCAGTGCCACAATTGGCATGCGATGCGTGGCAATGATAAGCGTGCGGTGTGCGGTCCAGCCGCGCAGGCGGGTGATCATCTCGATTTCCAGGGCATTGTCAAGGCTGGCGGTTGGTTCATCAAGCAGCACGGTACCCGAATCGATAAGCAGCAGCCGTGCAAGGCCAACGGACTGGCGTTGCCCGGCCGACAGGCCCACCCCGCCATCCGACAATTGCATGTTCAGCCCGTCGGGATGCGCTTTGACAACCGCGTCAATCCCGGCGGTTCTGATCGCGGCAAGCAGATCTGCGTCGCTGATATCCTGCCGCCCCAGCTTTAGATTGTCGCGCAGGGTGCCGCGAAACAGCACCGTATCCTGGGCCAGGCAGGCCACCGCGCGGCGGTAATCCTGTGTATCGATCTGGCTGATATCCGTGCCATCCAGGGTCAGGCGACCGGCCTCGGGGGTGTAAATCCCGCCAAGCAGCCGCAGAAGCGTTGATTTTCCGGACCCGTTCGCGCCAAGCAGGGCAATCCGTTCGCCGGGTTTGATTTTCAGGGCGTTGATATCGATCACCGGTTCCGCCCCGGGCGCGTAGCTGTAGCTGACCCGTTCCAGTTCCAGCAGGCCCGGCTGCGCACCACGGCGCAGCATCCTGCGGTTTAGTGCCATGTCCGAGGGCGCGCTGGCGATGATATCCAGCCCCTTCAGGGCTGTGCTCATCTGGTGCCAGCGCATCAGCACCGAGCTCAGCCGCGCCAAGGGTGCCGTTGCGCGCA
The DNA here is from genome assembly GCA_014323785.1 of Paracoccaceae bacterium. Taxonomy (GTDB): domain Bacteria; phylum Pseudomonadota; class Alphaproteobacteria; order Rhodobacterales; family Rhodobacteraceae; genus Rhodophyticola. Next base: position 5,706 of record JACONJ010000038.1, on the reverse strand, counting down.
TGGTCATCAGTGTCGTGGCAATGACTGCACCCACCGTCATGTTACCCTGAAAAACCTGATAAACGCTGGCGGTCACAGTCAGCGCATAGACTGCTTGCTGGGTGCTGGCGGCCCATTGCGTTAACTTGGCCGACAGGGCACGCTGGCGCAGCGCGGCATCGGAAATAAGCCTGCTGATCTCGGCCCATTGGGCAGAGAAGAATCGCTCGGCGCGGGCTGTCTTGACTGTTTCCAGGCCATAGCACACCTCATTAAAAAGCCGCCCGGCCGAGGTCTGGGCCCCAAGGGCGGATTCCATGATCCGCAGCATCCGCCGCCGGAACATGACGGGCGGTATGACCATCAGCAGAATGCCCGCGATGGGTACAAACACCACCGGCCCGGCAATCCACCAGATCAGGGCCAGAAAAATCACCGAAAAGGGAATATCCGCAAGCGCACCGGTCGCGGCCTCGGTAATGAATTCCCGCAATGCGCCGAATTCCCGCATAAGCTGGGCCAGCCTGCTTGCCTTTGGCGTGGATGGCATCAGTTTCAGTGCCGTCAGCCGCCGCAGAAGGTCCGCCGAGGCGTCCATATCCACCCGCCGGCCCGCGCGGTCCATCACCCCGGCCCGCGCGATGCGCAGCAGTGCCTCTAACACCACGGCAACGGCAACGCCGGCCAGAAGAACCCACAATGTGTCCTCGGATCGGTTCGGGATGACCCGGTCATAGACCTGAAGCGAAAACAGCGCGATGACGGCGGCCAGAATATTGGCGACCAGCGAGGCCGCCAGAATGCTTGCAATGGGAACCACGCCGGACAAAACCCGTGACCACAGCCAGTGGCCGGGGGGAACCTCTGCCTCTTGTTCCAAGGCAATCCGGTCAAGCGATTTGCGCAGCACCAGGGCCTGGCGCGCACCGACACCATCGCGGCGCAAATCCCGATGCGGGACGGATTGCCCCGCACCAGGGCGGTCCGGGTCGGCCAGGGTGAATGTGTTATCCGCCCTGTTCACGGCGACCACCACCACCCAGGTGCCGTCCGCACGTTCCAGACAAAAGGGGCATGCCGGATGCGCACCTGCCAAGTTCGGGGAGGCCGTCCGCAGGCTAAGACCCCCTGCCCGCACAAGCCAGCCCAGTTCCCCGATGCTCTCCCCCGCTTCGGCCAGGGTACGCGGATCCAGTTCCGCCCCGATCAGTGCTGCCTGAACCCCAAGTGCTTGGCCAAGCGGCATGGACAGGGGGGCCAGCCGCGGATGGGCATCCGGTTCGGTCATTCCGCGCCGTCCCAACCGACAAGCAGGCCCGTGCGGGCGGCATCCCCGATGCGCAGGCGCAGCATGTTGGCGCGCACCTGGATCAGATCGCGCTGTGCCCCCAGCACTGTGCGATACACCGTAATGCCATCGGTCAGGGGCCGGTCGCCGAGCTCCTGCTGTTCCAGAAACAGCGCGACCGAGGCGCGTGCCTCGGCTTCCAGCTGGGTTAACGAGGCCATCCGGCTGTCAAGGCGGGCGTGTTCCAGCGCGACCCGATTGGCCTCGGCCTCCTCTTCGCGGATGGTGCGTGCAACCGCAGCGCGGGCTGAGGACAGGGAAGTCCGCGCCGCAAGCAGCGCGGGACGGGTGGCAAAGCCCGGAAAATCCGATGTCTCCAGTTCAAGCGCGACCTGGGATGAGCTTTCATCTCCGCCTGTCACGGTACCGCGCAGTTGCACCGCCGGAAGGCGCCGTGCGGTGGCAAGGGCCAAATCCTGTTCCGCGCGTGTCTGATTCAGCTGCGCGCGCAGCAGAGCCGGCGCAGTGTCGGCCACCCCGATTCCGGTTTCGGGTGCGGGACGAAACGCGGCTGCGAATTCCGCAAGCGAGGGGGCCGTAACCTCGGGGCGGCCAGTGGCCGAGGCGATCTGTCCCAGGGCAAGGTTTAAAAGGGCGGTATCCGCCGCGATCTCATCGCGCAATTGCGCCAGCCGAAGGTCAAACAGGGCCAGTTCCAGCTGATCCGCGATACCCGATTCAACGCGGTTAAGCGCGATTTGCCGCAGTGCCTCGATATCCGTCATAGAGGCGGCAGACGCATCCCGAAGTGCCAGGGCCGCGCCCGCGTCCACGATATGGCCCAGAACCGCCTGGGTGCTGTCAATCCGTTCGCGCCAGAGATCCAGTTGCGCCAGGGTGATCGCACTGTCGGCCCGTGCCTGCTGCGCCCGGGAGCGTCCGAAATCGTGCAGTACCAGCGTGGCTCGCACACCTGCCTCGGCTTCCCCATCCTGGTTAACCCTGGCAACGGGTGCGATAAGCGGCCAGCGGCGGCGTTCGGTGGCTACCCGTTCCTGCTGCCGTTGCACAAGCAGATCGCGCGACGGGGAATCGCGGTCACTTTCCGCAAGTGCCGCACGGGCCAGCCGCTCGGCGGCAGTGCCGGGCCGCAGCAGGGGCAAAGGCACGGGGGCGCGATCCCGCGTGGCGGGGGGGGGGCTGATGCCGTCCGCCGGTGCCGTATCTGCGGGGGCCGGGCCTTGTGCTGGTGTAACGCCATGCGGCGGCGGGGCGGTGCAGGCGGTGGCCAGAACCAGAAAAACCGACAGGAACAGCCCCCGCGCAAGGGGGGCTGGTGGCACACCTTCTGGCCGGGCGGGTGTTTCATATCGCATGAAGTGCTGTCCTTCCTAGGTTGGCCCGGCCTTTATTCTGCCGGTCTGTTTCGGCTGGCGCAAGTGGCACGGCAATGTACGGGTTCGGAAATGGGCGGGGGGGGAATGATTGAAAATGCGAACGGGGGGTGTATCCCGGCCACCGCGTAGGGCATGCAGGTGATCAGGCGGAGGTGATCACATGCTGGTGGTGGAGTCAGGGTCGATGAACATGAACACATCCGCGGTATTGATGTCACTTAGGTCGGCACCATGGACAGTGATGGTATTGCCTTCACTCAGGGTAATAAGAACATCATCCCCGGACGCTGTGATCTTGCCGGAGAGTGCCGCAAAATCCTTGAACGCGCCCGCGTCAAGGATGATCCTGTCCCCCTCGTCCGCGTCAAAGTCCGTGATGGTATCCGCACCGGACCCATCCGTGAAGTCGAAGTGGTCAGCCCCGGCACCGCCATCCAGCGTGTCGTTACCGGCACCGCCATCCAGCGTGTCGTTACCGGCACCACCGAACAGCGTGTCGTTACCGGCACCACCGAACAGCACGTCGGCACCGGTGCCACCGAACAGCAGGTCGTTACCGGCACCACCGAACAGCGTGTCGTTACCGGCACCACCATCAAGCGCGTCGGCACCGGCACCACCGTCCAGAATGTCGTTATTGTACCCACCGCGCAGAACATCGTTCCCGGCACCACCATCAAGCGTGTCGGCACCGTTACGACCTGCCAACCAGTCGTTATCGTCACCACCAGTCAGGGTGTCGGGAGCAGGGGTGCCTCTCCGGTAGAAGACGAACATATCCGCGGTAAGGTCAGCCTTTGCGACATCATCGATGGTGATGGTATTGCCAGCACTCAGGGTAATGATGACGTCACCAGCGGAATCTTCTGCCGCGGCCTGAACCGCCGTGAAATTCGCGAACGCGTTCTCGTCAAGGATGATCCTGTCCCCCTCGTCCGCGTCAAAGTCCGTGATGGTATCCGCACCGGACCCGGACTTCAGGAAGGTGAAGTAGTCGTTCCCGGCACCGCCATCCAGCGTGTCGTTCCCGTCACCACCTTCCAGCGTGTCGGCACTGGTGCCACCATATAGCTCATCATCATCACCACCACCTTCCAGCGAGTCATAACCGTCACCACCGTCCAGCGTGTCGGCACCGGTGCCACCGAACAGCACGTCGTTCCCGGCACCACCGAACAGGTCGTCGTCATCATCACTACCATACAGTGAGTCAGCACCGGCACCACCGGTCAGGGTGTCGTCACCGCTCTGGCCGAACAGCGAGTCGTTACCGGCACCGCCGTTCAGGTCGTCGTCATCGGCACGACCATACAGCGTATCATCACCGGCGGTGCCATCCCGGGCGAAGATGAACATATCCGCGTCAAGGGCAGACGCCGCAACACCATTGATCGTGATGCTGTTGCCAGACCCCAGATCAATCACGGCATTTGTGGTACCACTTGCCTTGACCTCAACCGCCGCGAAATTCGCGAACGCGCCCGCGTCAAGGACGATCTTGTCCTCGGTCGTGTCAAAGTCCGCGATGGTATCCGCACCTGACCCGGACTCCACAAAGCGGAAGTGGTCAGCACCGGCACTACCGGTCAGCGTGTCGTTTCCGGTATTACCACTCAGGCTGTCGTTCCCGGCACCACCGTGCAGCGCGTCGTTCCCGGAACCACCTACCAGCGTGTCGTCATCGGCACCACCGTGCAGTGCATCGTCACCGCCATCGCCGCGCAGCGAGTCGTTCCCGGCATCACCGTGCAGCGTGTCGGCTTCGAGACCGCCGTTCAGCACGTCGTCACCGGCACCGCCATCCAGCGTGTCGTTCCCGTCACCGCCATCCAGCGCGTCGTCACCGTCACCGCCATCAAGACGGTTGGCACCAGCATCACCGGTCAGGGTGTCGTTGTGGTCCGAGCCAATCAGGTTCTCGATGTTGGTCAGCGTATCGCCCGCGGCGTCGCCGCCAGTGTTCGACATGCCATTAACGGTCACATCCACGCCCGCATCCGAACCCGCATAACTGGCCGTGTCGTCGGCACCGTCACCGCCATCCAGCGCGTCGGCACCAGCACCACCGTTCAGCGTGTCGTCACCGGCACCGCCATCCAGCGTGTCGTTCCCGGCACCACCGTCCAGCGTGTCGTTTCCGGTATTACCACTCAGGCTGTCGTTCCCGGCACCACCGTGCAGCGCGTCGTTCCCGGCACCGCCATCAATCGTTTGGGCTTCGGCAGTGCCTGTCAGCGTATCGTCACCGTCAGTGCCGGTCACCGTGTTGTCATCGTCGTCATCATCATCATTGAGGGCAACGGCAATGGCGATGATGGCCAGGCCACCGAGAACCCAAGCAAGGGGGCCGATGTCCTCCAGAAAGCCCTGCGTGGACATATGCGCGGTCAGGTCAGACCCCGTGGCGGCATCAAGTGCGGCGACGTCCTGATCTGAAAGGCCGAACAGCTCCGCAATCTGTGCCCGCGTGCGGGGTTCCCACCCGATTATCGCGCCATCGGTGCCCAGTTCAGCAAGGAACAACGCCCCCTGCGGGTCAACCAGCACCAGTTCCCGGCCCTCTTCGGCATAGAAATCCGAAATGACGACGCGGCCACCGTTGTGCAGAACCACGATCAGGTCGGCCCCGTCGCGGAAACTGTGCGCGATGGCCTCTGCGGCCAGGGGCAGAAGGACGCCCTGCGCCCCTTCGGGGACGGCAATGGCCGATGCCGAGGGCTCGGCTGTGAAGATTTGGTTATGGATGGACATGTTTTGTCCCTTTCATGGTTTGCGCGGCGCGGTGTGGAAGCCTGCGGCGTGGGGGTTATGACCCTTTCAGCCTGTGCGCGGCTGTAATTACGCGAAGGGCCTTTTTTTAACGTCTTTTATTGTTCGCCTTGCCAAGCGCCCATCTTACCTTCAATATTTCCTTGCGTCTTTCTTTGGTGTAGTACGGGGTAAAGGCGGCGGCTTCGGCCTTGGTCAGAACCCTGCCCTCAACAAAGCCCTGTTTTGACGGTGCTCGCGCCAGGTGATTCATCCTGCGCACTGTCTGATACA
>JACONJ010000037.1 GCA_014323785.1 Paracoccaceae bacterium | reverse complement strand
CAGGCCACCCTGCACCAGCGCACGGCAAGGTGTCAAGGGCAATGCAGGGCGCGGGCGGCGGGGTGTCGGCCAAGCTTAGGATAATGTAAAGCCGCCGATGATAATAGCGACAAGGACGCCAAACAGGACAAGAAGCAGGTTAACAAGAAACCTTTGATTGTCCTTATCCCGTTTGGCGATGTCGGCTTTCAGGTCGGCGTCGCGCTTGGCCTGCTCCGCGTCGCGCTTGGCCTGCTCCGCATCGCGCTTGGCCATATCTTCCGCCAGGCGGGCGATGTCGGTACGGTAATCCGCCTGATACGTGTTCATGCGCTCCTCCAATACGGCCAGCTGCCGCGCGATGCTGTGAATGTCGGGCGTGCTCATGCGGCCAATATAGCCACCACGGGCGGGGGCGTCAACACCAAGGTACCGGGATCATCCGATGCAGGGCAGGCAACCTTGCCCGCACGGTGGCCAGTGGGCATCTGGTTCAACGGATTCTACACCGGGATTCGCAGTACCTGGGGCACCTTGAACTCCACGTTCTCGACCGCCGTTTGCACCAATTCGGTTGTCACATCGTATGTGTCGCGAAAGGCGTTGATTACTTCGGTAATGAGCATTTCGGGGGCCGAGGCACCCGCAGTGATGCCAAGGGTGCGAATGCCTTCCAGTGCGCGCCAGTCGATATCCGCCGCACGCTGCACCAATTGCGCATAGCCACAGCCTGCCCGTGTGCCAACCTCAACCAGGCGCCTGGAGTTTGATGAGTTGGGCGCACCCACCACAAGAATCGCGTCGGCCATGGGGGCCATAGCCTTTACCGCCTCTTGCCGGTTGGTGGTGGCGTAGCAGATGTCTTCCTTGTGCGGGCCAGCGATGGCCGGAAAACGGGCCTGCAAAGCGGCGACGATATCGGCGGTGTCATCGACCGACAGCGTGGTTTGTGTGATAAAGGCAAGCCGTTCCGGATCCCGCACCTTGACTGTGGCGGCATCCTTCACGGTTTCGACCAGCAGCACCTCACCCTCGGGCAGCTGGCCCATGGTGCCGATGGTCTCCGGGTGGCCTTCATGGCCGATCATAATTATCTGTAAGCCGTTGTCGGAATGCCGATGCGCCTCGATATGCACCTTGGAGACCAGTGGGCAGGTGGCATCGACATAGACCATCCCGCGCCGGGCGGCCTCGGCAAGCACAGCCTTTGGCACACCATGGGCCGAGAAGATCACCGGGCGGTCATCGGGGCAATCTTCCAAGTCTTCCACGAACACCGCACCCTTCGCCCTAAGGTCATCCACCACATACCTGTTGTGCACGATCTCATGCCGGACAAAGACCGGAGCCCCCCATTTCTCCAGTGCAGTCTCCACAATACTGATCGCACGGTCAACACCCGCGCAGAACCCGCGCGGCGCGGCGAGGTAGATGGTCAGGGGCGGCTTGGTCATGGCGGCGCGGTCCTCATTCACTTGTGTTCAAGGGCATGGGCCATTGAGTGCGCCGTGCAGCCAGGGGCCCTCTTGCCTCTTCGGCGAAGATTGCCATAATGTTTGCCACAATGCCAGGATTCGGAGACTCGCCATGCTGCTGCCTCGCCAAAAGACCCCCGATTTGACCGTTCCGCTTTTGGGCGGCGGGACGTTTGACCTGAGGACCGAGACAGCGAAGCGGGGAACCGTCGTGTGTTTCTATCGCGGTTTGCATTGCCCGGTCTGTGCGACCTATCTGACAGAATTCGAAACGCTGGTCGGTGCCTTTGCCGAACGTGGCGTTGCCAGCGTGGCGATTAGCTCCGATAGGCAGGATCGTGCGCAAGGCATGGCGGAGAAGATCAATGCACAGGCTTTGCGTTTTGGCCATGACTTGCCCCTGGCAAGGGCGCGGGACTGGGGGCTGTATATTTCGAACTCGCGCGGCAAAACCTCGATTGGGATTGAAGAGCCGCCGCTGTTCACCGAACCGGGCCTGTTCCTGATCAACCCCGATCAGACGCTTTATTACATGAGTGTGCAGACCATGCCCTTCGTCCGCCCGCATTTCCGCGAACTGCTTGGCGCGGTTGATTTCGCCATCGAGAAGAACTATCCCGCGCGCGGCGAATATGACGGACCAGTCTGAAGGCCATAACAGGACATCGCCCCCGGCAAGGGTTCCCAGGGCTTCGCGGTGTCCTCAGCCACCGCCCGTATCGGTGCTGGCGCGTTTTTCTGTTTTCATCTTCGGGGTTGTGTCTCTGTTCATCCCGGTGGCCTCTGCTGGTTCAGCTTATCACGTAAACTCTGTTCAAATTCAGCCCGCTTGACAGTTTCAGCAGCCAAAAGTTTGTTGCTTGCTTCCTCCAGTGACAGGACTTCCCAATGATCCTCGACAAGCCGGTAATTATCAGTGATCCGGGGCACAAGCCAGACGATATCACCATCATTCAGATCATTTGATGGTGCATCAGATGGTCCGCCGACGGCATCGAAAAACGGCCGGTCAACGGCGACAGCCAGTTTGGTTCCCCATCGCCGCAAGGTTGGCCCCTTGACCTGCAATTGCGGCATCAGCCGTTTCGCGCTGGAAGATCGCCAATCAGGACGGCGAAGTGCGGTGGGATCCGGTGGCTGTTCATCCGCATTATCCCGCAACATCTCAAAATCTGCCTGCATCCCGGTCCCCGAGAAATAGACAGCCTGAATTTCAAGGCCAAACCAGGAACTGGCCGCTTCATCGCAGGCGATAACCAGGTCAACCCGTCCCGCGGCCCTGCCGGTGGAGGGTGAACGCATGAACGGAACTTCGGAGGCGAGATACACGTCCCGAAAACCGACAATCCGCGCCAGCCATGACGGCAGCACGTCGCCTTCGTTGAATCGCCTTGGACATGTGATAACCGGTGTTTTGTCGTCTGCCCTGATCGAACAGACCCCGCCCCGTTTGCTGCATACCGGATTGTCCCGCTGGAATGGGCAGGGCGGGGCCGGTTCCAGTTGTTGCAGGGCACGTCGCGCCAGATCCTGCCGTTCGGTAACGGACAAATGCTCAAACGGCCGACCGAACCACTCGGCAATGGCGTATCGGGTGGTCATTCAAACATCGCCTCCGGCGTGATGACCAGCTCGGCAATCCGGTTGTGATGGCCGTTCTTCATGGACAGGGCGACAGCGGCAAAGCCGTGCTTACGCACCAGATCAACGATTTCGGGGGCGGCGTCATAGGTCATCAGGAAATTCGAGCCCGCTTCCGCCAATATCTCAAACAGCGCGGCGTGGTCAATTGCGGAATGTGCATACAGGCGCGATCCGGCCTTTTTTCCGCCTGCCGCCGTATAGGGCGGATCAACGAAAACAGCAGCGTCACGGCCCCATCCCCGCAACAGGATCGGCAACATTTTCATGCCATCCCCCTCAAAGAAGCAAAGCCGATCAGAATACGCCTGGATTTTCGCAAGCCGGTTTACCAGGGTTTCGGGATACCAGCGGGACCGAAGGCCCTTGCCATTTTCGCCCGTTTTGCTGAACGAGGCCCCGTGCGCCAGAACCCCGCCGCGCCGGGTCCGGTTCAGGACAAGCGTTCTGAATCCATGTTCAACCACGCTTTCGGGTAGCGACCGCTCGATTTTCCGCAGACTTTCGGGGGTCGGATCGAACCGGCCAATCCATTCACATAAGGCGGTGCCGCTTTCCAATACCGCACGCCAGAACGCGGCGACGTCCCGATCCATCTCGATAATCACCGCCGTGCCCGCCATATTTTCCATCACGGCAGTCAGTGAGACGATTGCCCCCCCCGCGAACGGCTCAATCAGGAGGTCCGGGCGGGTGTGCCGCAGCCATTCGCGGATGTGAGGAATCAGCCATGTTTTGCCGCCCGGATAACGAAGCGGGCTGCGTTGCGGCACGGCGGCGACATTGGCAACCGGGATACGGGACATCGGGAAGCCCGCCGGAGCCATGGCGGCAAGGGCTGTCATGGCCTTACTCTTGATCTGAACCTGCCGTCTGCGATCAGTAGATCGACGCAGCACAGCCACCTGCCCGCCATTCCGCTTACCATGTGATGGGTACCCTTGGGTCAGATGTTATAATGCCCGGAAACACCGTCAACGGGGCATTTGTGTAGCGGTGCGATCACCAGCCCTGGCCATCCCACCGATGGAGATAAGACCTTTGTCTTCTTCCTGGCGTATGTGCCGCCTGCCTCACTCACAGCACTGGTCGGCATGGCCTTGTGCGCCGCACCTGCAAGGCCCTTCTGGCTTATAGATCACCCCAGTTTTCTTCGATGCAGCGACGCGCGGCGACGCTCATGGGGCTTTGGTCGAAGCTAAAACCCTGGAGAGTCTCTTCAAGATTTTTGCCGCTCTGTTTGTGCTGCTGGACAATATTGGCCACCACTAAGGCCCACAATGCGTTGTTTTGCTCCTCAGGAACCTGGATCATGCTGGCTGCCAAAATGCAGGCCATCAGGGTTTCCATCTGGTTCTTCCTCTCTCTAGTTCGGGCTGCCTTCATCAGGCGGGGAAAGCCAGAGATTGCCTCTGCGAAACTGCCCGCACGACACGAACCTGCACTGTTGGTGCAGAATCCTGACCCTTGTAGAGATATCCGGAGCGTGATTATTTCAGGTGGGGAAGGTACCGGGCTCGCGGGAGTCCCGCGGGGGGCGACCGATCACCTCCTTCAATTCATCCAACTCGATGAAATTATCCGCCTGGCGGCGCAGGTCATCGGCGATCATCGGCGGCTGGCTGCGATAGGTCGAAACCACAGAAACCCTGACGCCCTGACGCTGAAGGGCCTCCACCAAAGACCGAAAATCACCGTCGCCCGAGAACAGGACGATATGATTCACATGTTCGGCGATCTCCATTGCGTCGATGGCCAGTTCGATGTCCATATTGCCCTTTATCTTGCGGCGGCCCATACTGTCGGTGAACTCTTTCGCCGGCTTTGTGATCATGGTGAAACCGTTATAGTTCAGCCAGTCGACCAAAGGCCGGAGCGGGGAATAGTCGTCATTCTCCAAAAGCGCGGTGTAGTAGTAGACACGCAACAGCCTTCCGCGCTGCATGAACTCTTGCCGCAGAAGTTTATAGTCGATGTCAAAAGCCAGGGATTTGGCCGCAGCGTAGAGATTTGACCCATCTATAAACAGCGCAAGCCGTTCGTCTCTGTAGAACATGATGTTTGATCCTTGGAGTGGTCGTGGTACCGACCTTGTGAAATGATATGTCGAAATGCGACTCAGCATATGCCGCAGCCATAACGGCAAGATAAGTGGTCTGTCATCAAACGCAAGCTTCTTGTGGTCATGGCCGCGTTACACTTGCGCTGATCGCGCTTGGCTCGAACATCTCACAGGGCACAGACACCCCGGTTTCCCTGGTCTGCGCGACCATGAGGAACCTGGCAGGGCGCGCCAGTGGAACAGTGGAAGGAAGCCGGCTTTACCAGACACCGGCTTTTCCGCCGGGCTCCGGCCCTGATTTCATCAATGCCGCAATTGCCATGCCATGGGCGGGTGATGCGGCAGCCCTTCTGGCTGAATTGCACGACCTGGAGCATGAAGTTGGCCGTACGCGCCGCATAAGGTGGGAGGCGCGCGTGATGGATCTGGATTTGATTGCGCTTGGCGATCAGATTCACCCGGATGCCGAGACGCAGAATCACTGGCGCCGCCTGCCAACTGTGGTCGCCGCGCAGAGAGCACCTGATCAGCTGATCCTGCCGCATCCGCGCCTGGCCGAACGGGGCTTTGTCCTGATGCCTCTGGCCGATATCGCGGCAGATTGGGTTCATCCCCTGACCGGGCAAAGCGTGGTGCAGATGCTTTCCGCCCTGCCAGAGGATGCGCTTGCGGGCATTTCCGTTGTCGCCCCACCCGACGGGGCCTTGCCAAGCAGCGAGATTACCATTAGGTAAAATGTCTACGAGACTCGTCAAAACAAAATACTGGAGAAACCTGATATGGCCCGCGTGACGGTTGAAGACTGCGCTGACAAGGTTCCGAACCGCTTTGAACTTGTAATGCTGGCTGCCCATCGGGCGCGAGAAATCTCGTATGGGAGCCCGTTGACCATCACCCGCAACAACGACAAGAACGCCGTCGTCAGTCTACGCGAAATCGCCGATGAAACCCAAGGTGCTGATGCCCTGCGGGAGCGCCTGATTGCAAGCCATCAGACCCAGGATGAGGTGGATGAACCCGAAGAAGATGCGTCGGCGATTCTGCATAGCGATGAGGGTGAGCAGCTTCTGCGTGCGCTGATGGAAGAGAAAGGGCAGCACTGAAGGAGGAGCAATGCTCGACGCCTCTGACCTGTTGAACCTGGTGAAAAACTACAACCCGAAGGCAAATGAGGCACTGATCCTTGGGGCCTACGATTATGCGTGTGCCATGCATGAGGGACAGACCCGTCGTTCCGGTGAGCCGTATTTCAGCCATCCCGTCGCCGTTGCCGCAATCCTGATCGAACAGCGATTGGACGACGCCACGATCATCACCGCGCTTCTGCATGATACGATCGAGGATACCAAGGGTACTTATGGCGAGATTGCCGCACGGTTCACGCCCAGGATCGCAGAACTGGTTGATGGTGTCACCAAATTGACCAATCTGGAACTGTCAAACCGCGAGAGCAAACAGGCAGAAAACTTCCGCAAACTCTTCATGGCGATGTCCAAAGACATGCGGGTGATCCTGGTCAAACTGGCTGACAGGCTGCACAACATGCGCACCATACGGCACTCGCCGCACGAACAACAGGTGAAGAAGGCGCACGAGACGATGGATATCTACGCGCCTCTTGCGGGCCGTATGGGTATGAACTGGATGCGGGAGGAACTGGAAGATATCGCCTTTCGTGTTTTGAACCCCGAGGCACGCGATTCGATCATCCGCCGCTTTCTGACCCTGCAAAAAGCCACTGGCGATGTGGTATCGAAAATCACCTACGATATCGAAACTGTGATGGAGAAGTATTGCATCGAGGGAGAGGTGTTCGGACGCGCAAAAAAGCCGTTTTCTATATGGCGCAAGATGCAGGAAAAGAAACTGGCCTTCTCTCGCCTGTCGGACATCTACGGATTTCGTGTCATCACCCGATCCGAGGGGGACTGTTATAACGTATTGGGTGCGATCCACCAGTGCTGGTACGCGGTGCCCGGCCGGTTCAAGGATTACATTAGCCAGCCGAAATCGAACGGTTATCGATCAATCCATACCACCGTATCGGGGCGTGACGGCAAACGGGTAGAGATTCAGATTCGGACCCGGCAAATGCACGATGTTGCAGAATCCGGGGTTGCCGCGCACTGGTCCTATCGTGACGGGATCCGGGCAGGGAACCCTTTTGCCGTGGATCCTGCCAAATGGCTTACCAACCTGACAGAACGCTTCGAAACCGCCGGGTACCATGATGAGTTTCTAGAACACGTGAAACTGGAGATGTATTCTGACAAGGTGTTTTGCTTCACGCCCAAGGGTGATGTCGTGAAACTGCCCAAAGGCGCGACACCGCTTGATTTCGCTTACTCCATCCACACGCGGATCGGGTATTCCTGCGCGGGTGCCAAGGTTGACGGCCTTCGGGTACCGTTGTGGACCCGGCTGAAGAACGGGCAATCGGTAGAGATCATTACCGCTGAGGGGCAAACGCCGCAGGCAGCCTGGATAGACGTCGCGGTGACAGGCCGCGCAAAGGCCGCGATTCGCCGCTCGCTCCGGGAAGAGGATCGGGGGCACTACATCAAACTGGGGCAGGAACTGGCCCGCGTAGCCTTTGCACATGTCGGCAAGAAAGCAACATCCAAGGCACTCGACACGGTGGCCAGAATCATGGGGCTGAAAAACGGCGATGAGGTGCTTGCCCGAATCGGCAGTGCCGAGGTGTCAGCACGCGGCGTGATTTCGATACTTTATCCCGAATTGGGCGGACGCGATGCCGCCGGGGTTGAGGCGCACCGTGCGGTGATCGGCCTGACGCCTGGCGCGACAACCTATCGCGCCCAATGCTGCCAGGCCGTGCCGGGTGAACGGATCGTTGGCATTGCCTATCCGGGCCTGGGGCCTATGGTCCACGCAATCGACTGCCCTACCCTGGCTGATCTTGATGATGAACCCGACCGCTGGATCGACCTGCACTGGACCGAGGGACGGCACGCCCCTGTTCACAACGTCACTATAAACGTGACACTTAGTAACGATAACGGTGTTCTGGGTCGAATCTGCACATTGATCGGAGAGCAAAACGCCAATATCTCTGATCTGCATTTTATTGACCGAAAGCCGGACTTCTACCGGCTGTTGATCGATGTGGACGTGCGCGATGCTAAACACCTTCACGCGGTGATGATGGCGGTAGAGGCCGATAGTGACGTGGCTACGATGGAACGGTATCGCGCCCTGGAGCGTCGCCCCTGACCAGCCGAAGGAAGGGAACCAGAGAACCTTGGTCTTTAGGCGACGCGACAGTCGTACCTGGCGACGGGTGCTGGCCGAGTGGCTCTATCCCCGCGGTGGCTGGAGCCGCGCGTTTCAGTACATTCAACATCGCCTGCGCCGTCTGCCCGACACGCCCGAGATGATCGCGAGGGGCATCTTTGCAGGGGCGTTTACGGTTTTCACGCCGTTTTACGGCCTGCATTTTGTGGTGGCCGCGATCATCGCCAAACTAATACGTGGCAATATCCTGGCAGCTTTTCTGGCGACATTTCTGGGCAATCCACTGACCTATATTCCGGTCGGCATAATCTCTCTTCAAACAGGCTATTTCCTGCTGGGGATTGAGCCGCAAGCGACAGCGGATGTGAACCTCTTTACCAAGTTTTCCCGCGCGGCAGTGGACTTATGGTACAATTTCCTTGCCATCTTTACATCAGACAGTGCGCATTGGGATGAATTGACAACCTTCTACCGCGATGTCTTCTTTCCCTATCTGGTGGGCGGGATTATCCCGGGGCTGATCGTTGGCATGCTGTGCTATTACCTGAGTGTGCCGGTGATCCGCGCCTATCAGAAACGCCGCGCGGCAAGGTTTCGGGCAAAGATGCACAAGCCCGGAAAACGGGCGGGCGCACGGGCGGCACGGCATCAGAGCTGTCCCCGGGGAGGGGGATAACCATGACGGCACAGAGACTCCGACTTGGCGTAAATATCGACCATGTGGCAACCCTGCGGAACGCCCGCGGCGGCGATTTGCCCGATCCGGTGCGCGCCGCCGTGCTGGCAGAACAGTCAGGTGCCGATGGGATCACCGCACATCTGCGCGAGGATCGCCGCCATATCCGCGATGCTGACATAGCGGCGATCAAAGAGGCCATTGACATCCCCCTGAATTTCGAACTTGCCGCAACCAGAGAGATGCAGGCGATTGCGCGGACCATCGCCCCGCATGCGGTTTGCGTGGTTCCCGAACGACGCGAGGAAAGGACAACAGAAGGCGGGCTGGAAGTGGCCGCGGATCAGAACCGCCTTAGCCATTTCATCGGCCCGTTGCGTGACGCGGGGGCGCGGGTGTCCATGTTCATCGCACCCGAGCTGTCGCAGATCGAGGCATCGGCCCGGATCGGGGCCCCGGTGGTAGAGTTCCATTGCGGTGCCTATTGTAATTTCGACACAGAGGGTGACATCGTCGCACGCGAGGCCGAGTTCGCCCGCCTGGCGGACGGCGCAAAACGTGCCGCCGATCTGGGGCTGGAGGTACATATGGGACACGGCTTGAGCTATCAGAACGTCACGCCCATCGCCGCCCTGCCGGAAGTGGCAGAATTGAATATCGGCCATTTTCTGATGGGGGAAGCACTGTTTATCGGCCTGCCCCCGGCCCTTGCCGAGATGCGCCGCCTGATGGATGCGGCCCGCGCATGATTGATGGGGGGTGTTGCCGGACTGTTTGCCCTGGCCGGGCCGGATATTCCCGGATCAGCCAGCCGATGATCCTGGGCATCGGTACCGATCTGACGAATATCGAGCGCATCCAACGTACGCTTGACCGCTTTGGCGACCGGTTCCGGAACCGTGTTTTCACCGGGGCCGAGCAGATCCGCGCCGAACGGATGAAATATCCGGCAGCCACATACGCCAAACGGTGGGCCGCGAAAGAGGCCTGTTCCAAGGCACTTGGCACGGGCCTGCGCACGGGGATCGCCTGGCGCGATATGGCGGTAAGTAACCTGCCAACCGGTCAGCCGGTTATGGCTGTCACCGGATGGGCGCGGAACCGGCTGGAACAGATAACTCCCGAGGGCTACGAGACGGTGATCCATGTCACCCTGACCGATGCCCCCCCGTGGGTACAGGCGTTCATAGTGATTGAGGCATGGCCCGCGGGCGGCACACCAAAGCACCCTACCCGCCCGTCTGCTTGACTCTGCCTTGTGTGTGTCCCACAACAACGGCACTGAAATCGCGACGCACAAGGCAGGATAGATGGCGGGTTCAACCACCATGAATAGTATTTGGGAAACAGTAAAAACCGTGGTTTACGCGCTGCTGATCGCGGGCGTGGTGCGGACCCTCTTCTTTCAGCCTTTCTGGATCCCCTCCGGCAGTATGAAGGACACATTGCTGGTCGGGGATTTCCTTTTCGTCAACAAAATGGCCTATGGCTACTCGCGGCATTCATGCCCGTTTTCCATGTGCCTGTTCGGGGGCCGTATTTTCGGGGCGGTTCCCAAGCGCGGCGATGTGGTGGTCTTTCGCCATCCGGTGCAAGACGCCGATTTAATTAAACGCGTGATCGGCCTGCCTGGCGATACGGTGCAGATGCGCGACGGTGTGCTGTTCCTGAACGATGAGCCGATGCAGCTAAAGCCGGACCCCCCCTTTATCGAGGTACGGGAACCCCAAGGCTCCAAGGGATCCATACCGCGCTGCGCGAATGATCCCGTTGGCGATGGTGCACTCTGTCAGAAGGAACGCTTTACCGAAACCCTGCCGGGCGGTGTCAGCCATTCGGTTCTGAACATAAGGGATGGCAATTTTTCCGATAATACGCGGCGGTTCACCGTACCCGAGGGGCATGTTTTTACCATGGGGGACAACCGCGATAACAGCCAGGACAGCCGCTTTCCACAATCTTCCGGCGGGGTTGGCATGGTGCCTATGGAAAACCTGATTGGTCGGGCGGATCGGGTCATGTTCTCCTCTGCCGGGCGGCGCATGATCTATGTCTGGACCTGGCGACCAGACCGTTTCTTCCGGGCCATTGAGTGAAATTGTCAAAGACCCTTCGGGCGTTTGCCGCGCGGTTGGGGCATGAGTTTCAAACCCCCGCGCTGCTGGTCCACGCGCTGACGCATACCTCGCTATCCACGGACACTAGGCATAGCAATCAACGGCTGGAGTTTCTGGGTGACCGCGTCCTGGGCCTGGTGATGGCCGAGGTGGTTTTGGCGCAAGACCAGGACGCACCCGAAGGTACACTCGCCCCCCGCTTTAATGCGCTGGTGCAAAAGGAAACCTGTGCCGATGTTGCCCGCCGGATCGGCATGGGTGCGGTCCTGAAACTCGGCAAATCCGAACAGATGACCGGCGGGCGGCACTCGGACAAGCTTTTGTGCGATGCGATGGAAGCGGTGATCGCGGCTGTCTATCAGGATGCCGGATTCGAAGTGGCGCGCGCACTCGTCTTGCGGCTTTGGGGAGGTCGGATCGAAAAAGCACTGGACGTTTGCCTCGATGCCAAGACTGCGCTGCAGGAATGGGCACAAGCGCGTGGCCAGACCCCGCCGACCTATACCGAGGTTGCCCGCGTCGGCCCTGATCACGCGCCGGTTTTCGCCATCGAGGTGCGGCTTGCCTCGGGTGAGGTCGCGCACGCGGAAGCCTCTGCCAAGCGGCAGGCTGAACAGGCCGCCGCGAAGGCCCTGCTGAACCGGATGGCGCACCGCTACACGAAAGCACCTGTCAGACCGGCCCCGAACAGATAAGCCAGAACACCGCCAGTACCGGGAAACCGGGTAAAGGGCAGCCGACCCCGTGGGACACCGAAGACAGCATCACGATCAAGGCACTGGGCTGGCCAATCAGGCACGAAGCCGCTACATCTGTCGCGGTTTTCACACATAGCCAGGATGATGCCCATGCCCACACGGGCCGGATTTGTCGCCCTAATCGGGGAGCCCAATGCGGGCAAATCCACGCTTCTGAACCGTATGGTCGGGGCCAAAGTGTCCATTGTAACCCACAAGGTACAGACAACCCGCACACGCATTCGCGGCGTGGCGATGGAAGGCAGTAGCCAGATCATCTTTGTGGATACGCCCGGCCTGTTCCGTCCCCGGCGGCGTCTGGACCGGGCGATGGTGGCCGCGGCGTGGTCCGGTGCCGCGGATGCCGATGTGGTGGTTCTGTTGATCGAGGCGCAGCGCGGCCTGACCGAAGGGGGGCAGATGATCCTTGACGGGCTGGCCGGGCGCACCGGGCAGACCCGCGTGGTGTTGGCCATCAACAAGATCGACTGTGTGGCGGCACCGCTGCTGCTGAACCTGACCGAAAGGATGAACGCGGCCTTTGGATTTGAAAAGACCTTTATGATCTCGGCCCGGAATGGCTCTGGTGTTAAGGATATGCGCCAGTGGCTGGCTGGCGTGATGCCCCAGGGCCCCTGGTTTTACCCCGAGGATCAGAGCACCGATCTGCCGATGCGGATGTTCGCCGCCGAGATGACGCGCGAAAAGCTGACCCTGCGGCTGCATCAGGAACTGCCCTATCAACTGACGGTGGAAACCGAAGCCTGGGAAGAGCGCAAGGATAGCTCGGTCCGGATTGAACAGATCATCTATGTCGCACGTGACGGGCACAAGGGCATCGTGCTTGGCAGAAAGGGCGAGACGATCAAGGCCATCTCACAGGCCGCGCGGATAGAGATGGAAACGATCCTTGGCCGCAAGGTGCATCTGTTCCTGCAGGTCAAACTGCGCCCCGGCTGGCTGAACGAGGCCGAGCGGTACTCCAGGATGGGCCTGAAGTTCAAGGACGGCGGATGAGTGCGCGCCTGACCGCCGGGTTCTGGGTGCATGCCTATCTGACCCGGCTGCGCCTGGCCGGTATTCCGGCCTTTGTCACACAAAAGGGCGATCAGACGGCGGGGGCGGTTCTGGTCAAGATGAACACACTTGACGGCAGGGCATGGGCCTTTCAGCGCGGCTTTGACCTGATGACCGGAAAGCGGGCATGGGTCATCCTGGCCAAGGGGCAGGAAGCGGCGGTCGATGCCGCGCTGACCCGCCAGAAGAGCTTTGATCCTGATCTTTGGGTGATCGAGGTTGAAGACCGCGCCGGGCGGCATTTGCTGGAAGAAGACGGCCTCACCTGACGGCCAGCACGCGCCCGGAAGCGCGGGCCGGCAGGCGAGAACTATTATGTTGACACGCCCCGCGAATCGACTATCTTTAAAACTGTGCGAGGAACCAGGTTATTCGCCTAAAGTGCCAGGTATTGCAAAAATCGTCAAAATCAAATCCTTATCGTTTCTAACTTTTCTGAAACCGGAGGGCGTGCATCATGCATAATGAAAACCAAATCAGGAAGATCGTGGAAGACCTGGTGAAAGAACGGCTTACGGACGCCAGGAACGTCGAAGTCACTGTGACAGAGGATGTAGGTTTCGAAGACGATGAACCTATACTTCGTGTGCGCGTGGTCTACGACCCCCCCAACGGCCAGTACATGTTAAAGCGGGGGGCAACGTACGGATTTACCCGCCCTCTGCGCGATGCTCTTTCGAAAATCGGCGTATCAGAATTTCCGATCACGTCTTTCGTGTCCAGAAATGATATCGAGGGAGAAGCGGCTTGAAACCAGAGCACCTGATTGGCACCGCCCGCCGACTTGTCGAACACAGTGGAACAAAAAGACCACGTGAAGCAGATTTGCGGCGTGCTGTCAGTACCGCATATTATGCCATGTTCCACTGCCTGTGCGAGTCAGCCGCAAACCTGCTGATCGGCGGCGGCACAGCCAGCCGGAGCGATGCGGCATGGCGGCAGGCTTACCGGGCCCTCAACCATGGACAGGCCAGAAAAGCCTGCGAGCAAAAGGAGGTTATTCACAGTTTCCCGGCTGCACTTCGGGATTTTGCAGATGAATTCGTGCAGGCCTAGGAAAGACACCATGCGGCCGACTATGACCCGGTGGAAAGGTTTCAGAAATACGAAGTTCTTGACAATATCAACAAGGCGGAAGATGCGATCATTCAGTTCAATGGGGCAGATACATCACATCGGCGGGCCTTTGTCACCTGGCTGATTTTGCCGCGACGGCAAGATCGCAAAAACAATGCGTTATGATTGTGCCGCAAGGTAACTCTACAGGACATGATCGCGCGTATGCGATCACGTTTGGCCCTGAAAGCGCCACTCTTGAAAACGAAGATAAGAGGCCCATGCAACGACACCTGTTTCGATATCAGAAACGAATTTGGAAGCCCTTGATTGCAATTGGCCCCAAGGCAGCGTTTACCTGCCACAGGCAAAGCAGGTCAGCAGCAGTAAACATGCCAGTATCCCATGGGGCGGGGGAACCTTGACACGGGGGTGACGCCTGGAACACCTCTTGCACCCGTGCGGGGGATTGGGGCAGGATTTCGTCTATGACTTTTTGTGCGCACCAAGTGCTGTGGGGGAATCGCTGCGCAAGGCGGGGTCTTTCGCGGGCTGGCGGGTGCCGGTCACATAGGGGGGCAGCACCCCTGCGGTTCTGTGCCGGGGGCAGGATACATGGACCACCCGCCGCTGCATGTTTTTTATGTTTTTTGTCTTTGTATATTTACAAAGGTGTGCCAAGCTGGATTAAGAATCGATTCCATGCATAGGGCAGGGAACGCCCTGCCATCAAACCTGTGAGAGGTGAACAAACAATGTCAAACGAAGATGAATATATAAGTCAAGTTATCCCCGCCCAAATATAAAGTAGACGGCGAGGGGGGCGACGACACGATCATCGGCACTTCGAACAGCGATCTTATGGAAGGTGGCTCGGGCCACGACATACTCTATGGCAAGGAGGCCCCTGATGTGCTTCGCGGTGAGTCGGGCAACGACACGCTTTACGGCGGCGCGGGCAACGATCTGCTTGACGGCGGTTCGTGGGATGATCTGCTTGACGGCAGCTCGGGCCAGGACACGCTCGATGGTGGTTCGGGCAACGATACACTCGATGGTGGTTCGGACGACGACACACTCTCTGGCGGCGTGGGCAACGATGTGCTCCACGGCGGTGCGGGCAACGATATACTGCACGGCAGGACGGGCCATGATACGCTCTACGGCGATACAGGCAACGACACACTCTCTGGCGGCAACGACATACTCTACGGTGGCGTGGGCAACGATGTGCTCCATGGCGGCGATGGCCGGGACTGGCTCTATGGCGATGCGGGCAACGATAGACTGCACGGCGGTACGGGCCAGAACACGCTCACTGGCGGTGCGGGTAACGACGATCTGAGCGGCAGCAATGAAACGGATATGATCGACGGTGGCGCGGATGATGACATTCTCCGCGGCGATGCGGGCGATGACATTCTCCGCGGCGGTGCGGGGGCCGATACGCTCTATGCCGGTGCGGGCGATGATACGCTGAACGGCGGTGCGGGGGCGGACACGCTGGATGGCGGCGCGGGGGCCGATACCGCCAGTTATGCGGGTGCCAGCGCGGGCATAACGGTGAGCTTGGCCACGGGCCGCGGCACCGGCGGGGATGCTGCGGGCGATGTGCTGCGCGGTATTAAGCATCTCATTGGCTCATCCCACGCGGACCACCTGACCGGGAGTGTCGGTGCCAACCGGCTGGAGGGCGGCGCGGGCAACGACGTGCTCACCGGCGGCGCGGGGGATGATCTTCTTTATGGCGGGGCGGATAATGACGTGCTCAACGGTGGTGCGGGCGATGACGCGCTCTTTGGCGGGACAGGCAGCGACACGCTGCAGGGCGGGGCGAACAACGACCGGCTCTTTGGCGAAGCGGGCAACGACGTGCTGGACGGCGGTGCGGGCGACGACGTGCTGGACGGCGGTGCGAACAATGACGTGCTCACCGGCGGTGTGGGCAACGACTGGCTCGGTGGTGGTGCGGGGGATGACGCGCTTATTGGCGGTGCGGGGGCCGACGTGCTCTACGGTGCGGCGGGGGATGACACGCTTGCTGGCGGTGCGGGGGCCGACACGCTTGCCGGTGTTGATGGCCGTGATACGGCCAGTTACCGGGGTTCGGGTGCGGGGGTATGGGTAAGCCTGGCCGGCAGCACCACTGGCGGGGATGCCCCCGGGGACGGCGCGGACACCGCATCCTCCCCGGCGGGGGGTGCCATTGGTGGTGACACCGAGGGTATTGACCTGGGCCCCCCTGCAATCCCGTACAAGCCCAAAGGTGCGGGCCGTGGCGGGGATGCGCAGGGCGATGTGCTGACGGATATTGAGAATCTGGTCGGCTCTGACCATAACGACACGCTGATCGGGGACGACGGGGCCAACGTTCTGGAGGGCGGCGCGGGGGCTGACAGCCTGGATGGCGGCGATGGTGCCGATACCGCCAGCTATGCGGGGTCAGCCGCGGGCGTGAATGTGAACCTGGGCACTGGCACCGCCTCTGGCGGTGATGCTGCGGGCGATGTGCTGCGCAACATCCAGAAACTCTTGGGGTCGGACCATGCCGACAGTTTGGCCGGGGACGGCGTGGCCAATGTGCTTTACGGCATGGCGGGTGCTGACTGGCTTTATGGCGATGCGGGTGATGACAGGCTCCTTGGCGGTGCGGGGGCCGACACGCTGACCGGCGGTGCGAACAACGACCACCTCTTTGGCGATGGGGGCGATGACCAGCTCTATGGCGGGGCGGGCAACGACATGCTGGTCGGCGGTGCGGATGACGACGTGCTGGACGGCGGCGCGGGCGATGATGGGCTCTATGGCGGGGCCGGCAACGACACGCTCACCGGCGGTGCAGGGGATGACGTGCTCTACGGCGGGGTGGCAGGTGATGACGTGCTGACAGGCGGTGCGGGGGCCGACACGCTCGCCGGTGTTGATGGCCGGGATACGGCCAGTTACCGGGGTTCGGGCGCGGGGGTATGGGTGAGCCTGGCTGGCACCACCCCTGGCGGGGATACCCCCGGGGGCGCG
>JACONJ010000036.1:10308-59190 GCA_014323785.1 Paracoccaceae bacterium | reverse complement strand
CATCCTGTTTTGTGCGGTTGTGTCGTCCTCGCGCACGGCTTTCCCAAGCTCGCTGCCATGACGCAGGGGCGTGTCCACGGCGCGTACGCCCCGTTCCATCGCATCTTCAATCGTGACGATTTGAAGGCGCGGGACAGGGGCGAACCCTTCCACCTGGAATGTCCCTGCCTGGGCGGCCCAATCGCGCATCGGCCTTGTTGGGGGATGGAGGGTAAGGAAGATGCCAATCTGTGCCTTGCGCGCCAAAACCACCGCGTCAAGTTCGCGGATCATCGGAACACCAAGTGCCTTGCCCCCCTTGACCGAGATAATCGCGGTATGTTCGCGGTCGCGCCCGAAGCGAAAGAAGCCGTCCACCCCGCCATCCGCGCCCTTTTTGCCGCTGGCCTGGGCGTACCCCCTGAGCAGGCTGACCGCCCATTTTTCAAATTCCTTCTTGGTGCGGTCATCGCGGTCAAAGAAGTTGCGCGCCCCGTCGATATCGGCGGGTACGCCGTGTACCGTGTATCCGGCTTCGTCCCCGAATGCGTTGAACAGGCGCGTTTCGATCACGCCGATGGCCAGATACGTGATGTCAATGCCGTACCACTTCCGGCCCAGGTTTTCGGCGGCTTCAAGGGTGGTGCCGCAGCCGCAGAACGGATCCAGCACCAGATCACCGGGGTTGGAGGAGGCGGCGATGATGCGTTCCAGCAGGGCAACGGGCTTCTGCGTCGGGTAGCCAAGTTTCTCGTTTCCGCCTGCATGACCAAGCGAAACAATGTCGGTCCATACATCTGGCAACTGTTTAGCGCGGCCAACTGTCCCGGAACAATCTGTCGGCAAAAAATGACGAACGCGAACTTTTCCGTTCTTTGTGTACTCGATACGATCCTCACTGGCTAAACGTTCAATGCTCTGGTCCGTATAACTACCGCGCGGGGTGGTGTAGAAGTAACGCCCATCCGGCAATTTTTTGTATCGGCACAACTCCTTTTCACTTAAGGGTTTGAACGGGGCAATACCTTTTGGATCACTAAAATACGCGTCAGTTTTGCCATAACGAAAAATGACGTCGTGCTTTGACCCAAAACGACGGCGACTTGGGCCTTGAGGCCCATCGTAATGCCAAATGATTTCATTGATAAAATTCCGCGCTCCAAAGACCGCATCCAGCAGCAGTTTCAGGTAATGCGAGGCCGTCGGGTCACAGTGCAGATACAGGCTGCCGGTCGGCTTCAACACCCGGTGCAGTTCGACCAGCCTTACAGCCATCATGGCCAGGTAGGCTGTCATCCGGTTCTTGCCCAGGAACCCGATCATGGCGTCCAGCATCCGCGCCGCGTCCTGATATGGGCTGTCCCGCAGTTCGATCAGGGCCTGACCCGACACCATATCATCCCAGTGCCAAGTGTCGTCAAACGCCTCAATCTGCGCGGGGCTGTCCGTGCCGGCCGGCCCCCTGAACAGCACATTGTAGGACACGTTGGAATTGAACGGCGGGTCCGGATAGATCAGGTCCACGCTGGCATCCGCGATGGATTCGCGCAGGACTGGCAGGTTGTCGCCGTAATACAGATGATTGACCATGCGCCCGCTTTCGCCTTTCGTGCTGGCCCCCGACCGCGCAAGGTTGAACAGGATAACCGCCCAGAGTCAAAGCGCAAATCACCGCGCCTGTGCCGCCGTTATATGCAGCGCCCGCCATCCACTTCCATCGCCACACCGGTGATCATTTCAGCCTCATCCGAGCAGAGATAAAGGGCAGCATTACCCATATCCTCGGGCGTGGAGAACCGGCCCAAGGGGATGGTTGCCAGGAATTTTGCGCGGTTTTCAGGCGTATCCGTGCCCATAAAACGTTTCAGCAGCGGTGTTTCACCCGCCACGGGGTTAAGCGCGTTGACCCGGATACCATGCGGTGCAAGTTCCACGGCCATCGCCTTTGTCGCCGTGATCATCCAGCCCTTGGAAGCGTTGTACCAATTCAGCCAAGGCCGGGGTGAGACGCCCGCGGTGGAGGCGATGTTGAGGATCGTGCCCCGGCCAACCTGTTTCATCAGTGGCACGACCTTGCGTGCCGTCAGGTAGACGGATTTGGCATTCACGGCAAGGACGCGGTCAAAATCGGCCTCGGCCACCTTCTCGAGGGGGGCAGGCAGATGCGTGATGCCCGCATTGTTCACCAGAATGTCAATACGGTCCCAGGCCGAGATCGCGGTCGCCACCATCGCCGCGACCGAGGCAGCATCGGCCACATCCACCACCTGTGGCAGGCCACCGATACGGTCCGCTTCGGCCTGTGCCGCCAGGGCATTAATATCGGCCAGCATCACCTGCGCCCCTTCCCGCGCAAAGGCGCGGGCGATTCCGGCACCAAAGCCGGACCCCGCACCGGTGACGATGGCGGTTTTTTCCTGCAAGCGCATCCTTTTTTGCCCCCTTCCAATCGTATTTTGCAGCGGGCCGTTCCCGCCGGGGAATTCGGCACTGTTCGACACGCACAGGCGCGGTGTCACATCGCCCTTAATCCCGGTGCGGCCTGCAGCAGCGTCCGGGTGCAGGCATGGCGCGGGGAAGAGAAGACCGCCCGGGTTGCGCCATGTTCCACGATCCTGCCCGCCTGCATCACCAGAACCCGGTCGGTAATGGCGCGCACCACCGTCAAATCATGGCTGATGAACAGATAGCCGAGTTTCATCCGGGTTTGCAGGGTGGCCAGCAGATCGAGGATCCGCGCTCGCACCGATACGTCCAGTGCCGAGACGGCCTCATCCAGAACGATGATATCGGGATGGGTCATCAGCGCACGGGCGATGGCGATCCGCTGGCGCTGCCCGCCGGAGAACTCGTGGGGGTATTTGTCCATATCCTTGGGTGTCAGGTGCACCGCTTTCAGGGCCTCGGCCACGTGATCGCGTCGCGCCCGCCCCACAGGCGGGTTCGCCATCAGGTGAAGGGGTTCGGCCACCAGATGCTCTACCCGCCAGCGGGGATTGAAGCTGCCATAGGGATCCTGAAACACAACCTGAATGCGGGCGCGTAGCGCGTTCGGCAGTTGGGGGGACACCGGTTTGCCAAAGGCGGTGATCCGGCCGCCCTGGATGGGCTCCAGCCCCAGGATCGCGCGGGCAAGCGTGGATTTCCCGCAGCCGCTTTCGCCCACAAGGCCCAGGCTTTCCCCGTAATGCAGATCAAAACTGACGCCATCCACGGCCCGAAGCGGCGTACCCCGGCGAAAAAAGCCCTGACGGCGGCCCGGATAAAGGCGCACCACCTTGCTGAGCTGCAGAAGCGGTTCGGGTGCGGCGTGGTTTTGCCGTTCCGGCCGGTGGGCGGATGCCTTGCACAGCGTGCGGGTATAGGGGTGACGATGGCGGCGCAGAATATCTGTCGTTTTGCCCTGCTCCACGATCCGCCCTTGGTGCATAACGGCGATCCGGCTGGCCGTATCCGTAACCACGGCCAAGTCATGGGTGATCAGCAGAAGTGCCATGTTCTGTTCGGTCACCAGTGCCTTGAGCAGATCGAGAATCTGTGCCTGCGTGGTGACATCAAGCGCGGTCGTCGGTTCATCGGCGATCAGCAGGCGCGGGCGCAGCGCGATGGCGGCAGCAATGCAGACCCGCTGGCGCTGCCCGCCCGACAACGCGTGGGGGTAGACCTCTGTCCCGATATGGCCAAGGCCCACGCGGTGGAGGCAGTCACGGGCAATCTTGCGTGCCTTGCCCCGGTCCGCCGCACCGTGGATCAGCAGGGTTTCGGCCACCTGAACGCCGATCGGCTGCACCGGGTTCAGCGCGGTCATGGGTTCCTGAAAGATCATCGCCAGGCTGGCCCCGCGGAGTGCGCGCATCCCGGCCTCGGGCAGGGCCAAAAGGTCGGTTCCGTCAAGCCGCGCATGGCCCGTCGCCACAGCCCCCGTGGGCAGAAGCTGCATCAGCGCAAGCGCGGTCATGGATTTGCCCGAGCCGCTTTCGCCGACAAGGCCGAAAATCTGCCCCTCTGCTATGGTCAGAGAGACCTGATCGAGAATCGGGGTACCGTGGATCGACAGCGACAAATTTTTAACATGAATCATTGCCGCGCCCGCCTGATCCTTGGGTCAAGCAGGTCGCGCAATCCGTCGCCCATCAGGTTCAGGCCCAGGACCATCAGCATGATCGCACCACCCGGCAGCAGGGCCAGCATCGGGTGGGTGTAGATCATCGTTTGTGCTTCGGCCAGCATACGGCCCCAGGAGGGTGTGGGGGGCCGTGCGCCCAGGCCGACATAGCTAAGCGCGGCCTCGGCCAGGATACCAAGGGAAAATTGGATTGTGGCCTGTACGATCAGCAGATTGGCGATATTCGGCAGGATATGTTCGGCCGAAATGCGCACCCGCCCCTTGCCGGCGGTGCGCGCGGCCAGGATGTAATCCAGCGTCCACACGCCAAGTGCCCCGCCGCGGGCGACACGGGCAAAAACGGGGATATTGAAGATGCCGATGGCCAGAATCGCATTCACCGCCGAAGGGCCGAACACGGCGGTGATCAGGATGGCGATAACAAGGCTTGGGAAGGCGAAGATCAGATCATTGCCGCGCATGATGATCTCATCAGGCAGGCTGCCGCGCAGTGCCGCCGCCGCCAGCCCCAAGGGTACGCCGATCAGCATCCCGATTCCCACGGCGACAAGTGCCACCGCGATAGAGGTGCGTGCGCCCACCATCAGCATTGACAGAATATCGCGCCCGAATTGATCGGTACCCAAAGGAAAGGTTGTGCTGGCCGGTTGCAGGCGGCCGGCGATCACCAGCCGGGTCACATCATGCGGCACCCAGACAAGGCTGAGCAGCGCGGTGATCAGAAACAGTGCTGAAAGTGCCACGCCGATCCAAAGGGCAAGGGGGAATCGCCTCATGTTTGCCTGATCCTCGGGTCCACTGCTGCATAGGCAAGATCAACCAGAAAGGTGACCAGAATCACCGCAAAGACCAGCAGCATGGTGACCGATTCCACCACCACCAGATCGCGCTGCGTGATGCCCTGAAAGATCAGGCGACCCAGACCCGGCAGGAAAAAGACGTTCTCGATGATGATCGCCCCCGCCAGCAAAAAGGAAAATTGCAGCCCGATGATCGTCAGGACCGGAATCAACGCGTTGCGAAGCGCGTGACGCAGCACGGCCTGACGGTGCGACAGGCCCCTGGCGCGGGCGGTGCGGATGTAATCCTGGTCCAGCGTTTCCAACACCGCCGAGCGCATGACGCGCGCCAGAATCGAGGCTTGCGGCAGGGCCAGCGCAATGGCCGGAAGCGTCAAAGCCTTCATCGCCGCGCCCGGATGCTCCCACCCCGGGAACCCCCCGGCCGAAAACCATTGCAGGTTTACCGCAAAGATCAGGACAAGCAGCATGGCGAACCAGAAATTCGGCACCGCGATGCCCAATTGCGTCGCCCCCATGATGCCATAATCCGCCGCCGTACCCCGCCCCGCCGCGGCGACCAGCCCGACCGGAAAAGCGATAAGCGCAGAGAGTGACAGCGCATAAAGTGCCAGCGGCAGCGAGACCCAAAGCCGGTCCAGCACCAGGTCCGACACAGGAACGCGGTAGGTGTAGGATGTACCGAAATCCCCCCGGACCATACCACTGGCCCAAGCCCAATATCTTTCCCACAAGCTGCCGCCCAAGCCCAGATCTTCGCGCAGGGCGGCCACGGTTTCGGGCGTGGCGTTCAGGCCAAGCATAAAGGTCGCCGAATCGCCGGGGATGACCTCAATCACCAGAAAGATCACCACACTGGCACCCATAAGGCTAAGCGTGAGAGAGAACAGACGGTGCAGGGCATAGCGTAGCATGGCCCCTAGGTTAAAGCCTGTTTCCCTTGTGCGGAATGCCGGAAACGGTGTGTCCTTGCGGGAACTTCGCCCGAAGGGGGGCATGGCCTGCCCCGGCTGCCTGACCTGGTGCTGTCACATCGGCGGTGCCCGCCGCCGAATGGCCAGGCTGCCACCCGCCTGGGTGGTTTGGCACTTAACACCCCCGCTTGTCCCGTATATTGTGGCATAGCAGGGGAACACACCAAAATAAGGGCCACCTGTCAGGCAATCGGAGGATCGGACAGTGGCGCATATCATTGTGTTGGGCAATGAAAAGGGCGGGTCGGGAAAATCCACCATTGCCATGCATATCGCAACGGCCCTGGTGCGCATGGGCTATACGGTCGGGACGCTTGATCTGGACTTGCGCCAACGCAGCTTTCACCGCTATATTGAGAATCGGCAGGCCACAATCGCGGCCAAGGGGATGAATGCGGCCTGTCCGCTTCCGATGGAGTTGCCCCGAATCGCGCCCGGGGATTTGGAACCCGATGACAACGTGCGTGACCGGCAGCTCCTGGCGGTGCTGGACGATATGAAGGGGTGCTGCGATTTCATTGTGATCGATTGCCCCGGATCGCACACGCGGCTGAGCCATGCGGGGCATTCGCTGGCCGACACGTTGATCACACCGATGAATGACAGCTTTGTGGATTTCGACCTTCTGGCGCGGATCGAACCCAAGACCTATGAAATCCAGAGGCCAAGCATTTACTCCGAGATGGTCTGGCAGGCGCGGCAGATGCGGGCAGAGGCGGGCCTGAACGCGATTGACTGGATCGTGGTGCGCAACCGCGTGGGCGCACAGCAGATGCATAACAAGCGCAAGGTGGGCGGTGCGCTGGACCGGCTGGCGAAACGAATCGGGTTTCGGGTTGGGACCGGGTTTTCCGAACGGGTGATCTTTCGAGAGCTCTTTCCCGCCGGTATGACGCTTCTTGATCTGCGTGAATTGGGGGTGGAACGGCTGAACATCTCAAACCTTTCCGCGCGGCAGGAGTTGCGCGATTTGCTGGCGGGGCTGAACCTGCCGGAGGTTGAGGTGAATTTCTGATTCGCGGGGCGCGACCTGGGGCGCGGGCGGTATGGAAACTTGCGCAGGCGGCAGGCGTGGGTCTAAACAGAGGATACAAGCCAAGCCGAAGGGCGCGAACCTGAAAGAGGAGGATGACCCGTTATGAAGATCGCCGTCGGGATAATCGCAATTGCACTTGGGCTTGTCGCTTTGTTGCAGTCATGCGCACTCACAGGAGTTTCCAGTGTGATTGAGGATCAGGCAACGCAAGAAGCCGGTGCGCTTGGGGTGCTTACTGCATTCCTCATGTTTCTTGGCGGGGCATTTGCCTTTGGCCTTCCGCGTGTGGCCCAGATATTCTTTATATTGGGGTTTCTGGCCTCTATTCCCGCCCGCGATAATTTCCCCGATATGTGGATTTGGGGCATTATTTCGGCGATACTGGCTGGCCTTTTGCTCTTTCACAAGAAGCCGACCTGAGGCGGCATCTCACAAACGAAATAACCTTGCCCGCAAGTGCTTGATTACACGGCAAAGTCAAGAGCCGAAAATGTGCCGCCATGATCAGCACCCGCCGCCGCTTACTTTTCCCTGGCGTTGCCATTTCTGACTCCACGGACCGGATACGCACCATAAGATATACGCGCAGGATTTTCCGCGGGTCAGAACGTTAATCGTTCCATTTCGTCTTTCGATGTCTCATAAGCCGTGCGGTAATAGGATGCGATAATATTTTCTCGTGTCGGTCTCGGGGGTGCTTCCGAAAGCACGGCTTGCCGTATGACCCTTGTGGAAAGAACATCAAGATAACCATCCGTACCCTCCAGAAGCATCGAGATATCCATATAGGTCGTCCAAAAGACCCCACTGCTATGGGGCACAACCTTATTACTGTGGCTTGGGTTCTCGGGTTTGCGCGCCCGGGGAAAAGCGATAAGGGTAAGCCCGTTGCGGTCTTGGGCTTCTTCCGGCGAGGGAGCGATAAATGTGCCGTCCTGATCGAACCGTACCATGCGACAGAATGCCGGGCCTGTACCAATAATATCAGACATACGCAGTATTGTATACTTTACTCCCGTTCGAGGGGGGGTGCATAACTGCATCACCAGCCGGACATTCGGATGCTCCGCCGCAATCTTCACGTAAACGCTGTGCGCAAAGCACACTTTCGGCACCGCACCTGGAATATCCCAATTCCACTTCCTTTCCAGGCGTACTGCTTGCGTTGTGACCATGGCGTCGGGGGGTAAACTGCCCTGTTCCAAGCGAAGCGTGACAGTGCTCACGTATTCGGGCGTTTTGATGACCCCCACCAGCCGGTAAGAGGTTCCGAAACGCAGGTACTCTACACCAGTCTCCACTAACAGGCGCGACCCTTCAAAGACACGGAACTGTATTTTATTTTCATTCAGGAGGGTGCCCCTGGCGGACCAGAACTGAACCTTGCCCAAGACTTTTTTGGGCTTGGTCGTGGACATTACCCGCAATATAATATGATCAGGTGAAGCCGAAAGGTCTCCAAATTCAAAAATGGATTCATTATGGACGGAGACAAAGATAACCGGTTGGCCGTTTCTTATAAAGACGGGATTTCGCGGCGGTGTCTCCGTTTGTTTTACGGCGGGCAGTGGCGAAGCCTGAGCGTTATTCTTTTCCTTCGCCCGGTGACCAGGCACGAAATCAAGCAGGGCGAATGCGCTCATTTGGGAACTCCTTCTTGTTGCACCCGAAGCAGGTTAGAAAGCTTGGCGTAATAATGAGGCGTATATGCCCAATTCGCCGGAGTAATCCCTTTGCGCACCGCCAGGAACGCATCGTTATCGTATCGTTCATCGGTGGCCGGATCCACGCCTTTTGTGGCCAGTATTATATCGTGTATCTGACCAATTTCTTCGGCATATTGATCAAACCCCCATGGGGCATACAGGTTTGCGTATTCGGTGTGATATGTTATTTCCTTTGAAAATTGGTGATACAGACCTTCCCGATCAGTATTTTGCATCCAGCCTGCTTGACGCCCGACCGAAACGATAGGCAAACCCGAATTCTTGCAAATGATTGCACATGTGAGATCTACCATCACCTGGGGCAAGAATGTGTCCAGGGACAGATCAATCGTACCAGCCTTCACTGCAAAGGATGCAGTACCGGGCAGGCAAACGAATCGGTCCCCTGGCAACGCGCCCGGATATTGGTAGATCGACACCCGCAGGTAGTAATACTTGGGCTGTGGCGGAAAAATGGACCCGTGTACACAGGCCGCAACGCGCCCGGCGTGGCGATCAATGGCATCCACCATTCTGGCGGCATAATTTCCCGGATAGATGAAATCGTCGTCCAATGTGAAGAAATATCCCCTATCCACAAATTGCGCAAAAAAGATTTTGCCGGTCGCACTCAGGTCGCGATAATCTTGGGAACGGAAAACCGTGATCTTTGGATCATCAAGCCAGTCAGGCATGTGCGGATACTCATTCAAATAGACAAAGAAGTGCTCAAACTGGTTATAGAGACTGTCAATGACAAGCCGCAGATTGACCTCGCGCCGGGGAATTGATGCGATGCCAGCATAGGCAAAGTGGTTTCTGAAAGCAGGGATACGATAGTCGCGGGCGATTTGCTCGAAATCGGGCAAATCGAACTCTCGTTCCGAAAGGGTCTGTTTAAAGTCCATATTTTCAAAGCACGTTGCAGTGTGTAGCGGTCCGACGGGGCACGCACCAAGGGATATGAATACCGTACCTTCCCCCCCTTGCAATCCCCAATTTGGTACAAAAATGCCGTACCCTTGGGCGTGGCCGTAACCTGTTCAGCGGCGGAGGGGCGATGGACGTTTTCTTGACATTTCCTCTGGACACCGCATGATGTTTTTTGGTAGGGGCTGCCAAGCGTCAAACCGTGGGGATGTTTTGGAATGCTTGCATCGCTGGATCACAAATATGTGTTGCTGATGAACCCGAAGACGGGCTCGACATCGTTTAACAAGACCTTGAGGAACTACGCCAACATAAAGGTTGGAGGCAGCGCAAAGTTTAAACACATATCGTATGTCGAATACCGGGAGATTTTCGGGGACTTCTTCTATCGAAATGGGTGTGATGTGTTTATTGTTGTTCGGGAACCGCTTGAGGTTTTGAAGAGCTGGTATAGGTTCCGTTATGATTTGAAACGTTACAGCGAACTGGAGATGAAGAGGCGCACCAAAGCAAAGAAACCAAAAGATAAAAGCGACAAGACAACAGTGGGCATGACATTCCAGGAATTTATGGGCGAGTGGTCAAAAC
Organism: Paracoccaceae bacterium; assembly: GCA_014323785.1. Classification (GTDB taxonomy): domain Bacteria; phylum Pseudomonadota; class Alphaproteobacteria; order Rhodobacterales; family Rhodobacteraceae; genus Rhodophyticola. The sequence continues at coordinate 49,051 of JACONJ010000036.1, read as the reverse complement.
CTGAGCAGATTCCCGTGGCGAAGATAGATTGCGGCATAAATTTCTGCCTGGATATACGCGGAAACATCCCATCTGATATCACCTTCATCCGGTATGAAGAACTGCAAAAGCTTGCGGACATCCTTTCGGAAAAAACTGGCAGGAAGCTCGTTATTCCCAAATTAAACGTCTCTCCGCCAATCCCAGATGAGCTGCTGAGGCTTGACAACGAGGAAATCTACCTGAAGCTGGCCAAAGCACGCGAAATATACGTCCGAATCCCCTTTGCCTAGCGGTCAGCCAGCGGCAGTTCCGGCCAATCCCTGCGGCTATGTTCACCGGTTGGGCCACGTGGTCAAGACCCAAGCTTGGCGGGCCACCGCGTCAAGGTCACGCACCACACCAGTTGCCGCCACTGGCGCGGGGTGCACATTTAAAACCCATCACAGATGCACCGGTCAGGCCGGAACAAGCCCGTCTTTGCGGGCCAGGTCGCGCATCCGTTTTTGCAGTTTCTCAAAGGCGTGTATCTCAATCTGGCGGATGCGTTCGCGGCTGACATCATAGATACCCGAGAGAGTATCCAGCGTCGCGGGGCGGTCCTGCAGGCGGCGTTGTGTCAGGATATACCTTTCCCGTTTGGTCAGAACGTCCATCGCGCGCTCCATTACCGCCATGCGCTGCCGAAACTCATCGCGTTCCGCATAATCACCAGCCTGATCGGCATTGTCATCCTCCAGCAAATCCTGCCACTGCGTCACGCCTTCGCCATCGCTGCTAACCATCGCGTTGAGAGACGCATCCCCGCCGGACAACCGCCGGTTCATCAAAACCACCTCGGCCTCGGTCACACCAAGGTCACCGGCGATTCGGGCGGCGTTTTCGGGCCGTATATCGCCATCCTCCAATGCGCCGATCCGGGCCTTGGCCCTGCGAAGATTGAAAAACAGCTTCTTCTGCGCATTTGTGGTACCCATTTTGACAAGCGACCATGATCGCAGGATGTATTCTTGGATCGATGCGCGGATCCACCACATCGCATAGGTTGCAAGGCGAAATCCCTTTTCCGGGTCAAAGCGTTTGACGGCCTGCATAAGACCCACATTCGCCTCGGAAATCACTTCGGCCTGCGGCAATCCATAACCGCGGTAGCCCATGGCGATCTTGGCAGCCAGGCGCAGGTGGCTTGTCACCATCTTATGAGCGGCTTGGGTGTCTTCGTGATCCACCCACCGTTTGGCAAGCATATATTCCTCTTCTGCCTCCAGCATTGGAAACTTCTGGATGCCATAAAGATAGCGGTTCAGCCCCTGTTCCGGCGACGGTGCGGGCAGATTTGCATAGCTGCTCATGTTGTGAACTCCCTGTTCGGCACCAGCGTAGATGTAAACCCGTCTTCCTTAGGGTTTATATGGGTGCGCCAGGCAGGCATTTCAAGCCCATCCGGCACTTGAAGAACAATACTCCTTGCGAACACAAACGGCAATACAGGCTTCACGAAGGCAAAGCACAATTATGCTTTGCTTTACGGGCCACTGCCGCGCAACTCCCGCAGCAGTGCGGCCATGTCCCGGGGCATACCGGATTGAAACTGCAGGAATGCGCCGGACACCGGGTGTTTGAACCCAAGGCTGCCCGCATGCAATGCCTGCCGGGGAAACCCGCGTACCAGGGTGGCCCCCGCGGTGTCCGGATGCGGCCAGTCTGGTTTGCGGCACCTGCCATAGGTCTGATCGCCAATCAGCCCATGCCCGATATGGGCCATGTGAACGCGGATCTGATGGGTGCGCCCGGTCTCTAACCGGCAGGTCACCAAAGCGGCACCGCCAAACCGTTCCGCCACCTCGACCCGCGTGATGGCATGGCGTCCGCCGTGAAAGAGCACCGCCTGGCGCTGACGATCCTTCTTGTGCCGGGCAAGATGGGTGGTGATACGGATCATCCCGCCCAGCTCAAGGCTGACACCGCGAACGCTCCGCAGGCGCGGGCCCGCGGGGTCAGGTACCCCGTGGCACAGGGCCTGATACTGCCGCGCCACAGTGTGATCGGCGAATTGCGCTGCCAGGCCATGATGCGCCCGGTCAGATTTTGCCACAACCAGCAGACCGCTGGTATCCTTATCGATCCGATGCACGATACCGGGTCGTTTCTTCCCCGAAATCCCCGAGAGGGCCCCGCCGAAATGATGCAGCAGGGCATTGACCAGGGTACCCTCCGGCGTCCCGGGGGCAGGGTGAACCACCATGCCCGCGGGTTTATTTACCACGACCAGGTCGTCATCCTCATGGCGGATATCAAGCGGGATCGCCTCGGCCTCGATCCCGTCCTCTGCCGAGGGTTCTATAGAGACCTCGATCCTGTCCCCCTCTGCCGGCCGCGCGGTACCGTCGGTCACAACCGCCCCGTTAACCTGGACCGCCCCTTTGGCGATCAGCCGCGACAGGCGCGAACGGCTAAGCGCGGCCCCTTCTGGCACTGCGTGCGCCAATGCCTTATCCAGGCGCACAGCCGGATCCGGGCCGATCAGGATCGTGATGTTATGAACACTGGCCATGGATGTCTCCCCTGAAACCAACGATTCGCCGCTGCCAGGCACACTGAAATTCCTGCGGGTTTTGGTGACGGTCCTGACCGCGTCGATGATCCTGGGTATCATAACCATCGTGGCACTGCTTGTCATCCGGCTGAACAGCGATCCGGCACGCGGACTGATCCTGCCACGGGAATTTGATCTGCCCGGCGCGGTCACGATCACCGGTATCACCTGGACCGGAACGGTGGCCGTGATCGTGACGGATGACAACGTACTGCGCGTCTTTGATCTTGACACCCGCGCCCTTTTGCAAGAGATTGATCTGGATGCCCTGTAGAGGGTGGTACCGCCTCCCCGGCTTGAACGGGGGACCTCTGGATCCACAATCCAGCGCTCTAACCAGCTGAGCTAAGGCGGCACTGGCGAATAGGATACCGGTTGCGCCACCGCTTTACAAGAGCCCATCAGAGGGCGGCTGGTTGATGCCGATGTCCGGGCCGGTGGCCATGGGCACGTTAACGGGCCACACCAGCTGAAAGGGGTGACATGGGCATCGACAGCGAAAGCGATTTGGTCGCCAATCTGCAGATCGGCCCGACAAGCCTAGGCATGGTTCGCATTTACATCGAGGCAGAGGGAATCGATCTCCCTTTGGATTTTGACCCCGAAGAGGCCGAGGAGATCGCCGAGGAACTGCGCGCCGCGGCCCAGGTCGCCCGGAAGCGCGGCAAGAGGTGCTGAATCGATTTCCTGGAGATGGTTACCGGCAACGGCGCGGAATCCTGTACCTGCAGGTGACGGTCACCACGCACCGTGCGCCAGACACAGGCCATGCCGCAACGAATCGGGCAAAGGGATGGTTGCCTGGGACACGGGAACGGCTGAAAATATCTTATGAACATAAGCAAGCCTGTCAGGCGAGCTTGCCACAGGGTGGCACGCGGCCTATCTGTGGTCACAGGCGGGGTCTGCCCTTTGCGTTAATCGGGCGATATTCCGGTGGCCTTAAGCAACTCCGAGGGGAGCTGGCTCTGGCCGGATCGTGGTCCGGTTACCTAGTGCCCACCTGTATTTACAGGCTCTCGGGAATTCATACCCTGACGGTTGGTGCGGTCCCGCCACATAACGAACATCCCTGCCGTCGATCATGAGGTTTAGGAAGAGGGGGAAAGAATCGCGATGAGGCGGGATGGAAATGCCAGAACGGGGCTGTGGGGGGTAATTTGGCTTTCAAAGGGGGCGTGAAGAGGCTTCACAGGGCTTTTACGGCCCCGTATAAGGATGGTGAAAGAGGCCGGGCGTGGTTGTGGGTGGGTTTTGTGGCCTTGCCCACTGGCACCTTCGGGTCACGTGTGCGGCCTGTCGCGCCAGTCCGGCCCCGTCTTTGGCTGCTTATATGCAAAAGGCCCGCCCCTTCTGCCGTACGTAAAATATTTTCGCGATGTATACGCCGTGTGCCCCCAGCTGCAGGTAGTAGAATTTGATGGCGTCCAGCCAGTTGTCAAATTCGACCACTGCCGGCTCGCCGTCCGCGTCGTCGTGATAGACTTTCCACTTTAATCCTTCTCTCGAACACACCCACTATAGCACAAGCACAAAGTTAGCGGGTTGTCAAGATTAATCTTGTCCGTTGACCAAAGATTTTGAGTAGGGATGGAAACAGCCCAAGCTCCTCGAAGGCTGTGGCCACCTCAAGCTGGTCACGATAGGACTCCAGCGATTCGTCCAGCAGCGGCAGGTGCTCCTCGAGCTCATCGCACGCGTCCCTGATGAATTTGACGTATTCGGCAACGCACTGCTTAACAGGCTTTTCTTTACGGGGTTTCACTTCCTTCCCTCCTTTGCAGCCTAGAACTGGTCCGCGTAAAAGTCGCTGGCCAGCAGCACCTCTTGGATTGTTGTGTCCTCCAGAAAGGTGTCGTTGTCCGTGTCTTTGTGAACAAAGTCCAAGAACGCGACTTCGGTACGCAGCCCGATGTCTCCCTCATAGATGAGCTTTCCGTGGCTCGAGATTCGATACTTCATGTTGTGATTCTTCCGAGTTTTTTGACGCGTTCCCTTTTCATGCCGACCCAAAGATGAATTCATTCGCCGTCAGGTTCGCGTGGTCTCCGCTCTCCAGCGTGATGCTGTCCTCCGTTCCTCGGGTGATAACGGCAGCACCTTCATCGTTGCCGGTGGTGGTCAGGTCGTCGAAACTCTCGATACTTGTGATCGCGTCCAAGGCATTCTTGATCCACGTCATCCTCGAAGTCGGTGATCACGTCATGGCCCGCGCCGTTTCTGAAGATATCGGCTTCCGTGCCGCCGGTCAGGCGGTCATCGCCCGCGCCGCGTCCGCAACACACCCGTCAATTCCTCCGGCCCGAATCGATTGGCCGATGACAAGCCCGGCCCCAGGGAGTATAAGGTGCGCAACTCAACCAACCGATGGACCCAATCCCATGACCACCCTTGTCTTCGGCCACAAGTCGCCGGACACTGACTCGACCGGCTCACCCCTTATATGGGCGTGGTATCTCAACCAGATCAAAGATCAGACGGCCGAGGCGGTTCTGCTGGGTGAACCCAGCACCGAAGCCCGTTTCGTGCTGGATAAATGGGGGCTTAAGCCCCCCCGCATCATTGCCGGGGTCAAAGCTGACCAGCCCGTTGTCATCGTGGACACGAATAACCCCGCGGAATTGCCCGACGCGATCAATGAGGCCGATATCCAGGCCATCATTGACCATCACAGGCTGGTCGGCGGACTAAAAACCAGGGGCCCGATCACCATTCGTATTGAACCGCTTGCCTGCACCGCGACGATCATGCGGGCCATGATCGGCGATGATTTGCACCAGGCACCGCCCGCGATAAAGGGCGTGATGCTGTCCTGCATCCTTAGCGACACGCTGGAATTCCGTTCCCCGACCACAACGCGGGAAGACACCGCCGCGGCGCATGCACTGGCCAGGGATCTGGGCATTGATATCCCCGGTTATGCGGCCGAGATGTTCGCAGCAAAATCCGACGTCTCGACCTTCTCGGATGCCGAACTGCTGCGCATGGACTCGAAGGAATACGAGATCGGCGGCAAAAGGTTCCGCGTCTCGGTGCTGGAGACGACCTCACCCGGCACCGTGCTGGCCCGCAAGGACAGCCTGATGCAGGCGATGCCCATTGTGGCAACAGAGGATGGCGTGGCTCATGTGCTGTTTTTCGTTGTTGATATCCTGAACGGGGAATCGACGATGCTGGTACCCGATGACCTGACCAGGCGGGTAGCGGAAAAGAGTTTTTCTACCCTTGTGGGTGCTGCCGACACGGTGGTACTGCCAGGCGTTGTCAGTCGGAAAAAACAGATCATCCCCAACCTGGCCCTCTAGCCCCCCCTGATCCGGTGCAACCGATGGCCCCGGGCGCACCTGTTCGGGAGCTCTTTCATGAAGGGTTGCGCCCGGTGTCTGTCAGTTGTCCGTCAGTCGCAGCGCACCTGCGTTCCCGGCTGTCCTGTGATGCAGGAAAATGTGGACATGCCCGCGTGACAGATGAAGACGCCGGGGGCTGGTCCCGGGGCGTATTTCCCCTTATGCAGGGGTATAACCGGGGGGCCAGGGCCGATTATTATGAGCGTCATTATCTCCCGACTCTCCGACATATCGGAGTGCTACGATGCTGTGTTGTGCGACCTCTGGGGGTGTGTGCATGACGGCCTCCGCGCATTCCCCGAAGCCGTTGCCGCCCTGCAAACCTTTCGCGCCAGGGGCGGCACGGTTCTGATGCTGACCAATGCGCCGCGTCCCTGTGCCGATGTTGCCCGCCAGTTGGAAAAGCTGGGCGTACCCCGGCACACTTGGGACTTCATCGCCACCTCCGGCGATAGCGCACGGGCTGCGCTGCTGCGGGGCGTGGTGGGTGAGAGGGTTTATTTCATCGGCGAGGATCGGGACCGGACCTTCCTTGCGCCCATGGGGCTGGTCGAAAACGCGGTAAAGATCCGGCAGGTGGCCCTGACCGAGGCCGAGGGCATTGTTTGCACCAGCCCCTTTGATGCCCATGCCGACCCAAAGGTGAACCGCCCGGATTTCCTTTATGCCAGGACCAGGGGCCTGAAGCTTCTTTGTGCCAATCCGGACATCCTGGTTGATCGCGGGGATACCCGCGAATGGTGCGCGGGTGCCCTGGCGCGGCTTTATACAGAGATGGGGGGCGAAAGCCTGTATTTTGGCAAACCGCACCCGCCGATTTATGACCTTGCGCGTCGCAAGCTGGCCCGGTGTGGCAAACTGGTACCTGATACGCGCATTCTGGCCATCGGCGATGGCATCCACACGGACATTCAGGGCGGCTTGGGCGAAGGCATCGATACGCTTTTTGTCACGGGTGGCCTGGCGCGTGCCGAAACGGCGACTGATTCGCGGCCAGACCCTAAAGCCCTTGGGCGTTTCCTGGCCGAACGGCAGATCGAGCCAACCTGTTCCATCGGGTTCCTGCGATAACCCGTGCGCAACAGAGCTGTACAAAAAACCGTGATCCGAAGGATAAGGATAATTGCCAAGGCCCTGAGGCCGTAAACAGATTCGGCGTGTGCCGGTCACGGGCGGGGGGGGCTGGTGGCCGGAACGGGCTGAGTCGATTCGGGGGACGGTGACAAGCCGCGCTGATGTGGCACCGTCAGTTGGTGCGATCACCTTGCGTGATCGTGCCCAGAACCTCCATCAGGATCTGTTCGGCCAGGTCCGGTTGCGGGCATTGCTCCTGCGGTTGCTGCGCCTCGGCGACGGGATCAATCATCGGCAGGGACCGGGGGGGGATATCGCGGTGGATGCGTTCCATCGTCTGCCGCCAGATTTCCGCCGGCAGCCCGCCGCCAGTGACATTTTTCAGCGGCGTATTGTCATCATTCCCCATCCATACGCCCGCGACATAATCCGCAGTATAACCGATGAACCAGGCATCGCGGTTCAAGTTTGTTGTGCCCGTTTTGCCCGCGACTGGCCGGTCAGCAAGCCGCGCCCGGCGACCCGTCCCGTTGCCGTTGGTGACCACTTCGGTCATCATATAGGTCAGCTGCCGTGCCGCGTGTTCCGATATCACACGTTCGCGGATGCCGCCATCCTGGGTGATCAGCGGCGCGGTATTGCCGATCAGTCGCAATTCCATCAGCCCATAGGGTTTCACAGCCGAGCCGCCATTCAAGATACCGGCATAGGCCCCTGTCATCTCCAGAAGGCTTGCCACGGACACGCCGAGTGCTACGGCGGGGACATTAGCCAGGGGGCTTTCAATGCCAAAGCCCTGGGCGACAGTGCGGGTTGCCTCTTGGCCCACTGTTTCTGACAGGCGCACGGCCGCAGTGTTGAGCGAGCGGCGCAGGGCTTCGGTCAGCGTGACCTCTCCGTAGAACTCCTTGTCCTCGTAGTTTTCCGGGCTCCACGGCCCGGATCCGGGGGTGTTGATCGTGAGCGGATCAACAAGGATCAGATCATCAAAGCGGCAGCCAAGCTCGAGTGCGGCGGCATAGACGAAGGGTTTGAACAAGCTGCCTGTTTGTCGCATGGCCTGAACCGCGCGATTGAACTGCCCGGACGATTCGATATCGCGCCCGCCGACCATGGCGCGGACGGCACCATCGGCACTCATCACCACAATCGCGGCCTGGGCGAGGGAGTCTTCGCGCACATCATCTGCCTCGAACACCTCGGCCAGGGCCTCTTCCGCGGCGGCCTGTATGACCGGGTCAAAGGTGGTGTGGATGATGACATCTTCGGTTGTGTCGCGCGTCAGAAAATCCGGACCTGCCGACATGATCCAATCGGCAAAGGCCCCGCCGGTTTCCTGCCGCGCTGCCTGCGGGATCGTGGCGGGATTGGCCCGGGCCTGTGCCGCCTGTTCCGCTGTCAGATATCCCTGTTCTTCCATCAGCCGCAGCACCGTGGCCGCGCGTTGTTGTGCGCGGTTCAGATTGCGCGTCGGCGCATAGTAGGCCGGTGCCACCAGAAGCCCGGCCAGCATCGCGGCCTCCTGAACTGTGACCTCGGCACTGGAATGCCCGAAGTAGCGCTGTGCGGCGGCCTCAAACCCGCGGGTGCCCGCGCCCAGATAGGCCCGGTTCAGGTAAATCGTCAGGATTTCGTTCTTGGTATAATACACCTCCATCGCCAGGGCAAAGGGAACCTCCTGGATTTTGCGCCACAGCGTTGTGTGGCGGCAGTCGCGCTCATACGCCGCTTCTCTTTTCCGTATATCTTCGCGTTCCCCTCTATTATAATCATAGGTCTTGCCCAGGCACAGGATTTTTGCCACCTGCTGCGTAATGGTGGAACCGCCGTGGCCCTCGAACGCGCCGCGCCCTTCGCGCAGGTTGGTGCGGATTGCGCCGGCGATGCCGCGAAGGCTGATCCCCGGATGGTGGTAAAAGTTCTGGTCCTCGGTCGCCACAACGGCGTTGATCAGATGCGGGCTGACGCTGTCGGGGTCGGTTATCTCGTCATATTTCTCTCCGCGCCAGGCAAAGACATTGCCGTCCCGATCAAGCAGCGTGACAGAGCCGCCAAGCCGCGTGTCAGAGCCGCGGGCGCGCGCGTCCACTGCCTCGCTGACCGGCGGCAGGTCAGAGTAGTAATTGGCCGACGCGCCCAGAACGATCAGGGCCAGCACGACGACCATGCGCCAGATCACCCCGAACATCCGCCGAAAGATAAAGCGCATGGCCGCGCCGGGCCAGCCCCAGAGCCCGTGCCTGGGTGCGTCTTTTTGGCCTCGCATCCGGTGCGCTTTCGCTGTCTGCCTGCGGGGGTGCGGGGCAGGTGCATGTCGGGGGTCGGCCACAAGCCCGCGCCGCGTATTACGGGGCGACGGGGGGGGGCCGGATCCAGAACGGCTCATACGTGCTCCTGCCTTCGTGCTGCTGCCTTCTTCCGGGTCAGGATAAGCAAGACTGGCTTCCAAGCCAAGACAGGCAAGACCGAATCAGCAGTGGAGGGGGCGACCATACACCCTGTTTCCCTGCGCTGCTGTGCTGCCGCAATCGTAAATGGCCCCCAAACGGGTACCCCTTTTGCCCTTCCCCCCGGGACACCTTGCCTTAAACTTCTGTGCGTTCCTTGGGGGGACAGCAGCACCCAGACGGGAAATGTCGGTGAAACGCATCATCGCGGCGATCAGGTGGTGGACACCACCCAAATCAGTTGCCAGAACCGCCATGATCTGTGATGATGGGATTTTCGTCCTTGACGTGCAAAGTGCCCTGCGCATATGTAGCGGCGAAACCAACGGTAACACGCTTTAGGCGGCACATTGACCTCTATATACATGGGGAACGAAATTTGATGAAACGCTTCACCACAATTCCTGTGGCGGCTGCCATGCTTCTTGTGTCCGCAGGCCTGGGCCAGGGCCAGGAGGTCACCCCTGTGCCCGCTGTGACTGGCGAGGTTGTCTGGATACTAAACAGCCTGCTATTCTTAATCGGCGGCGTCCTGGTGTTTTTTATGGCCGCTGGCTTTGCCATGCTGGAAGGTGGCTTGGTACGCTCACGGAACGTCACCATGCAGATGACAAAGAACGTCGCGCTTTTTTCACTTGCGGCGATCATGTATTGGCTGGTCGGCTACAACCTGATGTATCCGTGTGACGATTGTTGGGCCATTGAGGGCTACCTTTCAGGTCTGTTTCCGTCCTGGGGCGTTCTGGAGCCGGTTGGCGTTACCCTTGCAGAGGCAGATGATCCGGCCTATGCCTCTACCGGGTCGGATTTCATCTTTCAGCTGATGTTCTGTGCCGCCACCGCCTCAATTGTATCGGGTGCCCTGGCCGAACGAATCAAACTGTGGCCCTTCCTGATTTTTGTCTGCGTCCTGACCGGCTTTATCTATCCCCTGACGGCATCCTGGCTGTGGGGCGGCGGCTGGCTGGATAGGGCGGGCTTTTCTGATTTCGCGGGGTCCACTGTTGTGCATGCCTGTGGTGCGGCCGCGGCACTTGCCGGGGCCATCGTGCTTGGGCCCCGCATGGGCAAATACAAGGATGGCCGAATCAACCCGATGCCCGGTTCCAACCTGCCCCTGGCAACCCTGGGCATGTTTATCCTGTGGTTTGGCTGGTTCGGCTTCAACGGCGGGTCGCAGCTGGCGATGGGGTCAGCGGGTGATGTTGCGAATATCTCGCGCATCTTCGCCAACACCAACATGGCGGCGGTGGCCGGGGCCGTGGCGGTCCTGATCCTGACGCAGCTGATCTATGGCAAGCCTGACCTGACGATGATTCTGAACGGTGCCCTGGCGGGTCTGGTCTCAATCACGGCGGATCCCCTGGCCCCGTCCTTGGGCCTTGCGCTTATCATCGGGGCCATCGGCGGGGTGATCGTGGTAATCACTGTCCCGATGCTGGACAGGATGCGCATTGACGATGTTGTCGGTGCGATCCCGGTTCACGGCTGTGCCGGTATCTGGGGCACCTTTGCGGTTGTGCTGACGGGCGGCCATCACGGCGGTGCAACCCTGGGCGCACAGATTCTGGGCATGGTGGCCATTATCGGCACCGCTCTTGTTCTGTCGCTGGTTGTCTGGTATACTCTGAAATTCACGATGGGCATACGGGTTTCCGAAGATGCGGAACTGGCGGGCCTTGACATTTCTGAGCTGGGCATGGAATCATATCCCGAATTCGCCAAGGGCTAAGCAAGCGAAGGGCCCCAATCGGGGGCATCAAGGTCTTGTGATATGCTGGCGGGTTCCAGAATCGCGGTGCCTGGTGCCGTGCCCAAGAACGGGGTAAAGATGGTAGAGAAGAGGATACGATTACACCCGCTGCGGCACCTACCCGAAACAGGCATTGCCGCTCCAGACCTTTTCATCGATGATCAGGCACTTGAACGCGCCGGGGCACACGTAGCCGAAATGGTTCCCCATTACGGTGAGAAATTGGGGATTCTTGTGCGGGCTGCGAAGATAAACCCACGCCCCAAGGGTGCGCCGGATGAGTATGATCGGATCAAGCCATTCTTTGATGCCGAGTTTTACTTTTCCCGCTACCCTGATATTGCAAGGGTAGAGATGGACCCGGTCTGGCACTACATCCGCTCTGGCGCAGCCGAGGGACGAGACCCCTCACCCCTTTTTTCCACTAAAGTCTATGTAAAACAGCATCCGAAAGCCGCGTGTGGCCAGAACACGCCGTTCGATAACTGGCTCCGGTATACGCGTAAAAAGGGGAAACGGCATATGTCCGGGCATCCCGCTTTTCGTCCGGGCATCACTGCCGTGCTGGGCCTGGATCGCAAGCAGATTCAGCAGCATTTTGAAGCGCGACACCGCGACATTCGCGCCCGGCTTGCCCATGGCGAGCTCGGACGGATGGTGATAAAAGCCGCGGCAATTGATCCGTCCCTTGGCAAGTGCTGGCCCGAGGCATTTAATCTGAGGATTCTTCCCTTTTCAGGGCAAACTATTCAAGAACGAATTTGTGCCATTTACCAATGTCAGGAACAGCTCAACTGGCGCAGAGCCGCAATCGTCTTGGTTCTTGATGGCACACCCCCGTGCACTCCTATGGTTCCGGTCCTGCTGCAAGAGGCGATTAAATGTGTGGGTAAGGACAATGTGGTGATCATTGATACGGCACGGAGGGGGCCGAACGAAATCCCGGGGTTCCCGCCCGCGGTGCGTTACACACGGATTTACGACCAGGATAAAAGGGACTCCTTTCAAAATCGCCGCTTACTGCTGGATTTTCTGTTCCGGATAAAGCCCGATCTTATTATCGGTTCCGACAGCCTCTTGCTTTGGAAGGCCATGAAAATTTACGGCAAGGCCATGAAGGCGACGTTTCGTGTTGCCATTACATCTACGTCCGCCCGCACTTCGCATTTTGGGTACTCGGTTCTTGAGGGAGAAGCCCACATCAGCCGGTTATTACCGGTCAGTGACCTTCTGATTTGCCCGGACAAAGGCTCTCGCGATGGGCTGATTGACCAGCATTACATCCCACCCGGTGACGCCCGGCGCATCGTGACCCTCAGGGATGTGCAGAACCGCAAGATGCTTGCTGAACTGGTGACAAAAAACGCTGGCATCACGCACATCCCTGCGGGCATTGAACCACACAAAATCGCCCCCGACGGCACGACATAAAAAGGGGTTACAGTATCATGAACGACATCACCTTAGCGGTTACAGCCCACAACGAAGGTCTTATGGCAGGGCCATGCATGAAAAGTGCCGAAGCCGCTGTCGCCCATGCGCGCATGGCAGGATACAGTGTTGAAACCATCGTTGGTCTTGATACGCCAACAGAAGATACGAAGTCATTCTTTGGTCAGCCGCATTTTCAGAATTGGTATTCGTTTGAGTTCAATTTCGGCGACCAGGGTTTGACCAGAAATGCCATGGCCCGGGCCGGAACAGGACAATTCCTGGGCTTTCTTGATGCGGATGATTTGATCAGTGAAAACTGGCTGACGCGCTGCCTTGAGTGTTTGCAGCAGGCCGAGGCCGAATCGCTTGAGGTGATCGTTCACCCGGAATTGAATTGGCAATTCGACGGAATCCAGAATGTCTATGCGGTGCCACAACAGGACGATCCGTTCTTTTCGCCGCATGTGATGGCGACCGCGAACTACTACGATGCCATCTGCACGGCCCCGCGCCGTGCCTGGCTGGACCACGGGTTTCCACACCGGGATATAGAGAACGGTTTTGCACTTGAAGACTATCAATGGTTTGTCGAAATGACGGCCAGAGGATGGTTTCATGCCGTGGCGCGGGACACCATTGTTTTCAAGCGCCGCAGGGACAATTCCCAAAGCGATACCGCACGGACACACCGCGCCGTAATCCGCGCAATTGCCCCACTTCTTACCGACCGGATTCATAAAATGGCCGTGCGTGACCCCGGGCGTTGAAACGACACTCCGGGGTAACACTCCGGGGTGGCAGCACTACCCCGCCTCGTCAATCCATTTCCGCAAAGCGGCTTTGGAGGCCGCGCCGGTTCTGTTCGAGACAACTTTACCGCCCTTGAACATGAACAGTGCCGGAATGCCACGTACACCCAGCTGCCCTGGCGTGTTCGGGTTCTCGTCCACGTTCACCTTGGCAATCTTCACCTTGCCATCATACTCGGCGGACAGTTCTTCCAGGGCCGGGCCGATCTGCCTGCACGGGCCGCACCATTCCGCCCAGAAATCCACAACAACGGGGATCACGGATTGGCGAACTTCGATATCAAATGTGGCATCAGTGACGGTAACGGTGCTCATTTTCGGGGTCTCTTTCGGACAGGTGCGATATTGGGTCGGTGGCCGTAGGTAGGCGTGCCGCCATCGAATGTCAAGCCGCCGCCCGATGCAGGGCCGCTAAGATCAAATCGGGCGGCAGGGGCATCAATTGCGCCGTGCGCGTCCACAGGATGGCCGTCTTGATCTGCCGGTCAGGATACAGCTCCGCCAACATTTCGGCATAGGCCCCCATTTGCCGCAGCAGCCCTTCCGGAACCGATTCTGGCCGGTCGGGGATACGCGCGTTGGATTTGAAATCCACCGCCAGCACCCGATCCTCTGCCACGATCAGCCGGTCGATGATACCAAACAGCTGCGTACCCGTTAACTCACTCCGCGCGGTCAGGGGTACTTCGGCCAGGGCCTCCGGGGCAAAGATATGGGCCAGCGCAGGCGCGGTCAGGACGGCTGCGGCCTCGGCCAGCAGCTCTTCTTCCGCTTCGGCGGGGTATGGGGCATCGGCCTCCTGCGCCAGAATGCCTGGTGCGGCGTCACGCCATGCCGCCCTGGGCAAGGCTGGCAGATGTTCCAGCAGCAGATGCAGCCGCCGCCCGCGGGTACGGGCGGTGGCCTCATCCTGTTCGGCCCCGTCGCCGGGCAATGCCTTGGCCCCGCCAAGATCTGATGGCGAACGAATCGGGTCCAGGTGATGCAGGGGCGGGGGCGAGCCAGAGGCCCAGTCTGGAAGGGTGATGTCCTGCTGCGGGTCGGGTTCTGCCCCTTGCGCGACATCTGTCCCTGGTACCGCCTTCCCTGGCGCGAACCACTCCCCGGACTCCAGCCGAAGACCCTCCCCCCCCGCCATCGGGACGGAAACAGCCCCTAAATCCTGCGCCGCATCGCGGATCATGCCGTACCAGCTCTCGCAACTCTCGTTGCCCACATCTCCCGCTGCGGCCACGATCAGCCAGTTGGCCGCCCGCGTCATCGCCACATAGAGCAGTCGGTTACGCTCTTCCGCCTCGGCCTGATCCGCGGCTTCGATGGCGCGGCGCAGGGCGGGCGGCGCATCTTCTTTCTTTCCCTGTTTCCAAATCGCCGGGCTACCTTTGGGTGTGAGCACCTGCACCCCCCCCGCTGGCCCGGCCCGGCCACGTTTTGCACAATCCGGCAGGATCACCACTGGTGCTTCCAGCCCCTTTGCACCATGGATTGACATCACCCGGATTTGATCCCCCGCCTGCCCCGGACGGCGCTTGATCGTCACATCATCGGCCTGCAGCCATCCGACGAAGCCGGTTAGACTTGGCACCTGCATGCGTTCATAAGCCAAGGCCTGTGCCAGCATCGCATCCAGGCCATCCTCGGCCTCGTCCCCTAATCGCGCCAGAAACCGCCGCCGCGCATCATGGCGGATCAGCACCCGTTCCAACAGGTCATAAGGGCGCATGAAATCCGCCTGCTTGCGCAGATCATTCAGGATGGCCAATGTCCTGGACCCCTCCGCCCCGCGCTTGCGCAAAGCCTGCCAAAGGGATCCGTCCCGCCCATGGGCCAGCTCGAACAGCGCGGCCTCGTCCCAGTCGGCCTCGTCCCAGTCCAGGATGGGAGAGCGCAAGACCGCAGCCAGGGACATATCATCCCCGGGCGTGGCCAAAAACGCCATAAGCGCGATCAAGTCCTTCACCGCCAATTCGGTGGCCAGCTGCATCCGGTCCGCCCCGGCAATGGGCAGACCGGCGGTTTTGATGGCAGAGATGATATGATAAAATAGGCGTGAACGCCGCTGCAGCAGGATCAGAATATCGCCCGCGCGCACCGCCCGGCGGACCCGCGTTCCGCCTTTTTCCACCTCAATCGCGGTGCTGCCGTCCAGCATTCCCTTGATCTCTTCGGCGACGCGCCGGGCCAATTGCACGTGGTGATGTTCTTCTGCTGGCGTATCGACCGGGTCATGCCATTCCGCGGGTGTCTGGCCCGGAGTCTTAGGGATCGCGGGCCAGATATCCACCCGCCCGGGCAGATTCCCCCGGAAGGCTTTGTGCTGCACATTTTCCCCCAGGCCGGGGGCCGCGGCCCCCTGGGCCACCTGGTCCACCAGGCGCAGAATGGGTGCTGCGGAACGGAAGGAGTAAATCAACTCCCGACTTTGAAACGGTGCATTGATTTGGCCCAGACGGTCTTTGAAATGGCCCCCCATCCGATCAAAGCCCGAAGGGTCCGCCCCCTGAAAGGAATAGATCGATTGCTTCTTGTCCCCGACCACAAAGATCGTGCGTGGAACATCGCCGCGTGCACCCTGCTCTGTGGTGAATTCCTCGGCCAGTTTGGCGATGATCCGCCACTGCGCGGGGGCCGTATCCTGCGCTTCATCCACCAGGATATGATCAATCCCGCCATCCAGCCGAAACAGCACCCATTGCGACCGGCCGGGGGCCTGTAACATTTTCCAGGTGCGGCGGATCAGATCGTCAAAATCCAGCCAGCCGCGCACCTGTTTCGCCTGATCATAGGCGGGCAGGAACGCCGCGGCGAAACGGTGCAGCGCGGCAGTTCTGTCCGCCGCCTGCAGGGCACGGCGGCGCGGACGGGCAGCTGCCAGCTTGTTCATGAAGTCCTCCAGGGGTGGCAGCGCATCCCCCAGGGCGGTGCGGATGCCCTTATTGCCGAAACTGCCAATCTTGGCGGCATCCGGGTGGTGCTTCGCGGTCGGGGCGAACAGGAACACGGTCTCGATGAGGGCCAAAGCCTCCAGGTCGGGCCGGTCCCAGGGGAATGCTGACAGAATGCGATGGCTTTTGCCAAGATTGCGGCTTTCAGGATCAAGAAGCGGAAGCAATGCTTTGGCCAACCCCTGCTCTGCGCCGGTGAACGTGTCGGTCAGGATCGCCTTGGCCGTTTCGCCCTTTGGCACGCCGAACAAGCGGCGTATGTCATCCGCCGTGGCTGCGGGGTCAAACGCATCGCGCGCGGACAGCACCGCCCCAACCAGCCCGTCCAGGTCACTGCCGCCAAGATGGGCCGCGACAGCCTCTACCGCGCCTGCATCCTGCCCTTCCTGCCCCTCGGCCAGCCGGTCCAATACATCCGCCGCCAGCAGCAGTTGCGCACGTTCATCTATTTCCTTGAAACCGGGGGGGACACCCGCCTCGAGCGGGAACTGCCGCAACACCCTGCCGCAGAAGGCGTGGATGGTCTGTATCTTTAGCCCGCCTGGCGTCTCGATGGCGCGGGCAAAAAGCGTCCGCGCCCGTGACAGAAGCGGGGGTGCCAGGTGGCATCGGTCCAGCCCCAGGCCCTCCAAATCCTCTGACAGGCTGGTATCCTCCATCATCGCCCAGGTGCCCAACTGCCGGAACAGGCGGTTCTGCATTTCGGACGCCGCGGCTTTGGTATAGGTCAGGCACAGAATTCGCTCTGGCGGCACATCTTCCAGCAGCAGCCGCGCCACGCGATTGGTCAACACACGGGTCTTGCCACTGCCCGCGTTGGCGGACAGCCAGGTAGACCGGGCGGGATCGGCGGCGATAATCTGCGCCTCGGTTGCCGCATCGCGGGTCATCGGCCCACATCCTGAGGCGTCGGTTCCGTGGTTTCATCCCATTCGCCGTAGCGTGCCAGATGGTCGTAGTCCCCTTCCCACGGCAGGTCCTGCATCGCACGGCGTGAGGTATAGCCGGAACTGTCCCGCCCGTAATGGGTCAGCAAGCGGCGGAATTCATCCTCGATCCTGTCGATATCTTCCGGCGTGACATCATGGCCCTTATCCTCCACGCCCACACGCAGGCTGATATAGGCGGTGTGGGCGACCCCCCGAACACCCCCAAAGGCCCCGCCACGGGCCATCATCGCCAAAAGCCACAATTGCTTGGTGAAATGTCGTTTCTGTTTCCCGTCGGGCAGGGTGCCTGTCTTGTAATCATAGATCACCAAGGCCCCATCGGGCGTCAAATCCAGCCGGTCCGCCGTCCCGCTAAGCGTAAAACCGGTTCCCGGGATCGGATATTCGGCACTGCACTCCAGCCGGTGGGGCGTTGCGTGGCGCAGCCGTGTGCGCTCGGTCATAACGAACCATTTGGCGATCCGGTCCATGCGTGCCTGCCACAGCCGCCGGGCAACGGGCCATGGCACCGCCGCCAGCTCTTCCGCCGCCAGTTGGCGCAACAGGTCTTCGGCACCATCGGACAAACGGGTGCTTGTGTTCTTCACGAAACGGTGCAGGATTTTGTGAACCTCGGTACCCAACAGCCGCGCGTCCGGGGCTTGGCGCAGGGGGGCAAGCGGCCGCAACCCCAGGATCTCACGGGCATAGATCGCATAAGGATCCCGCACCAGAGTTTCAATCCGGGTGACGGATAATTGCCTGGGCCGCTTCGCCACAGGTGGCCGGGGGCTGGGCCGGGGGGCCGGGTCAACCTTCCTGTCCGGCCTGCCCAAACGCGCGGCCATGTCCAGCCAGTCTTGACCGCGTTTGCGCATCTCCTTCAGGGCGGCTTTGGACTCGGAACCTGTTCCCTCCATCAGGTTGGTCAGCCGGTTCAGCCAGCGTGACGGCACGGTCTGGGTCTCGGCATCCTGGCATGCGCGGCTCAACCACACTTCTTTTCCGGCGGCGGCCTGCTGAAAATCATGGGCCGACAATCCGATCCGGCTGTCCGGCAGGCGTAGCCCGGCCTGCGCCCGAAGCGCACGGTTCAGCCACGGTTCAGCCCCCGATGCGGCGGGCCAGACACCTTCGTTTAATCCGGCCAGAATCATCAAATCCGTGCCTTGAACGCGGGCTTCCAACGCGCCCCAGATCATGATCCGTGCATGCGGCCGCACCAGGCTTCGAACCTCTTCCTCGTCCAGAATGGCGGCAAAAAAATCCCGATACTCTGCCGCGGTCAGCTCACCGCCCGCATCGGCATCAGCTTGAACCCTTTGCATCTGCCGGGCCACCGCCTGACCGGCCTCCCGCGCCCAGAGCCCACCCGAAGGTACCGGCTGCGCCTGCCCCTGCGGTCCGCCGTGCGCCAGGGCGTTGGCCAGTGCCAGGTGGTGCGTCAGGTGCGCGGCCAAGGGCTGCGCACCGCCCGCCGGTTCAACCAGAAGCAGGTCAGCCACCCAATGCGCCCAGGCCTCTGCGCCGGGGTCATTGCCGCGCCGCCCGGCCCAGGCGATCAGGTCACCGCGCACCGGATAGGGGGTGCCGTTGTGCCGCAGGTTCAATTCCAAATTCCGGGTTCTCGACAGGTGTTGACCGCGATCATTCCGCGCCGAATGGGTCAGCGGATGCTTCAACAGCACCATCAGTGCCTCAGAGGAGGCCCGCCCCTCTGCCAGAAGCTCTGCCAAATGCCGCAGAAGCCGCCCCGGCGCGGTTAGCGACAAGGGCTGGCCCGCGCTGTCATCGGGGATGATTTCCCAACGGTCAAGGGCCGCCGTCACCTGCCGTGCCAGGCCCCGATCCGGCGTGACCAGCGCGGCACACTGCCCCGTCTGGGCTGCTTTCCGAAGGCGCAGGGCGATGGCCGCGGCCTCGGCCTGCGGGGTCGGGGCCTCAAGCAGTACCATATTGGCCACGGCAGGGGCCAAAGCACCCAATTGCGGCCCTTCCCTACGCCATTGATCCGTCACTGGTGCCGGGCGCAGTGCCAGGGACAGCAGGCGGTTGCGCAAGGGCGAAGGCGGTTCAAGCCCGTCACACCAGCGCGGGACATCCCACGGCGCATGCCCCAGGCGGTTCGCCATCCGGCCCAGGCGGAATTGCGGGTGATCCTCGCCCGCCAAATCCCTGGCAGGCGCGTCCATCAGGTGCTGCCAAATCTTCGCTGGCATGTCATAATCCAACCCCGGCAACACCACGGCCCCTTGCGGCAGGTGCGCGACCACCTGCATAAATCGGGCGGTTGTCCCGCGCGACCCGGTAGACCCTGCCACGATCACCGGATGCGCTGGCGGGGTCTTGGCCCAAATCCGCGCCAATCGGTCCACCACGGCAGCGTGTCGGGCCTGTTCGGTCAGCGCACCCTGTGCACCCTCTGCCGCGACAAAGTCCGCGATGATGGACAGAAACGCCTGATTGCGCTGCCAGTGTGTGGCGTGTTCGCCAACATCCAGCCCGTGCACATCCGCGGGCGTAACGCCTTCCTCCTGCATTTCACCCATCAGTGTGGCCAAACTGTCGGCCAAAGCATAAAACGCCGTGCGCGGGGCCAGATCGGGCTGGTGATCAAGCAGTTTCAAGACCAGCTGGCTTAACCTCAGCCGCAGCCGCAAGGGTGACATCGCGGGCGGCAATTCGGCCATATCCGGGCGGTGCGCCACATCGGTAATGGGCCGGATGCGTGGCAGGAAACTGGCCCGGCGTTTCGCAAATTGCGCGGTCAGGCGGCGCTGCATCCGCGCGGTGCTCACATAAAGTTCTACCCGTGCCAGGGCTTCGGGCGGGTGACGTGACAATCGGCGTTCCAACCCCTTGATCAGGGCAGTGGTGAAATCTACGCCCAGGGGCGTTGCAAAGACCCGGGGGCGTTCGGACGGATCAAACAGCATTTCAGGTACTCCGCAGCATATCTTCGGCCTGTGCCAGGCCAGCGGGATGGCCCGCATCGGCCCAGTGACCACGATAGATTATCCCGAACAACCGTCGCGCCGCCATCAGGCGCCTCCAGATGAGCCAGATGGCAAACGGCCCGTCAGGCGTATCGTTGAACACATCCGCGCCCAGAATCTGTGCGCCGGTCCAAACCGCGCCATCGGCATCCTGAGTGATCCGGCCCGCCCGATCAAGCGCGAAATCCCCGCCGCCTTTGCGGCCCGCCGCCCGTGCCATGGGTACCAACAGCAAAAGGCCCCCCATCCGCTCAGGGTACCAAGCCCCTGACAAGAGCCGCAGGGGATTCGACCCGCGCCAGACCGCATCAGCGTTAAGGGTCCAGATCGGCCCTTTTCCTAGGATCGGCAGGGCATTCCTGATCCCGCCGCCACTGTCAAGAATTGCGGGCGTTTCTTCAATAAACCGCACATCCGGCGCAGCCGCCAGATGGGCCGCCAGCTGATCAGCACGATAGTGGCCGTTGACGGCAATCGGCGCGGCCCCGGCCCCGCGCGCCTGTTCCAGGGCGTGATCGATCAGCGGGTGCCCCGCCACGTTGATCAGGGGCTTGGGTCGCGTCCGCGTCAGGGGCTGCAACCGCGTGCCGAACCCGGCGGCCAGGATCATGCAGGCCCGGGGTGTCATACTGCACCCCCTCTGGCAAGGTTTAGGCGCGAAAGAAGCATTCTTACAGGCCCCTTTATGTCCTCTAACCCCGGTTGGGCCACCGCACGCATGACATGGCCAGCGACGCGGGGCAGATGCTTCAGATAGCCCGGCTTCCCCCTTAGGTGTGCCAGCCGACAGAATACCCCGATAATCCGCAGGTTGCGCTGCAGGGACAGAACCGCGCAGCCCCAGGCAAAATCCCTAGGATCACTTTGCAAATCTCGCGCCTGCCGGGCAATCAGATCCCGCCGCAGAGCGTCCGGCACATCCCGCCTAGCATCATCAAGTAATGAGATCAGATCATAGCCGGCCGGGCCCGCCATCGCATCCTGGAAATCCAACAGGCCAAGCCGGGCCAACCCCATGCGCCTGGGCAGCCAGATCAGGTTCCCGGCGTGCATATCCCGCAGGATCATGCAGTTTGGGCCCCTGGCCACCCGCTCAAAAACCGGTTGCAGGGCTGCGCACACCTCAACACCATCGGTGCCAGCGGCATGAAAGGTTACGCCCAGCATCTCTTGCATCCTGTCTGCCGTCAAAACCGGCAGCCCTTCGGGTGGGGCCAGACGGGCCAGCCTGGTTGTCAGATCGGCCGCAATGGTATAAAGGGCGCGCATCTGGTGCGGGTGCGCCGTGACCAGGCGTGCCAGCAGATCATCGCCCAAATCCTCCAGAAGAATCCAGCCGTGACACAGGTCCGCGGCGTAGATTTCGGGCGCGGAAAACCCGCGGGCGCGCAGCACCTTTGCGATGCGCAGGAATGCCTCGGAATGTGCCCGCTCTTCGGGCGGGGCGCACATGACCACGGCCCGCTTCGTACCCCGCGACAAACGCAGATATCGCCGGGCAGAGGCATCGCCCGCCAAGGGCCGGGCCACATCCGCCGCGTCGGGCCAGCCGACTTGGGCCAGACCTGCTGCCAATTCCGGTGTCATGCGGCCCCCATGACGGATTGCGCTGATGCCAGCCAGGGCAAGTCATCCGGTGCGAACAGGCTGATCCAGCGGCGATCTGCATCGGCTGGCGGTCCCGTCTCAAACACCAGCCAGGCGGCATTGGGTGGAATCTGCCCCACCAACCGGTCAGGCCATTCAACCAGGCAAAGTGCCGTCCCGAATGCGCTGTCCAGGCCAAGTTCGCAAAGCTCGTCCGTGGCGCACAGCCGGTAAAGGTCGGCGTGCCAAATCTCCAGTTCCCCGACCTGATAGGTTTGCACAAGGGTAAAGGTTGGCGATGGCACATCCTCTACCTGATCGGGGCCAATCGCCGCCTGCCGTGCCTGAATCAGGGATCGGGCGAAATGGGTTTTGCCACTGCCCAGGGGACCGCTCAACAGCAGGACATCGCCGCCCCGCAACAGGTGGGAGAGATGCCGGGCCAGCCTTGATGTGGCCTCGGCATTCGAACAGCAGGTTCGGGCGCGCAGCGGGGCGGCGGGGGCAGGCAACTGGATCATGGGTGCAGGCAGTGGCATCGGGTGCAACTTTGGCGCAAACCCTGCACCCCTGCAATCGCAACCCGGTTCGCACAGGCTGACAGAACGACGATGCCGATAACGCGCCGGAAGCCATCGCCAGTGGGGCCAACTGTTTCGGTGCCTTACCGCCGAATCATCGCCAGCGGGATCATCAGAATTGCCCGCGCACCCAGGAACAGGGTAGAGTGCCGAATCGAGGCCGTCGCTAAAATGATGATCAGAGCCCTGCAACGTGCGCGGCCAGACCCAATCGCTGCGCGTATCCCGTGGTCACGCAGGCACAGGGCCATGAATTGATAGCCCATTATCCTGTTGTCCTGTAAGTGTGCAATTCTGGCGGCCGATGTTGGCAGAGGGGACGATGATCCGGTTCTATGCGATAAGCGCGGTGGTGCTGATCTCGGCGATGCTGATTGCCATCGGGGCCGCGATCCATTTCGGCATCAGCCGCCACACCGCTGGTACCGACCCGTTCGGGCACTGCCGCGATACGCAAATTGCGGGCGGGCCGGGCTCCATCGGCGGGCCATTCCAACTGGTCGACGGGACCGGTGCGCCGGTAACGGATGCGGATGTCATTACCGGGCCGACCCTGATCTATTTCGGATACACATTCTGCCCCGATGTCTGCCCCCTGGACGCTGTGCGCAATGCCGAGGCCGTGGATATCCTGGCCGAACAGGGGCAATCCGTGACCCCGGTTTTCATCACGGTTGATCCGGCCCGCGACACGCCCGAAGTGGTCAAAAACTTCGCCGCCAACATTCACCCCGACATGATCGGCCTGACCGGCACACCTGAACAGACCCACGCGGCAAGCCAAGCGTATCGCACCTATTACCGCATCCATAACACTGATGATGCGTTCTACCGCGTTGATCACTCAACCTTCACCTATCTGGTCTTCCCCGAACATGGCCTGGCAGAGGTGTTTCGCCGAGACCTGTCACCCGCGCAAATGGCCGAACGGCTACGTTGTTTTGTCAAGGCAGCGTCCTAAGGGCCAGCCTGACCATTCTTGCCTGAAGAAACTGACCAGGAACGCCTATCTGCATCTAATAAAGCCCAAGGCCATCCGAATGTTCTGGGAACGGATGCTGCGCAAGATTGGCCCGATACATTGCCCCTGCCTGTCTGGGAACCGAACAGCACCCTGGATCGCGCGACAACACACACCTGCCACCGCCCGTGCCCCGTATTGCGGTCCGCTATGGCTTGTGGCGGGCCAGGATGTCGTCCAAATGGTCTGCCTCTCCGGCCAATTCCTGTTGCAGCCAGTCTGTTACGGCGTCGGGGATCTCTATCTTGCTCTGATTCCCCATCACATGCACATACGGGTCAGCGGTAAACCCGTCCGGGTCCAGCCCCAGAAAGGCCGCAACATCCCCCAGCACATGCACAGGGCCCCGCGGTGCGGTGGAAGGGGCGACAATATCCCGGAAGTCCAGCACCAGTAGCCGGTCCTTTGGAACGTGTTTGAACCAGGTTGCCTTCAGCCTCGACACACGCGACTTGGTCAAGACTACGGTGTGCTTGCGGCACAGGTCAATCAGCGTATCGGCTGTAAAAGGGCCTTTCCAACTGCCTCTGCGCACATTGAGCTGAATGTGCGAGAGGGCCCGTTGCACCGGATCCCGCAGGATCAGGATTACCCGCAACTGCGGAAAGAACCGGGCGATTATACCCACGTTTTTGGCATCCAGAACGCTGTAGTGGGGCGTGACCTCTCCGCAGCACATGCCCGTGTCGGGAAACAGCTCGCTATACCAATTCAGATGCCACCGCTTGCGGAGGATAAACGCCTCACCCTTAGGGAAGCTGTTCAACTCCTTGTTCAACTTCTGCCTGACCCTCTTGGCCCTAGGGCTCAGAAGAGCCTTGATGAAAAAGTCAAAATCCATTTGCAGCCGTGCCATCTGTGCCTGCTGCTCTTCCGCCGTCAACCCTGGCGGAAGCATCTTATCCCATACATTAATAATCGGTATGGGCGTGACACCCGGTTCGGTCGCAGGCGTGCCAAGGAACCTGATAAGTCTCCGTTCGCAGGCCGCATAATCAAAATTCTTATTGAAAAAGTGTAGTTCCTTTTGCGGGGGTACCCAGACCTCGCGATGGTGTCGCAGATTGTAGTATAACCAAGAGGTCGCCGCCTTCGCCTGCCCAATTCCTATGAAATTCGGCTTGGTATACACTGGGCATGCCCTTTCATTTTTGCGCGTTTCCTTTGTCTCGATGCCGTTTTACAAAAGACGGGCGGGAATGGAAACACCGCACCCCGATACGCATCAGAGTCAGCACCCACCAGCCCCACCATCGGCCGGACCCCGGACCACTCCGCGTTCCACCACCCGACCACTATCCAATTCAGCCATGGCCAGGGCGGTTGCCTCCAGTGCCAGCATAATCGAGGCATGACGGTTCTTGTAGTCCCGCGCCGGTTCCAGCACATCATAGCCTGGGAACGGCGAACCAGGCGGTGGCCCGCCGTCCTTTAACATGGCCTTCAAGGTATCGCGGGCTGCTTCGACCTCTGGCAGTGTTCGCCCGATGATCGATTGTGCCATCAGCGCGGCCGAGGCCTGGCCCAGTGCGCAAGCCTTCACATCCTGGCCAAAGCGGCTGATTCGGTTATCTTTCACGTCCAGTTCCACGGTGACGGCAGAACCGCACAGGGGCGCACGGCATTTTACGCGGGCCATTGGTGCCTGCAACCGGTCAGTCAAAGAGATATCCGCCGCCAGGGCCAGAATGCGCGGCGAATAGAGTTTGATCAGGTCGGTATCCACGCTCATGATATTGCTTCCGGTGCCTCCGCCCGATATGTAGCGATTGCCGTCGGCTTTGCAAAGAGGCGTAAGATGCAGTTCGACCCCGCCACGCTGGTCTATAACGGCGACGGGCTGATCCCGGTGATCGCGCAAGAGGCGAAAACCAGAGAGGTTTTGATGCTGGCCTGGATGAATGCCGAGGCGGTGGACCGGACGCTCAGGAGTGGCCGGGTGACCTACTGGTCGCGCTCTCGCCAGGCGTTTTGGGTGAAGGGAGAGACGAGCGGCCACGCCCAGGCCCTGGTGGAACTTCGGGTTGATTGCGACCGGGATTGCCTGCTGGCCTTGGTCAAGCAGAAAGGGCCAGCCTGCCACACCAATCGCCGGGTCTGTTTCTACACCGCCCTGCGCGACGGGGCCGAGATTGAGCTGGTGGCACCCGAGGTCTAGAGGCCGACCATACGGCGAATGTCCCCGGGTGTCCGCCCTTCGTCACGATACAGGCGGATAGCACGGGCATTGTCGCGTTTGGCCAGGCGCTTGCCAGCCACATCCCGGATTAGCCTGTGGTGATGATAAACGGGCTGCGGCAGCCCCAGAAGGTGCTGCAAAAGCAGCTGGATGGGCGTCACGGCGAACAAATCCCGTCCCCGGATCACATGGCTGATCCCTTGTGCGGCGTCATCGACTGTGACCGCCAGGTGATAGGAGGTTCCCATCCCACGCCGCGCCAGGACGACATCGCCACACTCTAAAATCAGGGGCTGCGGATCAAGTACTAGGGCACCGGTTTTGCCCGAGGGTCCGGCCCCGGTTTCCTGCCACGTAAGCGGCCCGTCCAGCGTGCTGACCGCGCGGGCCATATCCAGCCGAAGGGCCGCACCGGGGGGCGGGGGCCAGGGACCGCCTGGCGTATCGGGCCGGCAGGTGCCGGGATAAACTGGCCCGTCCGGTCCCATGGGCGGGGCTACCCCCTCTTGCGGGGTGCTGGCCGCGGCCTTGATATCGCGGCGGGTGCAGGTACAGGGAAAAAGCAGGCCCCTGTCCCAAAGCGACTTTAGCGCGTTGTGATAGGTGCCAAGCCGTTCGGATTGCCGCATAACGGGTATTTCCCAGCTCAGCCCCAGCCAGGCCAGATCGCGATAAATCTGTGCCTCCCATCCCGGCCTGACGCGGGAGTGATCGATATCCTCGATCCGAAGCAGAAATCGCCCGCCCGCGTGTGCCGCCATGTCCGAGGCAAGAAGCGCGGAATAGGCATGACCCAGATGCAGGGGGCCCGTGGGCGATGGCGCGAAACGGGTTGTGAATGTCACGCCTTTTCAAGCACGTAGACGGTTGATCCAAGGTTTATCCCCGGCAGGTGGGGGCCGTGTTCCTTAAACATCACATGGGCGGTTCCGGCGGTCAGCCAGCCCCTGACATGATCGGTGAAATCCGGGATGTCCAGCGTGTGGTCATTGAAGGAAAAAGCGAATCGCCCGCCTGGGGCCAGAACACCCATCCCGATATCAAGCAGATGCACCGGTGCCGCGCCGGATCCGATTACCCCGATTGCGGTGACGGCGTCATAGGTACCGGGCGCAATGTCCGGTGCGCCATCGGTGGCGGGGAACAATGTACGATAGACCCCGCGTTTCGCTGCCTGTTCCAGCATGCCGGGCGACAGGTCGGTACCATCAATGACGGTGAACCCCTGCACCCGAAGCGCAAGGCCACCCAGCCCCGTGCCGCAGCCCAGATCGAGGATCGGTGCCCTGGTTGGCAACCCCGTGCCCACCAGTGCCCTGGCACAACGTTCCGGCGTGGCGTAGCCGTTACCGGCCACCTCTGTGTCATAGCTGATGGCCCAGGCATTGTAGTGATTGCGGACCGCATCCGTGCCTGTCAGGCCATAGGTCTTTTGCAGGAATGTCTTTGTCATGGACAAACTTTAGCATCGGGATCAGGTGGTGTCCAGTGCCGAGGTCGATAACCAGCCGCGCCAGGCCAATTTGGCGCGGTCGGTATAGGCTTTGTAGCGATCCTTGCGTCCGCGGCGACCCGGCTTTAACCCCTTGATCGGGGGAAACAGGCCGAAATTGACGTTCATTGGCTGGAAGGTTTCGCCCTCGGCCCCGCCAGTGATGTGATGGAACAATGCGCCCGTCGCGGTCACTTGCGGAATAGGCGGCAAGACCTCCCCCCGCAATTCCGCCGCCGCCATCCGCCCCGCCACCATCCCCATCGCGGCCGATTCTACATAGCCCTCTACCCCTGTGATCTGCCCGGCAAACCGCAGATGCGGCTGGCCGCGCAGGCGCATACGGTCATCAAGCAGCGCGGGCGCGTTGATAAAGGTGTTGCGGTGAATGCCGCCAAGCCTGGCGAATTTCGCGTCCTGCAGGCCCGGGATCATCCGAAACACCCTGGCCTGGGCAGCGTATTTCATCTTGGTCTGGAAACCAACAATGTTGAACAACGTACCAAGCGCGTTGTCGCGGCGCAACTGCACAACGGCATGGGGTTTCACGTCCGGCTGGTGCGGGTTTGTCAGGCCCACAGGTTTCATCGGACCGTGGCGCAGTGTGTCCCGCCCCCGCGCAGCCACCACTTCGATGGGCAGACAGCCGTCAAAGAATGGCGTGGGATCAGGGGCCGAGTCGGCTTCGCCGGGTTTGAACCCGATCTTGTCCGAAGCAAGCAGCGCATCAATGAACGCCTCATACTGGTTCCGGTCCATAGGGCAATTGATATAGGCTGTGCGCTCGGCCTCGGTCTCTCCCTTATCGTAGCGCGATTGCATCCAGGCCCGGGACAAGTCGATTGTGTCAGCATAAACGATGGGCGCGATGGCATCGAAGAATGCTAGGTTGTCATGGCCTGTGGTCTGAACAATCGCATCGGCCAGCGCACCGGAGGTGAGGGGGCCGGTTGCAATGATCGCGGGGTGATTCGCGGGCAGGGCGGTCACTTCTTCGGTGGATATCGTCACCAGGGGATGCGCCTGCAGTGCCGCGGTGACATCGGCGGCGAACGGCTCCCGGTCAACCGCAAGCGCACTGCCTGCCGGCAGGCGATGCCGATCAGCCATTTGCATGATCAACCCGCCTGCCTGGCGCAACTCCCAGTGCAGAAGGCCAACGGCGTTCTGTTCACTGTCATCTGAGCGGAAGGAGTTGGAACAGACCATCTCGGCCAGATGGCCGGTCTGATGGGCAAAAGTGCCGACATGGGGGCGCATTTCGTGCAGTACCACCGGCACACCCGTCCGAGCGGCCTGCCATGCGGCCTCGGATCCGGCCATGCCGCCGCCGACGATGTGAAGTGTTCCGGGCATGGACCGGCCATGTAACGTGTCAGACTTGGCCTGAACAGGGGATTCTACCAGCCCAATCCTTCGATTCCTGCGATGTCATGCGCCATTCTGCCTGGCTGGTCTGTCCTGCCGCTGGTCAGATGTTGCAGGGACAAGGCGAAAATCAGCCTTTGCGTTTCCTGTCCGTATGTTGTTTCTCAACTGCCCCGTTGGTCAAAACAATCCGGTTGCCGATCTTTTTGCCACCATTCCACCCCTTATCCTTGCAAGCGGCGATAACGCTTTGCACAACCTCAGTCGTAACTGTCTCGGGATTTCCGGGCGCAAGGCCAAGAACATGCTCCCGCGACAGGATCACGCTGGGGTTGTTGGGTGAGCGATCATTTGGGTCGGGTATCTGGTAAGGGCGTCCCGGTTTCTTATGTCCCTGCGCTTCGTTGTCTGTCATGGATTTCCCTCCTGTTGGTGTATAGTTCCGGAGCTGTTTTGCTGCCGGATCTGGTCTGTTGCTCAATGTGTCTTCAAATCAAGACGGCATCAGCCGTGATCCGCATGTGGTATACAGGGTTTGGGATTTGCCGATACAAGCCCCCTTTGCCTCCATACCAATTTTTAATTCCTTTATGCATCCCGGCCCGAATTCATGTGATGTGCAGGGGGGCGGTGCCCTGGCAGGTTGCCCTACGCGTGTGTGACACGCAACAGCAGCGTATGACGGTTCAGATCGGGGGGGTGTCATCCCCCCCGATCTGCTCAATGCCCTTGTCATCGCCTTGATCAGCGATCCAGGCGACGCTCACCACCTCTTCTTCCGCGCCAGTGTCAAAGACCTTTACACCGCCCGCGCTGCGCGAGCGGAAGCTGATACCTTCGACGGGCACACGGATTGATTGTCCGGTAGAAGTTGCCAGCATGATCTGATCCTCCATCTCCACCGGGAAACTGGCGATCACCGTGCCGCCCCGCATTGCTTTGTCGATGGCGGCAACCCCTTGGCCCCCGCGGCCCCTTACCGGATAATCATGGGAAGAGCCAAGTTTGCCCAACCCGCCCGAGGTGATTGTCAGGATCACATCCTCGGCGGCGGACATTTCTGCGTATCGGCCGGGGGAAAGGGCAACATCGGACGTCGCCTCTTCATCATCATCGGTCCTGGTATCCTCGGCCAGGCCCGCCACCGCACGGCGCATCTTCATATAGGCGGCACGCTCCCCGGCACTGGCCTCAAAATGCCGGATCACTGCCATCGAGACCACATGATCGCCCCGGGCCAGTTTTATACCGCGCACGCCGGTGGAATCGCGGCCCTTGAAAATGCGCACATCGGTTGTGCGAAAGCGGATCGCACGGCCACCCTGGGTGATCAGCATCACGTCATCCCCCTCGGTGCAGATCCGCGCGTTAACCAGGCGGACCGAACCGTCCTCGGGCAGTTTCATGGCGATCTTGCCATTACGCTTGACGTTCGTGAAATCGCCCAGCTGATTGCGCCGCACATCGCCCGCCGTAGTGGCAAAGACAATCTGCAACTCATCCCAGTGTTCCTCTTCCCGGTTGACTGGCATCACCGCGGCAACGCCCACGCCGGTAGAGATCGGCAGGATATTGACCAGGGCTTTACCCTTGGCAGTACGGCTACCCTGGGGCAGGTTCCAGGTTTTCAGCTTGTAGACCATCCCGTTGGTTGTGAAGAACAGAAGCGGCGTGTGGGTATTGGCCACGAACAGCGAGGTGACGACGTCATCCTCTTTCGTTGACATGCCTGACAGCCCCTTGCCGCCCCGGTGCTGGGCACGAAAATCTGCCAGGGGGGTACGCTTGATATACCCCCGCGCGGTGATCGTCACGACCATGTCCTCACGCTCGATCAGGTCTTCGTCTTCCATATCGCCGGACCATTCGGTAATCCCGGTCCGGCGGGGGACGGCGAATTGCGCCTTCACCTCGGCCAGTTCGGTTGAGATGATCGAGAGGATCCGCTCCCGGCTGGCCAGAATGGCAAGGTAGTCCTTGATTTGTGCTGCCAGGTTCTGCAACTCATCGGTAACTTCTTTTACGCCGATCTGCGTAAGCCGTTGCAGCCGCAATTCCAGGATCGCGCGGGCTTGGGTTTCGCTTAGGTTATAGGTGCCGTCCTCATTCATTCTGTGGGCCGGATCGTCGATCAGGCGGATGTAATCAGCGATCCCGGCGGCGGGCCAGCGGCGCGTCATCAACGTTTCTCGCGCCTGGGTCGCATCGGCAGATTGGCGAATCGTGGCAACAACCTCATCAACATTGCTGACCGCCACGGCCAGGCCGCAGAGCACATGGGCCCGTTCGCGGGCCTTGCGCAGCCTGAATGCTGTGCGGCGGGCCGCGACCTCTTCCCGGAAATCAAGGAAGGCCGTCAGAAAGCCGCGCAAGGTCAGTCGCTCGGGTCGCCCGTTATTCAGGGCCAGCATGTTACAGCCAAAGGTGGTTTGCATCTGCGTGAATCGGAACAACTGGTTGAGGACCACGTCCGTCGTTGCGTCCCGCTTTAACTCGATGACCACGCGCACACCTACCCGATCGGATTCGTCCTGAACCGCGCTGATGCCCTCGAGCTTCTTTTCGCGCACCAGCCCGGCGATGCGTTCGATCATGCCCGCCTTGTTCACCTGATAAGGAATTTCATCCAGAACAATGGCGGTCCGGTCTTTCCTGACCTTCTCAACGCGGGTTCTGGCGCGGATAATAACGCTGCCGCGCCCCTCCAGATACGCCTTGCGTGCGCCGGACCGTCCCAGGATGATGCCGCCGGTCGGGAAATCCGGGGCGGGCACATACTTAATCAGCTGTTCCGAGGTCAGATCCGGATCTGTGATCAGTGCCTGGCATGCGTCGATGACTTCGCCCAGATTATGGGGCGGGATATTTGTGGCCATGCCCACGGCAATGCCGCCCGCGCCATTGACCAGCATATTGGGAAAGCGGGCGGGCAGAACCATCGGTTCCTGATCCTTGCCGTCATAATTATCCTGAAAATCGACGGTGTCCTGGTCAATATCCTGCAGCAGGGCCTGGGCAACCTTGGCCATCCGCACTTCGGTATAGCGCATGGCCGCCGGGTTATCCCCATCCATCGAGCCGAAATTGCCCTGCGGATCCAGCAGCGGCAGGGACATCGAGAATCCCTGCGCCATACGCACCAGCGCATCATAGATCGCGCTATCGCCATGGGGATGATATTTGCCCATCGCATCGCTGACCGGTCGCACCGATTTGCGAAACGGCTTGTCATGGGTGTTTCCGGCTTCGTGCATGCCATAGAGGATACGCCGATGAACGGGTTTCAGCCCGTCGCGCAGGTCCGGAATCGCACGGGCGATGATCACCGACATCGCATAGTCGATGAAACTGGTCTTCATCTCATCCGAAATGCTGATCGACGGTCCCCGGTCCACAGGCGGGGGGGGCGGAAATTCATCCGCGCTGTCGGGGGGGGCGGGCGCGTCGGTCACGCGGATATGCTCACTTCTGCGTCTGTATGGGGTCGGGGTTCAGTATACCACCAACCGGATACGGGGCGCAATTCCCGCTTGTGCGGGGCGCGGACAGGAACTGGCCAAACCTCGCGCAAGGTGCTGTGTATCCCGAACCGATTCTGTCTGTCACACATCACGGGCGCGGGCGGCAGC
The DNA here is from genome assembly GCA_014323785.1 of Paracoccaceae bacterium. Classification (GTDB taxonomy): domain Bacteria; phylum Pseudomonadota; class Alphaproteobacteria; order Rhodobacterales; family Rhodobacteraceae; genus Rhodophyticola. The sequence goes on along the minus strand of JACONJ010000036.1, from coordinate 16,885 downwards.
CAGCCACAGGGTGGCCAGCGCAAGGCAGGCAAGCCCGTTCCAACTGGCCATGGACAGGCCCAGCATCTGCCAGGCAACCTTATCACACAGAATGACCGCCGGGCCAGTGGTGGTATCCAGCAGGTCGCTGCCAGACAGGTTGCCAAGATCCTGGGCCGCCCCCGCCGCGCAGCTTTGCGGCCCCTTCCACCAATTGCGCTCAACGCCCGTGTGATAATGCGCAAGCCCGGCATTGCCCAGCATCAAAATCCCGCCGACCGCTGCGATCCTGGCCTGTGGCAGCACCGCGCCAAGCGCACCAAGCGCAACGGCGGCGGCGTGGGGCCAGCGTTGCCACAGGCACATCGCACAGGGCAGAATACCCCCCAGATGCTGAAACCCAAAGGCCACCAGCAGCAGCACGGCAGAGCCAAGGCCCGCCAGGAAGATCAGATTGCGCGGCGTCACAGAAACCAGACCAGAAAGACACCACCCAAAAGCAGCATCACACAAAGGGTGAACATCAAGCCAAGCCGCCGCTCGATAAAGCTGCGAATCGGCGCACCATAGTACCAGAGGAGGCCAGCCACGATGAAAAACCGCGCCCCCCGCGCGATGATGGAGGTTACGATGAAGGTATCCAGTGGCAGGCCGGTCCAGCCCGACATAATGGTGATGACCTTATAGGGAAAAGGCGTAAGACCCGCGATCAGTACGGGCCAGAAGCCGAAATCGTTGAACCGCGCGTTGAAATGAGCCACAGCCTCGGCCTTACCCAGGGCGATCAAAACGCGCAGACCGATCTGTTCATAGAAGAGTGCGCCAATGGCATATCCCGCAAGCCCCCCCAGGACCGAGGCCACCAGGCACACACCCGCGATCAGGAATGCCCGACGCGGTGCAGCCAGGATCATCGGAATCATCAGCAGGTCAGGCGGGATCGGAAAGACCGAACTTTCTGCGAATGAGACCAACGCCAGCACCCAAAGTGCATGGCGGCGGGCGGCGAGGTGTAGGGTCCAATCATAAAACTGTCTGGGCATCTGGCGACCCGCGCATGGCCGGGATGCTGGCACGATGACAGATTTACAGGCGCAAGTCAAGAAACCGTGCCGTTTCGTTACCAAACAGAACAGGCGGTTGATACTGCTCCGAAGGGTACACATCCCCTAAGATATTGTGTTTGAACTGAAACGTCATAAGTGTAGCATCGCGGGGCTATCATATCTGATAGACAACCGAGAGAGGGTCTGAGAGGCTGGAAAGGGGGAACATCGAATGAAACCCGTGCTCAACACTGCCCTTCTGGGGATGCTGGCCTTTGGTCTTGGTACGTTCAGCCATGCCGACCCCGCCACCGCGCAAGCCGAGGTGACCTTACGCTGCCAGCATTTCCTGCCACCGACGGGTGCGGTGCCGCGCTTTTTTATGGAACCTTGGGCCGCGACCATTGAAAAGCAATCGGGTGGCCGAATTGATGTAGAACTTTATCCGGCGATGCAGCTGGGCGGTGCCCCGTCGGCCCTTTACGATCAGATTCGCGATGGTGTGATCGATTGCGGCTGGGTGCTACCCGCCTATACGCCGGGCCGTTTCCCCGAAACGGAGGTGTTTGAACTGCCCTTTATGACCTCGATGAATGCCGAGGAATCGAGCCGTGCCGCCTGGGAATTCAGCGAAGAGTTTCTGATTCCCTTACGCTTCTCTGACATCCATGTTATGGCGGTGCATGTGCATGGGCCTGGTGTGATTCACAAAACCGGCGGTCCAATCACCAGCACCAGTGATTTCCAGGGCTTGCGACTGCGCGGCCCGTCGCGGCAGGCCAATGCGCTGTTGGAACGCCTGGGCGCAACGCCAGTGGGCATGCCGGTTCCGGCTTTCCCCGAGGCACTAAGCCGCGGCGTCGTTGATGGTGGTGTGATCCCGTGGGGGACTGTGCCGACCCTGCGCGTGGAAGAACTTGCCGACAGCCACACCCAGATCGGGGGCGACAGGGCACTTTACAACCTCTTCTTCGTTTGGGGAATGAACCCTGATACCTATGGCAGCTTGCCCGATGATTTGCGGGCGGTCATCGACGCCAATTCCGGCATCGAAGCTTCGGCCGCGGCCGGGGCGGCGATGGACCGCGGCGACATGATCGCCGAACAGATGATCGCGGCGCGCGGCAACATCATCGTAACGCTGGGAGATGATGTCGTAGCGAACCTGCACGCTGTCGGCGATGAAGTGACAGCGGTCTGGATCGAGGAGATGAACAGCCTTGGCCTGGATGGTGAGGCAATGGTCAAAGCCGCCCGCGCCGCCGTTGTGCGCCATTCTGGCGACTCGATGTAATCGGCGACCTTGAAATATCCCCCCTGTACGGCCGGTTTGGTAATAATGTTATGATTCTTGGTTTTTTTGGTCGCGGGTGTGGTGCTGGTTCTGATGCTGCCGTTGGTGCGCTCATCTGGATGATATCGTCCGGGTCAGGGTTCATGGTGCTAACTGACTGCATGGTACTGCTGATGTAGTGGTGCAAAAGTGAATCAGCATCGGCGGCAGCCCCATCCGGGCGGATTTTTCTGCCCATTGGGCGATGGAGTGCTTTCGCTGTTCGCGACCTGCAGGCCACGCCCCTGCGGCACTGTATCTGGTCGTCCGCGTGATTCTGGCTGTTTCATTGTCTATTGATCGTGTTGGAGGCCGCACGCATTTTACGCGCGGCTGCGAGTAAGGAATGCGCCGTCTGGCTGGCAGGAATATTCGGGCTTCGGGTCCGGAATATCCGCGCGGTCCTCCGCCCTTCACATGGACCACGGCCCCCTGATGTGTGGTCAGCAGGGGGGGACGTGATTGGGTCATGTGGATGTGTGTTTCTTAGAACACAAAGTCATCTGCTGTCAGGTTCGTGTGGTCCACGCCATTCAACAGGATGCTGTCTTCGGTTCCCCAGGTGATGACGGCAGCACCTTCATCGGTGTTTGTGATGGTCAGGGCGTCAAAGCCTTGCGGGCCATACCCATTCACGACACCCAAGTGTCCATCGTCAACATAGAGGTGGATTACATCCTCACCACAGGTGAAATCGGTGATGGTGTCGTTCCCTTGGCCACTATGGAACACAAATGTGTCCCTGAGACCGCCACTGGCTAGAACATCATCTCCGGCACCGCCTACTATCCTGTCACGGCCGTGACCTCCGCTAAGGGTATCGTCGTTTACACCCCCCCCTCCAGCGTGTCATTTTCGGGGGTGCCAATCAGGCGGGCCAGGGTTTGACATGGTTTTTTCCCTTCGTTTTGTTCTGGTCCCACAAAGCGGCTGCCTCGCGCGGCCGGCATCCGAACATGTTGCTGGTCGACATAAGAATCTAGCTTAGGTATGCAAGCCCTCAAATTCAAAATTATGGATATTTTTTGCCTCTATAAAAAATATAACAAAATCAGTAATTTACACCGAAAATAAATTTTTGCAGGGCCTGTTTTTCTGCGTATCGGGGGCATGATCGAGCCAATCCCGCCCCGCCGGGGCGATTCGATTGCCCCATTGGGGACGAAAAGCGCACCGAGCGGGCACCACGGGCAATTTGCCCGTGATGACCGCCCGGTGTGGCCCGAAAGGATAAAGGCCGCGGCCGGGCTGGAGTGTCCGTTTACACCCATCCCATGCGCCGTGCAAGCGTTAGAAGAGGTTTCGGATGCGCCGCGGTACCCGCCAAAGATCCGGTGCCTAGTCTTACGTGCGCAAAAGGCACTTGTTTTGCAACCAGTGAAAAATTAGAAACAGCCCTGTAAGCCACATGGAGGGAGATTGACATGCTGCAGGCACATGTTGTCTGGTGCGCAACGCGCGGTGCCGATCCATCGCGCTGGATCGGGTCTTGCGAGGGCCTGGGGATCGTCACCGAGGCCGATTCGCTGGACGCCTTGCACATCCTGATGCTGGATCTTGTTGAAGACGGTGAATTTGACGAATTCCTGCGTCGGAACGGGTGGTCTTCATCATCAGAGGATTCAGAGGGCGCACCTGCGTTCAATATCCCGTGGAACATGATTGCCGAGGGGCAGGATGATCCCGTCCGACGCGTTGCGTAACGCCATTCGCGCGAAAGGGTATTCGTTCAAACGGCAGACAGACCGCATTGGGCCGCGTTCCACGACATCAGGGTGGCACTGGTTCAACGTTCCGCACACAGGTGCTTGATGCGGCGGATATGCGCCGGGGCGGCGGTCAGGGCATCGTGCGCCAGGGCCCTGGCCCCGGCGCACAGGTCATCGGGCGGCACGATTCGGTCGATCAGGCCAAAGGCCAAGGCCTGTTCCGCGGTCAGGGTTTGCCCCGCCAGAAGGATCAGCCGGGTGCGCGCGGGGCCGATCAGCGCGGACATGCGCGCCGGGTCAGACGGCTGTGGCAGGACGCCGCGCCGCACCACCGGGTAAAAGAACCGCGCCGCTGGCACGGCGATGCGCAGATCGCAGGCCAGCACCATGCCAAAGGCCCCGCCCGCCAGCGTGCCGTTCAGGGCCGCGATGGTCAGGCAGGGCAGCCCCGCAATCGCGGTGGACAGCTGCTCCCACAGGGGTGATGTCGCCAGCCCGGCCTGCACCCCCGCCAGGTCCGCACCCGCGCTAAAGGCGCGATCCCCCGCACCGGTCAGAACAAGGGCGCAGAGGGCGGGATCGCGGCCCGCCTCTTCCGCGATGCCGAGCAGGCGGGCCAGCATCCCCTGGGTAAGGGCGTTGGCCTTGTCAGGGCGGTTCAGCACCACGCGCCACAGGCCACCGTGGCGGTCCAGATCGATGTCCGCATCCCTTATCCCGGCCCGATGCCCCCCGATGGCACCGCGTACCCCGGTGATACTTGTGGCTTGTCCCGTCAATGCCCCCATAGCGTGCCCCTGTTTCGTTCTGATGTGCGGGCGGCAGGAGATACGCAGTTGACATCCCCCGCGCCCGCGTTCAAACATTGTGGTCAAGTCGTCGTCGTACCCGTACAATTCATCCTTGGATGCGCCTTATGTCAAAGCTGAATTCCCTGTTTATGTCGCGTCCCGCCACGCTTCTGGCCCCCCTTCTGGTCGCGGCCACGCTTCTCGCGGTTCCCGCCGCCGGCAAAGCCCTCCTGGCCGAGAGTCGCGCATCCGCGCTGTGGGCTGACTGGCAAGAGCAGTTTGCGGCCACGGGCCAGAGCTTTACCACCGATTCGGTGGTGAGCACTGGCGACGGGCTGGTCATCCGCGGGTTTGCAACGTCCATGACGATCACGGATGTCCCCGGCTATGAATTTCGGCTGACTGGCCACATCGACCGGATCACCCTGACCGAGCAGGACGATGGCACAATCCGCGTGACGCCTTCGGATATGTATCGCATCACCGGCGCAGGCCGGGGGCCAGAGGGCGTAACCACGCAGATCACCGGGGACATAACCCATGAAGGGCTTGACATCCTTGTCCTGGATACAGGGGACGGGTGGCGCTATGATTACGCGGCTGATCTGCGGCGGCTCACAGCCGTCAGCCGGGGCTCCCCCGCCGAAGAGCTGCTCATGGTCATTGAGGCGTCGGATATGGCGGGGCAGGTTCTGCTGACGGAATCGGGCCAGGGGGCACCCCGCTTTACCGGCAGCAGCGCATTTGGCGGGCTCACCGGCATGGCTGATTTGAACGCGCAGACAGAAGAGCTCACGATGACGTTCAACGTGGGGCCGGCGCGGGTGCGGTCCGGCGGGTCAGGGCCAGGGAACCCGTTTCTGAACCTGTTTTTGTTCCACGTGCCGGACGTGCGTGACGATGCACACCTGCACGATGCGGGCGAGATCACCTATGAATCCCTGGAGTATGCGGTGACGATCAGAGAGGCGGGCAGGGAGGCGGGCCAGAACGCCACCACGATCCGCGGTGCCAACGGCGGCGGGCGCATGGCCCTGGGCCTGGAGGGCGGTGCCGGTGCCTTTGACCTGTCGGCCCGTGACGTGGCAATCAGCGTTGTGGCCCCGGAATTCCCCCTGCCCGTCACAGTCACCGCCGAGTCTGCCGGGGTTCTGCTGACCATGCCCCTGACCCCGGCAAGGGGGCCGTCCGATGGGGCCCTGCGGCTTGAATATCAGGGGGTTAAGATGGGCGCGGCGGCGTGGGATATGTTTGACCCCGGCCGGGTTCTGCCCCGGGATCCGGCAACCCTGATCCTTGACGTCACCGGGACGGTCCAGGGCCCTGCGGATGATTTGCGCACGCTGACGCTGAACGATCTGGAGATCGCGGTTGCCGGCGCCACCCTGACGGGGAAGGGTGCGCTTGACTTTGCGCCGGGGCAGCAGATGCCGGCGGGTTCCATCCAGTTGCAGGCCACGGGGCTGCACACGCTGCTTGACCGCCTGACAGGGGCCGGTCTGGTGCCAATGGAACAGGCGGTCGGGCTGCGCGCCATGGCGGGCATATTTGCACGCCCGGGTACCCGCCCCGACACGCTTGAGACGGTCCTCGACTTCTGGCACGACGGCGGGGTAACAGTGAATGGCATCCCGCTTCCGTAGCCGACGGGCGCAGCCCCGGAACCGGAACCAGACCATGACCGGGTCGCCGCGCTTCTGCACGCTTGCGCCCTGGCCC
>JACONJ010000036.1:0-10288 GCA_014323785.1 Paracoccaceae bacterium | reverse complement strand
TAGAGTTCGGCCACGCAGGGCAGGATGCAGATGCACCGGCCCCCCTTCCCCCAGGACAGCCATGCCCCGTTCCCTTGCCGATCTGACGGATGATTTGCTGCACCAGGCTAGGCGCGCCGGGGCCGGGGCCGCGGATGCCATCGCCGTTGAGGGCCGCTCCATCCTGATCGGGGTGCTGAACGGCGCACTGGAACAGGCGGAACGCTCCGAAGGGGTTGAGATCGGCCTGCGCGTGATGGTGGGGGCCCGGCAGGCCTGCGTTTCGGCCTCGGATATCACACCGGGGACCATGGCGGACATGGCCGAACGCGCGGTGGCCATGGCCCGACTGGCACCCGAGGATCCGACCATCGGCCTGGCCGACCCGGCGCAACTGGCCACCGGGTGGGATGCCGGGGCACTGGATTTGATCGACGGTCGCCCACACCCCGATCCCGCAACCCTGGAACAGGTCGCCCTGCGTGCCGAGGCCGCGGCCATGGCGGTCCCGGGCGTCAGCCAGGTACAGGTCGCCACTGCCGGGTTCAGCACCCACCGGATGCACCTGGCCGCAAGCAACGGGTTTTCCGGCGGCTATGGCCGCACCGGTCACGGCCTGAGCTGCGTAGCGATCACCGGCGCGGGTACCGCGATGGAGCGGGATTATGACGCCGATGGCCGCACCCACGCCGAAGATATGGCCCCCCCCGAAACGATCGGGCGCACGGCGGGCGAACGCGCCGTGCAGCGCGCGGGCGCACAAAAGCCACCCACGGGGGCCTGGCCGGTGCTGTATGACGAACGCACCGCGGCCGCGCTCATCGGGCATATGCTGCAGGCGTGCAATGGCAGCGCGATCGTGCGCGGCAGCTCCTGGCTGCGCGATGCCCTGGGGGCGCAGGTGCTGCCCCGGGGGCTCTCAATCACCGAAGACCCGCACCGCCCGCGCACCAGTGGCGCGCGCCCTTTTGATGCCGAGGGGTTGCCCACCGCGCGGCGAATGATTGTGAAGGATGGCGTGCTGACCGGCTGGACGCTGGATTTGGCCACCGGGCGCAAATTGAACATGCCCTCGACGGCCAGCGCGACGCGCGGGACGGGTGCGCCGCCGTCCCCGTCGGTCAGCACCATCGCCCTGACCGAGGGCGACAAGGGCAGGGATGCGCTTTTGGCCGAGATGGGAACCGGCCTTTTGATAACCTCGCTGATGGGGGCCTCGATCAACCCGACCACGGGCGATTATTCACGCGGGGCATCGGGCTTTTGGGTCAGGAACGGGCAGATCGCCCATGCAGTCAATGAATGCACGGTTGCGGGCAACCTGCGGCAGATGCTGATGACCGTGACGCCCGCCAATGACGCGCGGCGGCACCTGGCGCGGGTTGTGCCCTCGCTTCTGGTCGAGTGCCTGACGATTGCCGGGGCGTGACGCGGATCTTGACCTGCTGATCGCTGCCGCGCGCGCCGCCGGCAGGATTGCCGCCCGGCACTGGAACACGCCCATGGACGTCCGGGACAAGCCGAACGGTGCAGGGCCGGTGACGGCGGCGGATTTGCAAATTGACGCCATGCTGCGCGAGCGGCTGACAGCGGCGCGCCCAGGCTATGGCTGGCTGTCCGAGGAGACCCCGGATACCGGGGACAGGCTGGCGGACAGGCTGGCGCGGTCGCACGTCTTTATCGTGGACCCGATCGACGGCACCCGCGCCTTTATCGACGGATCACGACAGTTCGCGCATTCCCTGGCCATTGCGCGCGATGGCCAGGTCACGGCCGGTGTTGTCTATCTGCCCCTGCGACAGGAAATGTTCACCGCGGCCCTGGGCCGGGGGGCGGCCCTGAACGGCCGGCCCCTTGTCGCCTCAACCCGGACGGGGGCAGAGGGGGCGACGATTCTGACGACCAGAAGCAACCTTCGGGCTGACTGCTGGCCGGGGGGGTCGCCGGCGGTGGTGCTGCAATTCCGCCCCTCGCTGGCGTTTCGGCTGGCCCTGGTGGGCCAGGGCCGGTGTGACGGGGCACTGACCCTGCGCGACAGCTGGGAATGGGATGTCGCCGCCGGCGGCCTGATCGCGGCCGAGGCCGGGGCCTTTGTCAGCACACGAAAGGGCGGCGTGCCGCGCTTCAACACCCCTGTCCCGCTTTTGCCCGGCATTGTCGCCGCCGCCCCCGGCGTCCACGCGCAACTTGTGGCACGGCTGACCCTGCCAGCCGCGTGACGGGGCCGCCGGCGGGTCCCCACAGGTGGTAAGCCTGACGCCGCGGGTTACCGCCCGTCAGGGGGGCCGTATGTTGTGCAGGTCGTGTTGCGCGTCATCAGCCGGGTGCAGGCACGGGCCGCCTGTTCCCTGGTCATCCCGTCAAAGCGCGCCTCAAAACCGCCGGGGCGCGGGACGGCGCGGCGCACGGCTTCGTCGAGCATGCCCAGCCCCGCCAGGGCTGTGGCCAGCAGAAGCCGTTCCGCCTGATCCCGCGTCGGGTAGCGGCCCAGGGACACCCCGAAAAGCCGGTCACCGGTTGAGGAGGCCCGCGTGACAACCTGGGGTTGCGTTGTGGGGGCGGGGGCCGGGGGTGCGGCAAGGACAGTGGCCGGGGGCGCGGCAGAGACGAGGGCCGGGGGCACGGCGGGGGTGATCGCGGTGTCGCCCTCTTGGTTCTGGGGCCCGGTTACGTCGAGGGCCAGGGCCGTTTGCACGGCCACATCAATGGTCGCCGGCACGGCGGGCGGGGCCGCACGCGCGGGGGGCCGACGCACGGGCACCGGGCTCTGCGCCACCGCCAGAACCGGGGGCTGGCCCAGCGGATTATCGTATCGTGGCAGGGCCGGCCGGCGCACCGTCGCGCTGTGCGGCGCACGGGCAAAGCCCATGTCCAGCAGTTCCATCACGCGCTGGTTGCGGGTGGCCGTTGACCGCCCCCCAAACACGGTTGCGATGATCCGCACCTGCCCGCGCGCTGCCGAGGATACCAGATTGAACCCCGCCGCGCGCGTATACCCGGTTTTGATCCCGTCTGCCCCGCGATAGGCATCCAGAAACCGCCGGTTGGTGTTGCGCACCGTGGAAATTCCGGCATCGGTTGAGCGGCGCGCGAAGATGTTGTAGTATTGCGGATAGTCTAGGAACAGCCGCCGCCCCATCACCGTCATGTCCCGTGCGGTGGACAGATGCCCCTGTTCCGTCAGGCCATGGGCATTGCGAAAGGTCGTGCGCGTCATGCCCAGGGCGCGGGCGGTGCGGTTCATCCGCCGGGCAAAGGCGGCTTCGGACCCCTCGATGGCCTCGGCAATCGCGGTGGCCGCGTCATTTGCCGAGCGTACCCCCGCCGCGCGCACCAGGTAGCGCAGCGCAATCCGCGATCCGGCGCGCAGGCCCAGTTCCGAGGGCGGCTCGGATGCTGCATTGCGCGAGATTGTCACCTGCGTGTCCATCGTGATCTCGCCCAGGCGCACCGCCTCAAAGGCGATGTAAAGCGTCATCATCTTCGTCAGCGATGCCGGGTGCAGGCGGGTGTCGGCATTGCGCGCGTGCAGCACCTCACCCGTGCGGGCATCCATGACCATCGCCGCATAGGGGGTGGCCCGTACGGGGGTGACAGCCGCGCACAACAGCGCGACACACCCAAGGAGGGCCAGGAAAATCCGTCTGTGTCTCACGAGACCTGCTCTCTGCCTCTGGTTGCCGTCTTTTGCGGCGTTACGGCCAGTTTAGGGAAATCCCTTGATAAAATCCACAGGAAAGGTGCATTTTAACCGGGGATTCGGGAACCGCGGGCAGGGGTGGCAGATATAGGGGTTTGCCCGGCTGCCATCCCCAGGATATGGCCCTTTCGGGCTGGCACATTCGGGTTGCCTTGCAGGTTCCGCGCCTGTGGGGTTCAATTGCGGGGCTCAATCATCTTCACCTTGGGTGGGGGGGAGGAATCGTATCGTGACCACGTGTTTTGACCACCGCAAAGCCCGCGCTTCGGCCTGGTTCCGGCAGCTGCGGGATCAGATCATCGCAGCCTTTGAGGGGCTGGAAGACAGCCAGGGCGAGGCCGGCGCCCCGGGCCGCTTTGCGGTGACCAGGACAACCCGCACCGCCGCCGAGGGCGGTGAGGCGGGCGGCGGTTTGATGAGCGTGATGCGCAACGGCAGGGTTTTTGAGAAGGCGGGCGTCAACGTCTCGACCGTCTATGGCACACTTGGGCCCCGGGCGATGCAGGCAATGGCGGCGCGCAAGGATATCCCGGGGCTCAGGGATGATCCGCGCTTCTGGGCTTCGGGCATCAGCCTGGTGGCGCACATGCAAAACCCCCGTGTACCCGCGGTGCATATGAACACCCGGATGTTCTGGACACCCCATGCCTGGTGGTTCGGCGGGGGATCGGACCTGAACCCCGCCATCGAGTATGATGAGGACACCGCCCGGTTCCACGCGGTCCTGAAGGCGCATTGTGACCGGCATAACCCGGACTACTACCCCCGCTTCAAATCCTGGGCAGATGCGTATTTCCATGTGCCGCACCGCAACCGCGCCCGTGGTGTCGGGGGCATTTTCTATGACGACCACAACACCGATGACTGGGAGGCCGATTTTGCCTTTACCCAGGATGTCGGGCGGGCCTTTCTGCCCGCGTTCCTTGGCGTCGTGGAACGGCGGCGGCACGAGGCGTTTGACGCCGCGGATCGGGAGGCTCAGCTGATCCATCGCGGGCTCTATGCCGAATACAATCTGATCTATGATCGGGGCACGAAATTCGGGCTGGAAAGCGGGCATGATGCCGACGCGGTTTTGATGAGCCTGCCGCCGATTGCGAAATGGACCTGACCCTAGGCGGTGCCGTCCAGCAGGGCCCGATACACGGCGGTGATCGCCCCGGCCTCGTTCCCGAGTTGAAACTGCCCCTCTGCGCGGGCGCGCGCGGCCTGGCCTTGGGCGTCACGGGCCCTGGCATCATCCAGCAGGTGCGCCGCGGCCGCGGCCATGGCGACCACATCGCCGGGCGGGATCAGGGTACCGGTTTCACCTGGTGCCACCAGTTCCCCGAACGCGCCGACAGTGGTTGCGATCACGGGGGTGCCGCTGGCCATCGCCTCAAGCGGGGTCAGGCCGAAGCCCTCCCGCCGTTGCGGCGCGATGAACAGGTCAAGTGCCTGATACCAGTCCGCCACCTGGTCCACCGGCACCTCGGGCAGGAACAGGATGCGTTCGGCCAGGCCGCAGGCCGCAACCCTGGCCTTGAGAGCCTGTGCAAACCCCTGGTGCGGGCCGGTGGCACGCCCCATGACGATGGCGTTTGCCCCTGGCCGGGCGACCAGCACCCTGATCATGGCCTCAACGAAGACATCCGTACCCTTTTGTGCCCGGATCCGCCCGAAACAGCCGACCAGAGGCCCGGACGGCAGCCCAAGTGCCGCCTTTACAGCCGCACGGTCGGCGGGCGGGTGAAACTGCGCGGTGTCAATCCCGTGCGGGATGACCTTTGAGGGCCGCCCCAGATACATCGCCGTTTTGTGCGAGGTCGAAATCACCGCGTCCATCTGTCGGATCAGCCATTTCGAATACCCCGTGTGGTTCCGCTGCGAGGCCGAGGTGAACAGCAGTTTCAGCTGTTTGCGCAACAGAGATTTCAGGATCAGCCCCGCCAGCATCTCGGAATTCCGCCGGGCATGCCACACCCGTGCGCCCCGGGGCCCCCGCCGGGGCATGGTCAGCAGCGCGGTGCGGCGAATCTGCGGCACGTGGCCGGGCAGGGCGGGGGCAACAGCCGCGATGGCCAGTTCCCGGGCCTGCACCGGCACCAGGCGGACCACGGTTGCCGTCACGCCCGACAGGCGGCGTTTGAAATTCGGCGCGATCACGTCAATGGTCGCGGGATCCAGATACGCGGTCATGGGGCGTGCTTATCGGGCGCGGGCGTGTCAGGAAAGCCCCGCGCCAGGGATCGCCGGTGTTCCCCGAAGATCGGAAGGCCGACACCGGGGGCGGTTGCACCCGCCTTGCCAATGGGGAATGCTGTTCCATGATCCGAATGGTCGCAATCATCAACCGATATGATTTTCGCCGACTGACAGAGGATACACGATGAAAACCACGCTCAAAGCTGCCCTGGCGGCACTTGTCCTGGCGAGTGCGGGACACGCAGACACCGACATCGACCCGGTTTTTGATGACGTAAAAAACTGGACCTGCCATGAGCGGCCAGACGGAGGGGGCAGCCTTGTCATGACCCTGACAGACAGAATGTTCAGCGGAACCAATATAGGTGCTGGTCAGGTGATGCTGGCAAACGGCATAACGTACTACGGCCCTGTGACCATCGAACAACACAGGCGAATCTGGGGCGTGATGACCGATAAGTTCTCTGATTTCCTTAATGATGCCAGAGATCTCATCATTACAGGATCGCGTGAGGAAGTCATCGAACAGATGGCACGCATGCAAGCGGAGGTCATCCAGGTACAGATGCTCCCCAACGGGATGGCGGGCTGGTATGACTTCACCGGCGCGGGACTGGACGGAGTACGAGCACCAGAGTTCGTGGCCTTTTGCAGGATGGAGTAGCGCGACCGGCAGAGATTGAATATCAAACCGGGGTCGCCGGGGCGCGGCCTGCCGGGTTGCGGATCGCCTCCAGCATGACGTGTACATTCTCCGGGTCCGCATCCGGGGTCATCCCGTGGCCCAGGTTGAAGATATGCGGCCCGCCGCTCAACGCGGCGACGATGTGCCTGGTTGCATCAATCAATGGCTGACCGCCGGTGACCATCAGGCCGGGATCCAGATTGCCCTGCACGCAGCCATCGGGCTGCAAATGCCCGGTGGCCCAGACCACATCGACCGACGTGTCGAGGGCCAGGGCATCGGCACCCGCCGTCCTGGCGAAGCCTGCGTAGTGCCTGCCCGCCCCGCGTGGAAAGGCGATCACGGGCAGGCCCGGGTGGCGGGATTTCAGCGCGGCGATGATCCGTTTCACCGGTGCCACGGCGTAGCGGTCAAAATCGGCCCCCTGCAGCGACCCTGCCCAGCTGTCGAAGAGTTTGACAACCTCGGCCCCGGCCTCAACCTGTTTTGACAGGTATTCAATCGTCGCCCCGGTCAGCAGGTCGATCAGGGCATTGAATGTGCCGCGGTCCCTGCCCTTCAGCGCGTGGGCCGGGCCCTGATCGGGCGTGCCGCGCCCGGCGATCATATAGGTGGCCACGGTCCAGGGCGCACCGGCAAAGCCGATCAGCGCGGTGCCAGGCGGCAGTTCGTGCGCCAGGATGCGGATGGTTTCGTAAACCGGGGCCAGATGATCATGAATGTCATCCTTGCCCTTCAGCGCGGCCAGCACCCTGGACTCGGTAAGTGGGGACAGCCGCGGCCCTTCACCAGTCACAAACCACAGATCGGTCCCAAGCGCGTGGGGCAGAAGCAGGATGTCGGCGAACAGGATCGCGGCATCAAACCCGTAGCGGCGAATCGGCTGCAGCGTGACCTCGGCGGCCAGTTCCGGGGTATAGCAGAGTGCCAGGAAATCCCCCGCCTGGGCCCGGGTGGCGCGATATTCGGGCAGGTAGCGCCCGGCCTGTCGCATCAGCCAGACGGGCGGGGTTGGAAGCACCTCACCCGCCAGCGCACGAAGAAGGGGTTTGTCCCTGGTCATCCGTCATTGTTCCTTGTCGTGGCCGCAGCATCCTGCCCGCGCGGTGCAGTGTCAAGGGACGGGTCGTTGTCACGACGCGTTGACGCATGTAAACAGGGGTATGATAACCGACTGCCCCCGCCCTGATGCCCCGTTGAGGATCGGCACCCGTGGTTCCCCCCTGGCCCTGGCCCAGGCCCATGAAACCCGCCGGTGGCTGATGTCTGCCTTTGATTTGCCGGCCTCGGCGTTCAGCATCGTGGTGATCAAAACCACCGGCGACAGGGTGCTGGACCGGCCCCTGAACGACATCGGCGGCAAGGGCCTGTTCACCAAGGAAATCGAAGAGGATCTGCTGCAGGGCAAGATCGACATTGCCGTGCATTCCATGAAGGATATGCCGGTGGCACAGCCACCGGGGCTCTTGCTGGAGTGCTGCCTGCCGCGTGAAGACGTGCGCGATGCCTTTGTATCTCTGACCTATGACAGTCTTGCCGGGCTGCCCTCGGGGGCGCGGGTGGGAACCTCCAGCCTTCGGCGCCGGGCGCAACTGTGGGCCCGGCGGCCCGACCTGAAGGTGGTGGAGTTCCGCGGCAACGTGCAGACCCGCATGCAGAAACTGGACAGGGGTGTGGCCGATGCGACCTTTCTGGCCATGGCCGGGCTGCGGCGGCTTGGCATGGCCCAGGTTGTGAAATCCGTGATCGGGGTCAGGGAGGTTTTGCCCGCCGTGGCCCAGGGTGCCATCGGGATTGAACGCCGTGCCGATGACCGCCGCGCCGCGGCGTTGTTAGAGGCGATCCACGATGCGCCCACCGGCCAGCGGCTGGCCGCAGAGCGTGCATTCCTTGCCGGGCTCGAGGGCGATTGCGAAACGCCCGTCGCGGGTCTGGCGGTGCTGGAGGGCGGCACCCTGCGTCTGCGGGGCGAAATCCTGCGCCCCGACGGATCCGAGGTATTGGGCGACGAGCAGACCGCGCCCGTCACGGACGGGGCACAACTGGGGGCCGAAATGGCCGCACGACTGCGCGCCCGGGCCGGCGAAGGCTTCTTTGACTGGCCCGCCCCCTGACCTGTCCCTGAACCGCCCGCGACAATTCGTGCGGCCTGCCGCCTTGCCCTGCCTGCCCCCGCCCCTGCCCTTGTTGCCCGTCAGCGCACCCACAGAGACCCACCGGGGCCTCCCCCCGCCTTGGACAGGCAAAAAGGCCACCTTGGGGGTGGCCTTGCACTGTGTCTCTGTCCCTGCTTCCGATTTACAGCAAACCGGGGTCTGTATTCATTACAGGAGGGTTCATGTCCCTCTCTTCGAATATTGCTTCTGCGATTGCTTTCATGATCTGTGCCTCGGACAATTTTTCAAATGTGACGCTGCTATCGCCATCGTTCCAGGTGATTTTTCCATTATCTATTTCATCGAAGCCCAAGTTGCCGCGGACGATTTCGCCCTCGAATTTCAGGACATCCCCCAGGACATCCCCTTCGCCAAGATCAAAGTCTTGGATTACGCTATGGCCGGAATCTTCGCGAAAGATGAAGGTATCGGTCCAGGACATGTCGGGATAAAGAACGCGATCATCGCTGGTCATTACTGCCCCGTTTCCAGCCACAAGCGTATCATTACCTGCGCCGCCGATTATTTCATCATTGCCTGCGCCACCGATGAGAAGATCGTTCCCATCCTGGCCCTGGAGTCCGTCGAGATCATCCCCGCCTTCCAGCGTATCATTGCCACTGCCGCCATACAGGTTGTTATCCCCATCGTCACCATACAGCGTATCGTTGCCTGCGCCGCCTTCCAGAGAGTCGTTGCCCATGCCGCCGATGAGGGAATCGTTGCCTATGCCGCCATGTAGCTCGTCATTGCCATCGCCGCCATCCAGCGTGTCTGGTCCCTGGCCACCATACAGCGTGTCATCGCCATCACCACCTTCCAGCGTGTCCCTGTTATCGCCGCCATCCAGAGAATCCTTGCCACTGCCGCCGTTCAGGGAATCATTGCCACCATTGCCGAGCAGCAGGTTGGCTCCGGCGTCACCGGTGAGCGTGTCATTCCAGGCAGAGCCCTCAATATCCTCAATGCTCACCAGCACGTCACCCTGCGCGTCGCCGCCTTTCTGGGTGTCCTCTTCGCCTTCCGGTGTTTTCCTTGTCAGGTCCACATCTACGCCTTGCCGGGAACTGGCATAGCTCGCCCGGTCCCGGCCCGTGCCACCGTCCAGCACGTCCTTGCCCTCGCCGCCCTCCAGGGTATCAGCCCCCCTCTGCCGTAGAGCCTGTCGTTGCCCGCACCGCCTTTCAGATGGTTGGACCTGTAGTTGCCAGCCAGAGAATCACCGCGCGATGACCCCTCAAGGTTCTCAATTTGGACCAGCTTATCGTTTGTGCCTTCGTTTCGATTCTTTTGCCATTCACGGTTGAAGCCCGCGCCCTTGCCCAGATCGATACGAACCGCCCGGGCAGAGTCCCGGTAACTGGCCCAGTCCCTGCCTTCACCACCGATCAGGGTATCCTCGCCTTTGCCGCCGTTCAGGGTGTCATTGCCAGCACCGCCGCGAAGGGTATCATTCCCCTCATCACCCTGCAGGGAATCCTGACCCGCACCGCCATGGAGCGCATCGTTGCCACCGCCACCCTCCAGGGTGTCGTTCCCACTTTTGCCCCAGACTTTGTCGTTTTTTCGGGTTCCCTCGAACCT
>JACONJ010000035.1 GCA_014323785.1 Paracoccaceae bacterium | reverse complement strand
GTGATGATACCCTTATCGGCGGCGCGGGTGCCGACACCCTGGACGGCAGCACTAACACCGATACGGCCGGCTACGCGGCCTCAAGCGCAGGCGTGCATGTGAACCTGGGCACGGGCACCGCCTCGGGTGGCCACGCGACGGGCGATGTGCTCAGCAGCATCGAGAACCTTATCGGCTCCGATCATGCCGACTACCTTGCCAGCAATGTCGTGGCCAGCCTGCTGGACGGGCGCGCGGGCGCGGACACGCTGCGCGGGGGTGGTGCGGCCGATACGCTCACCGGTGGTACGGGCGATGACCGCCTGTGGGGGCATCAGGGTGATGACCGCCTGACCGGCGGCGCAGACCACGACCGCCTGGATGGCGGCACCGGGCACGACACCCTGGACGGCGGCGCGGGCCAGGATACCATCATCGGCAGGTCCGGGAATGATGTTCTGACTGGCGGCGCGGACCGCGATGTGTTCCTGTTCAAGGACAACTTCGGCACCGATGTCATCACAGACTTTGAGGATGGCATAGACCGGATCCTGATCAGGGCCGACGGGGTCAGGTTCAAAGACCTGTCCATCACCGGCAGCGGCACGGATGTGGACCGCGCGGCGGTCATCACCTGGGGCGCGGAGGGCGACAGCATCACGCTGGAGGGCGTGGACCATACGGCCCTGACGCGGGCGGATTTCATCTTCTGGTGAAAAGAGGCCCCCCTGTTACAGGGGGGGGGCGACCTTCTCAACGCGCTATTCCTGCCCCCGTCTGTCCTGCCCCGTGGTCGCGCGTTTTTGGCAGCACCCAGTCGGGCCTGGGGAAATGGCAGGTGTAGCCGTTGGGAACGCGCTTCAGGTAATCTTGGTGTTCCGGTTCCGCCTCCCAAAACGCACCTGCGGGTTCAACCTGGGTCACCACCGGGCCGGGCCACAGGCCCGAGGCGTTGACATCGGCAATCGTGTCACAGGCCACCTGCCGTTGCGCCGCATCAACGTAATAAATGGCGGAACGGTAGCTCGGGCCAATGTCATTGCCCTGACGGTTCAGCGTCGTGGGGTCGTGGATTTGAAAGAACACCTCCAGCAGCCGGCGATAGCTGATGCTGTCCGGGTCAAAGATAACCTCAACCCCCTCGGCATGCGTGCCGTGGTTGCGATAGGTGGCGTTGGGGACATCGCCGCCAGTATATCCCACCCGGGTTGCGGTGACGCCGGGCAATTTGCGGATGAGATCCTGCATGCCCCAGAAACAGCCACCGGCCAGAACCGCGCGCGCACTCATGCCGCATCCTGCAATTTACGCACTGCTTTGTCATA
>JACONJ010000034.1 GCA_014323785.1 Paracoccaceae bacterium | reverse complement strand
AACAAAGGGGGTGCGGGCAATGACATTCGCGCCCCCAAGGCCGGCACCACAGCAAGCCCCCCGCAGCCCTCCACCCCCCGCCCGGGGAAGGCAGGGGGCGGTTCCTGCCCGGCCCCCGATTCGATAACGAACCAGGATGCCGGGCGATGAACAGACCACGGGTGCCGAGCATACCCGCATTCCCGCGCAGACACAAGGGCTTGACGCGCCCCGCCTGTGCGGGTGTAATTACGCGAAGCCGCGAAGCCGCGAAGCCGCGAAGCCGCGAAGCCGCGAAGCCGCGAAGCCGCGAAGCCGCGAAGCCGCGAAGGCCCAACCTGCGCCCGAATAACGGGCGGGCCGCACGCCGGATATGTCAGCACAAAACACCATCATAGGGTCCATTATATGCCAGGCCCCGCACGGGCGCAAGCAGGATTTTTCACGGCAGGTGCATTTTTCGGGCTCTTGGGGGCGGTTGACACGGGCGGCAGGAGTGCCTAAATTCCTGTGCATGCGTGATGATGCAGATTCCAGCCGCAAAATAGCGGTACTTGAAGAAAGGATGGTCTCCATGCAGGTGCGGTATGAAGGGGCCCTTGACCGGCTACGGGCCGACCTGGCCCAGCGCGATGCCGAGCTGGCGCGGCGGGAGTTGCGCATGACCCTGACATTGCTGGGGGCCGTGCTGGGGTCCGTGGGGCTGGCCACGGCCATCCTCGGGTTCCTTATCCGCCTGTCCTGAAACCGGGGCCGGGGCTCCCCCCCTTGAAAGGTGCGCCCGCCGCGACGGCGCCTCCGCAAACAGGCCGGGGGCACAGGGCAAAAGACGGCGGGTGCGTCCCTGCCCACATCCCGGTGCGGGCGCAGGCACCTGAAGTGACCGTGGCCGTGCACCTGGTCGCTGCGTCCATGGTCACCCTTGGGGGGGGTGCGGACTGGTTGCCGTCCCCCCCAGGTCATCTAGGTCATCTTTGTGCTTGCTTTCGGGTGTCAGGCGGGCTAAAATCGTCCCGGGTGCTGGCATTGGCGCATTGGCCATGGCAAACACCGCCTCGACAGGAAACAGCAAGAAACCGAAGGAAGGATACCCCGTGTTCAGAAGCGCACTCGCCACGATCACCGCCAGCCTGGCACTGGCCACCCCGGCCCTGGCCGAAACCGAGATCGCCTTTGCCCTCGATTGGCGGTTTGAAGGACCCTCGGCCCCCTATTTCCTGGCCATCGACAATGGCCATTTCGCGGCCGCCGATCTGTCGGTAGAGGTCACCGCGGGCCAGGGCTCGCTTGATGCCATTCCAAAGGTCGCCTCGGGTGCCTTCCCGCTTGGCTTTGCCGATATCAACAGCCTGATCCGCTTTCTTGATCAAAACCCCGGCGCACCGGTGACCGCGGTGATGATGATCTATGACAGCCCGCCATTTTCCATCGTCGGCCGGGTCAGCCAGGGCATCAGCGGCATCGATGATCTGGAGGGGTCGACCCTGGGCGCACCACCGCCCGATGGGGCCTGGGCCCAATTCCCGATCCTGGCCCAGGTGAATGACATCGACGTCTCCAGCATCACTGTAGAACCCGTCGGCTTCCCCACGCGAGAGCCGATGCTGGCCGAAGGCAATGTCGATGCAGTGACCGGCTTCAACTTCTCGAGCTACCTGTCACTGGCCCGCCTTGGTATCCCGGAGGATGATATTACCACCATCCTGTTTGCCGACCACGGGGTGGAGCTGTATGGCAACGCGATCATCGTGAATACCGATTTTGCGGCCGGGAACCCCGACATCGTCACCGCCTTTCTGGGCGCGGTCGCCATGGGCTGGGCCGATGCCATCGCCGATCCGGCGGCGGGCGCGGCGGCAGTGATTGCGCGGAACCCGGCGGGCGATGCGGCACTGGAGGAACGGCGCCTGCAACTGGCCATTGACGCCAATGTTCTGACCGACACGGTAAGGCAGACCGGCATGGGACGGATCGATACGGCGCGGATGGCCCGTGCGCTTGATCAATTGCGCTTGACCTATGATTTCACGTCCGCGCCGGACATGGCACTGTACTTCACCGACGCGTATCTGCCCCAGGGCGATGTGCTGATGATTGCGCCCTGACGGGGCGAAATCCTCCTTTGCCCCCGGGCGGCGGTGCAGCGCGGCCCGGGCATCCCTGACACGAAAGGCCCGGGGCGCATGACCGGCAGCAGCCAGATCGAACTGTGCAATGTCACGCATGCCTACAAGACCGCCTCGGGGCGGCTGCCGGTGCTGGACCAGCTAAACCTGACCATGCCCAGGGACAGTTTCACCGCCGTTGTCGGGCCGTCAGGCTGCGGAAAATCGACCCTGACACGCCTGGTTTCGGGCCTGATGCGCCCGGATAAGGGAGAGATCTGGCTGGCCGGGGACAGGGTGACATCACCCCGTCCAACCGTCGGCATGGCGTTTCAGAACCCGGTTCTGCTGGAATGGCGCACCATCCTGCAAAACGTGCTTTTGCCCCTGGAGATTGTCAAAAGCAGCATGGACAAGGCAGAACCCCCTCGATCCCATTGGTCTGAAAAGCCGCTGGAGATTATCAAAAACCGCATGGGTAGCAGCATGGGCAAGGCCGAGGGCCTGGCACGGGCGCGGCATTTGCTAAAACTTGTGGGCCTGGAGGGGTTTGAGGAAAAGCGCCCTTCGGAGTTGTCGGGGGGGATGCGCCAGCGCGCGTCGCTTTGCCGGTCACTGATCCACCGGCCCCAGGTTCTGATCCTGGATGAACCCTTTGGCGCGCTTGATGCCTTTACCCGCGAAGACTTGTGGTGCATCATGCACGACCTGCGCGCGGAGGAGCCGTTTACCTGCCTTTTGATTACCCATGACCTGCGCGAAAGCGTGTTTCTGGCGGATCAGGTGATTGTGCTGTCGGGGCGCCCGGCCCACGCGCAATATGTTTTGGACGTAGACATCAGGGGCAAACGCACCCTTGATGATCTGTACACCCCCAAAGCGGTAGAGATGCTGGCCATTTTGCGGCATCAGATTCAGGTTGCCCAGGGGCGCACCGGCACGGCGGACGCCCCCCTAGCCGAACACGCGCCCGCCGCTTCCGCCAGCGAGGGGATGGTGCAATGACAGCCGAGACCTGGCGCAAGGTTCTGGCCCCCGCCGCCTTTATCATCGCGGTTCTGGCCGTGTGGGAAGGGCTGGTCTGGCTTTATTCACTTCCGGATTATCGCATGGCCTCACCCCTGGACCTGGTCCCGCGCTACATCAGGTTCTGGGACTTGTTCCTGATCCGAAGCTGGGAAACGCTGTGGCGCACCGTGGCGGGCCTTGGCCTGGCGGTGGTGTTCGGGACCGTGCTGGGGATGATTATGGGCTTCTCCAGAATCGCGCGAGAGGGGCTCTATCCGCTGCTTGTTGGTTTCAACGCGATCCCAAAGGCAACGGTGGTGCCCATCGTCGCGCTGATCTTTGTGGGCCAGCATGATTTCAATACCATCCTGATCGCCTTTATGATTTCGTTCTTTCCGATCGCGGTGTCGGTCTCGATCGGGCTGTCCACGCTAGAGCCGGAATATCGCGACATCCTGCGCTCGCTCGGGGCGTCCAACTTCACGATCTTCTGGAAGATCGCCCTGCCGAAGACATTGCCCGAGTTCTTCGGCGCCTTGAAAGTGGCCGTAACGCTTGCCTTTATCGGCACCAACCTGATGGAGATCGTCAGCCCCCATGGCCAGGGCCTGGGGGATTTGTTTGACAGCGGGCGGATCAGCGCGGATTATCCATTGATGTTTGCGGTGCTTTTCGCGCTGGCCGCCCTGGGTATTTTCCTGTTCTACATCGTGGTGTTTCTGGAACGCATCTTTGCCGGCTGGGCGGAACGCGCGCCGGGCTAAAAAGGCGGAACGTGCGCGCCCTTTGCCCCGAGGCCGTCAGCCCCCCGGCGCAGAACCCGCAGCCGCGATTGCACCTCTCCCCGGTCCACATAGCAGCCGCGCAGGTGACGGAAGCCCGTAGCGGGATCAAACGCATCACGGCCATGCAGGACGCGGCGATTGTCAAAAACGACCATCTCACCCGCGTTCAGTTTCAGCCGAATCTGATAGGCCGGATCGCGTGTTTTTGCCATGAAGGCGCGATAGGCCCGGTAATAGGCGGGCATCCTGTCGGCGGGCATATCAAACACGCCAGCCAGGTGGGCGTTCCATTTGATTTCCTGCACAGCACCGTGACTGTCCAGCGTGATCACCGAACGATGCACGCGCAGATCGGTATCATCATCATGGAACCAGAACGGAACAGGCGTCTTTGCCAGCAGGGTGAAGGCTTCGGGGTGGTCTTCCCGCAAGTCCCTGGCGATGGCGAATCCATCGGCAAAGATTGAACCGCCACCCCGGGCCGCATTGGCGATGCAGTGCAGAAACTGAAACCCGGGCGGCAGTTCCTGGTTAGCCAGGTCCGTGTGCAATGGCAGGGCCAGCGCGGTATAGGCCAGGTTGTTCGGGTCAGGCTTTGAGATGACCTCAAATTCAATCCCGAAATTGGTTTCCCGCAGAAACCCGACGCGGCGGGCGGCATCCATGCCCGCATCGCGGCTGTCAGGCAGGCCCCCGATGATCGAAATGCCGTAACGCACGGTTTGGGTCAGCCAGTCCGCCAGCGCGGTATCGCTGCCTTGAACGGTGCTATGGGCCGCACGTGGAATCCCCCTCGCCCCCAAATCGCCACGCCAAATCTGTGGCGGAAGGGCAGCGGCATCGGGTGCGATTCGGCCAGGGCTGTGATGCTTTAGCCAGTCGAGCGGAAAGCGGCTGTGCTGCCCCTTATCCGCCCAATCGATATGCACGGCCCCGGCGTTCAGTCCAGCGGCCCTGATTCTGGGCGTATCAGGCAGGGCCAAAAGGTCGGCCACCCGTTCCCTGGTATCCGCATGAAAGCCAGAGGGGCAATTGTCCCGCAGCCAGATCGACGGGTATTCGGCTGTCGTGCCATCGGGCCAGGTCACGGCCAGGGCATCGCCGGTTGGTGTGACGAACGTTTGTGTCATGTCTGATATCCTTGAACGGGGATGGAATGGGTTCACGGTCAAGGGGTACGCGGCGGGGGTCACCACACCTGCGGTTTGCCATGGGGCATGCCAGGGCACCGGTTGGACGTCCAATCCTTCTTCTGCCCCGTGGCCATGCTTCGGTGGCTCCTGTGCCCCTGTTCTGTGGTAAACAGCCTTGGCCGGGGGCGGTTTCGGGTCAAGCCCGTTTATAACAGCGCGGGCCCCCTTGCGACCCGCGGTATCTTCGCCTATCTTCGGACATTGAGGGGTTGGTGCGGGCAAGCACCTCGCCAACCTGGTCAGGACCGGAAGGTAGCAGCCACAACGAGCCCCGCTTGGGTCGATGTCCAGCCCCTCACCCCCTGCTTATGGCCCGGACCAGATATCGGTTGGGTGTGTGCTCCGCCATCCGTGCCACCATAAACGCCCGCCGCACACTTCGCCATGGACCTTGGCACACGGTCCGTGCTAGCGTGCTAGGGTGAACCTGGGCCAGAAGACAGATGGGCAAAAATGAACAAGACCTCTGACAGCGGCTATCAGGTTCTGGCGCGCAAATATCGCCCGGCCGGTTTTGCCGATCTGATCGGGCAAGAGGCGATGGTGCGGACGCTGAAAAACGCCTTTGCCGCCGACCGCATCGCCCAGGCCTTTATCCTTACGGGCATTCGCGGGACGGGGAAAACGACCACCGCCCGGATTATCGCCAAGGGCCTGAACTGCATCGGAGCCGATGGCACAGGTGGCCCCACAACCGAACCCTGCGGCCGGTGTGACCATTGCCGGGCCATCGCCGAAGGTCGCCATGTGGATGTGCTCGAGATGGATGCCGCCAGCCGCACCGGCGTCGACGCGATTCGGGACATTATCGATTCGGTGCATTACCGCGCCGCCAGGGCGCGTTACAAAATCTATATCCTTGACGAAGTACATATGCTTTCAACCGGGGCCTTTAATGCGCTTTTGAAAACGCTGGAGGAGCCGCCCGCCCATGTGAAGTTCATCTTCGCAACCACGGAAATCCGGAAGGTTCCGGTGACAGTCCTTAGCCGTTGCCAGCGATTCGACCTGCGCCGGATTGAACCCGGGGTGATGATCCGGTATCTTGCCCAGGTCGCGGGCAAAGAGGGGGTACAGATCGCCCAGGATGCCCTTGCCCTGATCACGCGCGCTGCCGAGGGCTCGGTCCGCGACGCGGTCAGCCTGATGGATCAGGCCATCTCGCACGGGGCGGGCGAAACCACGGCGGACCAGGTGCGCACGATGCTGGGCCTGGCCAATCGCGGCCGGGTCATTGACCTGTTTGACCTGATCATATCGGGCGACGCTGCGGGTGCGCTTGGCGAACTGGGGGCGCAATATGCCGATGGCGCGGATCCGATGGCCGTCGTGCGCGACCTGGCAGAGATCACCCACTGGCTTTCGGTCCTCAAGATCACGCCCGACGCCGCGAATGATCCCACGATCAGCCCCGATGAACGTACCCGGGGCCAAGGCATGTCAGAACGTCTGCCGATGCGCGTGCTCAGCCGCATGTGGCAAATGCTGCTGAAGGCACTGGATGAGATCGCGCTGGCCCCGAACCAGATGATGGCCGCCGAGATGGCAGTGATTCGCCTGACCCATGTTGCCGAGCTGCCCAGCCCGGTGGATCTGGTGCGCAAGATGAAGGTTACCCCCGCCGCCTCGGGGTCTGCGCCTGGTGCGCCTGCGTCACCCCCCGCACCCGATGGCCAAAACGCCCCTGCTGCCCCCGTCACATCCGTCGGCACAATTGCACAGTCAGGTACCGCTGCCGCGCGGGCCCCGGCCACTGAAACCGCTGTGGTGCATTACCCGGATTTCGACAGCGTCGTCGCGCTGATTGAAGCCCGCCGCGACATCAGGCTGCTGTTCGATGTCAAGACAACCCTGCGCCTGATTTCGTACCAGCCGGGGCGCATCACCTTTCAACCCACCGACCGCGCACCGCGCGATCTGGCGCAGCGCCTGGCCCAAAGCCTGAAGGTCTGGACCGGTGTGCGATGGATCGTGTCCGTCGAGGCCAAAGGCGGCGGTGCCACACTCCAGGAACAGCAGACTGCCGCGCACGATGCGCTGACCGTCAGGGCCGAGGCGCACCCCCTGATGCAAGCCGTGCGCACGGCCTTTCCCCAGGCGCAGATCATCAACATCCGTCCCCGCAAAGGCACCCCTGCCAAAGCCGCGGCAAACGCCCTGCCCGAAGTTGATGAAAAGTGGGATCCCTTTGAAACGGATTGAGTGCGCGGCCCTTGTGTCTTCCCTGCCCGGCCCGTAACATGGTGGACAACCGGATCATCCGGATCATCGGGGAAAGGCAGGAAGATGCTGAAGGGTTTGGGTGGTCTTGGCGATATGGCCAAGATCATGAAACAGGCACAGGACATGCAAACCAGGATGGCCGAGATGCAAGAGGCCCTTGGGACCATGACTGTCACCGGCGAAAGTGGTGCGGGGCTGGTCAAGGCGACCGCCACCGCCAGGGGCGAATTGACCGCGCTGGACATTGACCCCTCGATCTTTGATCCACAGGACAGGGAAGTGGTTGAAGACCTGATCGTGGCCGCCGTCAAGGATGCCCAGGCCAAGGCCGAAACGCGCCGCCAGGAAGAGATGAACAAACTGACCAAGGGGCTTGATCTGCCGCCCGGGATGCAGATTCCGGGTATGTAACGCATGGCCGGACCCCCGCGGGATATTGAGGCACTGATCAATCTGATGGCCCGGCTGCCGGGCCTGGGCCCGCGTTCGGCCCGCCGTGCCGCGCTGCATCTGATCAGAAAACGCGGTGCGCTGATGCAACCCCTGGCCCAGACCATGATGGCGGTGGCGCAAAATGCCCGGGACTGCCTGCGCTGCGGGAATATCAGCACCGGAAATCTTTGTCCGATCTGCAGTGACCCGACCCGAGGCACCGGGCAAATCTGCGTGGTTGAGGGGGTGGCCGATCTGTGGGCGATGGAACGCGGGCGCACCTTTCAAGGCCGCTATCACGTCCTTGGCGGCACACTTTCGGCACTGGATGATATCGGCCCCGAAGACCTGCGTCTGCCGAAACTGAAATCCCGCGTCGCCGAGGAAGACGCAACCGAAGTGATCCTGGCACTTAACGCCACGGTCGACGGTCAAACCACGGCCCATTACATTGCCGACGATCTCGTGGATCTGGGCATCACCATCACCTCGCTTGCCCAGGGTGTGCCGATTGGCGGTGAGCTGGACTATCTTGACGATGGCACGATCCTGGCGGCCCTTCGTGCCCGCAGACGTCTTTGACCGACGATTCCCTTTCCCCCACCAGGTGCAGGTCCGAACCACCGGCAGCATCGCCAGAGGGCCTTATTTGCCCCTTCCCTCTGGCCCGATCCCGGCGTATATACCGCACCGCACCCGCGAAAGTCGACGAACTGGAAGGGTGTCCCCCCGACACCGTTTTTGGTGACGGGTGAATTATACGGCAAGGAGCCCTGGACAATGAACAAACCGATCATGGCAAAAGCCACCGCAGTCTGGCTGGTTGATAATACAACACTGAGCTTCAAACAGATCAGCGATTTCTGTGACCTGCATGAACTGGAGGTGCAGGGCATCGCCGATGGTGACGTGGCCGCGGGCGTAAGGGGCTTCGATCCGGTCACAAACAACCAGCTGACGCAGGAAGAGATCGACAAGGCCCAGGAGGACCCGACGCATCATTTGCAACTGAAGTTCAATCCCGCCGCCAAGGGTGAGGAAAAGCGTAGCGGCCCGCGCTATACCCCCCTGTCGAAACGGCAGGAACGGCCCGCGGCGATCCTCTGGCTGGTGAAATTCCATCCGGAATTGACAGATGGCCAAATCTCAAAACTCGTTGGCACGACCAAGCCGACAATCCAGTCGATCCGGGACCGCAGCCATTGGAACATCTCCAATATCCAGCCGGTCGACCCTGTGGCCCTTGGCCTTTGCAAACAGTCGGAACTGGATGCCACCGTGCAAAAGGCCAACGCCAGGAAGGCTGCCAAAGGTGAGGCCATAAGCGATGATGAACGCCGCAAGCTGGTATCGACCGAACAGTCGCTTGGCATGGCCCCCGGGCCGAAAATACCCAGCTCCATCTCGGGGCTGGAAACCTTTTCGTTCAGCGATGATGACAGGACGGACCGCGCGGACAAGGCACTGGCTGATGCCGAAAGCCTGTTCAACCTGCCGTCCGGTGCGGATGACAAGGGCGAACAGCCCTGAACGCCGCCTGATCCCTAAGGCCGAAGCGGGACTTGGTGGGACTTAGTGGGACGGGGTTTGAGCCTGGGGCTTGAAATCGGCACCCGTCCGGCCCCGCCATACCTTCCCGGCAGGGCAAAAGGGCAAAGGCCACCCCGTTGGGGGTGGCCCGTTGCTTGTCGGAAGGCGGGGCGAGCCATCTCGCCCCGCCCGTGCATTGGCGGGCGGCGACAGGTCACCACCGGACCAGCGGGCAGCGGACCGATGGGTCAGCCGTTTTCGAAATTGTTAGCACCGCCTGCACTGAGTGTGAAGTCTTCATACGTCACGTCCCACAGGGTCATGACGTTGCCATTCAGGGTCAGGGTGGTACTCTCATTCGTGTCATCCCCGTCCCTGTCGTGGGCGGCTATGGTCACATCATCCAGATCCAGCCCGCCGTAACGGATGTTATCGTTGCCGAGATTGAAATCGGTGATGACCGTGCCATCCGCCCAGTCCTCGGCGAAGACGAAGGTGTCGAAATCAAATTCACCACCACCGGTCAGGGTATCGGCCCCGCCCTCGCCCCTGATGCGGTTGTTGCCGTCATCCCCGGTCAGGGAGTCGGCAAAGCGGGAGCCGCGCACGTTCTCAATGCTATACAGCCGGTCACCCTCGGCCGTGCCGCCGGAGTTCACCGTGCCATTGACCAGGCTGACGGTGACGCCCGCATCCGAATCGCGGTAATCCGCTGTGTCACGGCCACCGCGGCCAATGATCTTGTCGGCTCCCTCGCCACCGCGAAAGTAGTCCCTGGCCTCGGCACCGGACCCGCGATTGCCCTTGAGCGTGTCATCAAAGGCCGAGCCGATGATACCATTGATGTTCTTCAGCTTGTCGCCCCCGCCGGGGCCCCTGACGGTGATAAAGCCGTCGGCGTCGACGCGGCCGCTGGTATCGGGTCCATAGCTTCCGTCCTCAAGTTTACGTGTCGTCGCAAGGTCCACCCACACGGCGGCGTCCGCGTTCCTGTAGTTGACCACATTCTTATTGTGGCCACCGCCATCGATGGTGTCGTTCCCGTCCCCGACCACAAAGACGTTCCTGCTGTTGTTGCCGGTCAGGACATCGCCGTGGTCTGAGCCGCGGATGTTTTCAAAGTTGCTGATCACATCGCCCGCGGCATGCCCGCCCGA
>JACONJ010000033.1:479-18588 GCA_014323785.1 Paracoccaceae bacterium | reverse complement strand
CATCACCTGGAACACAGATGGCACAGAGAACAGCCGCGTGCTGGAGGGCGTGGCCCAGGACGCCCTGACCATCACCGACAACGCTGAAGGTGCTGCCGTCATCACCTGGAACACCAAAGACAGCATCACGCTGGAGGGCGTGGCCTCCGCAACCCTGACGGCAGAGGACTTCATCTTTGCAGGGGATGCGGATGATAAGGCCGGGGCCAGGGGCAAGATCAACGAGCTCGACGGCACCGATGCCAGCGATACGCTGACTGGCTCCAGTGGCCGGGACTCGGTGGATGGCGGTGCGGGTAACGACAGACTGATTGGCCGTGCCGATAACGACGTCATCAATGGCGGTGTCGGGCGTGATACCCTGGCAGGAAATCGTGGTGATGATACCCTTGACGGGGGCAGGTATTCCGACACGCTGATTGGCGGTCACGGGGATGATGTTCTGACCGGTGGCAAATGGAAGGATACCTTTGCTTTCGACACTGGCCACGGGAATGATGTGATCACCGACTTTGAGGATGGTATGGACCTGATCCACATCACTGCAAGCGATGTCGGGTTTGATGACCTGGCCATTGCTGATGAAGGTGGTGATGCAACCATCACCTGGGCTGGTGGCAGCATCGTGCTGAAGGGCGTGGACCACACGGACCTGACGGCAGAGGACTTCGTGTTCTGAGCCGGAACATCAAAACCGCTTGGGGAGATCCCCGGAAAGCGGTGTTGATTTGCGCCGCACCGGGCGTACAGCCGCAAAGCAGGCAAAGGGCCATCCACCGAGGTGGCCTTTGCCTGTTCGGCCCCCCACGGACGGGGGCCAGGCAATGTCGAAACCCGGCCCCGCAAGAGGGGCAAGCCAGCATTAGACGCACATTACGGGTCTGTCGCAATCGCCTTTGCACGTGCAACGGCAGACTCCGGCGGGGTCACGCGTGCATGTTCCCAATCCCTAAGCGTGTCCAGGGGCACACGGCACCGGGCGGCGAATTCGGCCTGATTGACACCCGCTGCCTGACGCGCCCGGCGGATGCTTCGGGCCTTGAGGCCCCGCTCAAGTGCTTCTGCCGTGACGTCAAAATCCGCGTCATCGTCGGGGTCAGCTCGCAGCACGATATAGTCTTTGTTCGCCACTGTTGCCCCTCCTTACGGATATGAACCGTATGGCAGCACCCCGCTCCGTGTAAACAGCCGTGCAGAACCTGCCATCTTTGATCCCGATGATCTTGAAGCGTTCCTCGCCATCCATCGGGCGGTTCGAGGGAAGAATCAGGTGATTCAAATCATCAAACAGTTCGCGACCCTCTGCAAGGGACAGTCCGTGTTTCTTTTTGTTCAAGGCATTCTTGTTCGGGTCAAATTCGATTTTCATCGTAGCATTCCTTTTTTAAGTGTTTTTTGGGAAAATTTCTCTCAATATAACTCTCACTATAAGCGGGGTATGTGACCTTGTCAAGGGGGTTGATCCCGAAGGCCTTTGATTTGCCGATGCGTCCCCCTTCCGGCACTGGCCGAGGCGGGGATCAAGTTCCGTGCCTACCCCCACGCCACCCCTGCAGGTGGCAGGGTCCGGCCCTCAAACGCCACCGGGTCCGGCCCATGGTTGAAAACGAACCGCGTCGGGCCGGATTGCCGCACCCGAATGTCAGGCGGCAGGTCAAGATGCGGTAGCCCCGCGTCACGGCACGCCCGCAGCAACAGGCGGCGCAACAGCCCCGGATCAGGCCAGCCGCCAAGATAGGTCAACCGCCCGGATCGCATGGCAACGCGCCCGCCCGCAACATCCGTGTCAAGAACGTCGGCCGTACCTTCCAGTGCCTCGCGCCACAGGATCACCGCACCGGCCCCATCCACCGGGACCGGCATATCGGGGCGCAATGTCTCTACCCGCGTGACGGTGACATCAAGGCCCGGGATTGCAGGCGGCAAAGGCCCGGGAAGCGTTCTGTTCCGGGGCGTCGCACCGCTCCGGGGACCGATCAGAACCTGCGCCCTGGCCTTTGCGATGGCGGTCATAAGCCGTTCGGGAATAGTCACCAGACCAGGGATGACAACCAGACTGTAACCAGCAAGATCGCGCGTATCGGCTGGCAGGATATCGATCGAAAGACCCAGTTTTCGCAGCCCGCGATAGATGTCAAAGATCAGGCGGAAATAATCGCAGCCCTGCCCCTGCGGCTGCACCGCCCAGGCCCATGCCGCGGCATAGTCAAAGACCAGCCCAACCGGCGCTTGGGCCTGTTCAACGTCGGGCATCGCAACCAGTTCACGGACCACCTGGGCGGCCTCGGCGAACCCTGGGGCCGCGGCACTGTCGGGGCGCAGAAGACCCGCGTGATAGTGTTCCTGGGAAAAGGGGATCTGGCGCCAGCGGAAATAGCTGACGCACTCCGCACCATGGGCAAAGGCCTCCCACGTCCACAGCCGCACCATCCCCGCCAGCGGCGCGGGGTTGTGCGGGGCCCAATTGACCGGACCGGGCTGCTGTTCCATCACCCACCAGCGGCCATCCCGCCCGACCGCGCGGTAAAGGTCATGGTGAAAGGCCTGGAAATCCGGATCGCCCTGGCGGGCATAGCGACGCTTGTGGCGGGCGGGGGCCTCTGACCGGTCCTCCAGAAAGCCCAGGGGGTAGCTGTCCCAGGCGGCGATCTCCATCCGCTCCCCTGTGGCAAAATGATCAAATTCCAGCGTTCGACCCATATAGTTGTGGCTGACTGGTGCGTTGGAATGGGCACGAATCGCCGCAACCTGCGCCGCGTTGAACCGCACGACCTGGTCCGAGGAAAAGCGCCGGAAATCCAGCGCATGGGCGGGATTTGCCTGTGCCACTGTCAGGTTGGGCAGGTCAATCTGGTCAAAACTGTCGTATTCCATCGACCAGAACACATTGCCCCATGCCTGGTTCAGGGCATCAGGCGATTGATACCGCTGGCACAGCCAGTCGCGAAAGGCCCGGCGCGCGGCATCGGAGTAGGAATAGACCGTATCGTGGCAGCCATATTCGTTATCGACCTGCCAGGCGGCAGCCCTGGCCCCAAAGCGTCTTGCCAGAATCCTGGTGATCCGCACGGCCTCTGCCCGGTAGCCGTCATGGGAAAAGCAGTAATGCCGGCGAGAGCCAAAGCCCCGCGGGTGGCCCCCGTCATCAACGGCCAGCATGTCCGGGTGCCTGTCAAGCATCCAGCGCGGCGGGGCTGCCGTGGGGGTACCCAGAACAACGTTCAGACCTTTGGCCATAAGCGTGTCGATGGCGCGTTCCAGCCAGTCAAGCTGCAGCTGGCCCGGCGCGGGCTCCAGCCGGGACCAGGCGAACTCTCCCACGCGGACCCAGGTGAGCCCCAGATCGGCCATGCGCACGGCATCTTCGGCCCAGATGTCCTCGGGCCAGTGTTCAGGATAGTAGCAGGTGCCAAGGGTGCGTTTCACAGGATGACCCGGTGTTCCGGCTGCCCGGTCAGGCCGGTCTCAATGGCAAAGGTCATGCCCGCCTGCGCCTGCGTGGCTTCCTCGGCGTTTGGCAGGCCCTGCCGCGCCGTGGTAACGTAAAGCGTGCTGCCGCCGAGGGCCGGGCAAGAGGGGTATTCGACGGGCAGCCTGAACGCTTCCAGTAAATCCCCGTTCACCCCGTAACGGGCCACGCGCCGGTGCCCCCACTCGGCACAAAGGAACGCACCGCCTGCATCGATGATCGCCCCGTCCGGGGCGATCTTTGCCGTGCGGTGATCCAGAAACACGGACGGCGCACCCCGGGGCCAGCCCCGGGCGTCAAGTTCGACCCGCCAAACGGTCTGCTGCGCGGAATCGGCAAAACAGGCAAAACCGCCATCAGGGGTAAAGCAGATTGCATTGGGGATGCTGATCCGGTCATATAATTGGCGTAGTTCTCCGCGGTAGTAGCGGTAGATTGCCCCGGCCCCTACCTGGGCCCGGTGGCCCATCGTGCCGATCCAGAACCCGCCATGCGGATCGGCCCGGCCGTCATTTGAACGGGTGAGGGAGTTTCCGGATTCCAGGGGGGCGACCAGCTCCCCGGCCCCTGTTTTTAGATGGAACCTGATCAAATCACGCTCGGTCGCCAGCAGCAGATGGTCGGCATCCAGCCATCCGGCGGCTGAAACGGCGCGGTCAAACGCCCATTCCCGGCGGTCAATCCCGTCCGAAGCATACAGGCGGTGCCCCCGAATATCGAACCAGAACAGCTCCGACCGGGCCGGGTGCCACAGGGGGCCTTCGCCAAGCAGGCAGGGCGTGGCGTCGAACACGCGCGCCTCGATCATTCCGTTGCCTTGTCATAGGCCGCAACGATTTCGGCCGCACGGGCCGCCACATCGGCCACGGGACGACCCGGCACGTAAAGTCCGGTGCCTATGCCAAAGCCATCGGCACCCGCCGCCCGCCATCGGGCAAAATTCCCGGGCCCGACACCGCCAACCACGTAGACCTGCGCCCCAGCCGGCAGCACCGCACGCATGGCGTTCAGCCCGTCAAACCCAGGGATATGGCTGGGGAACATCTTGAGCCCATCGGCCCCGGCACGCAGCGCGGCGAAGCATTCCGTTGGCGTCAGGACGCCGGGGAAACTTTGCATATGCGCGGCTTTTGTTGCCGCAACGACCCCGGGTTTAAAATCGGGCGAGACGATGAACCGCCCCCCGGCGGTGGCCACCTGCGCCACATCCTGCCGGGTCAGCACGGTACCTGCCCCGATCATCGCCTGCCCGCCGAAGCGTTCGGACATCACCGCCAGACTGGCCAGGGGATTGGGAGAGTTCAGCGGTACCTCAATCCGGTCGATTCCGGCGGCGATCAGCACCTCGGCTACGGGTGCGGCCTCGGCCGGGGTGATGCCGCGCAGAATGGCGATCAGCGCACGGCTCATGGCGTGCGTTCCATCACAGATGCACAGGCCCGGGCAAGCCCGGCGCGGGTCAGGGGATCGGCATCATAACGCTCCGCCGTCACGCCCTGGCTGTCCAGCCCCCCAGCATAAAGCACCGACAGGGCCGCAGCACCAATGATCACCACGCGTTGACCCAGCCAGTAGGGTTTTGCCGCGGCCAGTTCCGCACCGATCAGCACGCCGGAAAGCTGCCCCCGTGCCCGTGCCGGTGCCATCCCGTTCAAGACCCCCTGGGCGCGAATGGAAAAGAGCCCCTGTGCCAGCCGTTCGGGCCGCGAGAGCGTTTGGGACAGCATTGACAGGAACCCTTTCTGATCCACCTCTGCAATTGCCACGCTGTGGCGCAGGACGCTGCCTTTGGAAAGAAGCCGGAACACCTCGCCGGTCATGAAGGTCTGAAAGCTGGTGACCTCTCCGGCGCTGATACGCACCCATTTGGTATGGGTGCCCGGCAGGCACAGAACCCCGTCAAAGCCCGGTTGCCGGGCCATGAATCCGGCAATCTGGGTTTCCTCTCCGCGCATGATGTCTGCCGGCTGTGCCTGGCTGAGCCCTGGCATGATGAACAGCCTTAGCCGCTTGTCCTGCGTGGCAACCGGACCCGGGCGCAGGTTTCCCGGCGCACACGGCACTGGCTGATAGGGCATCTCGGCCCACCCCTGGCGTGCGCCGACCATCCCGCAGGCCAGGACCGGCATCGCGCCCTGCCCCAGCCAGGGCGCGATCAGCCGCAAAAGCGCGGGTTCAAACCCGTCGCGGTCCAGAACGCCCATCCCGTCATCCGAAGCGGCCCGGGCCACGACCTGCCCGCCCCACGCCATCGCCCAGACCCGCAGGCGAGAGGTTCCCCAATCAACCGCGATCCAGTCGGCATATGCGGACGCCCCGTTCATCCCGTAACAGTCACACCGCCATCAATGACCATCGCCTGGCCAGTCATCATCCGGCTGGCGCATGAGGCCAGGAACACTGCCCCGCCGACGATATCGGCGGGGGCAAGATGCCTTTTCAGGCATTGTTTCTTCATATGGGTGGCCAGATCCCCGGGGTTGGCCCACATCTTCAATTGCCTTTCGGTCAGAACCCATCCGGGCAAAAGGGCGTTGACGCGGATGTTATCGCCACCGAATTCCCGCGCCAGGCTGCGGGTCAATGCGGTGATCCCGCCATTGGCACTGGTATAGGCGGGGTAGCCCGCGTTGCCCATCAGGTAGGAAATTGAGGAAAAATTGATGATCGCTCCGCCGCCCGCCGCCCGCATGCCCGCAACCACGGCCTGGCACGCGAAGAAATAGGCCTTCAGGTTGATCGCCATGGACCAGTCCCAGAACGCCTCGGTCACGTCCCCGGTCGCGTGGCGCTTGTCATTCGCGGCGTTGTTGACCAGAACGGTGACTGGCCCATGGGCCCTGGCCGCCGCCGCCAGACACGCCTTTAACTTGGGAATATCGGTGATGTCGCAGGGCATGAACAGGGGCTGGTTGCCGGTGGAACCCCGCATCTGCGCGACGAATGCGCCAGCATCCGATCGCTGGACAAAGGCGACACGACAGCCCTGGCGCAGGAACGCCTCGGTCAGGGCCGCACCGATGCCGGACCCGCCGCCGGTGATAAAGACGGATTGCCCCTTCAAATCCGGGTAGTGCGGCATCGCGGATTCTGGGCTCATCGGCGTTCCCCCTCGAGCACCCACATGGTTTCCGGAAACCCCCAGGGCAGCACCAGGCCGTGATGCATCAGCCAGGTACCCGAGACCTCTAACGGGCCCTTCTTGAGCACCGGGGTACCGCGGCTAAGCGCGGGCAGGTCGGCGCGGTTCAAAAGCGTGATCCGATACATCGCCCCAGGGTCCAGGGCAGTCAGCCGCAGGGGCCGCGGCGCGATCTGCCCAGAGGTTCCGCCCTTGCCCGCAAAAACGACGAACCGGTCGCCGTCGCGCGCCATCTGCTGTTCCGCCAGAACCGCAGGATCGGCACTGTCAAGCCGCAGAATATCGGCACCCGTCATCCAGTCGCGGTTGGCCTTCCACCAGGCCGTCACCGCACGCAGGATTGCGGCCTCTCGCGCATCCAGCTCGCGCGGGTCCATCTCAAAACCCATATGGCGCTGCGCGGCAACCCAGGCCCGAAAGGACATGTCCAGAACCCGCCCCGAGGTGTGGCTGCGCCCCGGGCCGACATGGGATCCCGTCACCGCCATGGGCAGAAAAAGTGCCGCGTCGTGCTGGATGCGCAACCGCTCCAGCGCGTCGTTGCTGTCGCTCAACCAAACGCGCTGTGCGCGCCTCATGACCCCGAAATCAATCCGCCCCCCGCCCGAGGCGCAGGTTTCGATCTCAACCATGGGAAACGCCGCCCGCAGCCGGTCAACCAGCGTGTAGAAGCCGCGCGTCTGCGCCGCGTCCGGCATCGGCAAAACGCGGTTATGATCCCATTTGACACAGTCGATCCTGTGCCCCGCCAGGATTGCCGCCAGCCGGTCGTGGATAAAATTCCGCACCTCGGGCCGTGCCAGGTTCAGAACCTTCTGGTGGCGGCCGAGGGTTTGGTCCGCAGGGCCCAGGGTCCAATCGGGATGGGCGCGGTAAAGTGCGCTGTTGGGGGTGATCATCTCGGGTTCGACCCAAAGGCCGAAATGCATCCCGCACCGGTGGACATGGTCGATCAGCGGCTGCAGCCCGTCGGGGTATTTACGGATATCAACCTGCCAGTCGCCGCGCAGGCACGTGTCGTCATCGCGCTCTCTGAACCAGCCGTCATCAAGCACAAAACGCTCAGCCCCCAGATCGGCGACCCGGTCAGCAATATCTTTCAGGACCGGCAGGGAGTGGTCAAAATAGACCGCTTCCCAACAGTTGTAATGCACGGGCCGGGGGCGGGCCGGGGTGGGCCAGGTGACAATCCGGTCGCGCACGTGGCGCTGAAAGGCCACCGCGCAGCCGTTCAGCCCGGTTTGGGAACAGGTGATGTAGAGCGTCGCGCTTTCAAACCGGGTGGCGGGTTTCGTCTCTGACCAGGCGGCGTGGCCCCACTGGATCTGCCGCCTCCCGTCCGGGAGCTCCTCGGCAATCATCCTGTGCCCGCCGGACCAGCCGTAATGAAATCCAAAGACCTCCCCCTGGGTATTGGTCGCGCCGCGGCAGGGGATCAAAAGGCCCGGGAAGTGCTCATGCCCGGTGCGGCCTGTCCGGTTTTCGCGGTGGCGCATGCCGGGTGTCCAGGGGGTACGGTTGAGCTGAAACTCCCCACACCAGCGGCCGGAGACGTCGATCATCTCGTCGGCCTGTTGCGGTGCTGGCAAAACTGGCGCGGCCAGCCAGTGAAGGTGAACCGGATCACAGGCGTCAAGCGTGGTCCTGGCGGTGATGATCTGCGTCTGAACATCCGCTGTGAACCGAAAGGTCAGGGTCAGGCCGCTGCCGTCATCGCGGCAGGTCAGGGTCAGCGCACCATCATCTTTGCCGGCATCCGCGTAGCTGAACGTCGGCACAAGCGGCGTACCGTCAATGGCACACAGGATCAGGCCGGGCTGGCCGGGGAAACTGCGCCCCGCCTCGGGCGAAAGCGACAGGTCGGGATTGGCATCCAGCATCCCGCCCGTAACATCAGGCGCATGGGCCTTGTGCAGCGTGGTCAAGTCTTCCCCCGGGGGCAAGGGTGCCCCCCAATAAACGCATTGCGGCAGACGGTCACCGGTCGCGGCCAGCACCAGGGTCTGGCACCCGCCATCGTCCAGCCGCCAGACGCGCACGGCCCGATCTGCCCGATGACTTTCCCGGTCCCGGGCATCGCCGACATGCGCATCGGGTGCGGGCTGTGCCACAGCGGATGCGTCAACGAAGGCGTCCATCCCGATCATCCCGTGCCTATTTGACCGCGCCCAGGGTCAGGCCCGCGATGAAGTGCCTCTGCATCAGAAAGAAGATGGCCACCGGCGGGATCGCAGCAACGATGCTGCCCGCGCTCATCAGGTGGTATTGTGCTACGAATTGCGAGTTGAAGGATGTGATCCCCGCCGTAACCGGCTGCGCATCGGGCCCCTGGGTTAGCACGATGGCCCAGAAATAATCGTTCCAGATGAAGGTAAAGATCAGAACACCAAGCGCGGCGATGGCGGGCCGCATCAGGGGCAAAACCACGAACCAGAAAATCCGCCATTCGGCCACCCCTTCAACCCGCGCGGCCTCGATCAGCTCATAGGGCAGCGCACGAATGAAGTTTCGCATAAAAAGCGTGCAAAACCCGGTTTGAAACGCGATATGGAACAAAATCAGCCCCGCCTTGGTGTCATACAGGCCCAGATTCACAGTCAGGTCGCGCACCGGCACCATCAGGATCTGGAACGGTACGAAATTACCCGCGATGAACATGAAGAAAATCAACAGATTGCCGCGAAACCGGTAAACGCCAAGGGCAAAACCGGTCATGCAGCTCAGTGCGACCGCCCCGACCACCGTGGGCACTGTAATCAGGATCGAATTCAGAAGATATCGCGGCATGTCGGATTCAAGAAAGACCCGGCCGTAGTTATTGAACAATTCAAAGGACGACGGGACGCCCCAGTAGTTGCCATTGGTGAAATCGGCAGAGGGACGGACCGAAAAGACCAGAACCGCGATCAGCGGCAGCAGCCACATGATCAGTGCCAGGGGCAGAAGCGATTGATAGGTGATCTGCGCCGCCCGCGTGCGTTTTTCGATGGGGGTGGGGAACATGTCAGAGCACCGCCTGCAGCTTTTTCGGCAGTTTTGATACGACGCTTGCATAGCTGGCATTGATGCGGTGCTGCGCGTCCCCTGCATCCAGAGTGGCCAGGGGCAGCGATACCCAGGAACGGTGGAAATAGGCTGCCTTTACGGCCACTCCGGCCGCAATCAGCATCTGCGCAGTTTCGACATCGGCACATTTGACGGAAACGGCCCCGGTATTGGCGGGGCGGGTTTCGACATGGCCAAAGCAGGCGAACATCCTGCCGCCGACCTTCCACGCATCCAATTCCCCGGGGCTGGACAGGACGGCACCAGGTTTGGCCGCACACAGCGCATCGAATTCGGTCCGGGTCATCGCCGTGCCTCGTGATCATCCCGCCACATTGCATATAGAACATAGGCGATAAAGGCGAGCATGATAAAAAACAGCACCACCGCAATGGCTGAACCATACCCCATGCGGAACCCGAATTCTGAGAGCGCGCGTTCAAACATGTAGAAGCTGAGCACCCGCGTTGATCCAAAGGGCCCGCCATTGGTCATGACCGAGATCAGATCAAAACTGCGCAATGCGCCGATGATGGTGACAACAAAGGCGATAAAGGTTGCCGGCTTCAGTTGCGGCAGAATCACATACCACAGCATCCTCCAGCCCTTCGCGCCATCAAGCCGTCCGGCCTCTACCTGTTCGGGATCCACAGCATTAAGGCCCGTCAGATAAAGGATCATGCAATAGGCCGTCTGCGGCCAAAGCCCGGCGGCGATAATGCCATAGGTCGCCAGCACCGGATCACCAAGGATATTGATACTTTCAAGCCCAAGGCTGGTGATGATGGTGTTCAACAGCCCCTCGCGCGGCAGATAGAACCAGGAAAATACCAGCCCCACGACCACCTGGCTAAGCACGAAGGGAAAGAAAAACAGCGACTTATACAGCCGGATACCAACAACCGTCTGGTTCAGGAACAATGCAATGAACAGGCCCGCCGGAACGGCCAAAAGATAGAGCACCAGCCATTTCGCATTGTTCCAAAGTGCAATGTCAAAATTGCGATCCGTCAGCAGCTCTTCGTAATTGGCGAGTCCGATCCAGGCCGCTTCCCCCAGCCCGTCCCATCGGTAAAGCGAGATGTGGAAGGACTGGAAAATCGGGATGACCACGTAGACCGCAAAGAACAGCACACCGGGCAGCAAAAACAGGATCGGCGTGATGATCATCCTGTTGTGCTGCATCCAGGTGTGCCCGCCGCGCCTTTTGTCCGTCTCGGCGATGGCTGTGCGCATCAGGCGCACTCCTTCATGCAGGCGGGGCGCACGCGTCCCGTTGGGCGTCATTCACCCCGCATAAAATCGTGCGGCTATGGTGCCCCACCCAAAGGGGTGCGGCACCAGCCGTCGGCAGGATCAGTAGATGCGCTGGCGGGCCTGTTCCAGGCGCACCAGGATGTCGTCCAGATTGTCCGGGAACACCATGAACTCTTGCAGGCCCTCCATGCCAACCGCGGCCATCTCGGCGGGCCAGTCCCTGTCAAAGAACTGCGCGATGCCGCCCTGGGCATTCCGGCTGAGCATCTCAAAGCCCTGGCGGATGAACTCATCATCCGCAACGGACGCATTCGCGTTCACCGGCAACTGGCCCAGCCCGTCGGGACCGTTGATTCGGGTCTGCACCTCGGCCGATGTCACAAAGCGCAGGAAGGCGCGCGCGGCTTCCACATTCTGTGCGCCAGAGGCAACGTGGAACGTATCGGTCGGCGCATCCTCACCCTGGGGCAGGCCCCCGGTGATGATCGGGAACTGATAGAAATCCAGCTGATCATCGGTCAGGCCCGCATTGCGCAGCTGATCGACCGCGAAATTGCCCATCAGATAGGCCGTGGCCTCACCGTTAACCATAAAGGGCAGGGCCTCTTGCCAGCTATAGGTCTGGTGATCCGCAATGAAGGCCCCCATATCGATCAGTTGCCGCCAGTTGGCAAAGGTGGCGCGCACACGGTCATCGGTCCAGGGCACTTCGCCACGGGCCAGTGCCATGTGAAAATCGAACCCGTTGGTGCGCATGTTCAGATAGTCGAACCAGCCGCCCGCGGTCCACAGGTAGCGGGTTCCGATGGTATAGCAGGCCCGGCCCGAATCGACGATCACCTGACAATTGGCCAGCTCCTCTTCCCATGTTGCGGGCTCCGACAGGCCAAGCTCATTAAAGATGTCTTCGCGGTAATAAACGCCCCACTGGTAGTAGGTATAGGGGACGCCCCATTGTGCGCCATTCATCGTCAGTGCCCCGCGGACCGATTCGAGCCCCGCGTAATCGCCCGCCTCCCACCAGTCGGTGATGTCCATAAACAGGCCCGCATTCACATAAGGGGCCATGCGGTTGGCGGCGTACCAGTTGATCACGTCGGGCGGGTTGGCACTCAATGCGTTCCGGATCTGGGTTTTCCATGCCTCGCGGTCAACGATGGTCAGGTCAACCTCCAGGTTCGGGTGCAGTGCGTCAAACTCGGCAGCCAGGCCTTCCATCACGGCGCGCGGGCCGGGGTTGGACATGTCTGAGATGATCGTCAGCGTGCCTTCGGGATCGGCATACGCGCCCCCCCCAGCAGCTATCGTGGCAGCGGCCAGCGCGGCTGTGCCTGTTTTCAAAGATGGAAAGTTGGATCGCATGGTGTCCTCCCTGGGTGATCCTGTGCGGATTTGGTTCCGCGACTTGAAACCTAGTTTCGTATATTGCAATCATAACTCGACCCGGCCCAGGCTTGTCAACATCTTCGCGGATGAACCTGGATCACAACAGGCCCTGCGGCGCAGGAAAGCGGCGCAGGACTGGCACGTTCCCGATGCATCTGAATTGCCCATCGCCAAAGGAGGTCAGGATATGACGGGCGTTACGCTAAGAAATGTCATCAAGGCATATGGTGCAACGCAGGTGATCCACGGCGTTGATCTGGACATCGACGATGGCGCGTTTTGTGTCTTTGTCGGACCATCGGGCTGTGGCAAGTCCACGCTTCTGCGCATGGTGGCGGGGCTGGAAGAGACAACGGGCGGCACCATTCGGATCGGTGCACGCGATGTGACCCATATGGACCCGGCGGCGCGGGGCGTGGCGATGGTGTTCCAGACCTACGCGCTTTACCCGCATATGACAGTCGCACAGAATATGGGCTTTGGCCTGAAGATGACAGGCCACCCAAAGGCCGAGATCGAAAGGCAGGTGGCCCGTGCCTCCCGCGTGCTGAAACTTGACGAATACCTGTCGCGCACGCCCAGGGCCCTGTCGGGTGGCCAGCGGCAGCGCGTCGCCATCGGGCGCGCCATCGTGCGGGGGCCGGACGTGTTCCTGTTCGATGAGCCCCTGTCAAACCTTGACGCCGAATTGCGGGTAGAGATGCGGGTGGAAATCGCCCGCCTGCACCATGACATCGGCGCGACGATGATCTATGTAACCCACGACCAGGTCGAGGCGATGACGCTGGCCGACCAGATTGTGGTTCTGCGCGCGGGCCGGATCGAACAGGTCGGTCGCCCGCTTGATCTTTATAACGACCCGGACAACCTGTTCGTCGCGGGGTTCATCGGCTCCCCCGCCATGAACTTCTTTGCCGCGCACACCGCGGACGGCAGGGTCACTGTGCCGGGGCTTGGGGGGATCGACGTTGCCGCGCCGAAGGTCACCGGCGGGCAGGCACCGCCAGCATTGATCATCGGCATACGGCCCAACCATCTGCGGCTGGCCGGGGGCAGCACCCATCGCGTGGACCTGTCCGAGCAGCTGGGCGGCGTGGCCTATCACTACCTCTCTGCCACTGATGGCAGCCGCATCATCGTTGAGGCGCATGACCAATCGGCCCCCGCGCCGGGAAGCCGCGTCGGCATCAGCTTCGCGCCAGAGAACGCGTATTTCTTTGATGCCGTATCGGGCCGGCGACTGCGCCAGGCGGGCACACTCGCCCCGCGGGTCGGGGGGCCATCTTTCAGGCACAGCGGGGATACAACCGGGTCTGTCTGAACTTTGGCGATTCCGCAGTCAGCCGTGCTAACGGTTCGCTTGGGTTGCCTTGATACAGCCTGTTGTCCTGCCCAGTGGTGGCCAGAAGCCCCTGGTGTGCTTTTTGTTGGATACCCACTCGCGCCCTGACGCCGCCACACGGCCAAAAAACCGGCCGCGCAATGCGCGCCGCCAGTTGCGTTTGCTTAGCAACGTCTCAGGGGCGAATCCACGGGCGGGCTGCGGGTGCCGGGCATCACGCACCAGACAGCGCACCGACACATCACCAGGGTAGCGGGGTGGCCGGGCGTGGTTCCTGACAGGTGGCACGGCCAAAGACAGATTCGTGTTCGATTATGGCCACGGGAATGATACCATCACCGACTTTGAAGATGGCATTGACATGATGGAATTTACCCCACACTGGCCCGTGTTTGGCAGTTTCACCATTACCGGTGGCAATGGTGATGCAAAGGTTGAATGGGATGGTGGCAGCATCCTGTTGGAGGGCGTGGACCATACGGACTTGACGGCTGAGGATTTCATCCTGGACGCCGCCGGAAGACCATTAAGTGAGTCCGAAAAATATCCCAACACGCTGATAACCTGGGGGGATGATGAGAACAGCATCTTCCTGGATACATTCCGACCGGGCCACATATCGGCGGACGACTTCATCTTTAGAGGGCGCGGATGATGAGGTCGGGGCCAGGGGCAAGGTCAACGAGATCACAGGCACCGATGCCAGCGATACGCTGACCGGCTCCAGTGGCCGGGACGTCATCAACGATGGTGCGGGTAACGACCTGCTGACCGGCGGCCTTGGAGATGGTACCCTGTCCGGTGGGGAAGGTGCCGATACGTTTGTCTTCCGCGATGGGCATGGCAGCGACACCATCGCCAGTTTCACCCGTGGCGCGGATGGGGATGATGGGCCGCAAGGCTTTGATGACCTGATTCTCACCGGTACTGATGATGGTGCTGCCGTAATCGAATGGGGGGGGCGACGACAGCATCGCGCTGGAGGACGTATCCCATACGGACCTGACCGAAGCCGATTTTGTGTTTTGACCTGACGCAAAGCTGCAAAGCAGCGCATCGGCCATCCTGATGAGAAGCCTGACAGCCCAGGAGAGCGCAAGGCGCGAAGCCGGGGGTGGCAGACAGGGACGTGTAACAGACCGAAAATATATGCATATCTGGACCGATAAACCCTGTATCGTCGCCGTGCGGGGGCCAATTTCCTGGACGGCAGCAGAACAGGACGGACCGCACAAATATCCCATGCGCAGCCGCAGCCGGTATCCCGGTTGTTATGCCGCTGTGCATGTCCCCTTCTTGAAGCAGAACCCGGACATAACCGCTGCAAAAGCGCAATGAGTGCGCTAAAATTCCGTAATTGGAAGGCGAAGGATGGTTTTGATGCGCACTATGACCCACGCGGTGTTCTTTGCCTGGCCGGAATTGGGGATGATGGACATCGCGGCGACAAGACAACGGCAGCCAGTATTGTCCTGCGGCCTGTCCGTGCAAAAGAGTGCTGTTGCAGGATCAGGCCGGGGTTTTCTGTGAAGAAAAGCTGAAATGCATTTAAGCGACCACGCCAGATTGTCCGTGGCCCCGATGATGGGCTGGACAGATCGGCATTGCCGGTATCTGCACCGGCTGATGTCGCGCGAGGCGGTGCTGTATACCCAGATGGTGACCGCCACGGCGGTGCTGCACGGGGATCGGGACAGGCTGCTGTCCTTCGGGTCAGAAGAACATCCGGTGGCACTGCAACTGGGCGGGGCGGACCCCGGGGTGCTGGCCCGCGCGGCGCGAATCGCCGCCGCCTATGGCTATGACGAGATCAACCTGAATATCGGCTGCCCGTCGGACCGGGTGCAATCCGGCTGCTTTGGCGCGGTTTTGATGAACCGCCCCGCCCTGGTTGCCGAGTGTGTGGCGGCGATGCTCGCGGCCAGCCCGGTTGAGGTCACCGTCAAATGCCGCATCGGGGTTGATGATCAGCCGCCCGGGGAGGTGCTGCCACATTTTCTTGAGACGGTCAGCCGTGCCGGTGTCACCCGCTTTGCGATCCATGCGCGCAAAGCCTGGCTGCACGGGCTCAGCCCCAGGGAAAACCGGACCCTTCCGCCTTTGGATTACCCGCTGGTCTATCGCATGAAGCAGGCGTTTCCGGGTTTGCATCTGTCGATCAATGGCGGGATCTTGTCCCTGGCAGAGGCACGGGCACACCTGGTCCAAGGCATGGACGGTGTGATGGTCGGGCGCGCGGCCTATCATACGCCTTCGGATATTCTGCTGCCCGCGGACCAGGCGATTTTCGGCACGCGGACACCGACCCGCCGCGCGGAAGATGTGGTGCGGGACATGCTGCCGTATATTGAGGCGCATCTGACCCGGGGCGGAACACCGGGGCAGGTAACGCGGCACATGCTGGGGATGTTTGCGGGCCGACCCGGGGCGCGGCACTGGAAACGGGTTTTGTCACGGCATGCCCATCATCCGGGCACCGGCCCCGCGATTGTGGAAGCCGCCCTGGCCGAAGTGGTCGCGCGCGCCGCCTGAGGGGCCGGCCTTGGCACGCCCCGCCCGCCGGTATAGGCGGGCCCTGTGCAAGCGGGGGGCAAAGGGGCAGACACCATGCCAGAGGCGGGCGACCTGATGGCGATGTGTGCGCTGATCATGGCCA
Organism: Paracoccaceae bacterium; assembly: GCA_014323785.1. Lineage (GTDB taxonomy): Bacteria > Pseudomonadota > Alphaproteobacteria > Rhodobacterales > Rhodobacteraceae > Rhodophyticola. The sequence continues at coordinate 2,291 of JACONJ010000033.1, read as the reverse complement.
TTGGTGCCTTTGCCGGTGTTGTGGCCGGGCTGCTGGGCGTTGGCGGCGGGATTATTCTGGTTCCGGCCTTCTTCTTTGCCTTCTCCCGTCTTGGCTATGACACGCCCGATCTGATGCGGATTTGCCTGGCAACATCCCTGGCGACGATCATTGTCACCTCGGCCCGATCCCTGATGGCACATAACAGGACAGGGGCCACAGATTGGGAGATCCTGCGCCGGTGGACGCCTGGTATCGCCCTCGGTGCGGGCCTGGGCGTGTGCGCGGCGGTGGAGCTCGACAGCGCGGTCCTGATGATAATTTTCGGGGGGCTTGGCGTTTGTGTGGGCCTGTACTTCGGTTTTGGCCGGTCCGAATGGCGCCTTGGTGATAATATGCCACGCGGGGCCACGCGGCTGATCGCGGCACCGTCGCTTGGGTTCCTGTCGGTCCTGATGGGCATCGGCGGCGGCAGTTTCGGCGTTCCGCTGATGAGCTTGTATGGCCAGCCCATCCACCGGGCGGTGGCCACGGCGGCGGGGATGGGTGTGGTGATCGCCGTACCCTCGGTTACGGTGTTCCTGCTGTCAGGGGTGCCTGAGGCGGGGCGACCACCCTTCACGCTTGGTTCTGTCAACCTTGTGGCCTTTGTCATCGTGGTGACGATGACACTGATCACCACGCCCTGGGGGGTAAAACTGGCCCACGCGACAAGACCAAAACCGCTGAGACGGGCCTTTGCGGTTTTCATCATGCTGATGGCACTGCATATGCTTTGGTCCGCCCTGGTGTAGCGGGCCCCGGTGCAGGGATTCGCTTATGGCGTTTTGTGCTGATACAATCACCCGCACGACCCCTTATTCGGGCGCACGTTGGGGCTTTGCGTGCGCGGGGGGATAATGCGGGCCGACCCCGCAATCCCGCTTGGTTTCGCTTGACATCCCCCGCCACCGCTGCCACATTCACCTCCATGACCACACCGGACATCCACAGCCTTGCACGGCAACTGGCCGTATTGGAGGAGCGCATGAACACGCAGCAGGCGGACTACAGCACCGGCTGGGAAGCCATCCGCGCAAACATGGCCGAAATGAAAGCCGACGCCGCAAAACGCGACGCCGACTACCGCACCAGCATCACCGACCTGAAAGCCGACACCGCAAAACGCGATGCCGAACAGGCTAAACGCGATGCCGACTACCGCACCAGCATCACCGACCTGAAAGCCGACACCGCAAAACGCGATGCCGAACAGGCCAAACGTGATGCGGACTACCGCACCAGCATCACCGACCTGAAAGCCGACGCCGCAAAACGGGACAAGGACAACCAGCGGTTTCTTATCGTCCTGTTCAGCGTTTTTGTGGCCATCTTTATCGGCAGTTTTGTGGTGTCAAACATTTTCCCGTAGAACCTTGTGTTCAGTCAGTCCACCTCTGCCGCCCCTGGCACAAACCGGTACCCCCCCCCCGCAGTCCACACAGGTTTCGGAAAAATGCGCCTGCCGCGCAAAAAACCCTTGCGCTGTAACCGCCTTTGCAGTCATAATGCCCCTTGACAGGAACTGGGACGATGATAGGGAACGTGGCATGAGTATCGTAAACATACACATTCCTGAATGGCTTCAGAAGAGCGTGTCAATGCTGGTGGTGCTTGCTGTGGTGGCTGGTGCCGCGTGGTATATGGACCGTCAGATAGCGCAGATATTGAACGCCAGTGACATGCACAACCAGCGCCTTGTCGATAGGCTGGAGGCGATTCTGACCGGAATCGATGAGCGGACAGAGGCGATTTCGCTGAAACTGGCAGAAGTGGATGCAAAGCATGAATGAT
>JACONJ010000033.1:0-459 GCA_014323785.1 Paracoccaceae bacterium | reverse complement strand
GCATGAATGATTCCGGTTTTCCGGTCCGTCCTGCCAGTTCAGGATGCGGTTGCGCGGGGGGATAATGCGGGCCGACCCCGCAATCCCGCCTGGTTTCGCTTGACATCCCCCGCCACCGCTGCCACATTCACCCCCATGACCACACCGGACATCCACAGCCTTGCACGGCAACTGGCCGTATTGGAGGAACGCATGAACACGCAGCAGGCGGACTACGGCACCGGCTGGGAAGCCATCCGCGCAAACATGGCCGACCTGAAAGCCGAATTCGCAAAACGCGATGCCGAACAGGCCAAACGCGATGCCGAAATGAGAGCCGACGCCGCAAAACGCGATGCGGACTACCGCACCAGCATCACCGACCTGAAAGCCGACGCCGCAAAACGGGACAAGGACAACCAGCGGTTTCTTATCGTCCTGTTCAGCGTTTTTGTGGCCATCTTTATCGGCAGTTTTGTG
>JACONJ010000032.1 GCA_014323785.1 Paracoccaceae bacterium | reverse complement strand
TTGCCCCCGACGGGCCCCCGCCCACAACGACAACATCGTAACGCATCATCCTTCTCCTGCCCGGTCCGTTGTTATCGGCTTCATCCCATCGGCAGTTTGGGCTGCCCTTCCCCGCGTGCGCGTGCGATGGAGGGGGTTTGAAACCGCTTTCCGTCCAGAATGTCCTGCACGGTGAGCATCTGCATGCGCGGATAGGGAACTCCACCTGCCTCCAGGTCGCCCGCCTGCGCCATTTCTTGGCGGAAGTTTCTTTCTGTTCCCCCAATCCCTCAAGCACAATCAGCCCGGCCATTGGAACATCTTCCCGTTCCAGCACGCCGCGCAGGTCGCGCACCACGCCGATGCCGACGTTTGTACCGCCCTTCACCTCCAGCACCATGCTGGCCAGTTCCGCCCCGCCCGTGTCAAAATACAGTCGCCCGTCGATGCCGCCATCGCCCGTCCGGCGCGCCGTGACAAAGCCGTCAACCTGTTCGACGGCCCACTTTTGAAAGTGATACGGGTCACGCTGCCACAGGTCGCGTGCGCCTTCCAGGCTGTGCGGCACACCCTCAATCGTGAAATTGACGCCTTCGGTCAGGCCCAGCCTGTCCTGCAGGCGCACCCTGGCCACGCGCTTGACGGCGTGAATGGCGATGTCGATGCCGATCCAGTGGCGGTTCAGGCGGTGTGCGGCCTCGATGGTGGTGGCGCAGCCGCAGAACGGATCCAGCACCAGATCGCCCTCATTGGAACTGGCCCGAATGATGCGGTCCAGCAATGCCAAGGGCTTCTGCGTCGCATAGCCAAGACGTTCCTTGGCCATAGGATTCATCGCGGGAATATCAGCCCATACATCGGGACACATTTTTGTCGTGTCTGATGCAGAAATACGAGCCCCCTTGGGATTTTGCGCACGTTGCAGCGATTTCTCTGTTCTTGGAACATCAATTCTATTGAAAACATAATTCTGAGTTCGAGCATAAGAGAATAAAGTGTCATGTTTTTTCGAAAACCAGTGTTTACTGGCACCACCTGTATGATAGTGCCAGATAACCTCATTCAAGAAATTTCCGTGTCCGAACACGGCATCCATCATGAGCTTGAGGTAATGGCTGGCCGTGGGGTCACAGTGCAGGTAGATGGAACCGGTGGGCTTGAGCAGGCTGCGCATGGGCAGCAGCCGTTCGGTCATGTAACTCAGATAGGCCAGCAGCCGCGGCTGGGTCTTGCGCAGGGCGTTGGGCCAGGACCGCCAGAACTCGGCCATATCATCGTCAACGCCCGCCTCCCGCATCAGGACGGGCATATTGCGAATGGCGCGTTCGCGCACCGCGTCCAGGGCCCAGGAATCGCTGAACGCCTCCACCTGGTCTGGCAGCGGGCGGCCGGTTTCATCCTTGTAGATGGCACTGTAATCGCGGTTAGAGTTGAAGGGCGGGTCCAGATAGATCAGGTCCACGCTGGCGGGCGGCAATCGCCGCATGATGGTCAGGCAGTCACCATAGTAAAGCCAGTTCATGTGCGGTATCCGATGTTTGAGGAGATGGTCATGATATCCTTTCTTTGCCAATGCATGGATACTTTGGGATTAGTGATCGGTCACGCCCATAAAGATCGATTTCGAATCTCAAACAGCAGTCAGGGGCTTCTGGCTCCCGGGCCCGTGGATGTCGGGGCGGCGGTCCATTACCCGGGTCGCCATGAGGGCAGAGGCGATGTAAAGGATTGCTTCAAACGTAAAGACTGTGCCAAAGGCCGACGGGTCACCCAGAAAGATGCGCATGGCATCAACGAGGGCGGCCCCGGCCAGGCCACCGAAACCCGCCGCTATGGCCTGCGCCGCACCCCAAAGGCCCATGCGCGTGCCTTCGCGGGTATGGCGCCCCTCACCAGCAAGGGCCATCATCGAGCCGATGGCAGCAACAGCAAACATACCGTTGAAAAACCCCATCAGAACCACGGCAGGCATAAGCGGCGCGGTTGGCCCGATTTGACCAAGGGCCGCGATCAGACAAAGCGAAGCCGCCGATCCGATACAACCCGCGATAACCCAGGACCGCAAGCTTCCAAGGCGAAACGCAGTACCCGCCAGGCCAACAACGACCATGCCCAGAAACACGCCCCCGTTCTGCGCACCAGAAAGCGATGTGGATTGACCGGGGGTGTAGTCAAAGACAAGGCCAGAGTAAGGTTCCAGGATCAGTTCCTGCATAAAGTAGGCCGTCATCGACAGAAACACAAAGACGGTAAAGCGGCGCGCCTTGCGTTCGGCCCAGACCTCTTTCAGACCTTCAAGAAATGGCATGGGTGCCGGTTCGCGGCGGGCAGGCACTTTCCTCTCGATGCCCCAAACAGCCAGACAGGTCACAAGGAATGCGCCAAAGGTGATGACCGCCACCACCTGCATTAGCCGCAACGGTGTGTAGGGATCCAGAAACTGGCCCGAAATTCCGGCTGTCACAGCGATGCCGAAGATCATCATCAGCCATGTAATCGTAGCTGCTGCCGGGCGGCGGTGCTCAGCCGTGGATGTGGCCAAAAGTGCCAGAAGTGATGTGCCGGACGCACCCACACCGACACCGATCACGGCATAGGCCAGAACCGAGACCAGCAGCCCAAGGGTGAAACGCCCCTCCATCAACAAGAGGCCACAGGCCGCACCCAGCCCGCCCAGTGCCAGGGCCGCCATGCCCCCGATAATCCACCGGGTACGCTGCCCGCCCGTGTCGGATTTGTAACCCCATTGCGGACGCGTGATCTGAATGCCGTAATGCAGGGCAACCAACAGGCCCGGCAGAACAGCGGGCAAGGCCAGTTCCACCACCATCAGCCGGTTCAGGGTTGATGTGGTCAGCACCACAATCGCGCCAAGTGCCATCTGCACAAGGCCAAGCCGGACGATCTGCACCCAGCTGAGCGTCATGGCATCACCTCTGGTGTGCGGATCGCAAAGGCAGAGACCATCATCCCGGCAACATAAAGCGTGACGCCGGTGCCGTTATACCAGGGTGCTTTGGCCCTGGGGTCACGAAGCAGCACACGCATCGCCCAAAGCTGGAACATCAGCGAAATAAGGATTGCCAGCGCATGCTCCGGACGGCCCCAATAGAGCAGAAGCGCGATCACCAGAACCTGTGGAATACCCATCATCCAACAGGCCAGCCGCGCGGCACGGGCCGGTCCGAGCGTGACGGGCAACGAGTTGACCTTCATTCGCCTGTCGCCCTCCATGGCCTTGAAATCATTCAATGTCATGATCCCATGGGCACCGATTCCATAAAGAAAAGCCAGGATAATCACGGGCCAGGAAGGTGCCCCTGCCGCCAGAACGGCCGCACCCGTGAACCACGGCAGCGTTTCATAGGACAGGCCCACAAGGCCGGGCCCCCACCAACCGGATGTCTTTAAGCGCACGGGTTCCGCCGAATAGACCCACGCCGCCGCAACCGCGATAATCGTGGCACCAAAACCCCAAGGGCCCAGGAACCAGCCCAGGATGACGGCCAGGCCTGACATGCCCCATGCGATCAAAAGGCCCCAACGGCCAGGGACGCGGCCCGAAGGGATTGGGCGGTTCGGCTCATTGATCGCGTCCACATGGCGATCACACCAATCATTCGCCACCTGGCTCATGCCGCAAACAATGGGGCCAGCCAGCAGAACACCAAGGATCAAGACACCCCAGTGCCCCCACGGCGCGACCCCGACAGAGACGGCCCCGCACAGATACGCCCACATGGGCGGGAACCAGGTAACAGGCTTTAACAGGGTCAACACCGCCGCTGGTTCCGGCCAGCGGCGAAGGGATGGGCCGGGCGGTAGGTCGGTTGTTACGCGCATGGGGGGTCAATCTAGCCCGACATTCCCTGCCCCGGCAAGTATAAAACAGTCCTGACGGGAATCGCCATCATACGCACAACACGCCGCCAGGGCGCACGAAAAACATCTGCAATTTAAGGGGGGGGGGATGAGGCCGTCGCGCGATCAGCCGTCATTCTTTGCAAGCATCCCATATTTGCGCAACTTCACGTAAAGCGATTGACGCGAGAGGCCCAGCATATCGGCAACAGCGACGCGGTTGTTGTCCGCCATCTCCACCGCTGTCTCAATGCATATTTTCTCAATGACATCGTTTGCTGCCGAGACGATATCCCTTAGCGGTGCGGCGCCGACAAGGTTCATCATGCTGCGCATCGCTTCATCCGTCACTGGTCCGCCGGCGGGAACGGCGGTGACGGAGTCCCGCACAACGTCCATCCGAGAGGTATCGCGGATGACGAAGCCAAAGCCGCCAGTCCCAGGCAAATGCGTGGCCGAAATCTCTACAGAGAGCTGAGCACCATGGGCTCCTTCAAGCCGGGTGGCATGGACCCGCATCCGCCCGGTGCGGGCGGTATTATCCAGCATCACCTTCAGATCAACGCTGCCACGGGCCAGGAAATCACTCAGCGATTTTCCCTTTACAACGGCAATCTGCCCCGCATCACACAGGCTTAGGAAACGTTCATTGCAGGTCCGTATTGTGCCGGACGCATCGGTGAACACGACCGCATCTGCCCCGTCACGATAAAGCACGGCAAGGGATTGGCCCAGTTCGGCCGCCACACCCCCGGCATTGGTCGTGGCTTCGATCCGGCACAGCAGTGTCTTGTCACCCGCGGCGCGGAACACGGTGGGGTCGATCATAACCTTTTTATGTCTGCGCTTCGTCTCGGCCGGGATGGCCCCTGCTGTGTCATCGGCAGCACTGGACAAGAGGCTTTCAAGAAGCTCGCCCCGGCGACCGCCAAATTCCTGCGTAAACGCCGTGCCGATCAGCGTATCGGGATCGGGCCCCAGGATTTGCGCGGCGGATGTATTGATATCCAGGATGCGGCCTGTTGCGACCTCAACCAAAACCAGTGCATCCCGCACGGCCTCCATGATCACGCGATAGCGCGTTTCGTAGTCGCGGTGTGTATCATAGTCTTTCTCAAGCGCAAGCTGCGCCTTGACCAGGCGGTGCTGAAGCTTGGCGATCGGGCGCAAATCCCGTCCGAGCATCAGGATGATGCCCTCTTGGCCAGTGCGGTGCAGCGTGTAGCGAATCGGGAATACCCAGTTCGCGTTGTCGTAGTGATTGACCTCAATCGTCTCGACGACATCCTTTTCGCCAGCCCGATACGCTTCAAGCTGTCGTTCCAATTTGTTCAGGCTGTCCACAGCCATGAATTCGCGGATGTCGCGATCTTTCCAGTGGTCCAGACGGCCAAGCGTGGGGTTAAGGGGGTTTACAACGACAGACTGCACCTTGCCAGAACAGTCCAGCACAATGGCGAGGTCTGCAACGGCTGCTACGATATCATTGAAATGCTCCGGCGCAATGGGTGGGGTCACCGGTTTATTCCAGATTTTTGATCTCGGAGTGTTCATGGCCATAAGTAATTCGAGGCTATCCGTAGATCAGATGCCGCATGGTCGGGGCTGGTTGGGGCGATCATTTTCACCCCGGTACTCTGCAATCCAGTCACGGCCAGGGGTGAAAGCGTATTTTTTGAACCATCTCCACACCCTTCCAAATGACCGGTCTTGGGAAAGAAAACGGGCACAACGGGTTCGAACAGCGAAGGTCTTCACACGGCACTCTGGCAGAGATCGTTGTATATGTCAACAAAAATTGACATATTTTAATTTGACCATGCACACAGACCAACCTGCTGCGCCGCTCCGTGAAAATACGGAAATTTCAATGCGCAACGGCAGTTCCATCCTCTAAGGATCGCTTCTGTCATCATGGCTTGCACATCTGCCGAATGGATGTAAGTTTAAGTTGACACTCTGCTCTGCTTGGCAGTAACCTTCTTTTGCAAGTCCCAGGGAATCGACGCCGGATGCCAGCCGACACCCTCACCCAGACACCCCCGCGGCGGCTTTATACAGCCCAGGAACGCGCACGCCGTGATGCCACCGTGTGGACTCTGGTCCAGGGTGTTCTGGCCCCTCTGCAGTTCGTTGCATTTCTGGTTTCTCTGGTGCTTGTCGCCCGGTTCATGTGGACCGGGATCGGGTATGAGGCGGCAACGCTCTCGATCATCGTGAAGACCGGATTTCTGTTCATGATTATGCTGACCGGTGCGATCTGGGAGAGGGTTGTCTTCGGCCAATACCTTTTCGCGCCCGCCTTTTTCTGGGAGGATGTGTTCAGCTTTGCGGTCATCGCCTTGCACGCGGCATATGTCTGGGCACTGCTGGCGGGTTGGCCCTATGTGGACCAGATGTGGATCGCGCTTGTCGCCTACGCCGTCTATGTGATCAACGCTGGTCAGTTTCTTTGGAAACTCCGCCAGGCCCGGTTAGAGGGTGAGGCATGAACCATTCGGCCCGCATCACTGCCCGGACCTGCCGCGATGCGCCCGTGCTTAGGCAGCGTGGCCAGCGTGAGGTGTTCTGCGGGCTGACCGGCATCATCTGGTTGCATCGCAAAATGCAGGATGCGTTTTTTCTGGTCGTGGGAAGCCGTACTTGTGCCCATCTGTTGCAATCGGCTGCTGGCGTGATGATCTTTGCCGAGCCCCGCTTTGGCACCGCCATTCTCGAGGAAGGCGACCTGGCCGGGATGGCCGACGCCCATGATGAGCTGGACCGTGAGGTTGCGCGGCTTCTGGACCGCCGCCCGGATATCAGGCAATTGTTCCTTGTCGGTTCCTGCCCATCCGAGGTGATCAAACTTGACCTCGCTCGCGCTGCTGAACGGCTGACACAGGTCTACGCGCCTCGTGTCCGGGTTCTGAACTACTCCGGCTCGGGGATCGAAACAACTTTTACCCAGGGCGAGGACGCCTGCCTTGCCTCTATGGTGCCGGCCCTGCCGGCCTCGGACATGCGCGAGCTGCTGCTCGTTGGCGCACTGCCCGAAGTGGTAGAGGATCAGGCCATATCACTCCTTGGCAAAATGGGGGTTGGCCCGATCCGCGTTCTGCCTGCACCACGCTCTGCCGAAATGCCCGGGGTCGGCCCGAACACCGTCTTTGCCTGCCTGCAGCCGTTCTTGGGTACCACTGTCGCCGCTTTGCAGAACCGCGGTGCCCGGATGATTCGGGCACCCTTTCCCTTCGGTGAAGAGGGCACGACCCTGTGGCTGAAGGCCATTGCCAATGAATTCAGCGTTGATGATGCTACCTTTGAACGTGTCACAGTCGCCCCGCGCACCCGCGCCCGGACGGCGATTACCAACGCATCGGCGGTGCTGCGCGGCAAGTCGATTTTCTTCATGCCCGACAGCCAGTTAGAGATTCCTCTGACCCGCTTTCTGGTCCGTGAATGCGGTATGGAGGCGATAGAGATCGGTCAACCCTACATCCACAAGGGGCTCGTTGACCCCGATCTGGATCTGATACCGGCGGGCCCCGTGATATCCGAGGGCCAGGACGTGGATCTACAATTGGATCGCATCCGCGCGGTGCGACCGGATCTGACGGTTTGCGGCCTGGGTCTGGCCAACCCACTAGAAGCCGAAGGGCTGACAACAAAATGGGCCATCGAACTCGTCTTTACCCCGGTGCATTTCTACGAACAGGCCGGAGATCTCGCGGGCCTGTTCAGCCGTCCGCTCCGCCGCCGCGACCTTTTGAAACCGGAAGCAGCAGGCCCTTTCCCGGAAACGCACGCGGTCGCGCGATGAAACTCACCGTCTGGACATATGAGGGCCCGCCCCACGTTGGTGCCATGCGTGTCGCAACTGGCATGAAGGGCCTGCACTATGTGTTGCATGCACCCCAGGGTGATACCTATGCCGACCTGCTCTTTACCATGATCGAGCGGCGCGACCACCGCCCGCCTGTGACCTATACAACCTTTGAAGGTCGTGATCTGGGTGAAGACACGGCCGGGATTTTCAAGAAGACCTGCCAAGGGGCCTATGATCGCTTCCGGCCACAGGCACTGATCGTCGGTGCATCCTGTACGGCAGAGCTGATTCAGGATGATCCCGGCGGTCTGGCCGGGGCAATGGATATTCCTGTGCCCGTCGTGGCACTGGAACTGCCCTCGTACCAACGGAAAGAAATTTTCGGCACTGATGAAACCTTCTATCAGTTGGTTCGTCACTTGGCGCAGCCGATGAAGAAGACGCCGGAGGTGACAGCGAACCTGATCGGACCGCTTGCGCTTGGCTTCCGCCATCGCGATGATATCCAAGAGGTGAAGGGCCTGCTCTGTGAGATGGGCATCAGCATCAATGTTGTTGCGCCCTTCGACGCGACGCCCAAGGATCTCACCATGCTTGGCCAGGGGCATATCAACATTCTGATGTATCCGGAACACGCTGAGGCCGCCGCGCGGCATATGGAGCGGACCTTGGGTATTCCCTACACCAAAACCGTGCCAATCGGCGTTGGTGCGACCCATGATTTCATTGCCGAGGTCGCCGGAATTTGCGGTGTAGTGCCGAAGGCAGACCTTTCACGCCTGCGCCAGCCCTGGTGGGCGAAGTCGGTTGACTCAACCTACCTGACTGGCAAGCGCGTGTTCCTTTTCGGGGACGCAACCCACGTAAGAACTGCCGCCCGCATCGCGCGCGATGAGATGGGCTTTGATGTTGTCGGCTTGGGCTGTTACAATCGCGAATTTGCCCGTTCCATCCGCACATTGGGCAAGGAATTCGGGATTGAGGCACTGATCACGGATGACTACCTGGACGTCGAGAAGGCCATTGAAGAAGCGGCCCCCGAGATGATCCTGGGCACCCAGATGGAGCGCCATATCGGTAAGCGCCTGGGCATTCCCTGTGCCGTAATCTCGGCACCTGTCCATGTTCAGGATTTCCCGGCCCGCTACGCCCCCCAAATGGGATGGGAAGGCGCAAATGTCATCTTCGACACCTGGGTTCATCCCCTGGTCATGGGCCTGGAAGAGCATCTTCTGACCATGTTCCGTGAGGATTTTGAGTTCCACGATGCAGCGGGGCCAAGCCACCATGGCACCCCCGCGCCAAAACCGGTCGGGGTCGCCCCTGCCCCGGTGCGGGCCATCGGTGCTGTCATGGTCTGGCGGGCCGATGCCGAGACAGAGCTGAAGAAAATCCCCTTCTTTGCCCGCGGCAAGGCCCGGCGCAACACCGAGAAGTTCGCGGCCAATCAAGGGTTGCAAGAGGTCAGTATCGACACGCTTTATGAAGCCAGGGCCCACTATGCGCGATAGCGACCATATCCCTGGCTACCGCGTTGTGATTGTGACGCTGGATGCCCATGCCGCAGGCCCTGCGGCACGGGTCTCCGGGCGTTTGGCGGGTGAGTTTCCGGGCCTGAGTATGTCGGTGCATTCCTCGGCTGAATGGGCCGAGAACCCCGAGGCCTTGGAAGGGGCCAGGGATGCCGTGCGCCATGGCGACCTGATCATTATGACCCTTTTGTTCATTGAAGAGCATATTCAGGCGATCTTGCCGGACCTGACCGCGCGGCGTGAGACGTGCGATGCCATGATCGGACTTATCTCGGCACGGGGTGTTGTGCAGCTGACCCGCATGGGTGAACTGGACATGCAAAAACCCGCCTCCGGGCCGATGAAGATCATGAACAGGCTGCGCAATTCGAAAGAGTCGTCAGCCAATTCCGGCGAAAAGCAGATGAAATTGCTGCGGCGCCTGCCGAAAATCCTGAAATACATCCCCGGCAAGGCACAGGATCTGCGCGCCTGGTTCCTGACCATGCAATACTGGTTGGGCGGTTCGGATGACAATGTCGAACAGATGGTGCGGTTCCTTGTCGGCCGTTATGCTGGCGAAACGGCCTTTCAGGGGGCTGAGGCCAAGGCACCAATCGATTACCCGGATGTCGGGCTCTATCATCCCGATCTGCCGGGCCATCACATCACCACAGATGTTGCGGATTTGCCGCAGCCGGACCACCCGGTTGCGACCGTCGGCCTGCTGATGATGCGGTCCTATATTCTGGCGTCCGACAGTGCGCATTACGACGGTGTCATCCGCGCCATGCAAAAACGTGGGCTGCGGTTGATCCCCGCCTTTGCCGGTGGCCTGGATGGCCGCCCTGCGATTGAGGCCTATTTCTCTGATGGGCGGGTTGATGCCCTGGTCTCGCTGACTGGCTTCAGCCTGATCGGTGGCCCAGCCTATAATGACAGCACGGCGGCTGTCGAGGTGCTCAGGACTCTCGACATCCCCTATATCGCGGGCCACCCGATTGAGTTTCAGACTCTTGGCCAGTGGGCGACCTCGGCCGGTGGCCTTGGCCCCGTTGAAACCACAATGCTTATTGCCCTGCCCGAGATCGACGGTGCGACAAACCCCACCGTGTTCGGCGGTCGCCACGGTCCCGGGGGGTGTGATGGCTGCGCGTACAACTGTTCGTGCTCCTCGGATTGCAGGGCGATGGCACCCTGTCCTGAGCGGATCGAGTCCCTGACCGAAAAAACCCTACGCCTGGCCACGCTTCGGCGGAAAGCAAATGCCGAGAAGAAAGTAGGCATTGTCCTCTTCGGTTTCCCGCCTAATGCCGGGGCGGTTGGTACAGCGGCCCATCTCAGCGTGTTTGAAAGCCTTTTCAATACGCTCCACCGGATGAAGGCCGAAGGTTATGACCTCGAGCCGCCCGGGACCGTCGATGCCTTGCGCGATGCGGTTCTGAACGGCAATGCCGCGCGATATGGGCAGCAGGCAAACGTGGCGGATCATGTCGATGCCGATACCATCGTGCGCATGACGCCGCCCCTGAAAGTGATCGAGAATACCTGGGGCCCGGCACCGGGGAAAATCCAATCAGATGGTCGTGGTGTCTTTGTTCTGGGTGCCCGGTTTGGCAATATATTCGTGGGTGTGCAGCCTGCCTTCGGGTGGGAAGGCGACCCGATGCGCCTTCTGTTTGAGAAGGGCTTCGCGCCGACCCACGCGTTCGTCACCTTCTACCTCTGGCTGCGCGAGACTTTTGGTGCCGATGCCCTGCTGCATTTCGGCATGCATGGCGCATTGGAATTCATGCCCGGCAAACAGGCCGGACTGGGTGCGCGGGATTGGCCTGATCGGCTGATCGGGGAAGTGCCGAATGTGTATCTTTATGCCTCCAACAACCCGTCGGAGGCGACGCTGGCCAAGCGCCGCTCAAACGCTGTGACGGTCACGCATTTGACCCCGCCCCTTGCGGCGTCGGGTCTCTACAAGGGCTTGGCAGAGTTGAAAGACAGCCTGGCGCGCTGGCGGGTTCTGGCACCCGATGCAGCTCAGCGGGGGGATTTGGCGGCACTTATTCAAACCCAGGCCGAGGCGGTTGACCTCGCAGAGCGCGATCCAGAGGTGCTGTGGCTTACGCTGCTGGAAACCGAGGATGCGCTGATCCCTGACGGGTTGCATGTGGTGGGCAAACCCTTTGAAGAGGCCGAGATTCAGGAACACATGCGGTTAATGGCATATGCTGACGATGAAACGCGTGCCCGGATTGAACACCTGTTGCGCCAGGAAACAGAGATTGAGGGGCTGATGCGTGCGCTGTCAGGCCGCTACATTGAACCGGTGCCGGGCGGCGATCTTATTCGCAACCCCGAGATTCTGCCCGCGGGCCGCAACATCCATGCCTTTGACCCGTTCCGTATGCCGACGGCGTTCGCCCTTCAGGATGGCACCAAACAGGCCGACAAGTTGATCGAGGCGGCAGGCGAAATGCCGCGTTCGGTGGCGCTTGTGCTCTGGGGGTCCGACAATATCAAATCCGATGGTGGCCCGATCAGCCAGGCCCTGGCGTTGATGGGGGCGACACCGCGCTTCGATGGATTCGGACGCCTGTGCGGTGCGGATTTGATCCCGCTGAATCAGCTGAACCGCCCGCGCATTGACGTGGTGATGACGCTGTCGGGCATTTTCCGGGATTTGCTGCCTTTGCAGACCAAAATGCTGGCGGAAGCTGCCTTCAAGGCCGCCACGGCGGATGAACCGGTCAAGATGAACTTTGTCCGGGCGCACGCACTGGATTACGCCGCAAAAATGAAGGTTGGCATGGAAGAGGCCGCCTTGCGCGTCTTCTCTAACGCCGAGGGGGCCTATGGTTCCAACGTCAATGCGCTGATTGATTCGAGTGCCTGGGACAGTGAAGATGAATTGGCCGACGCCTACGAGGCGCGGAAAAGCTTTGCCTATGGACTGGACGGTAAGGCCCGCAAGAACCCTGCATTGCTACAAGCGGCCCTTAAAGATGTCGATGTGGCCTATCAGAATTTGGAAAGCGTCGAACTGGGTGTGACCACGGTAGACCATTATTTTGATACGCTTGGCGGAATCTCCCGCGCGGTGAAACGCGCCAAGGGAAAGGAAGCACCCGTGCTGATCGGCGACCAGACCCGGGGCGAAGGCAAGGTTCGCGCCCTGCAGGAACAAGTCGCACTGGAAACCCGATCCCGCAGCCTGAACCCAAAATGGTTTGAGGGGCTATTGAAGCACGGTCATGAAGGGGTGCGCCAGATCGAGGCGCAGGTGACCAACACCCTCGGCTGGTCTGCAACGACCGGACAGGTGGCCCCTTGGGTCTATCAGCGCCTGAGTGAAACCTTTATTTTGGATGAAGAAATGCGCCGCCGCCTGGCCGCGTTGAACCCGCAGGCCTCAACCCGGATGGCGAATCGCCTGCTTGAGGCCCACGAGCGCGATTACTGGCAGCCCGATGATACCACGCTTGCCGCCCTTCAGGCTGGGGTGGATGAGCTGGAGGACACGCTGGAGGGCGTGACCCTGGCAGCTGAATAGGAGGACCGACAATGAGCCCACTGGACATCAAGCATCCCCCTGCCGCCCGCGCCAATGCGCGTGAGGCCGAAGGGCTGGCCAGGAAGGGCCTGCGTGCTGCCCCGCTGATCCTGAAGACAGGAGAGGATGGCGAAGGCTCGCTTCAGGTGCATCAGGATGCCTCGATGAAAATCGAGGGTGCCAAGGTTTTCGCGGTTTATGGCAAGGGCGGGATCGGTAAATCGACGACGTCTTCGAACCTCTCGGCAGCATTTTCGACCTTGGGCCACAAGGTTCTGCAGATCGGTTGCGACCCGAAGCACGATTCCACCTTTACCCTGACGGGGCATCTGCAGCCTACGGTGATCGACATCCTGAAAGAGGTGGATTTCCACGCCGAGGAACTGCGTCCCGAGGACTTCATGACCGAAGGCTATAACGGTGTGATGTGCATCGAGGCCGGTGGCCCGCCCGCGGGCACTGGCTGCGGCGGTTATGTCGTTGGCCAGACGGTGAAGCTGCTGAAGCAGCACCATCTTCTGGAAGATACGGATATCGTCCTTTTCGACGTGCTGGGTGATGTGGTGTGCGGCGGGTTTGCGGCCCCCCTGCAGCATGCCGACCGGGCGATGATCGTTACCGCCAACGACTTCGATTCAATTTATGCGATGAACCGGATCATTGCCGCGGTGCAGGCGAAATCGAAGAACTACAATGTCCGCCTTGCAGGCTGCGTTGCCAACCGGTCCCGCGACACCGATGAGGTGGATCGCTTCTGCAAGAAGGTCGGCTTTCGGCGCATCGGCCATATGCCTGATGTGGATGCGATCCGCCGCTCTCGCCTGAAAAAGAAAACACTTTTTGAAATGCCTGATGACGAGGATATCGTTCAGTGCCGTGCAGAGTATGTCCGCCTTGCCGGGACGCTGTGGAACGGCACCAAGGCACTTTCGCCCGCGCCACTGGAAGATCGCGATATTTTTGAGCTTCTGGGTTTTGATTGATGGTTGCCACACCGACATACGGTGCGACGCGCGACCGAGTCGAGGATTACTTTGATCGCACCGCCACCAGAACGTGGGAGCGGTTAACATCAGATGCCGCGGTTTCCGGCATTCGCCGTACTGTACGTAAAGGCCGGGACCGGATGCGCACCCTTATGCTGAACCAGCTGCCTGATGATCTGACGGGCCATCGGGTGCTGGATGCTGGTTGCGGCGCGGGTCAGATGACGGCAGACTTGGCGGCACGCGGGGCGGATGTGGTTGCTGTCGATATCAGCCCCGAACTTGTGAAGATCGCGGGCCAGCGCCTGCCCAGGGCACTGTCGCATCGCGTGACCTTTGCCTCGGGCGACATGCTTGCGTCCGAATTGGGGTTGTTCGACCATGTCGTGGCCATGGACAGTATGATCTATTACCAAGCCGATGACCTGGGCCGGGCTCTGGCCGCGCTGTGCCCGCGTGTCGGCGGCTCGGTGGTGTTCACGGTCGCGCCGCGCACGCCCTTCCTGATGGCGTTCTGGGGCCTGGGGCGGGTGTTTCCCCGCTCTGACCGTGCGCCCGTGCTGATTCCCCATGTCCCCAAACGCCTGGCCCGCAGCGCACACCGCCACGGCGCGACAGGTACGCTGCGCAAGGTTGCGCGCATCAGCCACGGCTTTTACATCTCCACCTGCCTGGATTACGCGAAATGAGTGCGCTGCGCCGTATATCCCTGAAATATCTGCCCTTTGCAGATGCCGCCAGTGACGGTCTGCCGATGGGCCGGCTTTTGCGGCTGTCGCTGTTCCAGGTCTCTGTTGGCATGGCAGGTGTGCTGCTTTTGGGCACGCTTAACCGTGTGATGATTGTTGAGCTGCGTGTCCCGGCGGTTCTGGTGGCCGTGATGGTCGCCCTGCCGGTTCTGATCGCACCCTTCCGTGCCCTTCTGGGGTTTAAATCGGACAACTACCGCTCCTCCATTGGCTGGAGGCGCGTCCCCTATCTTTGGTTCGGGTCGCTCTGGCAGTTCGGCGGTCTGGCCCTGATGCCCTCGGCACTGCTGGTTCTTGGCGGGGATGTGGTGCATGACATCCCCTTCGCGGGTGAGGTTCTGGCCACCATGGCCTTTACAATGACGGGTCTGGGCATGCACATGACACAGACCGCCGGTCTGGCCCTTGCCGCTGACCGTGCTTCGGATGAGGCCCGCCCCCGGGTTGTTGCCCTGCTTTACGTTATGTTCCTGGTCGGCATGGGGATATCGGCTGTGCTCATCGGCTGGCTGCTGGCCGATTTCACCGCCCTGCGGCTGATCAAGGTGGTTCAGAGTGCCGCTGTTGTGACCATCCTGCTGAATGTCATCGCGCTCTGGAAGCAAGAGCGTGTGCGCCCCATGTCAAAGGAAGAGCGCGCGGCCCCCCGGCCCGGGTTCGCCGATGCCTGGCGCGACTATGTCAACGACGGCAGCGCCAGTCGGCTTTTGGCCGTCGTGTTCCTGGGCACTGTGGCCTTCAACATGCAGGATGTGCTGCTGGAACCTTATGGCGGCGAAATCCTGGGCCTGAGCGTGTCCGCCACGACGTTTCTGACCGCCACGTGGGCAGCGGGTGCCCTGGTTGGTTTTGGCCTTGCCGCGAAAGGGCTGGCGCAGGGGCACAACCCTTACCGGCTGGCGGCACTGGGCATACTGGCGGGTGTGATGGCCTTCTCGGCGGTGATCTTTGCCAACCCGATGAATTCGGTACCCCTCTTCTTTGCCGGGGCTTGTGTGATTGGCTTCGGCGGCGGACTGTTCGCTGTCACGACGCTGACGGCCGCGATGACGATGCCCGCACAGGGCGCGGCCGGGCGCGGCCTGGCACTTGGGGCCTGGGGGGCGGCGCAAGCCACGGCGGGGGGGCTCTCTATCGCCATCGGCGGCGGCATCCGCGACTTGGTCAACCAGGTGGCCCTTTCCGGCAGCATGGGCGCAGCATTGAATGATCCCGCCACGGGCTATTCCGTCGTCTACCATCTG
Source organism: Paracoccaceae bacterium (assembly GCA_014323785.1). Taxonomy (GTDB): domain Bacteria; phylum Pseudomonadota; class Alphaproteobacteria; order Rhodobacterales; family Rhodobacteraceae; genus Rhodophyticola. The sequence goes on along the minus strand of JACONJ010000032.1, from coordinate 7,043 downwards.
GAGATTCTGCTCCTCTTTATAACCCTTACCGCTCTCGGTCCGCTGGTGCGGACTGTTCCCACTCACCCGCGGACCGGGGCAAAACTCGGCCTGGCCGAGCTGCCCGCCTGATCGCCGGTCTGAAAGGAGACCAGACATGGAAAGCACTTTCTTTGGCACATTTGATCTGGCCAGCCTGTCGATTTGGCTGTTCTGGATATTCTTTGCGCTGCTGATCTACTACTTGCAGACCGAAAACATGCGCGAAGGCTATCCCCTGGAAAGCGATGATGGCACACAATCGGCCAACCAGGGACTGTTTCCGGTACCCACACCGAAAACCTTCGTCCTGCCCAATGGCCGGGGCGAAGTGACGGTTCCCGGGCCGGATGCCCAGTCACGCGGCGACCTGCCGCTGGTGCGCACGAACCCGGCCAATGGCTACCCGTTTGAGCCGACGGGCGATCCGATGGTTGACGGCGTCGGTCCTGCCGCATGGGCCAGGCGCCGCGATGTGCCGGAACTGGATGGCCATGGCCACCCGAAAATCGTGGCGATGGGGGCGATGGACGGCTATCACGTTTCTGCCGGGCGCGACCCGCGCGGGATGGCTGTGCAGGCTGGCGATAATGAGATTGTGGGCGAAATCAGCGACATGTGGCTGGACGCACCCGAGCAGTTGGTCCGCTACCTGGAGATTGGGCTGGATAAGGACCATGGTGGTGGCAAACGCCTGGTGCCCATCCATTATTGCAGGATCAGGACTGATCGGGTAAAGATCAACGCGATTTTCGGCACGCATTTCAAGAACGTGCCTGTCACAAAATCACCCAACCAGATCACACTTCTGGAAGAAGACAAAATCACAGCCTACTACGCCGGGGGTACCCTTTATGCCAGCCGGGCGCGGTCCGATCCGCTAATCGGATAAGGAGGCAAAACATAAATGACGCCCCGCGAACACGACGACCTTCGGCCAGAACCCGTCCGTGGATTGCCCGAAAACCTGCCCGAGGGCGAAGAGATCCTGTGGCAAGGTGCACCGGATTGGTGGCTCTTGGCCAAAGAGGCACTGAGCCTCTACTGGGTCGCAGGGTATTTCCTGTTTCTCTTCGCCTGGCGGACCATCTCGGGTGCGGCGGTTGAAACTTGGGCTGACAGTGCCAATGCCGCATCTTTCTTCCTGGCTTTGGGCGGGATCGTTTGTGCGCTTCTGATTCTGATCGCGATCCTCCAGGCCAGATCGACTGTCTACACGCTAACCAGCAGGCGCGTCGCCATGCGCATTGGCGCGGCCCTGACCATGACATTGAACCTGCCCTTCCGGCGGATCGCGAACGCCACACTGGCCGTGCGCCCCGATGGCAGCGGTACCATCGCCCTGGAACTGATGCCCGATGGTATGCAGTTCAGCTATGCGATGGCCTGGCCCCATGTCCGGCCCTGGCGGATGCATCGGACCCGGCCCGCGCTGCGCTGCATCCCCGAAGCCGCGAAAGTGGCGGCCCTTTTGGCGGAAGCGGCAGAAACCGCGGTTAATGAACCCGTCGTTTCTGCCCTGCGCCCGTCCGATGCTGTGGCGGCGAAATAAGAAGGAAAGCAAAAAATGGCAGCCTTGACTCCCGAAGAAAAACTGGCCATCCGCGATAAGGAGATGATCCCCGCGGTGCTGCTCCGCGCGATGGTCGTGCTGTGCCTCTGTGTTCTGATCATCGTCGCCTATGCCCGCCTGACCGACCGCCCGCTCGAAGCGATGCCCCCGGCAGTGGAAGAGGTGCCGATCCTGCAGGAACGCATGATTCGCATTTATGGTGAAATGGACGGCTCTGCCCGGGTTCTGGATCTGGACGGTAGTGTGATTGCCACGTTGGCCTCTGACGAAGGGGGCTTTGTCGCTGGCATTTACCGGGTTCTTGAACGGGAACGGGGGGCCGTGGGCCTTTCGGGCTCGGAACCCATTCGCCTGGTGCGCTTTTCAGACGGGCGCATCGGATTGCGCGATGATCACACGGATTTCCGGGCCGAGCTGATCGGGTTCGGTCGGGACAACACGCTGGCCTTCGCGCGGCTTTTAGAGGAATGACCATGGGATTACTGACCAGAAAGACGGAAACGGCACCCTGCCAGGTTGAGGTAAGCCATAAATTCGACAGCCTGCACGCGCATGTGAAATTTCTGAACGGCGCGGTGATCCATCCGGGCGATGAGGTTCTGGTTCACGGCGCACCGGTCATGGCACCCTATGGCCAGGTTGTCATCGAAGACCGCATGGCGACAATCACCCGCGCCTCCAGGCTGGAACAGCTCTGGACCCGTGCCACCGGCAATTTCGAATTCATGGAACTTTGTGAGTTCTCATTCTCAAGGGAGGTTTCGGTATGAACATCCAGGCAACCCATTCCGCTGACGCCACCACAGTGGAAGAGGCACTGGCCACCCCGCAGCATCAACCCGTGGTTGACAGCAAGGGTGCAACCGCGGTGGCGATGCAAAACACCCTGCTGACACCGCGCTTCTACACCACTGATTTCGACACGTTGGACGCCATCGACGTATCTGCTGTGCGTGATGAGTGGGACACGCTTATCGGCACCATGAAGGCGGACCCGAACAAGGGCCACTTCAAGAAGAACGAGGACTGGGACCATATTGATTGGGAAAATATGGCACCCGGGCTAAAGGCCGAGTTTATCGACTTTCTTATCTCCTCCTGCACGGCGGAGTTCTCGGGCTGTGTACTCTATAAAGAGATGAAACGCCGTGGCAACAACAAGGACATAACCGAGCTGTTCCAGTTTATGGCGCGGGATGAAGCACGGCACGCTGGCTTCATTAATGACGCCCTGCGCGAAGCGGGCATCGCGGTGAACCTTGGCTTTCTGACGCAGAAGAAGAAATACACCTACTTCCGGCCCAAATTCATCTATTACGCCACGTACCTGTCGGAAAAGATCGGCTATGCACGCTACATCACCATCTTCCGGCACCTGGAACAGAACCCCGACAAGCGGTTCCACCCGATTTTCAAGTGGTTCAAAGAATGGTGTAGTGATGAGTTCCGCCATGGCGAAGCCTTCGCCCTGCTGATGAAAACCGATCCGAAGCTGACCAGCGGCGTGAATGTCTACTGGATCAAGTTCTTCCTGACGGCTGTTTATTCCACCATGTATGTCCGTGACCACCAGCGGCCGGCTTTTCACGAAGCACTTGGCGTGGATACGGATTGGTACGGGCAAGAGGTGTTTCGCAAAACCTCAGAAATCTCCAGGCAGATTTTCCCGATCACGCTGGATATTGACCATCCGCGCTGGATGAAGGGGCTGAAGCACCTCCAGAAAGCCAACGCCGATCTCGCACGGCACAAGGACAACGGCAACATCTTCGGCCGCGTCGGGGCCATGGTGCGGGCCGCGGTCGCCTTCGTCGGCCTTTACACGATCCCTGCCGTCAGGCACAACGTGCCTGGGGAAACCCGGCTGGAACCCGCTTACTGATGCTGGGGTCGCCCTGGATTGCGGCCCTTGCGGCCCTGTTTCTCTGGTGGTTTTCCACCGGGGCGATCCTGATGACGGTGCGGCGGACCGAGCACGAGGGTACCAATGCTCGGAAATGGGCGGTTCTGATGAACCTGCCGTTTCTGATCTTGGGCGCGGCTGGCTTTCTTGATACCCTTGGCAATGCTTCTGTCGCCGGGGCCTATATCGGGTTTCTCGCGGCCCTGGCACTCTGGGGCTGGGGTGAGCTGACCTTCCTGACCGGTGTGATCACCGGCCCCTATCGCGGCCCTGCCAAAGCCGGTGCCCCCGAGTGGGAGCGGTTCATCCGCGCCTGGGGTACGGTTGCCTATCACGAATTTCTTCTGTTCGGTATGCTTTTGGCGATGCTCTACGCCTCTTGGGGGGCAGAGAACCAGTTTGGCACATGGACATTCGGGATTCTCTTCGCGGCCCGCATCAGTGCCAAGCTGAACCTCTATCTGGGGGTGCGGAAGATCAATCTGGAATTCATCCCCGAACACCTGACCCATCTGGCCAGCCACTTTCGCGTGGCGCGCATGAACGCGTTGTTCCCCCTGTCGGTCACGGGCCTTGGCCTTGCGTTCGCCTGCTGGCTCGGGCAGCTGTGGATCCCCGATGCCACCCCGGGGGAGACCGTGGGCTTTGCCCTTTTGGCCGCACTTACCGCGCTGGCACTGTTAGAGCATTGGTGTATGGTTTTGCCCCTGCATGACGAAAAACTCTGGCGCTGGATGCTGCCAGAACCGCCCCCAAGGCTCCGGCCCCGGGATACGACACCCGACCAGACGATAAAGTAAGGGCATCCGGATGCACTTCGACGACATGTTTCAGGTTCAGCTCGATCAGCTCAGGGAAGAGGGCAATTACCGCATCTTTGCCGAACTGCAAAGGCAATGCGGGGCGTTCCCGAAAGTGATCAATCACCATAAGGAAGGCACACGCGACGTCACCGTGTGGTGCTCCAACGACTATCTGGGCATGGGTCAGAACCCCAAGGTGATCGACGCCATGGTCAGAACGGTCCAGAACTGCGGTACTGGTGCGGGCGGTACGCGCAACATCTCGGGCAACGCCTATCACCACAAACGCCTCGAAGAAGAGCTGGCCGACCTTCACGGTAAGCAGAATGCGCTTCTGTTCACGTCCGGCTACGTGTCGAACTGGGCGGCACTGTCCACCTTGGGCGCACGCCTGCCCAATGCGGTGATCCTTAGCGATGCGTTGAACCACGCCTCGATGATCGAGGGCATCCGCCACGCGCGGTGCCGGAAGGTAATCTGGAATCACAACGACGTGGAAGACCTGGAAAGGAAACTGGCCGCGCTGCCGGCAAATGCAACCAAGATCGTTGCGTTCGAAAGCGTTTATTCCATGGATGGTGACATCGCCCCGATCAGGGAAATCTGCGATGTGGCCGATGAATATAGCGCGATGACCTATATTGATGAGGTTCACGCCGTGGGAATGTACGGCCCCCGTGGCGGCGGCGTGGCCGAACGTGAGGGGCTGATGGACCGGATCACGCTGATCGAAGGCACCCTGGGCAAAGCCTTTGGTGTCGTCGGCGGCTACATCACCGGCAGCCACGCACTTTGCGACTTCATCCGCAGTTTCGCCAGCGGGTTCATCTTTACCACGGCCTTGCCGCCCGCCGTGGCTGCGGCGGCCTCCACCTCGGTCCGGCACCTAAAGCAAATCTCACGGGAACGGGATATGCAAAAACGCCAGGTCGCCCGCCTGCGTGCCCGCCTGGATGCCGAGGGCATTCCCCACGTAAACAATCCCAGCCATATCATCCCGGTGATGGTCAAGGATCCGGTGAAATGCCGGATGCTAAGCGATATTCTGATGGACCAGTTCGACATTTACGTGCAGCCAATCAACTATCCCACGGTCCCCAAGGGAACCGAACGGCTGCGCTTTACCCCGGGGCCACTGCACAGTGACGCCGATATTGAATACTTGGTCGAGGCCCTCAAAACGCTGTGGAAACAATGTGCCATCGCCCGGGCCGTTGCGTAAATCTGGCGATTCTGCCGGGCGCGCCGGTAATGCAAATTCCTGACGATATGACCGGATACGACACGCCCGAGATGGCAAAAAGGGCAAGACGCCCCACAGTGCCGGGGCACAAGGTGCCTTGGCCAGACCTGAGCACAAGACGGATCGCGTCGACCCAGACAACCCCTTTGCCTAGGCCCTGGCCGGGCTGCGAGACAAGCTGTGACCAAGGCGGTGCGCGCCCCGGTAACCGGCTGGATAAATGGCGCGGGGGCCGGGGCTGCGGTTCTTGTAAGACCCGCAGCCCGGGTGGCCGGTACGAGGGGGCGAACCGAACGCAAAATTTGGGGCAGGGTCAAAACAAGGTCGAATCTGGCCAGATCGAATCGATACAGGGCGGCAGATTGGGCGCATGAGGGGTAAAATCGCCACCAGTAGCCCCCACGCGGACACAAAAATTCTTGCTAAGTTCTTGTAATGCAGCACTTTTTAATTTTACCCCCCAAATGCATTGTGTAGCGGACCGAAAATATCTTCGGATATGACCGATAAAGTATAGATCGCCGCCGTGCGGGGGCTGATATCCTGGACGGCGGGGAGGCAATTTGTCCGGACGACCACCTGTACGCCTCCGACTCGATAGAACGAGTTGATCTGCCCCTGCCTCCCCCTGATTTGCCCCCTGATCACCCTGAAATTATCCCCGGATCGCTTGCAACAGGCCGCGCGGGTGCCTATATATGATGACACATACACAGCAGCCCCCTGCCGCAGGGGGTGACAACGGCACAGGGCGTGTGCTACACAAGACGAATCGCCTGATACCATAAGGGCATAACAGGCCGCGCCCGGGCAGGCCGAAACAGAAGAACATATCCATGACCCGGGTAAAGCCCGACGGAAAACTTGTTATCGGTGGTGCCGGGGCCGACGTCCTGGATGGCGGCGACGGCGATGATATGCTGAAGGGCGGCGATGACAACGACACCCTGAATGGTGGCAAAGGCGAGGATACCCTGGACGGCGGCGCAGGTAATGACTGGGCCAGTTACAGGGACTCTGGCCGGGCGGTTCGTACGGATCAGCTTGTGCTGCCGGGTTAACCGGCGGTCAGCTTCCGAATCGAAGGTGATACGCGGGCGTTTCGATTCGCCCTTCAACGGGCAGAGGCACGAATCGATGCGCACCCCCTCGCCACGCCCGGAAATGCCAGAAAAACAGGCAGTCGGGTGCAGGAATCCGGTGGGTGCGGGCAAAAAAGTTGTGGATAACTCGCAAAAAGTGGCCCTGCGGCCATTTTTGGGGTTGCAATTATGCGCGGGGGGCTATTTGTGGTCACAGGGAAGCAGGATACTGGTCCAAGAAGAAGCCCATGGCGGTTCTTGCTTTTGAAGCTGCGGTATCAGTTAGCCGCCTCGACAGAAGGAGAAAGGAACGATGTGGTCGCCCGAAAACAAGGCCACTAGGGGCTCTGACACGTTCAAAGGCACCGAAGGAAACAACAATGCCTACAGCTTGAGGGGTCAGGATACCTTGGACGGCGGC
>JACONJ010000031.1 GCA_014323785.1 Paracoccaceae bacterium | reverse complement strand
CGGGCGGCAGGAGTGCCTAAATTCCTGTGCATGCGTGATGATGCAGATTCCAGCCGCAAAATAGCGGTACTTGAAGAAAGGATGGTCTCCATGCAGGTGCGGTATGAAGGGGCCCTTGACCGGCTACGGGCCGACCTGGCACGGCGCGATGCCGATCTGGCCCAGCGGGATACGCGGCAGGGTGAGTATATCGCCCAGCGCGATGCCGAGCTGGCGCGGCGGGAGTTGCGCATGACCCTGACATTGCTGGGGGCCGTGCTGGGGTCCGTGGGGCTGGCCACGGCCATCCTCGGGTTCCTTATCCGCCTGTCCTGAAACCGGGGCCGGGGCTCCCCCCCCTTGAAAGGTGCGCCCGCCGCGACGGCGCCTCCGCAAACAGGCCGGGGGCGCAAGCAGGGTTTTTCGAGGCAGGTGCATTTTCGGGCCCTTGGGGGGCGGTTGACACGGGCGGCAGGAGTGCCTAAGTTCCTGTGCATGCGTGATGATGCAGATTCCAGCCGCAAAATAGCGGTACTTGAAGAAAGCATGGGTTCCATGCAGGCGCAGTATGAAGGGGCCCTTGACCGGCTACGGGCCGACCTGGCCCGGCGGGAGCTGCGCATGACCCTGACATTGCTGGGGGCCGTAGGGTTGGCCACGGCCTTCCTCGGGTTTCTTATTCGCCTGTCCTGAATTCGCCTTTCCTGAAACGGAGGCCAAGGCAGGCGCATTTTTCGGGCTCTTGGGGGGCGGTTGACACGGGCGGCAGGGCGAAAGACCGCGGGCGCGTCCCTGCCCACATCCCGGTGCGGGCGCAGGCAGGATCTTTCAAGTTTTCTCGCGGCGGGCGTATTTCCCGAACCGGCCAGCACACTACGCCAAGCACCAGGGATTGCACTAGGGATTGGGTGACGTGCGGCCCGCGCCTAACGCTTGGAGAACTGAAAACTGCGCCGTGCCTTGCGCTTGCCGTATTTCTTTCGTTCCACCACGCGGCTGTCGCGGGTCAGAAACCCCGCCGCTTTCAGCGCACCGCGCAGGGACGGTTCATATAATTGCAGGGCTTTGGAAATGCCGTGCTTGACGGCACCGGCCTGACCCGAAAGGCCACCGCCCTTGACAGTCGCCATCACGTCAAACTGATTCCCGACGCCAGCCACCGAAAACGGCTGCCGCAGAATCATCTGCAGCACGGGGCGGGCAAAGTAGGCCTCCATCGTCTTGCCGTTCACCGTCACCTTGCCAAAGCCGGGCTTGATCCAGACGCGGGCAACCGCATCTTTCCGCTTGCCGGTCGCATAGGCGCGGCCGAGCCCGTCGCGCACGGGAACCCGCGGGGGGGGCGCGGCGGGTGCAGCCGCGGCAGGCGCATCAACGCCGTGCAGTTCATGAAGTGAGGTCAGTGTCTGGGCCATCTTAACGCGCGTCCCTTGTATTTTTGGGGTTCATGGATTTCACATCCAGCTGTTCGGGAGCCTGTGCCTTATGCGGATGTTCGGCACCGGCGTAAACCCGCAGGCTGGTCATCTGTCGGTGGCTTAGCCTGCCGCCCGGCAGCATCCGCTTTACGGCCTGCAGCACCACCCGTTCAGGGTGTGCCCCAGCAAGTATCTGGCCGGTCGTGCGGGATTTTATGCCGCCCGGATAACCGGTGTGCCGGTAGTGCGGCTTATTGCGCTTGTCCCCCGTCACCTGCACCTTGTCGGCGTTGATGACGATGACATTGTCCCCCATGTCCATCGAGGGGGTAAACGACGGCTTGTGCTTGCCGCGAAGCCGCATGGCAATGATTGAGGCAAGACGGCCCAGAATCACGCCCTGGGCATCGATCAGGATCCAGGTCTTGGTAATATCCGCCGGGGTGGCAGAAAAGGTTTTCATGGCGTCACACGTCCTGTTGAAAGGCCAGAGGGATGGCGCGGTTCTAACGGGTGTTCCGGGCGGGGTCAAGCCCCATTCCCGCGGCCACCGGGACATTTTGCTGGCATTCCCGCAGGCACTCTGGGCCGGTCCAGGCCAGTTTGGGCCGGTCGTGTCACGGCCTTCTTGGCGGATGCCGTCTTGTGGCGTATATAACGGGTCACACAAAAGTGCCACGACGCGATCTGAAGAGCTGACCGGAGCCGTTCGATGCCCCCCCTTACACTCACCGTTCCCCCGAAAGTGACGCCGCGCGCCTTTGCGCGGCTGGCCGAAATCAATGCGGATGCCAAGGATCCGAAAGCCCTGCGCGTGGCGGTCGAAGGCGGTGGCTGTTCAGGCTTTCAGTATAAGATCACGCTGGATACCCCGGCCGGGGATGACATGGTCCTGGAAGGTCAGGATCAGAAGGTTGTTGTTGACAGCGTCTCTTTGCCCTTTCTGGCCGATGCTGTCATCGACTTCTCGGAAGAGCTGATCGGGGCGCGATTCACCATCGACAACCCCAATGCCGCGTCCTCGTGCGGGTGCGGCACCTCTTTTTCAATGTAAGGACAGAGGGGACGATGTGAAGCTCGCCACGTTCAACATCAACGGGATCAAGGCCCGTGTGCAGGCTTTGGCGGACTGGCTGGACGACGCGCAGCCGGATGTCGTTCTTTTGCAAGAGATTAAATCCATTGATGCGGTCTTTCCCCGGGAGGTGTTTGAGGATCGCGGCTATGCCGTTGAGACGCATGGCCAAAAGAGCTTCAACGGCGTGGCGATCCTGTCGAAATACCCCGTGGAAGATGTCAGCCGCGGCCTGCCCGGTGATGACAGCGACGAACAGGCCCGCTGGATTGAGGCCACCGTGATCGGGGATCATGCCGCGCTGCGGGTCTGTGGCCTGTACCTGCCCAATGGCAACCCGGCGCCGGGGCCAAAGTACGATTACAAGCTGGCCTGGATGGCCCGGATGGAGGCGCGGGCCCGCGCGCTTCTGGCCAGCGAAATGCCGGTGATTCTGGGCGGGGATTATAACGTGATCCCGCAGGATGACGATGCCGCCCGCCCCGAAGCATGGCGGAAGGACGCGCTGGCCCTGCCCGCCAGCCGCGCCGCGTTCCGGCGCATCCTGCATCCGGGGTATACCGATGCGTTCCGCACCCGCGTTCCAGGCGGGGGGCATTATTCGTTCTGGGCCTATCAGGGCGGGGCCTGGAACCGCAACGATGGTATCCGCATCGATCACCTGCTGCTGAGCCCGCAAGCCGCCGATCTGATGCGGGACGCAGGGATTGACGCAGAGGTCCGGGGGCAACAGAAACCCTCCGACCATGTGCCGGTGTGGATTGATCTGGCCGCCTAGCGCGGGGCGGCGGCGGGACTGTCCGCCGTGATGCAGTGCGGGACAAGGACGGCCAGAAACACCAGCCGAAACACATGGTGCAGCGCGACAAAGGCCGGATCAGCCCCCAGCAGTATCGAGATCGCGGCCATCGTCTCGAGCCCGCCGGGGGCAAAGGCGATCAGCAGATCGACCATGGGAAGGCCGCCAAGCGTGTGCACCCCCCAGGCCGCCGCAAAGGTCACAGTGCAGGCCAGCGCGCTGAGCACGGCCGACGCGCCAAGTGCCCGGGCCACCAGTGCCGGTGTGACGCCGGAAAACCGCGTTCCGATCAATGTGCCCATGATGGCAAAGGCCGGGATTTCCACCCACAGGGGCAGTGTCCCCGGCACCTGTCCGGTGCCATGGGCAGCGGCCGAGACCGCCATACCCGCAAGCAGCAGGGCCGCCGGGATCGCCCGGTGTTTCAGGGCCCAGCCCAGTCCGGCCGCCAGACCCGAAAGGCCCAGAAGCGCGGGCATGGGCATGGGCATGCCCCGGGATGCGGGCATGGGCACATCCGCCCCGGTCAGCATCGTGGCGACCGCGGGTACCAGCACGATCAGGAGCAGCACCCGCACGGACTGGACCACGGCGATAAATGGCAGGTCCGCCTTTGCCCCGGTCGAGAGGGCCAGAACAAAGCTCAGATGGCCGGGCGTCGCCGCAAGGCGGGCGGTGTTGGTATCCTGGCCGGACAGCCAGCGCACCAGCCCCGCGCCGCCGAACAGGATAATCAGCAGGAGCCCCGCCAGCGTGATCAGGGGCAGGGGCCAGTGCCGCGCAGAGTCCAGCACCTGTGGCGTAACGCCCGTGCCCATGCCGATGCCGATCAGCACAAGGCTGATATCGCGCAAGGGGGGCGGGACATGGGTTTGCAGGCCCAGCAGGGACGCCGCCGTTACCAGCAGGGCCGGTCCGGTCAGAAAGGGCGCGGGAAGGCCTAGGGCCCAGGCGACCACGGCACCAAGTGCGCCGATGCCAAGGGTCAGGGCGGTGGTGTGCATGCTGTGCATGCGCCCTCCTGCGGGGCTGTAGCTGTAGCGGACCGAAGCTGTAGCGGACCGAAAATATCTCCAGATCGGGACCGATAAACTCCAGATCGCCACCGCGCGGGGGCCGGTATGCTGAACGGGGGCGCGGGCCTTCGGTGTTATTCGGGCACGAGTCGGTTAAAATGATCTGCCAAGAACAATTGGTTCTTAAGGTGTAGGGTGGACGAAGTCGAATCTGTGCAGAACAGCGCAGGCAAAATTCCATCCAAAACCACGATAAGCAAGAACCCGATTATCGTGACCTGTGTTGAATTCCGGGTAAACCTGAACGCGCGTTCTTTCGCTAACAGATCGTCGATGAGATCGTCTTGCATTCTTTTTTTCAGACAGAATCCGCTGCCTGAACACCCTGGAAAGTTCAATTGATCAATCTGATATGTGCCTCGAAAGGCCATCCACGTTGGGAGAATCAGCAGGGAAATAAAGGTCAGAACAAGGTTCTGTACTTCGGTTTCGAGGCTGTGCACACTCGGCGTGAGGAGTATCGCTACCGAAATGGTTAGGGCAAAGACCAGGATCGTCGTGTTGACAGCACCTTTAGCCTCTATTTTCTTCAGCGTTCCAAGCAGGACTTCATGCGTCTTGGGCTTAAGGACGCCGGGACAAGAGGGTTCTTTCCCGCACTGGCAAGGGGGTTCCTTCCCGCACTGACAAGAGTTTTCCTTTTCACTACACCCGTTTAATTCAGCATAGGCTTCCATCCGGCAGCGCAATTCGTTCTTGTGCCTGGGGAGGGCGTAATTATTCCACACGCAAGCGAGATACATTAATTCCAAAGCACAAAGACCAAAGAGAACCAGAATAAAATGCTTGTCGAAAAGATACTCAATAAGCATTCAGCCCCCCCCCTGCATCCCCGGCACATCCAGGGCACTGAAGCCGTAGTGGCGCAGCCAGCGTATATCTGATTCGAAGAACGCCCGCAGATCCGGCATCCCGTATTTCAGCATCGCGATTCGGTCGATGCCCATGCCAAAGGCAAAGCCCTGCCAGGCGTCCGCGTCAATCCCGCCCGCGGACAGCACGTGGGGATGCACCATGCCGGAGCCCAGCACCTCGAGCCAGTCCTGGCCTTCCCCCACCTTCACGGTGCCGCCCTCCCATGAACACTGGATGTCGACCTCGGCACTTGGTTCGGTGAACGGAAAATGTGAGGCACGGAAGCGGGTTTTCACCCTGGTGCCGAAGTAGGCGGTGAAGAACTCCTCGAGTACCCATTTCAGGTTGGCCATAGAGGTATCGTGGTCAAGTGCCAGCCCCTCAACCTGATGGAACATCGGTGTATGGGTCTGGTCATAATCCGCGCGATAGACGCGGCCGGGCGCGATCACGCGGCAGGGCGCACCATGGGCCTGCATATGGCGGATTTGCACCGGGCTGGTATGGGTGCGCAGCACGCGGGGCGGGCGGGAATCACCCGGGGCGCGGTGCATGTAGAACGTGTCCATCTCGGCCCGGGCGGGATGATGGCCGGGGATGTTCAGCGCATCAAAGTTATACCAGTCGGTTTCAATCTGCGGGCCCTCGGCAACGGCAAAGCCCATGGCGGCGAAAATCGCGATCACCTCATCGGTCACCTGGCTGACCGGGTGAATGGTACCCACCCGCCGGTGTCGGGGGGGCAGGGTCACATCCAGCCACTCGTCCCGCAGCCGTTCCTCGAGTGCGGCATCGGCAAGGGCCACCTTTCTGGCGGCAAGGGCCGCGGCCACTTCATCCTTTAGCGCGTTCAGTGCCGGACCTGCTGCCTGTCGTTCACTGGGCGTCATGCGGCCCAATTCGCGCATCTTCAGGCTGATCTGGCCCTTCCTGCCAAGCGCGGCCACGCGCAGCGCGTCCAATGCGGCCGCATCGCCCGCGTCTGCGATACGCCTTAGCCATCTGTCGCGCAGGGTGTCCAGCCCATCCATTCTGTCTGGTCTCCGGTTCGTGTCCGGGTGTCAGCTCCTGTCACAAAGGCCCCCCGCCGCCGGGGGAACCAGCGGCAGGGCCCAAGGATATGACAAGACCGGCACGCGTGAATTTAAAGTGCTGCCCTGGCCCGTTCCACGATGGCCCCGAACGCTTCGGGTTCGTGCACGGCCAGATCGGCCAGAACCTTGCGGTCCACCTCAATTCCGGCTTTCGCCAGCCCGTTGATGAAGCGCGAGTAGGTCAGCGCCCTGTCCCGGGCGCGGACGGCCGCGTTGATCCGCTGAATCCACAGCGCACGGAACTGGCGTTTGCGGGCCTTGCGGTCGCGGGTCGCGTACTGGTTGGCCCTGTCGACGGCCTGGGTTGCGGTTTTGAAATTCGTGGACCGGCGACCATAGTAGCCTTTGGCCTGATCGACGATCTTCCGGTGGCGGCGGTGGGCAATATTACCCCCTGTGGTGCGGGACATGGCGTCAAACCTCCGTTCAGCGGTCGTAAGGCATGTAGGATTTCACGATCTTCGCGTCAGGGGCCGACAGAATCGAGGTTCCGCGCGCGTTGCGGATGAACCTGTTCGTCCGCTTGATCATGCCGTGACGCTTGCCGGCCTGGGCAGCTTTCACCTTACCCGAAGCCGTCATTCCAAAGCGCTTTCTGGCACTCGATTTGGTCTTCATCTTGGGCATTTCCGCCTCCTTCAATCAGGGTCGGTTCAAGCGCGACCCGGCATGCCACATGGGCCGGTCGCGCCGTTCAAAGGGCTCCTGCTAACGCCCTTTTTGCGTGTGCGCAAGGGTTCGGTTCAAAAGCCGCGGGGCAAAGCCCTCAATCGGGATCAGCGGCGTAGATCAGCCGTTCGGCACAGGGGGCAACGCGGATGATGTTGGTGGTACCCTTGACGTTGAAGGGCACACCGGCGGTCACCACGATATGGTCTTCTTCGGTGGCGAACCCGCCCTGCCGTGCCGCACGCGCGGCAGAGACGACCGCCAGTTTGAAGCGGCTGACCTTATCCCTGGTGATGAAACAGTTGGTACCCCAGGTCAGGCACATGCGGCGGGCCACATGGGTCAACGGCGTCAGTGCCAGGATCGGAACGGACGGGCGTTCGCGCGCCACAAGGCTGGCGGTTGTCCCCGATTGCGTAAAGCAGCAGATCGCCTTGACATCCGTCCCCTCGGCAATCTCGCGGGCCGAGGAAACGATACCATCGGCCACTGTGGTGCGGTTTACCTGGCGGGACGCGCGCATGATCTCGCCATACGTCGGGTCGGCCTCTACCTCGATGGCAACGTTGTTCATCGTCGTGACTGCCTCGATCGGGTATCCGCCTGCTGCGGATTCCGCGCTGAGCATAACCGCATCCGCGCCCTCGTAGATCGCTGTGGCAACATCGGAGACCTCGGCCCGTGTCGGCACGGGCCTTTCGATCATCGATTCCAGCATCTGGGTTGCCACGATCACCGGTTTGGCGGCGGCCCGGCATTTGCGCACCAGGCGTTTCTGGATCGGGGGCACGTTTTGCACCGGCAACTCCACGCCCAGATCGCCGCGCGCCACCATGATCCCGTCAGATACCGCCAATATGTCGTTAAATGCCTGCACCGCGGCCGGCTTTTCAATCTTTGACATGATCGCGGCCCGTCCGCGGGCAAGGTTGCGGGCCTCTTCGACATCCGCGGCGCGCTGCACGAAGCTGAGTGCCAGCCAGTCAACCCCCAGGGCGCACACGAATTCCAGATCGCGCCGGTCCTTATCGGACAGGGCGGCGACCGGCAGAACCACATCGGGGACGTTCACGCCCTTGCGATTGGAAATCGGGCCGCCCGACGTCACCGTGCAGTCCGCGAAATCCGCGCCGCAATCCTCTACGCGCAGCTTCACCTTGCCGTCATTCACCAGCAGGTGCGCCCCCGGGGTCAGGGCATCGAAAATCTCCTGATGCGGCAGTTGCACGCGGTGGGCATCGCCGGGACGGTCGCCCAGGTCAAAGCGGAACCGGGCACCGGTGTGCAGATCGTGGGTCTGGTCGCCCCCGAACACGCCGCAGCGCAGTTTCGGGCCCTGCAAATCCGCCAGGATCGCGATGGGGCTGTTCAAATCCCGCTCAACCTGACGAATGATGGCGTGACGTGCGCGAATCTCATCGTGATCACCGTGGCTCATGTTCAGGCGGAACACATCGGCCCCCGCCTTAAACAGCCCGCGAATCGTCCGGTCATCACTTGAGGCCGGGCCAAGGGTGGCCACGATCTTTACGTTGCGCTGGCGTCTTGTCACTTTGGTCCGGTCCCTTGCTGTGCGGCACTTTTTTGCGTGCGCATGGGCGTTTGTTAAAACTATGGCGGAAAACAGCCCCCAAGGCAACTGGCACTGTGCCGCGCGCGGCCCTAAAATGGCCAAGGAAGCAGGGTGGCCCAGGCGAAAAGGACAGTGACGTGACAAGGGACGTGACATCAGCCTATCGGATTGAGGGCGCAGCGCGGCAGGGCCAGTGGGTCGTGACCGTCGACCACGCCGCCAACACGGTGCCAGAGGATGTCAATGGCGGCACGCTGGGTCTGTCGGAAGCGGATATGGGCCGCCATATCGCCTTTGACCCCGGCGCACTGGGGGTTGCCCGGGCCCTGGCGCGGGGCCTGGGCGCGCCGATGATCGCCGCAACCTTTTCGCGGCTGGTGATCGACCCGAACAGGGGGGAGGGTGATCCGACGCTTCTGATGCAGCTCTGCGACGGGCTGATCATCCCCGGCAATCGCCATGCCGATGCCGCCGAGGTGGACCGCCGGCTGGCCCTGTATCACCGGCCCTATCACAGGGCCGTGGCGCAGCTGCTGGCGGCGCGGGAGGCGCCGGTTGTGATTGCCATCCATTCCTTTACCCGGCAGTTGCAGGGCCACGCCCCGCGGCCATGGCATGTGGGCGTGCTGTATGCAGGGGATGCGCGCCTGGCACGTCCGCTGATCGCGCGGCTGAATGATGAACCGGGGCTCTGCGTGGGCGACAATGCCCCCTATGCGGGGCATCTTCCCGGCAGCAGCATGGATCGCCACGGGGGTGTGCCGCGGCGCCTCCATGCGCTCATCGAGGTGCGCAACGACCTGATCCGCACCAGGGCAGAGCAAGAGGTCTGGGGGCGGCGTTTGGCCCCGATCCTTGAAGCGGCACTGCGGGTCGCGCGGACGCAGGGTGCCAGCCACACGAAACTGGGGGGGCTGGACGATGAAACCCGAACCGCGCTGGAGGCCGCCGCCTTTCGCCGCCTGCTGCAGCATCTGGATGCGCGAAAGGATGTGCAGAACATCGACATGATGAACCTGACAGGGTTCTGCCGCAACTGCCTGAGCCGTTGGTATGGGGAGGCTGCGGCTGCGCGCGGGATCAGGATGGACAAGGAGGCCGCGCGCCAGGCCGTCTATGGGATGCCGTATGCCAAGTGGAAAGAGGCCCATCAGACCGAAGCGACCGAGGCACAAAAAGCCGCCTTTGCCAAATCGGCACCTGATGCGCCTTAAGGGCCGTCGGGGCATCACGCCCTGACGGGTGCACGCGGGGTTTGGGGGTACACCTGAAAAGCCAAGGGCCTGGAAGGGGATACGGGCAGTGCCACCCGGCCAAAGGCTTTGTTACCAGTTGCACGCCTCACGCACAGGCCCAATCGCCCCCTCGATGCCGGTGACGTCCAGTGTGGTACTGTTTCTACCGTAACGACCGTCGGCTTCCAGATACAGCCTGGAGTGACCGAACATGTCCCTGATGAAAGAAATATCTGCACCGGGCGGCGGTGACACATCTTCTTCGTCTGTGGTTGTGGGAAATCTGGCAGTTACCGGAGGTCGTTGATCAAGGCGATAACTTACCTCAGTGCTGTTCAGCCCGGAGAAAGGCGGGTTTCCTGCAAAATCTTCAAATCCAACGAATAACCGGGTAATTCCTCGGCGGCAGTTAATCGCCAGAAATCTGCCATCATCCGATGGCAGATCTGACGCTTCAGTGCGCACTACCACATTTGGAGAATCATCGAGGGGGATCTTTTCTTACCCCAATAGTCCATACCCCGTGTGATTCGCTAGTCCATGCCCCGTGATTCTGTGAAGTTTGTGCGGCCACGTTTCCTGCAAACAGGCAAGCAGCAACAACGGCGGTTTTCAACAGGGTGTTCATGGCAAACTCCAAGGCTAACAACGGATCGAGCATACCCCCTGTTGCGCTGGAGAGCAGCAGAAAAAACGCACATGTCGGCACAAACATCCCACATGGCAGAAAAGACAGCAAAAACAATGGCGTGCGGGAGCGGGAACAAAGGCAGCTGGTGGCCTTACGAAGCAACCGCCGGGGGGGCGAGTGGTGTGGCCGGCCGAAGTAAACGCCAGATCGTGGCCGTAATTGCGCCAGATCGGGGCGATTCGGGCATTGGTAATCTGGGCGATTCGGCAGGGCCCCTGGCCACCTGAACGGCGGCGGGGGCAGGACTAATCCGCCGCCTCCAGAATCGAAATCACGCTGCCACCGCAGGGGCGCTGGTCCAGCATGCACAGTGCGGATGGTGTCGCGGGGGGGATGGCACCCTCCCATATGATCAGTGCGCCCGCCCGGATCCACCCGCCCGCCAGGCCCGCGGCCAGCGCCACCGCCCCCAGCCCCTGGCCATAGGGCGGGTCAAGGAACACCAGATCAAAGGGTGTGCCGCGGTGACCCCCCAGGCGGGCGGCATCGCGGGGGACCACCCTTGCCGCGCCCTGCGCCCGACACAGGGCGATATTCTTCCGCAGCAGGGCCCGTGCGGCAGCACCGTTATCGACAAAGGTGGCGTGCGCCGCCCCGCGCGACAGTGCCTCTAACCCCAATGCGCCGGTGCCCGCGAAGAGATCCAGAACGCGCGCCCCCGTCACCGGATCCGCGTGGTGGCCATTGAGCAGCAGGTTGAACATCGTTTCCCGCACCCGGTCCAGGGTCGGGCGCAGGTGCGCCGCCGCATCGCCTGCCCCGACATCTGCCAGGCGTCTGCCGCGCCAGGCACCGCCAATGATCCTCATCCCCCGGGCCTCATCCCGCAAGCAGCGTTTTCAGTTCCACGCCCGGGTCGGCGACCTGGGCCGGGGCAGGTGATCGCCCCGCCTCTAACAGCCGTTTGCCCACCATATAGGCGCGGGGGTCGTTCATCGCATCAACGGCCAGCAGCCTCTGGCCAGCGTAATACCAATGGGACAACGCCCCTGACCCTTTGGCCTGGCGCACGGCGACACGGTCATAGCCTGTATTCAGACCGGCGATTTGCAACTTTACGTCATACTGGTCCGACCAGAACCATGGGTGCGGGTTGTATTCCGTGCCCGCGCCCAGGATGTTGCGGGCCACCAGTTCCGCCTGGTCAATCGCGTTCTGCACGCTTTCCAGGCGAATCCAGCCCCCGCGATAAGGAAAGCAGGCGCAATCCCCGGCCGCCCAGATCGCCGGGTCCGAGGTGCGGCCAAGGGCGTTTACCCTGATGCCGTTGTCAATCTTCAGCCCCGCGGCCAGGGCCAGGCGGCTGGCCGGGTGAATGCCGACCCCGACGATCACCATATCAAACGGGTGTTCTGTGGTGTCCGACAGCGTCGCGCCCGTAACCTTGCCATCGGCACCGTTCAGGCGCGTCAGGCCCACGCCTTCCCTGACCTCAACCCCGTTGCGCCCGTGCAGGGCGCGGAACCAGGCCGAGGTTTCGGGGGCGGCGACCCGTTGCAGGATGCGATCAGCCATCTCGATGAGCATGACCTGCATGCCGCGCGTGGCGCACACCGCCGCCGCCTCGAGCCCGATATATCCACCACCAACGATCAGGACGCGCCGCCCTTCGACCACCTCGGGGGCCATGGCATCAACATCGGAAAGGGTGCGAACCACGTGAACCCCGCGCAGGTCACCGCCAATCGCGCCCGGCAGCCGACGGGGGACAGCACCGGTGGTCAAGACAAGCTGGTCATAGGGGATACTGTGGCCCCCGGCGATCACCACCCTGGCCGCACGGTCAATGGCCGCCACCGGTGTACCCAGTCGCAGATCGATGTCATTATCCGCATAAAAGCTGCCGGGCCGGAGAAACAGACGCTCCAGCCCCATTTGACCCGTCAGATAGGCTTTGGACAGGGGGGGCCGTTGATAGGGGGGGACGGATTCCTGTCCGATCAGGGTCACCCTGCCCTGAAACCCCTCGGCCCGCAGTTTCGCCACCAGGGACGCCCCCGCCTGACCCGCCCCCACCACGACAACACGTTCCATTTGCGGCCTTTCATTTCCAACTGGCACCCGACTGGCCAAAGCGTATATCGCGGCATGGGAATTGCAATAGCGACCGGGGGGTACGTCTGCTGCCCGGATTTGGTCAGGGCGTGGCCGTCATCCCCTTGCCCGGACGTTTGGGATAGCGCGGGACAACCGGACGCGTCCGCCCGAATTCGCCCCCCCAAAGGCAAATTAAAGGCGAATCGCGGAAATCAGGCGCCCGTAATCCGCGTGCCCCTGGTGGTGCGCCCGGCGGCATGAATAGAACCGCGCCGGATCGGAACAGGTGCAATGGCGCGTCCATTCCGCCCGGCCGACGCCCGCGGTGCGCAAGCGCATCAGGCCGTAGCCCGGCAGGTCAAACAGATACCGATCACCCGTGCCCTGGGTGAAGAAGCGCGCCGTGTCCGCGTCCGCGTCCAGGAAGCGGCGGATGAATTCCGGCCCCACCTCATAGGCGCGCTGGCTGATCGACGGGCCGATCACCGCCGTGATGCGGCTGCGCGCGGCACCTGCCCTTTCCATCACCTTGATCGTGCGCTCCAGCACGCCGTCACGTGCCCCGCGCCACCCGGCATGGGCCGCCCCGATCACGCCTGCGCGGCGGTCCGCAAACAGGACAGGCATGCAATCGGCCGTCAGCACCGCCAGGGCCAGCCCGGCGGTTGCTGTCACCAGCCCGTCGGCTTTGGGCCCTGGGGTGCCGGGCGGTGCCTCTAACAGCACCACCCTGGCCGAATGGATTTGATGGACTGTCACCAGGTGATCGTGCGCAACGCCCAGGCTTTGCGCCACCCGTTCCCGGTTCAACGCGACGGTCGCGGCCAGATCAGAGGAGCCGCCCCCGCAGTTCAAGCCATGGAATATCCCCGTGGACGCACCACCCCGACGCGAGAAGAAGCCATGCCGCACCCCCGCAAGCGCATCCGAGGTCAGAGGGTCAAGCCGCATCGTTACCGGCACCATCGGGGGCACCATCAGATGAAACGGGCTCCAGGCCGAGCAGGGGGGGGGCATGCGGCGGGGACAGCCCCATCACCTTGAACAGGGTTCCCATCTCATCCGGATGCGTTAACCGCCTGTGTGCGGTCATATGGGTGTGCCGGGCGGGGCCCGTCAGCCCCGCGGCCAGCCGGGCGGTGCGCTGCGCAATGCCAAGGCGTTCCAGAAATACGCCCTGCGAAACGAGGGCACTGGCCCGGGCGGGTGCCGCGGCCCTCGCCAGCGGGTGAAATGCAACATGGGCACTCAGGTCTGCCTGTCCGGGACTGTCCAGGGGATTGACGGATGCGTGTCCGGCGACGGCCTGCAGCGTGTTGCCCAGGCTTTGCCAGCTGCCGTAGTCCACGATCAGGGCCACCCCGCCGAATTCCGAGATCCGCTGGCCGATCTCAGCCGCACAGGCCCGGGCGGGGCCACTGACCTCTACCATCTGGCCGCGGGCGGTCCCCGGCCAGCGGTCGGCCAGGGCGGCAACCGGGGCCTCGGGGCTCAGTCCCCATATCAGGCGGCGGCCATCGGTGCCGATCTGGCGTTCATGCCAGCCGGACACGCCGCGAACGAACTGCCGAATTGGCAGGGCGTCGAAAAACTCATTGGCCACCAGGAACAGGGGGGCGTCGTCCAGACTGGAAATCCGGTCGCAGAAGCGTACCCTAAACCCGGAGAGTGCCGCAGCCTGTTTCGCGCACAAAAGCGGCGAGGCCTCGACCAGTTGCAGGCGGGCCGCCTCACAGAACCCCGGCACCAGACTGGCGGCGCGCATGACATCGGCCATCAGCGTACCGCGCCCCGGCCCCAGATCAACCAGAAGGAACGGCGCGGGGCGGCCCTGTGCCAGCCACACCTGCGCCAGCCACAGCCCGATCAGCTCGCCGAACATCTGGCTGATCTCGGGCGCGGTTGTGAAATCACCCCTGGTACCCAGGGGATCCTGCGTTGTGTAATACCCGTCCTTCGGATGCAGCAGGCACTCGGCCATGTAATCGGCAACCGGGATTGGCCCGACACGCATAATGCGCGCGATCAGTCGCTTGCCCAGGGGTGTCACGGTGTGCGCCGCCGGGACCAGAAGATGATGGCAAGCCCGATGAACAGCATTGGCAGGGACAAAAGCTGCCCCATACTGACGCCAAGCGCGGGATTCAGGCTTAGAACATGACCAAGCGGGTTCTCGGGTGTGATGAATTGCGCATCGGCCTGGCGGTAGTATTCGACAATGAACCGCCCCAGCCCATAGCCCGCAAGGAACAGCCCCGTAACCTGCCCCGGCACCTTTAGCCAGCCCCTGCGATGGACCAGCCACAGGATCACCGCACCCAGGATCGCGCCCTCCAGAATCGCCTCGTAAAGTTGTGAGGGGTGGCGCGCGCAGACCACCTGCGCCCCTGCCTCGATAAGGCCCCGGGGGCCGGGGCAATCCTGCGCCTGCGCACCGGGAAAGATGACGCCCCAGGGAACATCCGTCGGGCGGCCCCAAAGCTCGGCATTGATGAAATTCGCCACCCGGCCCAAAAGCAGCCCCGGCGGGGTCGCCATGGCCATGGCATCGCCAACGCCGGCCATCGGCAGGCGATATGCGCGACAGAACAGGATGCCGGCGATTACCACACCCAGCAAGCCACCATGAAATGCCATGCCGCCCTGCCAAAGCATCGGAATTTCAATCGGGTGCGCCAGATAGTACCCCGGCTGATAAAACAGAACGAAGCCAAGCCGCCCGCCGACAATCACGCCGATGATGACCCAGGTGACAAGTGCCTCAACCTGTTCCGGCGTCATCGGCGCACGATCATCGGGCCACAGGGATGCGCGTTTGACCGCCGCCACCACCATCCGCCAGCCGACCAGCACAGCCGCGATATAGGCCAGCGCATACCAGCGCAGGGCAAACTCAACCCCGCCCAGGCTGATCGAAAACACTTCGGGGGAGATATGCGGAAACGGAATCACGACCTGAATATGTCCTTCTGCGCCTTTCCGGGGCGGATGCCGGGGGGAAGCGGTGGTGTCAGCCTTGATCCATCGCCGCGCTGCCGCCATATTGCAGCCAAGGACATATGGAGGCCAGCATGCAAACGCGCAGCAAGATCATGGAAGATATATCACACCTGATGACCAATGCGATGGGCGTGGCCCAGAGTGCAAGGGATGAGGCAGAGACAGCGATGAAGTCAATGATAGACCGCTGGCTGGCCGACCGCGACTTGGTCACGCGGGAAGAATTCGATGCCGTCCGCGCCATGGCCCAAAAAGCGCGTGAGGAAAATGAGGCATTGAAGGCGCGCCTGGATGCACTGGAATCTGCCGCGGCCCCAAATTGACCAGCGTGGCCAGAGAGCACAGGGCGCACAGGACCATGGGCAGCGATGGCCATGGGCTGTATGGGGGTGCCAGGAGCCGGGCAGACGAACGCTTTGGCAGGAAACAAACGGATGGACACAGAGGCCAAAGGTGACAGTAACAATTCTGCACCGGCAGCCCTGCTGCCCTTGCCATGGTGATGTGTCGGTGCGCCGTCTGGTGCGTGACACGCCCGGCACCCGCGCTGCGGCGGTCTTGGCCCCGTCTGATTCCTGGTACGCAACAGCCCCCCCATCGGGGGGCCTTGCGCTGGTTTGCGGCTCTTTTGCCCTGATGCAGCGCAAATTAACGCCGCTTTCCGGGGTTCCCCCAAGCGGCTTTGATGTTCCGCCTCAGAACACAAAATCGGCTTCGGTCAGGTCCGTGTGGTCCACGCCCTCCAGCGTGATGCTGCCGCCATCCCAGGTGATGGTTGCATCACCACCTTCATCAGCAATGGCCAAGCCATCAAACCCGACATCGCTTGCAGTGATGTGGATCAGGTCCATACCATCCTCAAAGTCGGTGATCACATCATTCCCGTGGCCAGTGTCGAAAGCAAAGGTATCCTTCCATTTGCCACCGGTCAGAACATCATCCCCGTGACCGCCAATCAGCGTGTCGGAATACCTGCCCCCGTCAAGGGTATCATCACCACGATTTCCTGCCAGGGTATCACGCCCGACACCGCCATTGATGACGTCGTTATCGGCACGGCCAATCAGTCTGTCGTTACCCGCACCGCCATCCACCGAGTCCCGGCCACTGGAGCCAGTCAGCGTATCGCTGGCATCGGTGCCGTCGAGCTCGTTGATCTTGCCCCTGGCCCCGGCCTTATCATCCGCATCCCCTGCAAAGATGAAGTCCTCTGCCGTCAGGGTTGCGGAGGCCACGCCCTCCAGCGTGATGCTGTCTTTGGTGTTCCAGGTGATGACGGCAGCACCTTCAGCGTTGTCGGTGATGGTCAGGGCGTCCTGGGCCACGCCCTCCAGCACGCGGCTGTTCTCTGTGCCATCTGTGTTCCAGGTGATG
>JACONJ010000030.1 GCA_014323785.1 Paracoccaceae bacterium | reverse complement strand
CACATCCGTTGCAAGACGCGGTCATGTCAGGGAATGGTATGAAGCCTGTCGGCCTAATGGTGCGGCCCTTTTCCTGACGTAAGTTGGCAAGAAGGTGCAAATCCCCTGCCACGCAATTCTGGCCTAATGCCGACTCATGTTGTCGCAAAATGCGTATTTAGCGGTAAAACTGATGCCAGTGCCCGCACCCTAACCGCGCACGGTCCAAGCCGCATCATGGGCGGCGGTCTGCCTGTCGCAGAGAACACCTTTCGCACAGATGACGCGCAGGATACAATCGCATAGACTTGGAAATACCGCTCATGATGTCCATCCGGGCCACCCCGGTGGGCGCGACAAGTGAAAGTAATTCCGCCAGTGCACTTCCCTTTTCCATTGCCATCCTCCGACACGGGGCCGAGGATCAACTCGGCATGTGGCCGACCTGGGCATGGCAGTGCCATAAGTGGACTTGCACGGGCACTCCCGGGTGATCGCGGCTTTCTGGTACCCGACAGCCGAAACAGTGCCGCCCCCATCTGCTGGGCACGGCTCTATTTCGCAGCCCAAAAGAACCAGACGCGATTTACTGCGTCAATGCCTCATCCGTGATTGCGCTGGTCCAGGCCCCTTCAGGTTTGGCTGTGATCACCGGGTCTGAACCGCCAGCCAGTAAGGTTGCAACTGTCCGCTCATAAGCGGCCCTGTCCAGCGAGCCATCGCCCCCTGCGACCAGCAGCGCGATCTCACCCATCATGCGCAACTGATGCTCCTCGGTCTGGGCACCGGTCTCGTCATAATCGAGCACGATCTTCGCGGCGTCATCGGGGTTCTCCACCGCCCAAGCCCAACCGCGCATGGAGGCGCGCACGAAGCGGACCATCTTGTCAACGAACGCCGGATTTTTGAGGTTTTCTTCAAGGATCCAGATTCCGTCCTCCAGCGTGGCAACACCGAAATCCTCATAGCGAAAGGTCACCAGCTCCTCGGGCGTCACGCCCGCATCGATGATCTGCCAATACTCGTTATAGGTCATGGTCGAGATGCAATCGACCTGACGCTGCAACAGCGGGTCAACATTGAAGCCCGCCTGCAGAAGCGTCACCCCGCCATCGGAACCATCTACCGGAATGCCGAGCTGGCTCATCCAGCTTAGGAACGGGTATTCATTGCCGAAGAACCAATGTGCCACCGTCTTACCCGCCAGATCCGCCGGTTCGGTGATACCGGTATCAGCCCAGCAGCTCAGCATCAGGCCCGAGCGCACAAAAGGCTGGGCGATGTTGACAACCGGGAGCCCCGCCTCTCGCGCGGCCAGGGCGGAGGGCATCCAGTTCAACATCACATCGGCCCCGCCGCCCGCCAGAACCTGCGGGGGCGCGATATCCGGACCGCCCGGCTGGATCGTGACGTCGAGGTGTTCTTCGTCGTAATAGCCGTTTTCCAGCGCGACATAATAGCCCGCAAATTGCGCCTGCGTCACCCACTGCAACTGCAAGGTCACTTCATCCTGTGCTGCTGCGGCCCCCGCGGTCAGTGTCATTGCTGCGACACCATATACCAGCTGTTTCATGGTCTTTCCCTCCAAGTTGACGTCTTTTGTGCCTTGCGCGGCACTTTGTCTTGTATGTTGTATTCTAGCCTTGCCTTTGTGACGGATGCCAGAAGGTCATCCGCCGTTCAATAAAGGCTACTAAACCATAAAACCCCGATCCGCCCAGAGCTGCCACCGCAATTTCTGCCCAGACCATATCCATGGATAACCGGCCCATCTCAATTTTTATCCGAAAGCCCATCCCCACCGTGGGAGAGCCGAAAAATTCAGCGACAATTGCCCCAATCAGCGCAAGTGTTGTGCAAACCTTCAAACCGTTGAAGACAAAAGGCATCGCTGCAGGCAGACGCAGTTTCAGCAAGATCTGGTCATAACGTGCCGCATAGGTGTGCATCAAGTCGCGCTGCGTCTGGTCCGTGACCTTAAGCCCCTGGATGCAATTCACCAGCATGGGAAAGAACACCATTGCCACGACCACGGCGGCTTTCGACGGCCAGCCAAAGCCGAACCACATCACAAGGATCGGCGCAGTGCCGACAATGGGCAGCGCAGCCATGAAATTGCCCACCGGCACCAGCCCGCGCTGAAGAAAGCCCGAGCGGTCTACTGCCAGTGCTGTCAGAAACGCCGCCCCGCAGCCAATGACATAGCCAGCCAATGCGCCCTTCAGGACCGTCTGCCGGAAATCAGCCCACAGGATATCAGTTGCCCCGGTTATTCGCGCCCAAATCGCCGAGGGGGCGGGCAAGATGATCGGGCTGATCTCATACAGCTGCACGACCAGCTCCCACAGGCCCAGAAGCGTGACGCCAAATATCATCGGCACCACGACGCCCGCACCGATGGTACGGCGGTCGGACAGGGCCGCGTTCACCGCCCAGGGCGCAAACCAGACCAAAAAGAATACCCCCAACCGCCAATCGGCCAGAAAGGCGAGGCCGACAATCGCCGCCCTGATCACAGGCGGCACCAGCCACCGGTTCGAACGCAGCCATCTGTGCCGAACATACTCATACCACGGCCCCCGCCGGAGGGCGGGCAGAATGGATACACGCCAGCGGGAGCGTCGTGCCATCCTTATGGTTGCCCCATCCGTTTCAGAACCAGCTTTTCAATCACCCCCAGCATCACCACAAGCGTGGCAGCACAGATCGCAGACATGAAGAGTGCCGACCAAATCTGGATCGTCTGTCCGTAATAGCTGCCGGTCAGTAGCCGCGCACCCAGCCCGAACCGCGCCCCGGTGGGCAGTTCCGCCACAATCGTGCCCACCAGTGCCGCCGCGATAGACACCTTGAGCGAGGTAAACAGAAACGGTATAGAGGCTGGTAACCGCAATTTCCAAAAGGTTTGGTACCGGCTCGCCGCATAGGTTCGCATCAGGTCCAGGTCCGTCGCGTTCGGGCTGCGCAGCCCCGCAACCATGCCGACCACGACCGGAAAGAAGCTCAGATAGCTGGAGATTAACGCCTTCGGGATCGACAGTATCATTTCTTCGCTGATCATCCCGTTGTCAACGGCGGCATTCAGTGCGGGCAGGTTTGATACGACCACCACGATAATTGGCGCAATCGCCAGGATCGGGATGGTCTGGCTGGCAATCGCCCAGGGCATGACGGACATGCTCATCGCCCGGTTGTGGACAATCCCCACCGCCAGCAGAACGCCTAGGAATGTACCGATTAAGAAGCCCATCAGCGTGGGTGCCAGCGTGTGATAGGCGTGGAATACCAAGTTGCGGGGATTGCCCTGTAACTCTCCCCGCCGCTCTCGCATCACGGGCTCGCCCAAGGTGGTATTCCAAAGCTCTGTGAACACCTGATGCGGTGTCGGCAACACGGGCCGATCCTGGTTCAGCGTGTCGGCGATCACCTCGCCCACGGTCAGTTCCAGCCCCCGGCGCCCGGCCTGATCCAGCGTCCATGCACGGTTCATGCCTGCAGCCGCGAGGTACCAGATCAGCACAATCACCGCAACGACGGTGAAGACTGGCAAGGTCACGCTGGCGACGCGCCGCAGCACAGACGCCAGGGGCCTGGCATCGCCCTCAGCAGGAGAGCGCGAAAAAGCGGCGAGATCACTCATCCACGTGCCCTCTCCCATTGCAGCAGCACGTCCGGCAGAGATTCTTCATCGTCGCCCGGTGTTTGAAGCAGCTTGCGGAAATCTTCGCGGGCACAGAAGCGATGTGCGCCAGTATCGGACAGGAATGTCCATAGAACCAGACGGCTGCATCCCGCCCTGGTGTGGCCAAGCAGCACTTCGCCCAGCCCCCGGCCCGGACGGGCCATGCAAAGTGCGGTGACAGTGTCCGCTGCGGTATTGAGGTCAATGATGCCGTTGGCCGAATCGCTCGTGGCCAAATTTCCCGATGCACAAAGATGAAATCCTGATAAAATTCGCGCATACCCGCCCGGCTGTGCACCCGCGTTATCCAGTTCCGTGCATAGATCCAGTCGTTCAGGACATCGGCGGGGGTCACCGCATCCTCCGCACCGCCACGGCGCAATTGGAACCGAGCGGTGGCCTCAATCATCATAGGCATGCCCCGTGCGCAGCCCCGTGCGCACACGATGGGCAATCTCCAGGAATTCCGGCGTGTCTCGGATATCAAGTGCGCATTCTCTGGGCAGGGGGTTGTCGATCACGTCGATGATCCGTCCGGGCCGTGGGCTCATCACCACGATTCTGGTCGAGAGATAGACCGCCTCGGTGATAGAATGGGTGACAAAGCCGATGGTCTTTCCGGTCCGCGCCCAAAGCTGCAAAAGCTGCTCGTTGAGGTGGTCGCGCACAATCTCATCCAGCGCACCAAAGGGTTCGTCCATCAACAGAAGCTCGGCATCAAAGGCCAGTGCCCGCGCGATACCGGTGCGCTGCTGCATCCCACCCGAGAGCTGCCAAGGAAACTTCTTCCCGAACCCTTCCAGATCAACCAATTTCATGACGTTGCTGACGCGCCGGTCCTGTTCAGCCCGGTCAAAGCCCATGACCTCCAAGGGTAGTTTGATGTTCTTCTCGATGGTACGCCATGGGTATAGCCCCGCAGCCTGGAACACATAGCCATAGGCCCGGTTCCGCCGCGCTTCATCCGGACTCATCCCGTTGACGGTGATCTGCCCCCCGGTGGGATGTTCCAGCGCGGCGACCACGCGCAAGAATGTGGTTTTGCCGCAGCCCGAGGGGCCGATGAAGCTGACAAATTCGCCCCTGTTCACGGTCAGGTTCATGTCCCGAAGAGCATGCACCGGACCATCGTTGGTTTTGAAGGTGAAGTTAAGGGATTGGGCGGAGATGACAGATGAGTTAACCATTGACATAATCCGGGTCGTCGGAGTAATTTTCCAGGACTGTCAGTCTTGCAATCCGGGAAAGTGTTTCCGCCTCCATGGCCACCATTGTGATTAAAGATTGCATTGAACCGCCCTCAAAAAGCAATAAGCCCTCAAAAGTGGCATCATACTTTCTGAATTCTTCCCGCACTGCTTGAGCTGCCTTAAGCACATCTCGTGCTGCTGGTGTGAGTTCACTTAACAATAACCTAGAATAGCGTCTTCCTCTTGATCGCTTGGTTTGAATGCGCCAGCTCTCTGCGAAATCGCTACTTTCTTCCCCGATCCGGCGGGGCAATTCGGGGTCTTCCCCCAACTGTTGGGGCTTCTTGCGAACACCCAAGCATTTAAGATTGGCCTCTCGATTTTGTGCCCTTTGTATACAGGGAAAGAGCCGACCTAACCAGACCTCACTTTTGGGCAGTAAGACGTGTCTACGTCAAAACCTCCAACGAATGTCAAGACTTCCGGTGTCCTGATGTAGCGGCAGCTTTTATAATGAGTATCGTTGACACCCAAATCATACTCTGCCCGGAATGTTTAACGAATTGCGATCAATCTTGTGCGTCGTCGTCAGTTCCCTCCATTTGCTCAGCGCGGCGGAGGTACCAGCATAAGGTTTGCGCTTCATGAACCGGTCAGCCTCACTGCGGCTGCGCGTCCCGTGCCACAGGCCCAGACTACATCGCGACAACCAAGCGTACCAGGTGAATATCCGGGCCATCAGGAAGCAGGCCCGGCCGATCTGCACCGGCAGCCCTGCTACCCTTGCCATGGTGATGTGTCGGTGCGCCGTCTGGTGCGTGACACGCCCGGCACCCGCGCTGCGGCGGTCTTGGCCCCGTCTGATTCCTGGTACGCAACAGCCCCCCCATCGGGGGGCCTTGCGCTGGTTTGCGGATTCTATGCCCCGGTGCGGCGCAAATCAACGCCACTTTCCGGGGTTCCCCCCAACCGGCTTTGATGTCCCGGCTCAGAACACAAAGTCCTCTGCCGTCAGGGCCGTGTGGTCCACGCCCTCCAGCGTGATGCTGTCTTTGGTGTTCCAGGTGATGACGGCAGCACCTTCAGCGTTGTCGGTGATGGTCAGGGCGTCCTGGGCCACGCCCTCCAGCACGCGGCTGTTCTCTGTGCCATCTGTGGTCCAGGTGATGATGGAATCGCCCTCATCGTTACCGGTGATGGTCAGCTCATTTTGAGAGACGCCCTCCAGCACCAGGCTGTCCCTTGTTGTCCAGGTGACGTCAACATTTTCAGCGGTGCCGGTGATGATGCTCAGCGCATCAAAGCCTTGCGGGACATCCTTACCTCGGAAGCGGATGACATCCGTGCCACGGGTGAAGTCGGTGATGGTGTCATTCCCGTGGCCATCGTAAAAGACAAACGTATCGGCCCCGGCACCACCGGTCAGTCGATCATCCCCACGGCCCCCGACCAAGCGATCATTCCCACTGCCACCATCGAGCGTGTCATTCCCGGACCCGCCCCACAGCACATCCTTCCCGCGCCCGCCCCAGAGTGCATCATTCCCGGACCCGCCCTGGAGGCGGTCATCACCA
>JACONJ010000029.1 GCA_014323785.1 Paracoccaceae bacterium | reverse complement strand
ATCACGAGATTGACGCCCACAACGAAGGGATGCATGATGAATTTGACGCGCCCACCCGTTTTGCCTTGCGCTGGTATGCGCAATTCGGGTATGAACAGGGGGATTTCGGGTTCGCCGATACCATGGCACGGGCGCAGGGAATTTCGGTTGACGCCATTACACGGGAACGGGTAATTATCGCCCGCGCGGGCAAGGTGGCCCTGACGCAACGGGACGCATTGGGTGAGGCCCCGGACCTTCAGAAATGCCCGGCATGGATGGCCTGCCAATACCTGATAAACGCCTATGAGGAGGGCGGGGAGCGGGAAGCCGCCCGGACCATCAAACGCATGGGCGGGGAACAGGCGGCACATGTTAACGCCCTGGCCTATGCCATGCACGGCCACTGCGAAAAACGAAAGGACGCCCAGGAAGCCGTGTTCTATAACGGGCTGGTTGGGGTGTGGACGGATCTGGTGGTGGAGGCGGCACGGCTGCCCGACGAACAACAGATGAGCATGCAGATCAAGGAAGTGTAAAATGGCAAAGAGCGCACGACAGCACGTGTTTGAGGGCATGGAACTGCTGCCCGATGCACTAATCCCCTTTGTGGAATTGCGCCTGAAAAGCACGATTCGCGGCCATTGGCAGCCAGAAGTGGCCCGGCGCGTTAATGTAACCGTGCAGGACGGCGTGATTGCCTGGGACCAGCAAACCCTGCTGAAAGCGATGATGGAATTCTGGAAGGACGCGTTCGCCCCGGTGCTGGGGGTGCCGGAACGAGCTTATGTGTCCGAATTGCTGGATGCGCGCAACAAATTATCGCATAATGCGGCGTTTTCCCGTGATGATGCGGCCCGTGCGCTGGATACCATGCACCGGTTGCTCGAGGCGATCAGCGCGGGGGAGGTCGCCGGGCGCATCGCGGCCATGCGCGACAGTATCCACCGGATGAAATTCATCGAATTGCGGCGCAATGAAGAACGGCGCAAAGGGGAGCGGGTGCTGACATTGCTGCCCGAGGCACCCGGCGGGCTGCGCCCCTGGCGTGATGTGGTGACACCGCATTCGGATGTGGCCCAGGGCACCTTCACGCAGGCAGATTTTGCCGCGGATCTGGGGACCGTGCACACGGGCAAGGCACCGGACGAATATCGTGACCCGGTGGCGTTTTTCAGCCGTACCCACCTGACCGAAGGGTTGCGTGCGCTGCTGGAGGGGGCAGCGCGGCGGCTGTCCGGCACCGGGGGCGACCCTGTGGTGGAACTGCAAACCGGCTTTGGTGGCGGCAAGACGCATTCGATGCTGGCCCTGTATCATATGGCGGGCCCCGTCGGGGTGCAGAATTTGCCGGGGCTGGATCAACTGGGGCTGAAGGTGCCGGAACGGGTTGCCCGCGCGGTGATGGTGGGAACCGCGCGGGGGCCGAATGATCCGCTGTGCGCCGATGGCCTGACCATGCGCACCACCTGGGGCCAGATGGCATGGCAAATGGGCGGGGCAGAGGCCTATGCGCGGGTGGCCGACCATGACGCAAGGGGCGTTGCGCCAGGGTCTGTCGAGCTGGGCGCATTGTTTCGATCCTGTGCGCCCTGTCTGATCCTGATCGATGAATGGGTCGCGTTCCTGCGGCATATTTACAAGGTCGAGGGCCTGCCCTCGGGGTCTTTTGACGCCAATCTGACCTTTGTGCAATCGCTGACCGAGGCGGTAAAGCAAAGCCCGGGGGTGCTGCTGGTGGCGTCCCTGCCCGCGTCACAGATTGAGGTGGGCGGGACAGGCGGTGCCGAGGCCCTGCACCGCCTGAAGCAGACGTTTCATCGGGTGGAGTCCTCTTGGCGGCCAGCCAACCAGGAAGAAAGTTACGAGATCGTGCGCCGTCGCCTGTTTCGGGATGTGCCCGGCGATGCCTGGCCGCAGCGGGATGCCACGCTGAAACGCTTTGCCGAAATGTATCGCGACAACCGCGCGGATTTTCCGGCCGCCTGTGCCGAGGCGGAATACAGGCGCAAATTAGAGATCGCCTATCCCATCCATCCGGAATTGTTTGACCAGCTCTATACCGTCTGGGGGGCGTTAGAGACGTTTCAGCGCACGCGGGGGGTTTTGCGCCTGATGGCCCAGGTGGTGCACGACTTGTGGATGGGGCAGGATGCGTCAGCGATGATCATGCCGGGCAGCGTGGCGATTGCCTCGGGCCGGGTGGAACCGGAATTGCGGCGCTATCTGAATGACAGTTGGCAATCGATCATCGCGGGCGATGTGGACGGGGATACATCCACACCCTACAAGATTGATCAGGAGGTCACGACCCTGAATCGCGTTTCGGCCACACGGCGCGTGGCGCGGGCGATCTTTATGGGATCCGCGCCCGCGAACACGCAAAGGAACACCGGGCTGGATGACAAGCAGATCAACCTGGGCGTTCTGCAACCCGGCGAACGGGTAGCGACTTTTGGCGATGCCCTGCGGCGGCTGGCCAATCAGGCCCGATATATGCACAGCGACAGCGGCCGCTACTGGTATTCCACGCGGCCGGGGCTGAACCGCCTGGCAGCGGACCGGGCCGAGGCCGTGGACGCGGCCGAAGTGACGGCCAGGATTGAAAATGAGCTCAGGGATTACATCAACGGAATTGCCGACCGGGGCGATTTTGAGGCGGTGCAGGTGGCCCCGGCCAGCTCAGCCGATGTGCCGGATGAGGCCGGCGGGGTCCGGGCGGTGGTTCTGGGCCTGGCGCAGGCGCATCACCCCCGCGACGGGGCCACCGGGTCCGCGGCCGTGATCGCAGCGGCGGACATCCTGAACCAGCGCGGCGCGGCCCCGCGCCTGTATCCCAATACGCTGGTGTTTCTTGCGGCGGATGCGCGGCAGGTGGACGCCCTGGACGCGGCAGCGCGCGCGGTTCTGGGCTGGGGGCAGATTGTGCGGGAAGCCGAGCGTCTGGACCTGACCATCAGTGACAGTGCGCGGGCAAAGGCAAATCTGGCCGAGGCGCAAGAGACGATGTGCGGCCGGCTGCGGGAGTGCTGGAGTTGGCTGCTGTATCCGCATAAGGATTCGCCGCAGGCCGATATCGGCTGGGTATGGGACAAGATTGTGGTCCGGGAGGGCAAGCTGCTGTCACAGGCCAGCAGCACACTGGGCCGTAGTGAGGCACTGGTGAGTGCGCTTGGGGCCAGCAGCCTGGCGCGCGATTTGCGGGACTACATCTGGAACGATCAGCCGCATATATCCTTGGGCGATTTGTGGGAGTATCTGAACCGGTATCTGTATTTGCCCCGGCTAAAGAATGCCCAGGTTCTGGTGCAGGCGGTTCGGGCGGCGGTGCAGGGGGCCGAGGCGGGCCCGTTTGCCTATGCCGATTGCTGGGATGCAGAGGCAGGGCGGTATTCCGGCCTGCTGATCGAAGGGGCGCAGGCCCCGGAGATCATCCTGAACGCTGACAGCGTGCTTGTGCGGCCAGATGTGGCCAAGGCGCATCGCCCGCCTGCTGCGGCGAAACCGGAAGAGCCGCGGGATTTGCGCGAGGGCGGGGCGGCGGATGTTCCGCCAGCGGGGCCAAAGGTGCCCGGGGAAGGAACGGGGCCAGGACAGGACGCGGAACAGGCCCCCACGCGCTTTATCGGGACGGTAGAGATTTCCGCGGACCGGTTCATGCGCGATATGGGCCAGATCAGAGAGTACATTGTGGACCATCTGACGATGATTCCAGGAAGTGAGGTAACACTGCGGCTGGAAATTGATGCCGAGGTGAAGCAGGGGCTGGACCGGGAGAAGGAGCGCATCCTTGGGGAGAACGCAGACAACCTGGGGTTCATTGACAAAAGCATGAAATAGGGGGGGAACGCGCCCTGTGCGCCGGGGGGTCTGCCCGCACGGTTCAAAGCATCATCCATCTGCACCGCCGGGGCGACAACGGCGGGGAATGCAGGTTGCGCTGTGGGTGCCCGCCCAAGCGGCAAAACCCCCGCCCTAAACGAGGGGCGGGGATGGTGGGGGCAGGGCTGCAACTTGGGGGAACTTCCCCGGACGGTTACCTTACACCACAAAACCAGGGCAAAGCAACAGCCCATCTGTCAGGGCGACCGGATCGCCAAGCAATCGGCACGGCATCAAGCCCCCGGCCCCTGGTTGTCGCGCCGTATTACTGCAGCAGGGCCGAAAGGTTTTCGCGCGCACTGTCGTTTAGCCAGTCGCCCCAGACATCGGCGTAGTTTTGCAGGAAATACGCCGCTGCGTCCTTATTGTCGACACCATTGCTATCCTTCCAGGCCAGCACCTCACCCATCTGGGCGTTGGTGAAACTCATCCGGCGCAGGAATTCCACCAGATCCGGTTCACGGTCCAGCAGGCCGGGGGCCACGGCGGTGATAACCTTGGCTGTGGGATAGGCCGAGGCCACGGGGGCCGCGCATTCCGGATCCCCGTTGCAGGTATGGGCCGCCTGATCAAAGGCCGCAACCTGCACCTGGACCATCGGATACTGGCCCAGAACGCTGGTGGGGGCCCAGTAGTAGCCGAACCAGGGTTCCCGATCCGCATAGGCCGCGGCAATGGCAGCGCGAAGCGTTTCACCGGACCCGTGCTGGAAACGCTCCAGCCCGGCCTGCTCTGCCCCGAGCGCGCGCAGATTGTTCATGTTCACCACATCGCAGGCCCAGCCGGACGGGCAATCATGAAAACGGCCGCCGACAAGGTCCGGGTTGGCCAAAATGCCCTCGATGGTGGCGAGCTGCGGGTGCGCCTCGGCCAGATAGGCGGGGATCCACCACGCCTCAACCCCGCCATCAGACAGCACGTCGGTCAGTTCAACAAGCTTTCCGTCCGCGACCAGATCATCATAGCCGGGTGAGGAGTTGGTCCAGAGTTCGGTCAGGATGTCAGGTTCGCCAGTCTCGGCAATTGAGACCATGGCCGGGGTTGTGGAGGATGGCACAATCGTGACCTCACAGCCGTAGCCGTTGGTCATCAGGAAGTCCGCGACGTGCGTTACCACCGCGGAAGAGTCCCAGTCCATCTCGGTGATTGAGACTTGGCCACACTCTGCCTGCGCTGCACCAGCCCCGGCAAGGGATGCCGCGACTGCAAGTGCTGAAATTCGATATCTCATGGAAAGTCTCCCATATGTGGGTTTGGGGTTACAGGGACATGTTCGGCAATTGCATGCCGCCTGTGTTGTTCCGGAATCGTCATATATTATACATGTCTGGCCGCATATCGCAGAAAGAGGGGGGCGTTTATGGTGGACAAGCCCAAGCGTACAGGAATCTGTCGGCTGCCATCATCAGACCATACCTGCCCAGAGTATGGTGACGGGCACCATTGCTGGTGCCCGTTTCGGCTTATTATTAAGAAGATGACCACAAATTGTCCTGATGCCACCGAACACACGAAACAACTTCGTCATACGTTCGCTTGGCCCATTTCTGATTATGGGCAGACAACGATCCCATGGAAACCCTGTTCAACCGGTACCGTTGGTGCCATTCATCGACATCTCCGGATGATCGGATATCTGCTGCAATGTCAGCTTCCATACCCGACAGCGGCGCAGGTGGCAGGGACAGGCACCCGTTGCCTCACGTCCCCCCCCCCTTTGGGCTCTCTTCGGGGCCTTTCCGGCGCGTAAGGCGAATCACGCTGCCCTGGCCAGGTTGCGCAAAACGTAGTGCAGCACACCGCCGTTTTCGACGTATTCCTTTTCAACCGCCGTATCGATCCGGCAGTTCAGCGTGATCGTCCGGGTGGTTCCATCGGCACGGGTGATCTGACACGGCACCAGGGATTGCGGCTGCAGATCCCCTTCGAGGCCGGTGATTGAGATCATCTCATCCCCCTTCAGGTCCAATGTGGACCGGGTAGCACCGCCGGTGAACTCAAACGGGATTACGCCCATGCCAACCAGGTTTGAGCGGTGGATGCGCTCAAAACTTTCGGCGATCACGGCTTTTACACCCAGCAGGCTGGTACCCTTTGCCGCCCAGTCGCGCGAGGATCCGGCCCCGTATTGCGCCCCGCCGAAAACAACCAGGGGCGTACCCGCGGCCTGATAGGCCATGGCGGCATCAAAGATCGAGGTCTGCTGCCCGTCCGGCCCCAGCGTGTAGCCGCCTTCGACCCCGTCCAGCATCTCATTCCTGATGCGGATATTGGCAAATGTCCCGCGCATCATGACCTCGTGATTGCCACGGCGTGACCCGTAAGAGTTGAACGCCCGCACCGGCACCTGGCGGGCCACCAGATATTTGCCCGCAGGCGTTGTATCCGTGAACGCACCCGCCGGGCTGATGTGGTCCGTTGTTACCATATCGCCCAGGATCGCCAGGATTTTCGCCCCCTTTATGTCAGAGATCGTACCCGGTTCCATTCCCATCCCCCGGAAATACGGCGGGTTCTGAACATAGGTAGAGGCCGGCGGCCAGTCATAGGTTTGCCCGCCCGAGACCTCAACGGCCCGCCATTTCGCATCACCCCTGAAGACATCGGCGTATTTATCGATAAAGGCTTCGCGGGTGACGGTCTGCTCAACCAGCTCGGCAATTTCGGCCTGGCTGGGCCAGATGTGTTTCAGGTAGACATCCCGGCCATCGGGCGTTTGCGTGATCGGGTCATTGGCAAGGTCAATATCCATGGTTCCCGCCAGCGCATAGGCCACGACAAGCGGCGGCGAGGCAAGATAGTTGGCCCGCACATCGGGGCTGATCCGGCCCTCAAAATTGCGGTTGCCGGACAGGACCGAAACGGCGACCAGATCGCCTTTGGCAATCGCCGTGGACAGTTCCGCTGGCAGCGGGCCCGAATTACCGATGCAGGTGGTGCAGCCATAGCCGACAAGGTTAAAGCCGATGGCATCCAGATCATCCTGCAACCCGGCGGCTTCCAGATAGGCGGACACAACCTGGCTGCCCGGCGCAAGCGAGGTTTTCACCCAGGGCTTGCGGTTGAGGCCCAGGGCCGCTGCCTTGCGCGCCACCAGGCCCGCGCCGATCATCACATAAGGGTTTGAGGTATTGGTGCAGGACGTGATCGAGGCGATCACGATCTTGCCCGATTCCATCGTGTAATCCTTCCCTTTGACTGCAACCTTTTTGCCCATCGGGCGTTTGAAGGTGTCGGCCATCTGGCGCGTGAAGGCAGCCTGTGCGTCCGTCAATGGCACAAAATCCTGCGGCCGTTTGGGCCCGGAAATGGCAGGCACGATGGTGCCCATATCAAGGCGCAGCGTATCGGTATAAACTGGCGCATAATCCGCCCCGCGCCAAAGGCCGTTCTGTTTGGCATAGGCTTCGACCAGGGCCACTGTGGCTTCGTCACGGCCCGTGGCGCGCAGATAGCGCAGCGTCTCACCATCGATGGGAAAAAAGCCGCAGGTCGCGCCGTATTCCGGGGCCATATTGGCGATGGTGGCCCGGTCCGCAAGCGGCAGGCTGTCGAGGCCCGCACCGTAGAATTCCACGAATTTGCCAACCACGCCCTTCTTGCGCAAGAGCTCCACCACTTTCAGCACCAGGTCCGTGCCGGTGGTTCCTTCGGCCATGGCACCAGTCAGTTCAAACCCGATCACCTCGGGGATCAGCATCGAGATGGGCTGGCCCAGCATCGCGGCCTCGGCCTCAATCCCGCCCACGCCCCATCCCAGGACGGCAACACCATTGACCATGGTGGTATGGCTGTCGGTACCCACCAGCGTGTCGGGATAGGCGACCAGTGCTCCGGACTGGTCAGTATCGGTCCAGACCGTCCTGGCCAGATATTCAAGGTTCACCTGGTGGCAGATGCCGGTACCCGGCGGCACCACGCGAAAATTGTTGAATGCCGACTGGCCCCATTTCAGGAACGCGTAGCGTTCCATGTTCCGTTCATATTCGCGGTCCACATTCACCTGAAACGCGCGCGGGGTGCCGAATTCATCAATCATTACCGAATGGTCAATGACCAGATCGACAGGGGTCAGGGGATTGATCCTCTCCGGGTTGCCGCCCAGGGCCACGATCCCGTCGCGCATGGCCGCCAGATCGACAACCGCGGGTACACCGGTGAAATCCTGCATCAGAACGCGCGCGGGGCGGTAGGCGATCTCTCGCGGGTTGCGGCCACCCTGTTCCGCCCAGGTGCTGAAGGCTGTGATATCCTCCACGCGAACCGTCTTGCCATCCTCAAACCGCAGCATATTCTCGAGCACGACCTTCAGGGCCGCGGGCAGTGCAGAGAAATCCCCAAGACCAGCGGCTTCGGCCGCGGCGACAGAGTAGTAGGCATAGGT
Organism: Paracoccaceae bacterium; assembly: GCA_014323785.1. GTDB lineage: Bacteria > Pseudomonadota > Alphaproteobacteria > Rhodobacterales > Rhodobacteraceae > Rhodophyticola. The sequence goes on along the minus strand of JACONJ010000029.1, from coordinate 37,597 downwards.
TGTGTCGCCGACGGTCAGTGCGGTGCGGGTGCCGGATGTGTCGCGGCCAACGGTGATGGACATGGAGCAAAGCCTTTCTTTATTCCGTGGAATTCGGGGTGAATCTGACCAATCCATGCCATCATGACGGGGCTTGATCAAGGCCGAATCGTGCGGGTGCGCCGGATGACAAGCATTGCGGTTCCAGCCTGTGCGCAGGCCACACAAGGATTGCCTGAACCAGAGCCCCCTTTCCCTGGGGCCCCGCGTTCGGCCAGGGGGCATCAGATGCAGATGACGGTCACAAACCTGGCCTGTGCACGCGGCGGGCTGCAGGTATTGGCCGGGGTCAGTTTTACGCTGGCTTCCGGTCAGGTTCTGGTTGTGCGCGGGTCCAATGGTGCGGGAAAAACCACGTTGTTACGGACCCTTGCGGGGTTAACGCCGCCGCTTTCCGGGGGGATCGGGGTGTTGCCCGAGGCCATCGCCTATGCGGGCCATGCGGACGGCCTGAAGGTGCAATTGACAGTCGCGGAACACCTGCGCTTCTGGGCCGGAATTTTCGGCACCCGGGGGGGGCAAACCGCGATTGACAGCTTCGATCTGGCGGGGCTTCTGGACCGCCGGGCAGGTACGCTTTCGGCCGGTCAGAGGCGCCGCCTTGGCCTGGCGCGGCTTTTGGTCACGGGGCGGCCACTCTGGTGTCTGGATGAGCCGACCACCTCCCTTGATGCGGCAAACACCGCCCGCCTCATCCGCGCCGTCACCGCGCATCTCAAGGGGGGCGGCAGCGCGATCATCGCCACCCACAGCAACCTTGACCTGCCAACGGGCCAGATACTTGACATTACCCCGTTCGTCGCCAAATCCCTGCCGCGGGATGACCCGTTCGGCGATGGGGCATTTGCATGAGGGGGCTGCTTCTGCGCGAGCTGGTGCTTGCCGTGCGGGCCGGGGGCGGATTCGGGCTGGGCCTGGCCTTTTTTCTGATCGTCACCGTCCTTGTACCCTTTGGCGTCGGCCCTGAAACCGAAACGCTTGCGCTGATCGCGCCTGGTGTCTTGTGGGTCGGGGCACTTCTGGCCTGTCTTCTGTCGCTTGATCGGGTGTTTCAGCCGGATTGGGAAGATGGCTCACTCGATCTGCTGGCCACCTCTCCCCTGCCTTTGGAAAGTCTGGCCGCGGGTAAGGCACTGGCGCACTGGCTGACAACGGGTCTGCCCCTGGCGGTTGCTGCACCGGTTCTGGGTCTGATCCTGAACCTGTCGGGGCCGGGGGGGCTCTGGCTTATGCTGTCGCTGGCGGTTGGAACCCCGGCACTGTCGGCCATTGGTACCTTTGGCGCGGCGTTGACGGTGGGCCTTCGGCGCGGGGGGCTGCTTCTGTCGCTGCTGGTTCTGCCGCTCTATGTCCCCACGCTGCTGTTCGGCGCGCTTGTTGTCACCCGCGCGGCGGGGGGGCAGGATCCCGTCCCCCCCCTGGTGCTTCTGGCAGGTGTTACCCTTGCCACACTGGCCGCGATGCCCTTTGCCAGTGCTGCCGCCCTTCGCGTCAATCTGCGCTAGGGCCGCGCCCCTTTGGCATATTGTGCACGCCGCCACCGCCCCTTAACAATACGTTCCATGTCATCGCTTTGGGAATATGCCAATCCGCGGAAATTCATGGCCCTCTCGGCCGTGCTTTTGCCGTGGGTATCGGCCATGGCGGCGATGTGCCTGGCCCTGGGGCTGGTTTGGGGATTTTTCTTCACGCCCGACGATTTCCGCCAGGGCGCGACGGTCAAAATCATCTACCTGCACGTTCCCGCCGCGCTGATGGCGGTGAATGCCTGGCTGATGATGCTGGTCACATCGCTGATCTGGATCATCCGCCGCCACCATGTCTCGGCCCTGGCGGCAAAGGCGGCGGCACCCGTCGGCCTGGTCTTTACCATGATCGCGCTGTTCACCGGCGCGGTCTGGGGGCAGCCGATGTGGGGTACCTGGTGGGCATGGGAACCACGGCTGACGGCATTTTTGATCCTGTTTCTGTTTTACCTTGGCTACATGGCCCTGTGGAACGCCATTGACCTGCCCGACAGTGCGGCGGATCTCACCTCGGTCCTCTGTCTTGTGGGCTCGGTCTTTGCCCTTATTTCGCGCTATGCGCTGATATTCTGGAACCAGGGCCTGCATCAGGGGGCCACGCTGTCACTTGACGCTGAACAAAACATCGCGGATGTCTATTGGTATCCGCTGATCATCTGCATCGCGGGCTTCGGATTTCTGTTTCTGGCCCTGGTACTCTATCGCACCCGCACCGAGATCCAGGCCCGCCGCCTGAAGGCACTGATCGCCCGGGACAGGGCGGTGTGATGCCCGATTTGGGGCCATACGCGGGGGCGATCCTGTCGGCCTATGGCGGATCCCTGCTGCTGCTGATCGCGATTGTGCTGATCTCGGTTTGGCAGGCGCACCGGGTGCAACGACAGCTGACCAGCGCGGAAGAACGGTGGGGCCGGCACGCATGAGAGTCAACTGGCTGATGATTCTGCCCCTCGTGCTGGCCGCGGGGTTCTTCGGGGTTGCCGCGCTGCAGCTGCAGACCCATCAGGATGCGCGACAGCACGGGGTTGACAGCAGTGCCCTGCCCTCGGCGCAAGAGGGGCACCCCGCGCCCCCCCTGGACCTGACGACCCTTGACGGGGCAGCACTGCTGCGCCGCGAAGACCTGGAGGGTAACGGGCTGATCATCGTGAATTTCTGGGCCTCCTGGTGCCCGCCATGCCGTGCGGAACATCCGGTGCTGACCGCCCTGGCCCAGGCAGGCAATCCGCTGTTCGGGGTAAATTACCGCGACCGGCAGGATCACGCCCTGGCGTTTCTGGAGGAACTGGGCAACCCTTATGATCGGATCGGCCGGGATGCGCAGGCCCGAAATGGCCGCGATTGGGGGGTGATCGCCGTGCCAGAGACCTTTTTTATCAACGATGATGGCGTCGTGGTATACCATTTCCGCGGGCCGATCCTGACCCGATCCCTGGAAAACCAGATTCTGCCCGCATTAGGTGCCGCGGGCCACAGCCTGCGCCCCATCGGAACGGACCCTGCCGGCAGCATCGGGGCCGGAACCGGCGGCTGACGCCCCGGCGCGGGTCCATGCCTTACGCCCGACCAGTGCCCGTTTGCCTCATCCCCTTTGTCGGCTGGCGCGGGCTGCCCACGGGGCAGGGGCCGGGTGTTCCCTCTGTTCCGTTTCAAGGTCAAAATTAGCATCGGTTGCATCAATGGCCCGATCCAGCAGAGTATCTAAATCAGACATTGTTGCGCCCTCTCCCGTGCCATATCACAATAGGCGGGATCTATATCCACGCCGATGTAGTGGCACCCCTCTGTCTTTGCCGCCACCGCGGTTGAACCGCTTCCCATGTAGGGGTCCATCACAACGCCGCCAGGCGGGCACAGCATCCTGACCAATTCGCGGATAATGGCAACCGGAAATACGGCTGAATGGCTTATGCCCGGTATGCTTTCGACCGAAGATTCAATCACATCGCGCTTCATCCTGCGGCCATTCATGCGGATGATGGTGAAGCCCTTATTGTCCATCTGTGATTTGCGACCGCCGCTTTGCCCGCCAAAGGCTTCTGCGTGAATCCCTTTGATCTTCATGCGGAAATCGGAAATGTCGCCCCGGTGCATGTCCGCAATCACATCATCGAGCTCCTGGTTGGCCATGCGCTTCTGCGCCGGTGTCATGGGCGATTCCCCGATCAGCCAGCGGTAGTGGGCCCCCGTTCCGGGGCCCGGCCTGCGCGGCGTCACCTTATCTTTTGATTCAAGAAATCGATCACGGTCATAGTAGTAGTCATCCGTTAGCGCGAAATGGAAAAACGGTTCGGTACTGCTGACCAGCCGCCGTGTGAACTGGCGCGGTGTCGGGTTGGTCTTAACCCAGGTGATGTTATTGACCAGACGTACACTGGCGCGTTGCGTGGCCGCAAGGGCAAACCGGAACGGCACAAGAAGCAGGGAACGATCCACATATTTATCCCCAAGGTTGTAGACGATATTTCCGGCCGGCTTTACCACCCGCGCCACCTGCACGAATGTATCCATAAGTGAGTCGATGTAATGCTCTACGGTATCTTCATTGCCCACGGTCAGCTTGGCGTGATTGTATTCCCTTTGCTTGTAGTAGGGCGGGGACGTCACCACCATATCAACGGACGCATCCGGTATCTGCTTAAGCAGGAACGCTGCATCACCGCACTGGATTGTGTTGAGCATCGAAAAATCGGTTTTCGTTTGCGCACAGGTCACGGTCACTCAACCCCCGCCCAGATTGGCAATCAATTCTTGATCGGGGCAGCACCCCGCCGAACAAGGCCATATTGGCCACCCCGCCCGAACGGGTATCCTTGTGGCAGACATCCGCGCCAGGCGTTGCTGGTCACACGCCCACCCTTGCCGACCATGCGCCAGCGCGGCGGGCGGACCGGGCCAGGTGTTCCATGAATGCCGCATAGTGCGCAGGGGCCGGAACCTGCCCTGTTACCCATTGATAAAGGTCGTGGTCGGCCTCGGCCAGAACGGCCTCAAACACATCCAGATCAGCCTCACTGGCATGGGCCAGATGCGCCCTGGCCCAGCTGCCCAGGATCAGGTCCATTTCCCTGATCCCGCGCTGCGTGGCCCGCATTTTCAGCCGCCTGATCCGAATGGTCCGGTCATCAAGTATCTGGTCTTGTTCGCGCGGCCCCCGCAATGCACCACGCAGCCGTTTCTCCAGCTGGCCCATCCGGTTCGCCAGTTGCGCCTGCTCGGTGCGTAGCCCCCGCAGTTCAAGCAGCAGGGCCCCGACAGGTTCCGGAAGCGCAGGCGTATCCGCCCCATCAGGGCCATCGGGTCCGTCACCCTGTGCGGTCAAAAGCCAGGTGATTGAGACGTTCAGAAGCCCCGCCACCATTTGCAGTTTATTGGCGCGCGGTGTGGACTGATCATTTTCCCAGGCGCGAACCGTTTTCGGCTTCACCCCCAGCCGCCGCGCCAGTTCATCCTGTGTCAGGCGGGCAGTTTCGCGCGCGGTGGCCAGACGGTCGCCAAAGGTGGCCACCTCATCAGCGAACCAACGCGCCCCCGGAATTGCGGTTTCGATCATGCTGTCCCCTTGCACACTGCGGTATTCGCCTTCGTTGGGGCCCCTTTGGGGTAACTGGTCGTGCGCTTACGATGCACCGCCCCCTGTAGCAAAGGTGGCCATGACACACCCCGCCAGCACCTGAAATACACGGCAGGGCTACCCTGGGCAAGGGCGGTGGGTTTTATCGGGGTTCATCCGTTATCCTGCAGGATTATCCCGGCAAGGTACAGCGATCCGCAGATCACGACACGGGCACGGGGGGCTTTGGCGATGATTTTGTGCAATGCCGCCGCCGCCGACCCCGCTGGCTGTGCGTCAAAACCCTGGGACCGGGCAATCCGCGCGGTCTCGGCGGCGGGAAGCGTTGCGGCCTGCCCTTTGATATCGACGGTCTGAAAACCGATGGCGATCCGGCCCAGGGGGCGCAGGAATCCCGCGACATCCTTGGTGTTCAGCATGCCGCAGATCACATAGGTGGGCCGTTTGGGCAGACGCCCAAGCGTGGCGACCAGTGCCGCCGCCGCGTGCGGGTTATGGCCACCATCCAGCCATATCTCGGCCTCGGGCGCGGCATCCTGCAGCGGGCCATGCCGAAGCCTCTGCATCCGTGCGGGCCACTCGGCCCTGGTCACCGCGGCGTGACAGGCGGCCCCTGCCGATTCCGGCCCCATATCCAGCTGGCGCAAGGTGGCCAGGGCCACGCCTGAATTCATGATTTGGTGCGGCCCGATCAGATTGGGAAGCGGCAGGTTCAGACGCCCGCCCGCATCCTGAAATATCAGCCGTCCGCCTTCTTCCCGCACGTGCCAGTGCCGGCCATGTGCCAAAAGCGGCGTGCCGAGTTTTGCGGCGACGGACTCGATCACGTCCATGGCGGCGTCCTGCTGCGGGCCGACAATGCATGGCACACCGCACTTCAGTATACCTGCCTTTTCACCGGCGATCTTCATGATCGTATCTCCAAGGAACTGCTGATGATCCAGATCAATGGGGGTGATCACAGTCAGCTTCGGCTTATTTATCACATTGGTTGCGTCCAGGCGTCCGCCCAAGCCAACCTCCAGCAGCGTCATATCTGCCGGTGTGCCGGCAAAAGCCTGAAACGCCGCCGCTGTGGTGATCTCGAAATAGGTGATCGGATCGGGTCCGTTGGCCGCCAGACATGTGCCTAACGTGTGTGCCAGGGCCTGTTCATCGATCACCTCTCCGGCCAGGCGGATACGTTCATGAAACCGCGCAAGATGGGGTGAGGTATACGCGTGCACGTGTTGCCCCGCGTCCTCCAGCCCCGCGCGGATCATCGCAAGTGTGGAACCTTTGCCATTCGTGCCCGCGATGTGGATTACGGGCGGGATGCGCCGCTCTGGATGGTCAAGTGCGGCCAGAATGCGCCACATGCGATCCAGCGTCATGTCGATGATCTTCGGGTGAAGCGACATCATCCGATCCAGAAGGATGCCGGAATGCGGGCTGCTCATGGCGTCTTGTCGGATTCGGCCGCGGCGGTTGCCTTATACGGGGCGGGGATATCCCCGGGCGCAGGCGGCAGCGGAAGGTCGCCGCGCACCGCAGGCCGCTGGCCCGTCAGAATCCGCACAATCGTGATCAGCTCATCCCGCAATTGCGCACGCGGCGTCACCCGGTCGATCATGCCATGCTCCAGCAGGTATTCGGCCCGTTGAAACCCTTTTGGCAGGGTTTCCCGGATTGTCTGTTCGATCACCCGGGGGCCGGCAAAGCAGATCAGCGCGTTGGGTTCGGCGATATGCACATCGCCCAACATCGCATAAGAGGCCGTGACCCCGCCGGTTGTCGGATGGGTCAGAACGACAATATAGGGCAGCCGCGCCTCGTTCAGCATCTCTACCGCCACTGTGGTGCGCGGCATCTGCATCAGGCTTAGGATTCCCTCTTGCATTCGTGCCCCGCCAGCCGCAGAGAAGAGTACCAAGGGTAGCCCCTGTTTAACCGCATATTCTGCTGCCGCGATGATGGCATTGCCCACATACATGCCCATGGACCCGCCCATGAAAGAGAAGTCCTGCGCCGCCGCGATGATCGCTGTGCGCCCGATCTCTCCCCGGACAACCAGCATCGCTTCTGCCTCTCCGGTTGCCCGCTGCGCGGTGCGCAGGCGGTCGGGATATTTCCTCTGGTCGCGGAATCGCAGCGGGTCGGCGATGGGTACCGGTATCTCCACCTTGGTGAAGATGCCATTGTCAAACAGCGCATTGAACCGATTCCGCGGTGTGATCGCCATGTGATGCCCGCAATTGGTGCAGACGTTCAGGTTCTCGGTCAACTCCCGGTGAAACAGCATGATGCCGCATTCATCACATTTGCACCACAGGTTTTCGGGTATTTCGCGGCGTGAAAAGATCGAGTTGATCCGGGGGCGAACGTAGTTTGTGATCCAGTTCATGCGCAACGCGGCCTTGTTCAAGGGGGAGGTACCAAGATAAGACCAGGCCAGCAGACATGCAATCAGCACCGCACCGCGTTTCACACACAGGTGCGACGCTTAAGCCGGGTGTTCGGGTTAAGACATCCCCCCTTCTGGTGCCGACAACAGCCTTCGAACCTGGCCAAAGCCCCGGAAGACAGCTGGTGTGGCCTTAGGGGCCGGGCAGGGCAACACCCACCCACACCAGCCTGTGATCCGAAACGACTTTGACCTGGAACAAAGACAGTTTGGCGACCTTAGGATTCGGCCGGATCAGGCCCGTGTCAATTGAGGGCCGCGGGTTAGACCCAGGGGCACTGTTGCGCGACCCTGGCCTCAAAACGGGCGATGCTGTCGACCTTTTCCATCGTCAGGCCGATATCATCCAGCCCGTTCAACAGGCAGTGCTTTTTGAAGGCATCCACCGCGAATGCAAAGACCTGACCATCCGAGGTCTTAACGGTCTGCGCCGCCAAATCCACGGTCATGCGGGCATTGGCCCCCTTTTCTGCGTCCTGCATCAGCACATCCACCTGTTCTTGCGGCAACACGACGGGCAGGATGCCATTCTTGAAGCAGTTGTTAAAGAATATGTCGGCAAAGCCGGGGGCAATGACACATCGAATACCGAAATCCAGCAGGGCCCAAGGGGCGTGTTCGCGAGAGGAACCGCAGCCGAAATTGGTACCAGTGATCAGAATCTCGGCCTCTCGATAGGCTGGCTGGTTCAGGACGAAGTCCGGGATTTCCCTGCCGCCACCGTCATAGCGCATTTCGTCGAACAGGTTCACGCCAAGCCCCGAGCGTTTGATGGTTTTCAGAAACTGCTTGGGAATAATCATGTCAGTGTCAACATTGATCAGCGGCATTGGGGCGGCAATGCCCGTCAGGGTGGTGAACGTGTCCATAAGCGGCTTTCCCTTGCGGCGGAACGCAACCCCAATAGCGCGTTCACCGGGTGGGGGCAAGTCACGAGGCCGGAACGGGCCAGGTTCCAGATTGGATCACGCTTTGCCTCGGGGGGCGATGGTTTGGGTGCCTTGATATTCCCCTGTCGCATGCAAGCGTGGATTGGATGAGGGGGCGGGGTGTGCGATTTTTGGGTTGGTTCCCGATGCGGCTGGAGCAGCGGGGGACTGGTTGCTGTTTCAGGGGGTGTTTACAAGGGCTTCAAAGGGGAGTGAAGAGGTTTTACACCCCCGTAAAGATGCCTGTAGAGGATAGTGACAGTGAACAGGGGGCAGCATGCCAGAGTTGAAGCAGATCGAGGTGCGCGGTGCGCGTGAGCACAACCTCAAGGGCATTGATGTTGACATTCCCCGCGATGCGCTTGTGGTGATCACCGGGCTGTCCGGGTCCGGCAAGTCCAGCCTGGCCTTTGACACGATCTATGCCGAGGGGCAGCGGCGCTATGTCGAATCGCTTTCGGCCTATGCCCGGCAATTTCTTAATATGATGGAAAAGCCCGATGTGGATCACATATCAGGCCTGTCGCCGGCGATCTCAATTGAACAGAAGACCACATCGAAAAACCCGCGTTCGACAGTGGGTACGGTGACAGAGATTTACGATTACCTTCGCCTGCTGTTTGCGCGGGTCGGCACGCCCTATTCCCCCGCCACGGGCCTGCCGATTGAGGCACAACAGGTTCAGGACATGGTTGACCGGGTCATGGCGATGCAGAAGGGGACGCGCGCCCACCTTCTGGCCCCTGTAGTGCGCGACCGAAAAGGCGAGTACCGCAAGGAATTTCTGGAGCTGCGTAAACAGGGCTTTCAGCGCGTGAAGGTTGATGGCGCATTCCACATGCTTGATGCCCCGCCGACACTTGACAAGAAATTCCGCCATGATATCGACGTGGTGGTTGACAGGATCGAGGTGAAGAAGGGTACGGAAACCCGGCTGGCCGACAGTTTCCGCACCGCACTTGACCTGGCCGATGGCATAGCGGTTTTAGAGACCGCCCCAAAGGAGGGAGCACCAGAGCGCATCGTCTTCTCCGAGAATTTCGCCTGCCCCGAATCCGGCTTTACGATCCCCGAGATTGAGCCGCGGCTCTTTTCATTCAATGCACCCTTCGGGGCTTGCCCGGCCTGCGACGGGCTGGGGGTTGAACTGTTCTTTGACCCCGGTCTGATGGTGCCGGATCAGGCATTGAGCCTGGAAAACGGTGCCATCGCGCCCTGGCGCAAGGGCAAATCACCCTATTTCGTGCAAACGATTGAGGCGATTGCCCGGCACTATGAATTTGATCCGAAAATGCCCTGGAGTGCCCTGCCAGAGAAGATTCAACAGGTATTTCTGCGCGGCTCAGGGGAAGAGGAGATCCGCTTTCGCTATGATGAAGGCGGCCGGGTCTATCAGGTCACGCGCAGTTTTGAGGGCGTGATTCCCAATATGGAACGCCGGTATCGCGAAACCGACAGTGCCTGGATCCGCGAAGAGTTTGAACGCTACCAGAACAACCGCCCTTGCGGTGCCTGTGGTGGCCACCGCCTGCGGCCCGAGGCACTGGCCGTCAGAATTGCGGGCCTGCATGCGGGTGAGGTTGTGCGCATGTCGATCAAAGAGGCGGCGGCCTGGTGCGAAGAGGTTCCCGCCGCCCTGACCGACCAGAAGAACAGGATCGCGTGCGCGATCCTGAAGGAAATCCGCGACCGGCTTGGCTTTCTGAACAATGTCGGTCTTGATTACCTGACGCTTAGCCGTGCTGCCGGAACCTTATCGGGCGGGGAAAGCCAGCGCATCCGCCTGGCCAGCCAGATCGGATCGGGCCTGACGGGGGTGCTGTATGTGCTTGATGAACCCTCGATCGGGCTGCACCAGCGCGACAATGACCGGCTGCTGACAACGCTGAAAAATCTGCGGGATCAGGGCAACACGGTGATCGTCGTCGAACATGACGAAGACGCGATCCGGGCGGCCGATTACGTTCTGGATATCGGTCCCGGTGCCGGGGTTCACGGTGGGCGGGTTGTCTGCGGGGGGACGCCTGCTGATATCATGGGCGATGCGGCCTCGATTACCGGGCAATACCTGTCCGGCACGCGGGAGATCGCGGTTCCGGCAGTGCGCCGCAAGGGCAATGGCAAAGCCGTGACCGTGGTCAAGGCCAGCGGGAACAACCTGCAAAATCTTACGGTCCAATTTCCGCTTGGCCAATTTGTCTGTGTCACCGGCGTTTCGGGCGGCGGCAAATCCACGCTGATGATCGAGACGCTGTTCAAGACCGCCTCGATGCAGCTCAACGGCGCACGGCAGACGCCCGCACCGTGCGAAACGATCAAGGGGCTGGAGCATCTTGACAAGGTCATCGATATTGATCAGCGACCCATCGGGCGCACCCCCCGATCAAACCCCGCGACCTACACCGGGGCCTTTACGCCCATTCGCGATTGGTTTGCGGGCCTGCCCGAGGCGCAGGCGCGGGGCTATAAGCCCGGGCGCTTCAGCTTTAACGTAAAGGGCGGACGCTGTGAGGCATGCCAGGGCGATGGCGTCATCAAGATCGAGATGCACTTTCTGCCCGATGTCTACGTGACGTGCGAGACCTGCAAAGGCGCACGCTACAACCGTGAAACGCTGGACATCAGGTTCAAGGGCAAATCCATCGCTGATGTCCTGGATATGACGGTAGAGGATGCGCAGGCGTTTTTTAAGGCCGTGCCCGCCATTCGCGAAAAGATGGATGCCCTGGTCCGCGTTGGTCTAGGCTATATCAAGGTGGGACAACAGGCCACGACCCTGTCAGGTGGTGAGGCACAGCGCGTAAAATTGTCGAAGGAACTGGCCAAACGATCCACCGGGCGGACGCTTTACATTCTTGATGAACCAACCACCGGCCTGCATTTTGAAGATGTGCGCAAACTTCTGGAGGTGCTGCACGAGCTCGTGGACCACGGCAACACGGTTGTGGTGATTGAGCACAATCTGGATGTTGTGAAAACCGCTGATCACATCATCGATATCGGCCCCGAAGGCGGCGATGGCGGCGGCATGGTTGTGGCCACCGGAACGCCGGAGGACGTGGCCGGGGTGGACAGTTCCCATACCGGGCGATACCTTAAGCCGATGCTGGCCACGCGCAAACACGCGGCTGAGTAGAATGGCCGTGTAGCGGAACAGGGGTCAAATCCGCCTGGTTGCGGATTCATCCGATTTTCACCGCGCCACATCCAGTGCCTCCAGCCCGTGAAAATGATAGACATCGGCATAGCGGGGCGGGGCCATAAGCCGCAGATCGGGGCAGCGGTTGAACAAGATCGGCAGGGCGACCTGCAATTCCAGCCGGGCAAGAGGCGCGCCCAGGCAGAAATGCAGACCCGCGCCAAAGGCCAGATGTCCCGGCCCCGTGTCCCGGGCTGGCAGAAACCGCGCGGCCTGGGCCTGGGCATCCTCATCCCGACCGGCCGAGGCAAGAAGCAGGCCAACCCGATCACCGCGACGGAAGGTATGGCCAAAGACCTCAATTGTTTCATAGGCAAAGCGCGTAAACAGATGGAGTGGCGGGTCAAATCGCATGACCTCTTCAACCATCGGTGCCGGATCGGGCCCCGGCCGGGTGCCGGTGTCCAGGCACAGTTTCACCGCATTGCCGATGGAATGCACCGTGGCCTCGTGCCCGGCGTTCAGAAGCAGGATGCAGGTGGCGACCAGCTCATCGGTGCTCAGCCGGGTGCCGCCTTCCCTGGCTGCGATCAGATGGCTGATCAGATCGTCGCGCGGGGTGGTGCGGCGGCGATTGGCATAGCTGCGCATAAAGGCCGCGAACTCCCCGGCCGCGGTTGCGGCGGCAGTTTCATCGGCGCGGGTGCGGCCCGCCTGATACATGCCCACCATCGCGTTTGACCAGCGCAGCAGGTCCGGTGCCATTTCTTCGGGCACGCCCAGCAGCCGGGCGATGATGGTGACAGGCAGGGGGCGCGCGAAGGCGTCAAGCAGATCAAAGGGGGTGGCGGGAAAGCGGTCGATCAGATCGTGGCTCAGGCTGGCGATTTCGGGGGCCAGCCCCTTGATTCGCCGAGAGGTGAAGGCGCGCAAAACCAGGCTGCGGAGGCGGGTGTGGCGTGGTGGCTCCAGTTCCAGCATGGAATGCGCCTCGACCGCGTAAAACGGGGCCAGATGCGCGGGGATGGGTTTGCGGAACTCTTCCGGTTCTTCCCGGCCAAAGCGGCGGTCGCGCAGAAGCGTATTCACCGCCACAAATGTTGTGGCACAGATCAGGTCATACTCGGCCCAATGCACCAGCGGCCCGGCGGCGCGGGCCCGTGCATAAAACGGGTAGGGATCCTGCACAAAGGCAGGATCAGTGGGGGACTGGCCAAGGCACTTCATCAGGGTGGCATCGTACCATTGGCCAGCCATCATGGCCAGGACCGGGCAGGCGTCGTTCGGGAAGGCGAAAGGGGAAACGCGCCACCCAGAGGTCAATCCGCGCCGCGGACCGGGATCGTGGCGTCGATCATGGCGTCCGGGGCGGGGCGGATCACGCGCTGCACAAGGAAGACGCCCCCGGCGATCCCGATTCCGATGAGGTTGGGGAGCCATCCGCCCGCAATCATGCAGAGTGCGGCGAGAAGCAGGGCCGTGCGCAGAAACCACGCCGCCCGCGCACCTGCGAACCAGCCCTGAACGCCAGCGGTCAGCAGGAACACGCCCAGGACAGCGGCAACACTTGTGCGCCCGATCTCGGGCCAGGTGCCGTCCATCAGAAGCGCGCTGTTATAGAAGATCATGAAGGGTACGATGAACGCCGCAATGCCAATCTTGAAGCTCGCCACCGAGGTGTGCATCGGATTTGCGCCCGAAATGCCCGCGGCGGCATAACTTGCCAGTGCCACGGGCGGCGTGATGGCCGAGACGACAGCGAAGTAGAAGACGAAGATATGCGCCGTCAGCATCGGGATTCCCAGTTGCACCAGACCCGGTGCCACGACCGAGGCCGCAACAGCATAGGCCGCCGTGGTGGGCATGCCCATGCCAAGAAGGATCGCGATGACCATGGCAAAGACCAGTGCCAGAAACTGGCTGACCCCTGCGAGATCAAGAAGGACCGAGGAGAAGCGCGCGCCGACACCTGTAAGCGAGATGACGCCCACAATAATGCCCGCACAGGCGCAAACGGCGATGATCTGGATCGACATAACCCCGGCCATGTCCAGTCCCTTGATCATACCGCGCAGGCCCAGGCCGCTTTCAATGCGTCCGGTGACCTCCAGGATGGTCGCATAAACAAGGGTTGCCACCACCAGACATCCCGTGATGAGCACAAGGTTGGGCATCAGTGCCGGGGGGGAACCCCCGCCATCCCCGGACGTGAAGGACAGCCAGGCGACCGTCATCACCACCGAGAGGGCCGCGATGGCCAGGACAAGCAGGCGCTGGACGGTCCATTTGCCTGCCGTAAGCGAAAAGTGTTCCGGCAGTGCCCAGCTGACCACCACTGCCGCGACAGTTGCAAGCGTGCCTGCGCGGATCACGGAATAGCCCAGGAACAGCGCGATGATCAGGATCAGAATTGGCAGGAACAGGAATACCCGCCGTGCCATATCGCGGACCTTTGGCAATGCATCCTCGTGCAGTCCGCGCATGCCCAGTTTTGCGGCTTCGAAATCGACCATAAAATAAATCGACACGAAGTAGAGGACTGCGGGGATGATCGCGGCGAGGGCGATGTCCTGATAGGGGATGCCGGTGATCTCGGCCATGATGAAGGCACCGGCCCCCATGATCGGCGGCATGATCTGCCCGCCGGTGGAGGCGGCGGCCTCGACCGCGCCAGCGGTTTTCCCGTGATAGCCGACCTTTTTCATCAAGGGGATGGTCAGCGACCCTGTGGCCACCACGTTGCCGGCACTTGTGCCGTTGATCATGCCCATCAGGCCAGAGGCAAAGATGGCGACCTTGGCCGGACCGCCCCGGGCGCGGCCCGCGGCGGCAAAGGCAAAATTGACGAAATAGTCACCGACCCTTGAGGCCTGCAGGAAGGCGGCGAAGATGATAAAAAGGATGATATAGGTTGAGGACACCGCCGTGGTCGGCCCCAGGATACCCGCATCCGAGTAGACATGGCCAAAGAAGCGCTGCCAGCTATAGGCGTTCTGTACCGCCAGAATGCCGGGCAGCAGGTGTGCGGTGAAAGTGTAGACCAGGAAAACCCCGGTGATAAGCACCAGCGCAAGGCCCGCCACGCGACGCGTCAATTCAAGGATCAGGGCAGACCCCGCCGTGGCGGCAAAGGCCACACCAATCGGCACAAAGGGGGTGCCGACCGCGTTTCGCGCGGCGGTACCGTAAATCGCGATCAGATATATCGCAACAACACCCCCGCACAGGGCCAGAACCACGTCCGAGGCGGCAAGGAGTGCCCCGCCCCGGCGTTCGAACCAGCCAAGAAGTATCGCCCCGAACGTAGCGATCAGAAGCGGGATACCATACCCGTACAGTTCCTGGTTATACGTCCTGGTGCCGGGACTGGCGATCCAGGTTGTCAGGCCCCCCATCTCGGGCAGGGTACCCGAATTGATCAATCCGATGAATTGCAACGCGGTATAGCCCGCCACCAGGGCGGGCAGGGCCAGTCCCGCCGCCAGCAGGGTAATAAGCCTGGTTTCCTTATGCTCTTGGTCCGGGTGGACAGCACGGGCCCGGAATAGCAGGAAGCCAAGGGCCAGTGCACCCGCGATGTGTATCACGCGGAAGTTCCAGGTTTCCATCGGAAATTGCGGCAGGAACGGGATCTTGATTCCGGTAAGGGCCGAGATTGACAGCCCGTTCAGTGCCGCCACGTGGAACGCGGCATAAAGTGTTGAGAGCGCGGCAATAAACAGATACCCCCGGCCAGTGAACAGACGACGGTTGCTTTTGATCGGTTCCCCATCAACGCCCTCGGCGATGATCGTGCTGTCGGTCTGATCTGCCCTGTCGGTCACGCGGTGCCCTCTCTGGTTGCCTTTGCGGTGCGGTATCAGGTGTTCTGGCGCATCGGACGGGCCAAGGCAACCGACCGCACGACATCAGGCCAGCCCCACCCCCGCACCGTGCGCATGCGGGTTTAGTTTCGCGCCGCCGCAAATAGGCCCGGTGTCAGCCGCGGGCCTGACCGTTGGCGACGTTGCATGACTGCACCTCGGCCTGCAGAAGGACGTTCTGTATGGCAGCTTCCCGCAGGTCGGGCGGGTATCCGCATTCGCGCAGGATGCGTTTAACCAGACGGCGGATATTGGCGCGTGCGCCGCTGTGATGTATCCAATCGATGGTGACGTTGTCCTTGATCATTTGCGTCAATTTATGCGCGATCATGCGCAATTTCGCGTCGCCCATAATGGCCCTGGCACTTGCATTGTCGGCCAGCGCATCATAGAACGCGATTTCGTCATCGCCGAGCCCGGCGTCTGCGCCGCGCTGACGGGTGGCCCGAATATCCTGCGCCAGGGTGATCAGCTGCTCCAGCACCTGAACGGTGGTCAGGGCATTGGCGTGATAGCGCAGGATAGCTGTTTGCAACCGCTCCAGGAATGCCCTGGCCTGGGTGACATTTTGCTGTGATCGTGATCGAAGTTCATCGGTGATAAGCCTGCGCAACGCCTCAAGGGCCAGGTTTTTCTTATCAAGATGGCGCAGTTCTGCCAGAAAATCCTGGGACAGGATCGATATGTCGGGAGAGGTGATTCCGGCCGCGCACAGAATATCCACGATGCCGGTTGAAACGACCGCGCGGCTGACAAGCTGCTGTATGGCCAGTTCGTGTCCGGCGGAGCTCTTCCCGTTGTCTTTTGCCGTGTTTTGGGCCAGCGTGGCCCGAATGGCCTGAAAAAAGGCGACCTCATCCCTGATTTCGCGCGCGGCATCGCTGGCCGCCGCACAGGCATAGGCCCGGGAGAGGGCCAGAACCGCATCGGAGAATCGGCGATGTGCGCGTTTCCTGCCCGATTCATCCGGTTCCTGTGCGGCCTGTTCCTGCTGCATGGCCAGCACCCATTCCACGGCACCGGCCATTGCGGACAGGCGCTGGCCGGGCGTGGCGCCGGGCGACAGGGCGGGGCGATACGCAAACCCGCCATTGCCGTGGGGGCGGAACATGTCCCGGACGATCTGGTATTTCTCCAGAAGGATGGCGACCGCCTGGCCCTCATCAAGACACGTCAGGTTGCGGTCCGCATCGGAATACTGCCCCAGGGCGAGTTTCAGGTTTTGGGCAATGCCGATGTAATCCACCACGAGCCCGGCGGGTTTATCCCGGAATACACGGTTCACGCGGGCGATGGCCTGCATCAGGCTGTGCCCTTGCATCGGTTTGTCCACATACATGGTGTGCATGCAGGGGGCGTCAAAACCCGTCAGCCACATGTCCCGGACAAGGACCAGCCTAAGCGGGTCAGCGGGATCTCTGGCGCGCCGGGCAAGGAGCGTGCGCCGGGCCTTGGGGTGCTGTCCGATATGCGGCTGCCAGTCCGGCGGGTCAGCGGCACTGCCGGTCATCACAATCTTGATGGCACCCTGTGCGTCCTGTGAACTGTGCCAGTCAGGGCGCAGTGCCACGATCGCATTGTAGAGGGCGACGCAGATCCGGCGGCTCATGCAGACAACCATCGCCTTGCCATCCAGTGCCTCAAACCGTGCTTCGACGTGGGCCACCAGATCGGCGGCGATCAGGGCCAGCCGCCGTTCGGCCCCGACGACGGCCTCAACCATGCTGTAGGCGCGGCTGGGGCGGTTGGGGTCGTCCTCGCCCGCCTGCTCGGTCAATGCGGCCAATTCGGCGTCAATTCGGGGCTGTTCCGCTTCGGAAAGGTCGATTCGGGCCAGGCGGCTTTCGTAGTGGATGGGGACTGTGGCCCCATCCCGGACCGCGCGGCTGATGTCATAGATGTTGATGTAGGGTCCAAAGACGTGCGGGGTGTTTACGTCCTCCTTCTCGATGGGGGTGCCGGTAAACCCGATGAACGAGGCGTTCGGCAGGGCATCGCGCATATGTTTGGCGAATCCGTAGGATACCGCCCCGGTGGTTCCGTCAAGCCGCGCGGCAAAGCCGTATTGGCTGCGATGGGCTTCATCCGCGATGACCACGATATTGCGGCGGTCCGTGACGGGCGGAAGGGCGGTGTCATCCGCTTTGGGCAGAAATTTCTGGATTGTCGTAAAGATCACGCCGCCGGACGGGCGATCAAGATGCCGGCGCAATTCCGCGCGGCTGTTGGCACGTTGGGGCGTCTGGCGCAGCAGCGTGCGGCACATGCCAAAGGTGGTGAACAATTGTTCGTCCAGGTCGTTGCGGTCTGTCAGGATGACAAGCGTGGGGTTTTCCATATCCGGGTGTTTCACGATCTGCCCGGCGTAAAAGGCCATAAGCAGGCTTTTCCCGGACCCTTGCGTGTGCCAGATGACCCCGGCGCGGCGATCACCGCCGCGGGACACGGCGTTCAGGGTGCGCACGACGGCGTCCTGCACGGCGTGGACCTGGTGATAGCCCGCCAGAATTTTGACCAGCCCGCCGCCAGTTTCCCCAAAGACGGTGAAATCCCGGATCAGCTGAAGAAAGCGGTGTTGCGCGAAGGCCCCGTTCAAAAGGGTTTCAAGTTCGGGGGTTCCCTGTGCGGCCAGGGTGCCCGAGGCATCCGCACGCCAGGGCATGAAGCGTTCGCGATCAGCCGTCAGGGCACCGATGCGGGCCTTAATTCCGTCCGAGATGACAAGGGCGGCATTGGTGCGAAAGAGTGTGCCAATCTGATCCTTGTAGGTTTGCATCTGGTGAAAGGCCCCGTCAAGCGTGGCGTGCGTGGTGCCGGGGCTCTTCAACTCGAGCACGGCAAGGGGCAGGCCATTGACGAACAGAACAATATCCGGTCTGCGGGCGGCCCCGCCCTCGACGACGGTGAACTGGCTGACCGCCAGCCAGTCATTGGCGTCGGGGTTCTCAAAATCAATCAGGCGCACGTGATCGCCGGTGAGCCCGCCATCCTGTGCGGGGAATTCGACCGGCACACCCTCTACAAGGTACCCGTGTGTTTGCCGGTTTTCCTAGACCAGGTCGGGATGCGCGGCCTGCCCGACGCGGTGCAGGGCGGTGCTGCGGACCTCGGGCGAGAGGGCGGGGTTCAGGCGGTCCACCGCTGCGCACAGCCGCCCTGACAGGATGACATCCCTGGAACTGGCGCGTTCGGGCGTTGGGCCGTCGGGCCCGATATCCGCGCCGGTGCGGATGGTATAGCCAAGTTCGGCAAGCCAGTCGAGGGCGGCCTGTTCGACATGGTGTTCCGCTACAACCGCCATCAGCCGGCCTTATTCTGTGCGATCAGCCAATCCCAGAAATCCAGGCCATAATGAAGGTTCTTTGCCTGAATAAAAATGTTGGTATCAAGAAGGTAGCGGGTCATTCCAGCACCCCGGCCGCGTGCCCCAGTTTGTTCAAGGTTTCGGTTTTGGAGATGCCGAGCATCTGAAACGCATCCCGATAGAGTGTCTGCCCTTCCAGCGTGCTGGTGATCAGTGCCCGGGCGAACCGGCGGCCCACGCGGGACAGGGTGGTGCGATGGAAATCGCCGCCGCCGCTTTGGCGCACCTGCCCCGCGCGGTCCCGCCCGCGTTTGATTTCCGCGTTCCATTCGTGATCGAACCGGGCGTGATCAATCCGGCCCGCATCCAGAAGGCGGCGCAGGATGACCAGTGCGCTGACCTTGAACAGGCGCGCCAGCCGTTCCAGCGCGTCCACCCGCGGTTCATCCCCGTTCAGGCTTTCCCGAAACGCGCCCATCGGCACAAGAAGGTCCGCTGCCACGGCATTACACCACATTTCCTGCCGCCCCGGTTCTGGTGCCGCGTTCGGGTTCGACAGGGCGGTTGCCCCCAGCCAGAGATGCGCGAGCTCATGGGCAAGCGTGAACATCTGCGCGGCTTTCGTGTCCGCACCATTGATGAAGATCAGCGGGGCGAGGGGATCGGCCAGCGCAAAGCCGCGGAACTCATCCACGTCAAGGCGGCGGCGGGTGTTGCTTCTGACAATCCCGCTGACCATGACAAGCACACCAGCCTGTTCCGCGTGGCGGATGAACATCCGCAAGGCATCAGCCCAGATTGCGCAGCCGCGAAAGGGCGGGGCGGTAAAGCCAAGCGTCCTGCCAATGTCCGCCGCTGCGGCGGCAGGCGGGGTGGCAGGCGTGGCGCCGCCGATGAAGGCCCGTTCCGGCTGGCCGGTTGCCCGGGCGAAATCGCGATACCAGTTTTGCCGTTCCTGGCAGGTATAGATCGCCTCCAGCAGGTTCGGGCTGGGGCCTGTGACGGAGCGGGAGGGCAGGGTGCGGAAATCGGGGATGGGAAGGGGCGCATCCATGGGGCGGGACAGAAACAGCGCACCGACCGGCACATAAACCGCGCGGGCGAATGCCTGGGCCTGGCGCAGGGTGGGCTGGCTTGCGCCGCGTTCCCATTCAGGCAGTTTCGGGAACTTTGCCAGCAGGTCCGCGCGGCTGCGCCCGGAGCGTTCGACGGCCCGGCGAAGGCATTCGGGGGTGACCGGGGCGGTTGTCATTATACGAGTTTCGCGGGGGGGCCGTATTGTGTCAAGCAGGTTGTGGCAGGCATGGTTTCATGGTTTATATAGTTTTGTGATTTTGGCAGGGGGTGCGGGATGCCGCTGGACCATACGATACTTGGGAAGGGAGTGTATACGCCTGCCCGTGCCGCGCGGCTGGCCCGCACAACAACGCAGCAGGTCATGCGCTGGACCCGTGGCAGTGACCGTTCTGAACCCTTGTGGAGGGCACACTACCGGCTTCTGGATGATGACGCAACCGAGATCAGTTTCCTGGATTTGGTAGAGGTTCGGGTTGTCGCCGCCATGCGCCGGGCGGGCGTATCGCTTCAATCCATTCGATACGCCATTTCATTTGCGCAGGATCGGCTGGGGATAGAACGCCCGCTCGCCTCCCATTCCTTCAAGGTAGAGGGAACCGCACTGCTGATGGAAGCGGCAGAGCGT
Source organism: Paracoccaceae bacterium (assembly GCA_014323785.1). Lineage (GTDB taxonomy): Bacteria > Pseudomonadota > Alphaproteobacteria > Rhodobacterales > Rhodobacteraceae > Rhodophyticola. Next base: position 17,078 of record JACONJ010000029.1, on the reverse strand, counting down.
GACGGTGCGCTTCTTCACCTTTCAAAGGGGTATGCGGGGCAAAGTGTTTTTCGGGAGATCATAGAGCAGTCACTGAACGACCTGGAATACGATAACGACCTGCCCGCCAGGTGGCGACCCAAAGGCTTCCGGGAAGTGATCATTGATCCGGCGCGGCGTTTTGGCGCACCGATTCTGGATAAATTCGGCCTGTCCACCAGCGTTATCTTCAAGGAGTATCGGGAGTTTTCTGACCTCGGGTATCTTGCCTCAATCTACGAGGTACCGGCCAGAGTGATCAAGGCCGGGATCGATTTTGAAGCCAGCCTTGAAAAGGCCCATGGTCAAGGTTCTGCTTGATCACAATATGCCCCCGCAGATTGCGCGGGCACTTGACGCAATCGTGAAGCCGGACGGACATGAGGTGAAGGCATTTCGGGATCACTTCCCTGTCAACATCTCGGATAGGGAGTATTTCGGACAGCTCAATCTTGGTTGGATTGTTATATCAAAAGACTTGGCCAATTCCCGTAAGAAGACGGAGCGTGCCGCCATCCTGAGCAATAACATCGTGGCCTTTTATCTTTCGCCTGCTTTGCAGAAGAAACGGGTTCATCAACAGGCTGCCGCCATTCTGTGGCATTGGGACAAAATACTGGGACAGCGGCAGATCGTGAAAAATGGTTTGTTTCAGCTCCCTGAAAACAAATCACAATTCCGGTCGCTTTAGAACGGTCCTTTACGGGCACCGTAAAAGGGGGCGACCCGGCGGAAGGTTTCGGGGGGTGGTGCGGCTGTTATGACCTAGGGTTTTGTGGGGGTCCGTATTGTGTTTTGATAGTTTTTGTGATCGGGCGGGATCTAATCAATCTGCGCACAGAGGGTCGCAGTAAAGTTAGGCCCCGCCCTGCAACCTGCGCCATTTCGGGATGGTACCCGATTGACATCCGCGGGGCGTTGCTATTGTGATCGGCTGCAGTTGAACGTAGATATCGGCGTAAAACTGACGACGCCTTCGTGCCATTCAGCTTCGCCGTCTTCGACGTCCATTTTGACTGTGAACGTCTCGGTCTTGCCGTTCCGCAAAATGGTACCCACCCAAACTTGACGGGGGGCACCAAAAATTTGAGGGTCGGGCATTACAACCGCGTCGATGGGGTCTTGACCGTCGACCGTGACTGTGCCTAGTCCTAGATCTGTCCCGAAGAGTAACCTATCTGTCAGGGCTATTTCGGGCTGGCTATTTCCTCTGAGCCGATCAAAACATAGCCACGTTCTCTCCCGTTCGAAACTTGTTACGTCTTGCTGTTGGGCTGCGGTTGTAGTGATCGTGCCTTCTGCCTGGGCTGCGGTTGTCATGGCGAGTGCCGCCAAGGCGGATTTGAGTAGGTGTTTCATCGTCTTCATCCTTGCTGTTATGGGCTGCCTCATCAGACCGGGGTTGCCCTTTTCGGGGTTCAGGTGGTCCACCGCTGTGCGCAGCCCGCCTGACAGGATACATCCGCGGAACTGGTGCGCTCAGCCGTTGGGCCCGATATCCGCGCCGGTGCGGATGGTATAGCCAAGTTCGGCAAGCCAATAGAGGGCGGCGTGTTCAATGTCGTTCCCGGCTAAGGGGAAGATCATGCTGCAAGCCGTTGAATTACGCTTTCACGACCTGACCACTTGACAGACTCAATGTCATAATTCGACAGGGCTTCTTCTACTTCTGATGGAATCGATTGCTCACCATCGTTAAGGATGGCCATGGCCGTTGTCTCCGCGCTGCGTTCCTCCTTTGTATCAATCCAGGCAAAAGCCAGGTTATTGGCGGCATCTTTGTTTGGGTTGTTTATCGCCCGAATAAGGCGTTCAGGCTGCGCCCTGGATTTCGGCACCGTAAAGTGGAATTTGTGCGGGTACCCCGTTTTTCCAGTAAAGGAGGCATCGGGAGTATACCTGACATTCCCTTGCTCAAGCCAGGATTTGACCTCTTCCAGGAACAGGCTGGCCACGATTGGACGGGCGGTAAAAAACAGATCATTTACAGCCAGGATCGTTTGCACAAGATTATGCTTGGATAACGGGAACCGATCCGGTGATGTTTCGATAAAAATAACATCATCCTTTGTGGATATGCCAAATCCTGCTGCTGTAAACCTCAACAACTCTTTACGCTTGGGCGTGTCAAGGGATACGCCGGACATCTTCAGGTCTTCAATGGTTTCGCCCTCATCCGAAAGAATAAAACCACCGTTCCTTTTTCTAACATAAATCTGTATGTAGTCATTATGCCTGTTGAGGAACGGGGTTGTAATCTCGACAGTTTCACCGATCTGCCGCAGGGCAGTTCTGTCTTCCAGCCATTTTTGATAGTTGCCCATGAGTTGGGCAATTTCATCAATCACCAGAAATTCTCCTGAACAGAAAAAGGATTACCAGTGACGTTGCAGTATTTTAGAAAATCTTCCAATGTTTTCCGGAAGTCATTGATATTCAAAAACCTTCCTTCCGGAAGGGGAAAAGCCCATTTATCGCCAAACCCTTCTTTGTAAAGATGGATATGGGGGCAGGGAATTTCGGCACCGTTGGGATTTCTGTGAGGTGCACCCCCGAAATCAAGCCGTACCAAAATAATTGTTTTTCGGGTTCTCATCTGGTTGGTGCCCTTTTGTAATTCAATCCGGGCACGACGGACGTCCAGTTGAAATTTCTCCTGCTCTTTATGATCAATTAAGGGAACCTCAACCCGCCCTGAGTGAGGAACTGAAATTTTTTCTTTTGATATTGCGCGTTTCTTTATTCTAATGAGGGCGTCGGCAACATCCTGTGTCAGGTCATGATCATTCATGCGATCCGCCTAACTGCCGTGGCGACAATTTCTGGCGGGTGTTAGGAGTGCCCCCGTCGTATTTGCGCGTGCGATCCGGGCAACACGAACCACGTTGAGAAAGCCCTGCATGGTCAGGCCCATCTCGGCTAGGCGGTGGTTCACATCCCCCGGTTCGCGCAGCACATTGGTTTTGATCCATGCAGCCATGCTTGTATTTCCCCGTGCTGTTGTCTGCTCTGCGGATTGTATAGCGCGAAAAACGGGCAGGGTCAAGCGGTGTGTTCGACAGCCCGGCGGGGGCATTCGGGGTGCGGCTGTCATGGCCTGGGGGTTGCGGGGGGCTGGATCGGCTCAGGCGGCGGGTGTCAGGCGGATTGTGCCGGACATGAGTTTCGGCAAAAGGAGGTCGCGGGTCTGGGCGAGGGTTCGGTTTTCGGAAATGTTTTTTTTGATACGCTCATCAAAAGCGGCAACTTGGTTCTCAAATGCATTAACCAATTTCGGCGTCGGCTCCAAAACACCCAAGGCTTCAAACTGCTTCTTGCTGATAGACCCAAAGACTGTGCCTGAATGCTCATATTGCCTCAAGTCCTGCTGTAGGGACAAAGCCGAATAATAGGTAAAGGATTGTGATCCAGAGATATGGCGGAGAGCAGCCAGTCCACGCCCGACACAGCAGGTCTCCCACGCCATATTGATGTCACCAACTGGCGCGCGAACACTCACGAGTGTATCGCCGTGTTCAGCAATTCTGGTAGGTGCCGAGCAGAACTTGCGGGTCTTTGGGTATCGGAAACCAAAATCCGTTCGCCCTTGGAAGAAGGGAATTCCCTCCTCTTGGTCGTTGTAGGTATGGCCTGGAGGGGATTGCCCCATAACCAGATGAAAGCAAGTGCCAAGCGTTCCAACCCGCCACCCCGAGGGCAGGCCGGTGTTTGAGTCCAGCCTGTCGGGGAAGAGTGCCCAGAGGTCGGGGGCCAGGTAGGGGCGGGTGCCGTTCATTTTGGCGCGTGTGGGCCCGAAGTCGACGAACCAGTCCCGGAATAAGGCGCGGGCCATTCCCTGGAGCGTTTCATTCATGCGGCGGTTCAGGGCGATTTTGTCGTCAAGGCTGCCGAGGAGGGAGGCGATATCCCCGCGTTCATTGCATGATAGTTCGGCGATTTCGAAGTTTTGCAATGACTGCCAGGCAACTCTCTGGCGACCGGATGTTCCGGTCATTTGATGAATTGAGAAATTTCGAAAATCCGGTAATCTTGACAGATAGTAAACAAAGGTGCTGTCTGCTTCTCGCCGTGCTCTCATTACTATGAACTCTGTTGAGCCATAACCTGTGCCGTCGCCCGGCAACTCACGAACCATGCCTCCCTTTCCATTTTCCAGACAGGGAGTTATGCGTGCGAGCAGCGTATTTCCGTTCTGAAACTTGCTTCCTGAGCCGTTAAACTCGCGAATTTCAAAGCTCGGAATCTCGCGTCCGAATGTGGGTAGAGTGGCCATATCAATGAAGGGTAAATTCGCGCCTTTGGATAACCGAGTCGCTGGGTTAAAGTTAATAATTTCTGTCAATTTCACGCCCGCACCCCCGCCAATTTCGCCTTGATCCGTGCGTTGAGCACCTCCGCTTCTGCAAATTGCGCATCCAGCGTTTGGCGCAGGGCAGCGAAGCGTTCGGCAAAGGGCAGGGCGTCTTCTGCCGGGGGCCGGGCCCCGACATAGCGGCCCGGGGTCAGCACCCAGTCATGCCCCTGTATGGTGTCCAGCCCGGCCTCGGCGCAAAAGCCCGGCACATCGGCATAGGTGCCTGCGCCCGCCCCGCCGCGCCAGGCGTGATAGGTGCCGGTGATTTTCCCGATGTCATCGTCCGAGAATTCCCGCCGCGTGCGGTCCACCATATGGCCGAGTTCCCGCGCGTCGATGAACAGAACCCTCCCCCGGCGGTTGCGAAACCGGCCATTGCCCTTGTTGCGGGACAGAATCCACAGGCAGGCCGGAATCTGCACCGAATAGAAGAGCTGCCCCGGCAGGGCGATCATGCAATCCACCACATCCGCCCGCAGCATCGCGCGGCGGATATCCTCCTCTCCCCGCAGGGCAGAGGACATGGACCCGTTGGCCAGCACCACGCCCGCCGTGCCATTGGGGGCCAGGGACCACAGGATATGCTGAAGCCAGGCATAGTTGGCATTGCCGGCAGGCGGCACGCCATAGCACCAGCGCGCGTCGTCACGCAGACGCTCCCCACCCCAATCGGAAATGTTAAAGGGCGGGTTGGCAAGGATGAAATCAAACTTCCTGTCGCGCCAGATGTTTTTGTGAAATGTGCCTTCGGTGTTCCAGGCGATGCCGTCGGCATCAATCCCGCGGACGGCAAGATTCATCTTGGCCAGCCGCCAGGTTGTGTAGTTGCTTTCCTGACCATAAAGGGCCAACTGGCCAATCCGGCCACCGTGGGCCTCCAGGAACCGCTCGGTCTGGACAAACATGCCGCCCGACCCGCAGCAGGGGTCATACACGCGGCCCGCGACGCCGTGTTCGGGATCAGGGAAGGGTTCCAGCACATCCACCAGAACGCGCACGATGGACCGGGGCGTGTAGAATTCGCCGCCCCGCTTGCCCTCGGACCCGGCGAAACCGCCCAGAAAGTATTCATAAACCCGGCCCAGAAGGTCGCGCGCCTGCACGCCCCCCTGATGCAGGGCAATGCCGGAAATCAGATCGATGAGCTCGCCCAGCATGACCTTATCCAGCGCGGGGCGGGTGTACTCCCTGGGCAGCACCCCCTTGAGCTGGGGATTCGCACGTTCAATGGCGGCCATGGCCCCATCGATCAGCTTGCCGATGGCCGGGTTCCGGGCCTGTGCCCGCAGGACTGCCCAGCGCGCATCCTCTGGCACCCAAAAGATATTCTCGGCGGTGTATTCATCCGGGTCTTCGGCGGCGTCCGGGTCTTCGGCCATCAGCGCGGTGTGGCGGGCCTCAAAACTTTGGGAAACGTGGCGCAGGAAGATCAGGCCAAGAACCACATGCTTGTAATCAGAGGCGTCCAGATTTTTACGCAGCTTGTCGGCGGCCAGAAACAGCTGCGCCTCAAAACCGATTCCATCCTGTTGTGCCGTCATGCCACCTGCCCCCCGTTTGCATCCTGAAAATGTTTGGAAAGTTTTAACCCCTGCCCCTGATAGGTGGAGGCGAGATCGGCCCCATAAAGCCGATCCGGCGGGGCCACCATACGTTCATACATCAGGCGCCCGACCACCTGGCCATGTTCCAGCACAAAGGGGGCTTCGTGGCAGCGTACCTCGAGCACAGCACGCGCACCCGCCCCGCCAGCATCGGCGTGGCCAAAGCCCGGATCGAAGAACCCCGCGTAATGCACGCGAAACTCACCCGCCATGGCCAGGTAGGGTGCCATTTCAGCCGCGCAGTCCGGCGGGATCGTCACCGCCTCGCGGCTGACAAGAATGTAGAAGGCCCCGGGGTCCAGAATGATCCGGCCCGTGCGGGTGCGCAACGCGTCCCAGAATTCCCCGGGCGCGTAGCTGCCGAGTCTGTCCAGATCAATCACGCCAGTGTGGGGTTTGGCGCGGTAGCCGACCAGGTCATCCCCTTTGGGAAGCAGATCGACCGAGAAGCCCATGCCGTCATCGATCACCGCCTGACCCGAGACAAGCGGGCTGTGCGCGTGGCGGGTGCGCAGATCCGCATCGCTAAGGGTGGCCTGTCCCCGGCGAAACCGGATCTGGTTCAACCGCATGCCGGGCCGCACAAGGACCGAGAAGGAACGGGGGCAGATTTCAGCGTAAAGCGGGCCGGTATAGCCGGGGGCGATGCGGTCAAACTCGGCCCCACCATCGGTGATGGTGCGGGTCAGCAGGTCAAGCCGCCCGGTGGAGCTTCGGGCATTGGCTACGGCGTGAATTTCCTTTGGCAGGGCCAGCGATTCCATCAGGCGGACAACATAAACGCAGCCCTGTTCCAGCACCGCACCCCGGGTCAGGTCCACCTGATGCATTTCAAACTCACGGCACCGGTCCAGAACCCTTGCACCGTTGCCCGCCAGAAAAGAGGCACGAACCCGCCAGGCGGTGGTGCCAAGGCGCAAATCCAGACTGGCCGGTTGCACCTGATCCTCATCCGGCGGCAGGCCAGCGCGGATTTCCCCGCGCTCCAGCATCGCGCGAATGGCGTGATCCGGCAAAACTCCGCGCATTGGCTGGCCTTTGGGTATCAAAAGATCGTCCGGAAGCAGGGAACCGCCCTGCCGGGGCGGGCGGTTTGTGAAGTGGTCGGGCTAGCAGGACTTGAACCTGCGACCTTCCGTCCCCCAGACGGACGCGCTACCAGGCTGCGCCATAGCCCGCCGAGCCCCCCATTACCCGCATTGCGGGGGCCGTGCAAGCGAAAAACCAGTGCGATGGGGGCAGGGGCCTGTTACCCGTCAATCCACCGTCATGCGCCCGTGCAATGCGCCAAGGCGGGCCAGCATCGGGGCCAGGGCCGCGCGCCGTTCGGGCGGCAGAGCAGCCGCGGCATCCACCAGTTCGCGCAACCGGTCCATCAGTTCCGCACTGCGTGCCGCCGTCAGGGCGGGGGGGAGCTCGGGGTCCGGTTTTGGGATAATGATACGCTCTGCCATGGGGGGCATCCCTTTCATTGGGGGGGACATGCCAGTGATATGGGCCACGCCCTTATCACGGATGATCTTTTGTACGCCGCGGATCGTAACGCCTTGATCATAAAGAAGAACCTTGATCCCGCCGAGCAGTTCCATATCACCCGGGCGATAGTAGCGCCGCCCCCCCGCACGTTTCACGGGCTTGATCTGGCTGAACCTGCTTTCCCAGAAGCGCAGCACATGGGGGGCCACGCCAAGCCACTTGGCCACCTCGCCGATGGTGCGGAACGCTTGGGGCGATTTTGACATGTAGTGTGCGCTTCTGTCCGGCGATTGGGCCTAGTGCCCGCGATTTCCCGCGGCGACACGCACTTTCATCTCGTGACTTGGGCGAAAGGTCAGAACGCGGCGCGGCAGGATTGGGGCCTCTTGCCTGGTTTTGGGATTGCGCCCGATGCGGGCGGTTTTCGTGCGGACCGAGAAGGTGCCGAACGAGGTGATCTTTACCTGTTCGCCCGCTTCCAGACTTTCCGCTATCAATTCCAGCACACGATTGACGAAAGACTCGCTTTCCGTTTGGGACAGACCGACCTCGCGGAACACCGCCGCACCCAGGCCCGTGCGTGTCAGGGTTTTACGGCCCATTCGGATGTCCCCCATCTGTTCAGGCCAGCATCAGGGCCGCGTTGTTCCAAGTCAATATCGGGGGCTTGCGGATTGGTGAAAACCTGCCGCCTAAGGCCGTCGGGTGGTGGCCGTTACCAGCGCAGGACAACCGCACCCCACGCCAGCCCGCCGCCGATTGCCTCGGCCACCAGAACCTCGCCACGTTTGATCTGCCCCCCGGCCACCCATGTGGACAGGGCCAGGGGGATCGAGGCAGCCGAGGTGTTGCCATGATCCTGCACCGTCACAACAACCCGGTCCATCCCCACGCCCATCTTCTGCGCCGTGCGGGAAATAATGCGCAGATTGGCCTGATGCGGCACGATCCAGTCAACATCCTGTGCGCCCAGCCCGGCCTTGCCCAGTGCATTATGGGCGGCCGCAGCCAGTTTTTCAACCGCGTGGCGAAAGACCTCGCGGCCCTGCATGCGCAAAACCCCGGTGCTTTGCGTTAACGAGACGCCCCCGTCAACATAAAGCAGATCGCGAAACCGGCCGTCGGATTGCAGATCAAGGCCAAGAATGCCGCGATCTTCGGGCGTACCCTGCCCCTTCTGCGCGTCCAGCAGCAGGGCCCCGGCACCGTCGCCAAACAGCACGCAGGTGCTGCGATCCTGCCAATCCATGATGCGGCTGAAGGTCTCGGCCCCGATGACCAGAACAGTTTGTGCCTGGCCCGAAGTGATAAAGGCGTTGGCCGTTGACAGGGCGAAGACGAAACCGGCACAGACCGCCTGAACATCAAAGGCAAAGCCCGAGGTCATGCCCAGGCCCGCCTGTACCATCGTGGCGACCGACGGAAAGGTCCGATCAGGTGTCGAGGTGGCGACGATAACAGCATCCACATCCGTGGCCGTGCGCCCTGCCTGCGCCAATGCTGCCCTGGCCGCTGCGGTCGCCATCTGTGAGGTCGTTTCCCCCTCGGCGGCGAAATGGCGGCGTTCAATGCCGGACCGGGCGCGAATCCATTCATCGCTGGTTTCAAGCCGCGATTCGAACGCGGCATTCGGGACGATTCGTTCGGGCAGGTAATGGCCAATGCCGGTTGCAACCGCACGAATTGTCATTGCGGATTCTCTGCGTCGGCGTGAATGGTGGTGGCCGCGGCCTGTTCTGCATCCGCAATCCGCGTTGACACGTGCCGGGTGAAATCCGCCGCTGCCAGGCGCGCCGCAAGCCCGATCGCGGCCGCAACCCCGGTTGAATCCGAGGAACCGTGGGATTTGATGATCGTGCCGTTCAACCCCAGGAACACGCCACCATTCACCCGCCGGGGGTCAATTCGTACCGACAGGCGGCGCAGCGATGTATAGGCCAGAAGGGCTGCAATCCGCGACAGGGGCGAATAGCGAAACGCCTCATCCAGCAGCTCCCGAATCAGCCGGGCGGTACCCTCGCCAGTCTTCAGGGCGACATTGCCTGAAAAGCCGTCCGTCACGATCACATCAACGCGGTCTGAGGGCAAATCCCCCCCTTCGACATTGCCGATGAATCTGAAGTCTGCCGCGGGTGCAGCGCGCTCAATCAGGTCGTGGGCGGTTTTCAGTTCAGCCCGGCCTTTGTGATCCTCGGTTCCCACATTCAACAGACCCACGCGCGGACGGGACACATCAAGCCCGTTCCGCGCATAGCTGACCCCCATCAGCGCGTATTGCAGCAGATCCTTGGCATCGGCGCGGATATCGGCACCTGCATCCAGCATCACGTTGAACCCATGCGGGTTGCGCGAGGGCCACAGACAGGCGATCGCGGGGCGGTTCACGCCATGAATCCGGCGCAGCCGCAGCATGGACATCAGCATCAAGGCCCCGGTGTTGCCGCAGCTGACGGCGACCTTTGCCTCGTTCGTCCGGACGCTTTCGACGGCAGACCACATCGACGTGTCATGACCATGCCGCATCACCAGGCCCGGCTTTTCGTCCATCCGCACAGCCTGCGCGGCGTGGCGGATATCGCATCGCCCGGTCAGGTTGCGTTTCCGCTCGATCAATCTGGCCAATTCCGCTTGGTTTCCGTGGACGATGAATCGCAGTTTCGGGTTTTTCCCAAGGGATTTCGCCATGCCAGAGACGACGACAGCGGGGCCCAAATCCCCCCCCATCGCATCAATCGACAGAACCGTCCCGGGAATCGGGCCACCGGTCAGTGCTGTCCTGTCTGCCATGCTTTGCCCGCAGCCGACGCCTTAGGCCGCGGCTTCGTCAAGGTCGATCTGGCTGGCTGGTGCGACCACTTCGCGGCCCGCGTAATACCCGCAAGCCGGGCAAATGTGGTGCGGACGCTTCAGTTCACCGCAGTTTGGGCATTCGTTCGGATTATACGCCACCAGCGCATCGTGGGCACGGCGCATGTTCCGGCGCGATTTGGTGACTTTGTTCTGGGGGACAGCCATGTCTCAACCTCAACATTCGGCGGGGTCGGGCTGGGCCGTCATACCCCATTTGTGCATCGTTCTTACCATATCCTGCCATTCGGCCGGGTCGTCTGCTGCGTCAGCCGGTGCCGGGGTGCCAACGACCCCAACAGCCCCTGCGCGAACAGGATTGGCACTGTACCCGGATATCCCTGGCCACGCAAGCCCTGATAAACGCGGGTCACGCAGGATACAATCAATCGCCTTTTTGCGTTTTGTCGGGCGGCGTTTTGTCCGGTTTGGCGATCAGGGTCTTCAGTGCGGCAAAGGGCCTTGTATCCGCATCCCGCATGGGGCCGTGCCCGGTGCGGTGTATGCGGCGTGGACCGCGGCTTCCAATTTTGCCCCCGGTACCCTGGGATACAGGGGCAGGTGGAGCACCAGTGCCTCAAGCATCACATCGGCCAGGTTCAGATGCGTCGGCATTGGTTCTTCATTGTCATTCCAGGGCACGTCCATACTGGTGCATTCCGGTTCCGGCAGCGCGGCCAGATAGATTCGGGTGATGCCAGCCTCCAGCCGCGTGGTCACGGGGGCCAGGCTTATGACGCAAGGCTGCACCACGGTTGCGCCCAACCGCCCGTGCAGGTGCATCCTTGCCTCGTCGATCCGGTTAAGCGTTCCGTCAAAGCGCAGTTTCCGTAAGGCGAGCACGTCCAATTCCCGCGCGATGGCCACCCGCCCTTTTGCGTTTGGTATCAGGGCAAACGGGGTTGCCCGATCCTTTCGCAGGTCGGCAATACGGCGTATGTCTTTTGGCAATGCGTCTGACATCTAAACCTTTACGGCAGGGCCCCCGGGTGCGGTCCGTTGCGATCCCGCCGGCGGGGGCGGGGCGTCTGCAACCTTGCCCTATCGCTGCCGTGCTGATAAGCCGATAGAACAAGGGGCGCGGGCCGTGCAAGAGTGCGCTGTTGAAAGGGTAGACATGACGATCAGGCAAGACAGCGCAGCGGGACGCTGGATCAGGGCTCTGGCGGCAGCCATTGTGCTTTCGGTGATGTCGGCCTGTTCCGCCACCTTCGACAACCACGGCTATATTCCGCCAGAGGAAGACCTGGCCGCAATCCTGCCCGGCCTGGATACGCGGGACAGCGTGGAAGCCTTGGTCGGGCCACCCTCGGCCCTGGGTATGACCCGCGATGACGCGTGGTTCTACGCGGATTACCGCATCCGCAATTTCGCCTGGCGCGCACCAGAGATTACCGAGCGTCATGTCGTCGCGATCTCGTTTGATAGGGACGGGGTCGTGCGCAACATTGAACGCTTCGGGCTGGCGGACGGGCAGGTTGTGCACCTGTCCCGCCGGGTGACCGGCAGCGGCGTGCCAGAGATCACGCTTCTGAACCAGATCCTGCGCAATTTCGGGCGGATCGATGTGGCAGAGGCCCTTGGCGGCGACAATTGATCCGCACCTGATCCGCACCGGTGATCCGCATTGGGGCGTACCTGTCGGGTTCCTGACGCCTGGCCGGGGGGACAGGGGGCTGGTGCAACAGTATGGGCCGCGTGATACCTGTGTTCGGCACTGGCAGGGGTGCGGCTGATGATTCCGTTGAAGGCAGGCCGCTACCACGCGCGTTTTGCACGATCCGCTGCCGATATACAGGCCGCGCAGCGATTGCGCTGCCGCGCTTTTCGGCCCGACCATGCCGATTGTTCGGATGCTGACCCGTTTGATGCCGCGTGCAAACATATGCTGGTGGAAGAGGTGAACAGCACCCGTCTGGTCTGCTGTTTCCGGCTGCTGCACCTGGCGCACGGGGCCGAGATTGCCCGATCCTATTCCGCACAATACTATGGGTTGTCGGCCCTGAAGCGTTTTGATGGCCCGATGGTTGAGGTGGGGCGGTTCTGCACCGATCCTGATTGCCATGATCCTGATATCATCCGCGTGGCCTGGGCGGCCCTGACGGCCTGTGTGGATACCTGGGGGGTAAAGATGCTGTTTGGCTGTTCCTCCTTTCACGGGACAGACGCGGCTGATTACCACGACGCCTTCGCGCTTCTGCGGGACCGCCATATCGCGCCAAAGCGGTGGTTGCCGCAGGTTAAGGCCCCGGCGGTTTTCCGATTCGCCCGGCGTTTGCGACAGAAACCGGACTTAAAGCGGGCGCGGGCCAGAATGCCGCCCTTGCTTCGGACCTATCTTTTGATGGGGGGCCGGGTCAGTGACCATGCGGTGGTTGATCGGGATTTGAACACGCTGCATGTCTTCACGGGGCTCGAGATTAACGCTATCCCGCCTGTGCGCGCCCGCCTGCTGCGCGCCACTGCGGGCTAAATCCATCCTGTCGTCCCGCCGTGTGCCGCGCCGTTACAGTGCGTTTACGCGGGGGGCTGTTGGCCCCCGCGGGCGATTCAATCACCCAAGGCGATCATCACGTGGCGCTTTTTGCCCGCGCTCAGTTTGATCGGCGCGTTGATCGGCGCGTCAAGAAGATTCTCGAAGGATATCCTCTGCCCGGCATCGGTCAGTGGCGCATCATTCAGCCGCGCGCCCCCCTCGGCGATCAGGCGTTTCGCCTCTTTCCCCGATTTCACCAATCCGGCGCGGGTCAGAAGGTGGACAACCGATACCCCGTTGCGAATATCTGCCCGACTCAGCGTTAACGTTGGCAAATCCCGTCCGGTGCCGCCGTGTTCAAACACATCACGCGCGGTGGACTCGGCGGCGTGCGCCGCATTTGCGCCATGGGCCAGGGTTGTCGCCCTGTTGGCCAGGATGATCTTTGCTTCATTGATCTCGGCCCCGCCAAGAGCCCCAAGGCGGTTGCAGTCCTCCAGCGGCAATTCGGTGAAGAGTTTCAGGAACTTGCCCACATCGGCATCGGGCACGTTGCGCCACCATTGCCAGAACGCATAGGGTTCCATCATATCCTTATTCAGCCAGACAGCACCCTCGGCGGATTTGCCCATTTTCTTGCCATCCGTGCGGGTGACAAGCGGGGTGGTCAGGCCGAACGCCTCTGCCCCCTCAACCCGTCGGATCAAATCCGCGCCTGAGACGATATTGCCCCACTGGTCCGATCCGCCCATTTGCAAAAGGCAGCCGTGGCGGCGGTAGAGTTCCAGAAAATCATAAGCTTGCAGAAGCATATAGTTGAATTCAATGAAACTGAGTGCCTGGGCGCGATCCAGCCGGGATTTCACAGATTCGAACGCAAGCAGGCGGTTGATGGTGAAATGCCTGCCGATATCGCGCAGAAAATCGATGTAATTCAGCGTATCCAGCCAGTCAGCATTGTTCACAAGCGGTGAATCCGTCGGCCCGTCACCATAGGTGATGTAGCGTGCAAAGACCTGCCGAATGCCATCGGCGTTCTTGTTGATCTGCGCGGCGGACAGAATCCTGCGCATCTCATCCTTGCCCGAAGGGTCACCCACCCTGGTTGTCCCGCCACCCATCAGCGTGATGGGCCGGTGGCCTGTTTTCTGAAGCCACCGCAGCAGCATGATCTGCACCAGGTTGCCGATATGCAGACTGGTGGCGGTCAGATCAAAACCGATATAGCCAGTGACAATGCCCTTCATCAGGTGTGCATCGAGATCCTGTAAATTGGTACAATCGGCGATGAAGCCGCGGGTATGCAAGGCGTGCAGAAAGTCGGATTTGGGGTTGTAGGTCATACCGAAGCGTCCATGTCTGTGCCATGATCACGTCTATAGCGGGAAGGGGTATGACAGGAAAGAACCAGGGGATCATCCGGGCTGCGGGGGCGATGTCGGGAACCTCGATGGATGGCGTTGATCTGGCGGTGATTAAGACCGACGGTGTTGAGATCGCGGGGTTTGGAGAGGCCCGGTTCCGCCCCTATGACGGGCAAGAACGCGATATCCTGTTTGCCGCCCAGGGCTGTTGGCCCAAAGAGCCAGGCGTGGCAGCGGCAGCCGCGCTTGTGGATAGGGCCCACCTGGATTTGGCTTGGGGGATCGAGGCCGAGGTGCTGGGCTACCACGGCCAGACCCTGGCCCATGCGCCCCGCGGGCGTGGCACGCATCAGGCGGGTGATGGCGCGGTTCTGGCCCGGGGCCTCGGGCTGCCGGTGGTGTGGGATTTTCGCAGCGCGGATGTTCGCCTGGGCGGGCAGGGGGCCCCGATGGCCTGCTTTTATCACTGGGCCCTGGCGCGCCATATCGGGGCCCGTGCGCCGATTGCGGTTCTAAACCTGGGCGGGGTAGGAAACCTGACCTGGGTCGACCCGAACGCGTCGGCCCCGGATGTGCCCGGTGCGCTTCTGGCCTTTGATACTGGCCCTGCCAACGCGCCAATGGACGATCTGATGCGTGCGCGGGGTTTGGGAAACTATGATAAGGGCGGCATTCTGGCGCGGTCTGGCCGTGCCGATACCAGGGGCGTGGCCGCGTTTCTAAAGGATGAGTATTTCACCAAGACCCCGCCGAAATCCCTGGACCGGGGGGCGTTCGGCTCTCTGATCAAGGCGGTCGCGGGGTTGGACCCTGCGGATGCCATGGCCACGCTGGCGGAATGTGTTACGGGGGCGATTGTGCGCGGGATGGCGTATGTGCCGCAGCCACCCGCCGAGGTTCTGGTTGCCGGGGGCGGGCGCAGGAATGCGGCCCTGATGGAGGGGCTGCGGCGCGATCTGGCCGTGCCGGTGCGCCCGGTGGAGGCGTTGGGGCTGGACGGAGATAGCCTGGAGGCGCAGGCTTTTGCCTATCTGGCGGTGCGGGCGATGCGCGGCATGACGATCTCGGCCCCCGGCACGACTGGTGTACCCGCACCGGCGGGCGGTGGGCGGATCAGCCAGCCAGGGCAAGGCTCGTGATCGGCAAACTGCTCCAATCCACGCCCCCGCGAGGGGGGCGACACCCTCTATCTCAATCCTCCCCTCTGCCACATCGATGTTTCAATCCACGCCCCCGCGAGGGGGGCGACACCTCGTCCACGTTCTCGAGCTCAAACACGACCCTAGTTTCAATCCACGCCCCCGCGAGGGGGGCGACGTCGATTGCGCCGAGGCCAAGCCCCTTCAGGATATGTTTCAATCCACGCCCCCGCGAGGGGGGCGACACCGACCTCGAACTGGTCCCAGCACCAGATTTTCATGTTTCAATCCACGCCCCCGCGAGGGGGGCGACCTGGAAGACGTGGAGTGCAAGGCGTCTGACCGCGTGTTTCAATCCACGCCCCCGCGAGGGGGGCGACACGAGCATGACCTGCTGGCGGCAAGGCTGCCAGTGTTTCAATCCACGCCCCCGCGAGGGGGGCGACGACGCGCACACCCGATGCTGAGCGTTTTATTCCTGTTTCAATCCACGCCCCCGCGAGGGGGGCGACTGAGGACCAAGAGTCGGTCATGCAGGAGCGACGTGTTTCAATCCACGCCCCCGCGAGGGGGGCGACTGCCGGTCCGTGTCTACATCGAGATCGGAGTGAGGGTTTCAATCCACGCCCCCGCGAGGGGGGCGACGCGTGACGGCCAAGCCCGCCCCCGGAGTGTGCCGCGTTTCAATCCACGCCCCCGCGAGGGGGGCGACCAGGCCCCCACGTCCGGATCGTTGTGCAAATCAACGTTTCAATCCACGCCCCCGCGAGGGGGGCGACCCTGCTGGGGATGTGATCGATGGCACGGAGAAACCGTTTCAATCCACGCCCCCGCGAGGGGGGCGACCTGGAAGACGTGGAGTGCAAGGCGTCTGACCGCGTGTTTCAATCCACGCCCCCGCGAGGGGGGCGACCGGCCACGAAGGCCACGAAGGCCACGACGGCCACGTTTCAATCCACGCCCCCGCGAGGGGGGCGACCTGCTCCTTGTAGGTGGCGAGGGGGGCGATAGGGTTTCAATCCACGCCCCCGCGAGGGGGGCGACGCTTTTTGCGGCGACGAATTCTACGACGATCTAGTGTTTCAATCCACGCCCCCGCGAGGGGGGCGACGTGCATCAGCGTCAAATCCATTGATAATCGCCGCGGTTTCAATCCACGCCCCCGCGAGGGGGGCGACGTGGGGGCGGGGATTTGTCTGATTTCGAATATTGGTTTCAATCCACGCCCCCGCGAGGGGGGCGACATTTTACTGTGCGTCCGATATATGACGACACCATGTTTCAATCCACGTCCCCGCGAGGGGGGCGACGTGCGCGCGCGGGCTCAAACTGGAGTTATCATGCTGTTTCAATCCACGCCCCCGCGAGGGGGGCGACCACTATATGTGGTCAAGCCGGTCTTGCTGCGCCGCGTTTCAATCCACGCCCCCGCGAGGGGGGCGACCTCGCCCGTCAGGACAGCAACCTCACCCTCAGGTGTTTCAATCCACGCCCCCGCGAGGGGGGCGACGGAGAAGGGGTATGTGGCGTAAATGCCACACATGTTTCAATCCACGCCCCCGCGAGGGGGGCGACGGCTGGGCGCAACACCAGACGCGCTGTTCACAGATGTTTCAATCCACGCCCCCGCGAGGGGGGCGACCTGCAACTCAGTCGAGTGTTATACGAAGGGACCGTTTCAATCCACGCCCCCGCGAGGGGGGCGACTGGTAAAGACCCGATGATCACAAAGACACGCAGGGTTTCAATCCACGCCCCCGCGAGGGGGGCGACTGCGCCCCGGTGATATCGTCGAGGTCG
>JACONJ010000028.1 GCA_014323785.1 Paracoccaceae bacterium | reverse complement strand
GATTCACATCACTGCAAGCGATGTCGGGTTTGATGACTTGGCCATTGCTGATAAAGGCAGTGCTGTGGTTGTTACCTGGGCTGGTGGCAGCATCACACTGGAGGGCGTGGACCACACGGCCCTGACGACAGAGGACTTTGTGTTCTGAGCCGGAACATCAAAACCGCTTGGGGGGAACCCCGGAAAGCGGTGTTGATTTGCGCCGCACCGGGGCATAGAATCCGCAAACCAGCGCAAGGGCCCCCGCCCCGGCACCAAGGCCCAAGGGGGGGGAGGCCACCGCCGCAGCGCGGGTGCCGGGCGTTGCCCGCGATGGGGTCCGGCAGACACCGCAACGGCGGCTTGGGCAAAGATACGCTGACCAGCGGTGCGGGTGCGGATTACTTCCTGTTCAGGAAGGATTTTGGCAAAGACGTGATCACCGATTTCAGTGCCGGGTTTCTGCTGGAACGCGCCAAGGCGGCAGGGGCGAAAGTGTCCAGACGCCAAGGATAGAGGGGCATATCCAACCGGACCATATCACTCACCTCGTCACCATCTGGCAATGTGCTATCCAGGCAGTGCCGTTGCACCGCACAAAAGTGGTACCCTTTGTGCAACTAAGCTATAATTCCCTGCCTGAGTCCGCTTGCAGTATCAAAATTTCTCTATATATACACTACGAAACTGGTTGGGGCGTGTTTCCCAGCTAAAACCAAGTGTGCATTGGGGGCCGTGATCGAATCCCGATTGCACCGGACTCGCCTGAAAGAGGGACCGAAACGTTATGGCCAAAGTGATTGGTATCGACCTTGGAACCACCAACTCCTGCGTTGCGATCATGGACGGATCGCAGCCGCGTGTCATCGAAAACTCCGAAGGGGCCCGCACCACACCCTCAATCGTGGGTTTCACCGATGATGAGCGTCTTGTGGGCCAGCCGGCGAAACGCCAGGCCGTAACAAACCCAAACAACACGATTTTTGCAGTTAAGCGCCTGGTCGGTCGCCGCGTGAACGACACAGAGGTTGAGAAGGACAAGAAACTGGTGCCCTACGCAATTGTCGATGGCGGCAATGGCGATGCATGGGTTGAAGTGAAAGGTGATAAATACAGCCCCTCGCAGATTTCGGCCCTGATCCTTGGCAAGATGAAGGAAACGGCCGAAAGCTATCTGGGCGAGGAGGTGGCGCAGGCCGTCATCACCGTGCCCGCTTATTTCAACGATGCACAGCGCCAGGCCACCAAGGACGCTGGCAAAATCGCTGGTTTAGATGTTCTGCGCATTATCAACGAACCCACGGCGGCGGCACTGGCCTATGGTCTTGACAAGAAAGAGACCAAGATGATCGCGGTCTATGACCTGGGCGGCGGTACCTTCGATATCACGATTTTGGAAATCGATGATGGCCTGTTTGAGGTCAAATCGACCAATGGTGACACCTTCCTGGGCGGTGAAGACTTCGACATGCGGATCGTCGATTACCTCGCCGGAGAGTTCAAAAAGGAAAACGGCGTTGATCTGACCAAGGACAAGATGGCCCTGCAGCGCCTGAAAGAGGCGGCAGAGAAAGCCAAGATTGAGCTCAGCTCCTCTAACCAGACAGAGATCAACCAGCCCTTCATCTCGATGGATCCCAACGGTGGCCAACCTCTGCACATGGTTATGAAGCTGACCCGTGCGAAGCTGGAACTGCTCGTTTCCGACCTGATCAGACAATCGCTTAAACCATGCCGGGCTGCACTGAAAGACGCTGGCTTGTCGAAAGACGCGATTGATGAAGTGGTTCTCGTCGGTGGGATGACCCGCATGCCGAAAGTCATTGAAGAGGTCACGAATTTCTTCGGGAAAGAGCCGAACAAAGGTGTGAACCCCGACGAAGTCGTCGCCATGGGTGCCGCCATTCAGGCTGGCGTTTTGCAGGGCGATGTGAAGGATGTGGTTCTGCTGGATGTCACGCCGCTCTCGCTCGGGATTGAAACGCTTGGCGGTGTCTTCACCCGCCTGATTGATCGCAACACGACGATCCCAACGAAGAAATCGCAGATTTTTTCCACTGCTGAGGACAATCAGAATGCGGTCACCATCCGCGTGTTCCAAGGCGAACGCGAGATGGCGACGGACAACAAGATTCTCGGCCAGTTCAACCTGGAAGACATCCCGCCCGCCCCGCGCGGCCGGCCGCAGATTGAGGTGACCTTCGATATCGACGCCAACGGCATCGTCTCGGTCAGTGCCAAGGATAAAGGCACCGGCAAAGAACAAAAGATCACGATCCAGGCATCGGGCGGGCTCAGCGATGAGGACATCGAACAGATGGTCCGCGACGCCGAGGAGAATGCCGAGGCCGATAAAGAGCGTAAAGCTCTGGTTGAGACCAAGAACCAGGCCGAAAGCCTGATTCACTCAACCCGGAAGTCGCTTGAGGATCATGGCGAAAAAGTTGACCCAGCTACGGTTGAGGCAATCGAATTGGCGATCAGAAACCTTGAAGGACAGATCGAAACGGGCGACGCGGGCAAGATCAAGGGCGGTATTCAGAACGTAACCGAAGTGGCCATGAAGCTCGGTGAAGCAATCTACAAGGCGCAGCAGGAAGAAGCTGATACAGCCACCACAGAAGACAGCGATGAACCCCAGGGTGTCGATAAGGACGTCGTGGATGCTGATTTCGAGGATCTGGGCGACGACAACCGCAAGCAGTCGTAACCCGCGTCATCTAAACTCACCCGACCGGCCGAGGGGAGCCTTGGTCGGTCGTTTGGTGCGTTTCAAAAGGGGACGCTTGATATGTCAAAACGTGACTACTACGAGGTGCTTGGCATTACCCGCGGGGCGTCAGAGTCCGAGATTAAGAAAGCCTACCGCCAAAAGGCCAAAGAGCTGCACCCGGACCGCAATTCCGACACCCCCGGTGCCGAAGCGCGGTTCAAAGAGGTGAACGAAGCCTATGACATCCTGAAGGATGCCAACAAGAAAGCCGCCTATGATCGATTTGGCCACGCGGCCTTTGATGGTGGTATGGCTGGTGGCCCCCGCGCAAGTGGGTTTGGTGGCCAAGGTGGTCAGGGCGATTTCGCCAGCGCGTTCTCGGACGTATTTGAGGATCTCTTCGGCGATTTTATGGGTGGCCAGCGGGGCGGCGGGCACCAGCGCACAACACGTGGCTCTGACCTGCGCTATAACCTGAAAATCAATCTTGAAGACGCGTATTCGGGCCTGCAGAAATCCATCACCGTCCCAACCTCCGTCACTTGTTCGCACTGCAACGGAACCGGAGCAGAAGGCGGAACCGAACCAGTGACCTGCCCCACCTGTTCCGGCGCGGGCAAGGTGCGCGCACAGCAGGGGTTCTTTACCGTTGAGCGAACCTGCCCCACCTGCGGCGGTATAGGTCAGATCGTTAAGAACCCATGCAATATCTGCAATGGGGCGGGCCGTGTCCGGAAGAGCAAGGCGGTGTCGGTCAACATCCCCGCAGGCGTGGAAACCGGTACGCGGATACGTCTGTCGGGTGAGGGTGAGGCCGGTCTGCGCGGCGGACCTGCGGGGGATCTCTACATATTTATCGAAGTCGCCGACCATGCGCTGTTTCAACGTGACGGAATAAACTTGTTCTGCCGGGTGCCCGTCCCTATGGCAACCGCTGCCCTGGGCGGTGAAATTGACGTTCCGAACATTGATGGTGGGCGGTCCCGCGTGAAAGTGCCGGAAGGGTCGCAATCCGGGCGTCAGATGCGGCTGCGCGGCAAGGGAATGCCCGCATTGCGCGGCACCGGTATGGGTGAGATGTACATTGAGCTCGCCGTCGAAACGCCAGTCAGGTTGACCAGCCGCCAGAAAGAGATCCTGCGCGATTTCGAGGCCTCTTGCGCCAATTCCAACAATCCCAATGCCAGCAGCTTCTTCGACAAGATAAAGAAATTTTGGGACGAGATAAAGAGCTGATCAGTGCGCCGCCCATATGCCAGCGAAGCAGTCCCCTGCGCTGGTTGTGTCCGCCACCGATGAAAAGGTCCGAAACGCTTTGGTTCAGATACTGTTCTGGTGCTTGGGCCCTCCCTTCATTAAAAAGCTGAACGGCGATCATGGACAATGTATCTCTGACGGCATCTGCCGGGTTCGCGGAATATGCCACGCGCAAATCCGTGGCTTTCACCCATTCCACCGCAAGGGCTGTAAGTCGCATCCGACCAGACATGATGCTCTTACTGCGCCCGCCCGTGCCGCCGCGATGGATTTGGACTGGTTCCCTTTGCCGCCCAAGCCCTTCGTGTAACACAAGGCCACCAAGGGCTTCCCCGGGCAGGGCAGATGCGGAACGTGATACACATGATCGATTCTGGTTGTGCCTATACGGAAAATCGCCATGGCTGATCGTGTAATTTCCTTCGGCTTTCCGTTCCTGGCCATCCACAAGCGGGCTGACGACGGATCGCGGTTGCCGCTTTCTCTTCCTGGGCGCAGTTTATAGGCTACCCGCCAGGACCAAGGAAAGAACTGATGACTACACAAGTGTCTCCAATGATGGCACAGTATCTGGAGATCAAGGCGCAGCATGCAGATGCGCTCTTGTTCTACCGGATGGGTGATTTCTATGAGATGTTCCTCGATGACGCGATAGTAGCTGCCGAGGCGTTAGACATCGCACTTACCAAGCGCGGTAAGAATGGTGGCGATGATATTCCTATGTGTGGCGTCCCGGCCCATTCCGCCGAAGGTTACCTGCTGACCCTTATCCGCAAAGGGTTTCGCGTGGCCGTCTGCGAACAGAAGGAGGATCCGGCCGAAGCCAAGAAACGCGGCGGTTCAAAGGCGGTGGTAAAGCGAGAGGTTGTGCGCCTTGTCACGCCTGGCACGCTGACCGAGGACTCACTGCTGGAAGCACGGCGTCACAACTACCTTGCCGCCTATGCCGAGGTGCGCGGCGATGGTGCGCTGGCCTGGTGCGATATCTCTACGGGCACGTTTCAGGTGATGACCTGCGGGGTGGCCCGTCTGGCCCCGGAACTGGCGCGGCTGGCCCCACGAGAGGTGCTGGTCTCTGACGGTTTGGACCCTGCCCGGCGGGATGTGATCGTGGGGATGGGTCCATCCTTGACGCCGCTCTCGCCCGCGAGTTTTGACAGCCGGTCGGCCGGGGTACGAATTCAGTCCCTGTTCCAAGTGAAAACGCTTGAAGCCTTCGGGGCGTTTACACGCGCGGATCTGGGCGCGATGGGTGCCCTGATCGACTATCTGGAGATCACACAAAAGGGTACGCTGCCGCGTCTGAACCCACCTGTGAAACTCAATCCTGGGCGTATGATGCAGATCGACGCCGCCACGCGCCGGAACCTGGAACTGACAGCCAGCCTATCGGGCACGCGGCAAGGCAGCCTTGCGGCGGTCATCGACCGGACCCTCACGGCAGCGGGCGGGCGGCTGTTTGAGCAGCGGCTGTCAAGTCCCTCGACGGATTTGGGCACGATCACCGCCCGGCTTGACGCGATTTCCGCCGTATTAGAGGCGAACACCCTAAATGAGGCCCTGCGCTCAGCCCTTCGGAGCGTGCCGGATCTGGACAGGGCTCTCTCTCGTCTGTCGCTGGAACGGGGTGGTCCGCGCGACCTGGCCGCGATCCGAAATGGATTGTCAGCAGCGGCGCAAATCTTTGATCATCTGGAGGCGCAAGAACTTTCCGATTTGCTACGCAGCGCGATGAAGTCACTGACGGGGCATGAGGAGATAACATCGCTTCTTGGCGCCGCATTAGTTTCCGAACCACCGCTCCTGGTGCGGGATGGCGGGTTCATCGCCGCGGGATATGATTCTGATTTGGATCAAGCCCGCACCCTGCGCGATGAAGGCCGCGCCGTGATTGCCGGGATGCAGGCCGAGTATATAAAGACAACCAGCGTGCAATCTCTGAAAATCAAGCACAACAATGTTTTGGGCTACTTCATTGAGACGACGGCAACCCACGCAGAGAAGATGCTGTCGCCACCCTTGTCAGAACAATTCATCCACCGTCAGACAACCGCCAGTGCTGTGCGTTTCACCACGGTGGAATTGTCCGGGTTAGAGACAAAAATCCTTAATGCCGGGCATCAGGCTTTGAGTTTGGAAAAGATGCTTTTTGAACGACTGCGCCATGCTGTCCTGGATCGGCAAGCCAGGATTGGACAGGCCGCGCGTGCTATGGCCGAGTTGGACCTGACCGTCGCACTTGCTGCCTTGGCGACAGAGCATGCCTGGGTCCGGCCCATGCTGGATGACAGCCGCGCGTTCAAAGTCACTGGGGGCCGGCACCCGGTTGTGGAGGTCGCCTTGACCACCAAGGGCACGCCTTTCATCGCCAATGACTGCCAGTTGAGTGCAAATGCGGATAACGCGGCGATCACCCTTCTGACTGGGCCAAATATGGCTGGTAAATCTACCTATCTCCGGCAAAATGCATTGATCGCGATTCTGGCCCAAATGGGCAGTTTCGTGCCTTCAACCTCTGCCCATATCGGTGTCATAAGCCAGATATTTAGCCGTGTCGGTGCCTCTGACGATCTGGCGCACGGTCGCTCCACCTTTATGGTTGAGATGATCGAAACCGCAACGATCCTGAACCAGGCGGATGACCGGGCCTTGGTAATCCTGGATGAGATTGGACGCGGAACAGCAACCTATGACGGGTTATCGATTGCCTGGGCCACGCTGGAATATTTGCATGAGATGAACCAGTGCAGGGTGCTTTTTGCCACCCATTATCATGAGATGACCACTCTGGCCGAACGTCTGGACGGGGTAGAGAACGCGACTGTCGCCGTGAAGGAGTGGGAAGGTGACATCATCTTTCTGCACGAGGTGCGCCAGGGGGCGGCTGATCGGTCCTACGGTGTGCAAGTGGCCAAGTTGGCGGGGCTTCCAGCCAGCGTTGTATCCCGCGCACAGGAGGTTCTGGACGCGCTGGAAAAGAGGGGGCACGATGGCGGCACAGACCAACAGACTGTTATCGAGGATCTGCCACTTTTCTCAGCGATACCGGCACCTGCCCCCGCCGGATCGTCTAAGATCGAGGATCGGCTGCGGGAGATCCACCCCGATGAGCTCACGCCCAAGGACGCCTTGCACCTGATCTATACGTTGCGAGAAGCTTTGCCGCCAAAGAGTTTAGCCCGCCGGAGTTGACGATACACCAACCTGAGCGGGGCGAAGCAGCCGGTCGTGGAGTTTGAAACCCTCCGTCATCACCTGAATTATCTCCCCGGCCTTCGTGCCGGGTGCTGGTGCCTCAAACATGGCCTGGTGGAGTTGCGGATCAAACGAGTCCCCCAACCGGGGTTTGATCGCGGTCAGGTTGTGGTTTTCGAAGATATTCTTCAGCTCCCGCAGCGTCAGTTCCACACCCTCAATGACGCCTGCGGCCTCTTCCGGCGGGGCATCACCGACGGCTTCCAACGCGCGGCGGAGGTTGTCGTAAATCGGCAGCAAATCCCGCGCTAAGCGAGAGCCACCATACTGTTCGGCTTCGCGCCGGTCACGCTCGGCTCGTTTTCGGGCATTCTCCGACTCTGCCAGACACCGCAGCAGCCGATCATTCAGTTCATCCCGCTCAGCCCTGAGGGCATCGTGGTCGGAAACTTGTGAATCTGCCGCACCTGACTCGGCCACCGCTTTAGTTTCGGGTACGGCCACTGTGGTCTGCTCTGCCAAATCGGCCCCTGAGGCATCGATATTGTTCTGAGACGTGTCGTTCTTTGAATCTACCATAAATCTTCCCTTTTACCCACGGTCGGAAATCATTCGCCCGACCAGCTGCGCCGTATAGTCCACGATTGGAACGATTCGCCCGTAGTTCAGGCGAGTTGGCCCAATCACGCCGACTGCACCCAAAATCTTCTGTTCCGCGTTCATATAGGAAGAGACCACCAAAGAGGAACCCGAAAGTGAAAACAACTTGTTCTCGGAACCGATAAAGATGCGCACACCTTCGCCATCCTCGGTCAACTCCAGAAATTCCGCGATATCGCGCTTGCGTTCCAAGTCATCGAAGAGGGTGCGAATCCGTTCCAGATTCACCGCTTCCGGCGCACCGTCAAGCAGATTTGACCGGCCCCGGACGATCAGACGTTCGCGGCCCGAATCTTCCTCATCCCATATCGCAAATCCGCTTTCGATCAGCCCCCGGGCCAGGTTGTTGATCTCCTGTCGGCGGGCGGTGATTTCACTTTCCATCGTTCGGCGTAACGAATCGAGGGTTTTACCCTCGGCCAAGGAATTTAGGAAATTCGCCGCCTCCCGCATGGAACTAGGCGTTTGGCCAGACGGCGGGTGAAACAGCCGGTTCTCTACATGACCATCAGCAAAGACAAGAACCACCAGTGCCTGATCCGTGGAAAGCGAGACAAAATCGATATGCCTGATCGGTGCCTCATGCTTCGGTACCAAGACAAGGCTTGCGCCATGGGTTACACCGGACAGGGCCTGCCCGATTCGATCAAAGGTTGTTGTCACATCATCCGCAGTGTCGCCCAAGGTTGAGTCAATCTTTTCACGATCCTCCTGGGTCAGATCGCCAAATTCCAACAAACCATCAACGAACATCCGCAGGCCTTGTTGCGTCGGCACCCGACCAGCAGAGGCATGCGGACTCTCAAGGAGACCAAGAAACTCCAAGTCCTGCATTACGTTACGCACGGTGGCAGCGGAAACCTTCTCGGATAAGCTGCGCACCAAGGTGCGGGATCCGACCGGGGTGCCTGCTTTCAGATACCCCTCAACGACCCGGCGAAACACCTCTCGCGAGCGGTCGGTCATTTCAGCCAGGATGGTCGATTGGCCCGTCATCGATCACATCTTATTCAGATCGGGCACATTATGGAGTTCTGCGTTGAAAAGGTCAATCAGGCTTGCACCCAGGCCGCACCGCCGACTATGCTAAGGTGGCCCCCACCAAGAGGAGAGATCTATGCGCCCTTCCGGCCGAAATCCAGATGAGATGCGCCCGATTTTCATTAAAACCGACGTGACGCGCCACGCCGAAGGCTCATGTTTGATCAAGTGCGGTGACACGCATGTTATTTGCACCGCTTCTATTGAGGAGCGTGTGCCGCCATTTCTTAGGAACGGTGGGTTGGGCTGGGTCACGGCAGAATATGGCATGCTGCCAAGGGCAACACATTCGCGGATGCGCCGGGAATCCGCTGCAGGCAGGCAATCCGGTCGAACCCAGGAGATTCAAAGACTTATTAGCCGATCCTTGCGCATGAGTATTGACCGAGTCGTTCTGGGAGAGCGTCAGATCATCGTGGATTGCGATGTGATCCAAGCTGATGGTGGAACGCGCTGCGCCGCGATCACCGGCGGGTGGGTTGCACTGCGAATGGCAGTCACCAAACTGATGCAGGCGGGCGATATTGCAAGTGATCCGATCACTGATCATGTGGCAGCTGTCTCCTGCGGTATTTATGCAGGCCAGCCTGTGCTAGACCTTGACTATCCCGAGGATAGTGAGGCCGGCACCGATGCCAATTTTGTTATGACAGGGGCCAGCCAGATGATCGAGGTGCAAGCCAGTGCCGAAGGGGTGGCCTTTTCGCGGGATCGGCTTGAAACCTTGACGGAGCTGGCCCAGAAAGGCGTAGCGGAACTGGTCGCGGCGCAAACAGCAGCAGTATCCTAGGATGCGACGGTTCATGGGTGATACGATCCTGGTAGCAACGCACAACCAGGGCAAGCTGGAGGAAATTGTCCACCTACTGCAGCCCTTCGGCGTCACCGTCACCTCCGCCATGGCCATGAACCTGCCCGAACCGGAGGAAACCGGAACAACATTCGTCGAAAACGCTCGAATCAAATCCCATGCCGCGGCGCAAGCTACCGGGCTGCCCGCCCTGGCCGACGATAGCGGCCTGGAGGTTGCGGCACTAAATAATCAACCAGGCGTCTACACCGCCGATTGGGCCAAGACGTCAAAGGGCCGCGACTTCGAGATGGCAATGACGAAGGTGCAGAACCTGCTGATGTCCAGATCCGCGCCCTACCCCCGCAAAGCGCGGTTTCGGTGTACCCTGGTTCTGGCTTGGCCCGATGGCTATGATGACGTGTTTTCAGGCAGGATGATGGGACAAATCATCTGGCCCATGCGGGGTGATCGGGGCCATGGATTTGACCCGGTCTTTCAACCCGACGGGTATGATCAAACCTTTGGCGAGATGGATCAGCGGAAGAAGAATATAATCAGCCACCGGGCCGATGCCTTCCGCAAGATGGCAGCCGTCTTTGACTAAAGCTGACTGGCAACACGGCGGGTTCGGGCTTTATCTGCATTGGCCCTTTTGCCATGCAAAATGCCCCTACTGCGATTTCAACTCTTATGTTTCGGCGCGGATTGATCCGTCGCTCTGGAAGGATGCCTATCTGTTCGAGATTGCACGCACCGGGAGTGAAACGCCCGGACGGATGCTGAACAGTGTCTTTTTCGGCGGCGGTACACCTTCGCTGATGAATCCGGATATTGTGGCGGCAGTGATTGATCACATCCGCGTCACATGGCCCGTTTCCGATGATCTGGAAATCACGTTGGAGGCAAACCCGACATCCGTCGAGGCTGGCCGTTTCGCGGCCTATCGGCAAGCAGGGGTCACGCGGGTTTCGATGGGGATACAAGCTTTGAATGACACAGATTTGAAGCACCTCGGCAGGCTTCACACAGCGGAAGAGGCCCTGTGCGCCTTTGACGTAGCACGCACCGCGTTTGACCAAGTCAGTTTCGATCTGATCTATGCGCGGCAGCATCAGACAGTGGCCGATTGGCGGGCGGAACTACGGACAGCATTAGCTTTGGCGATAGATCATCTTTCGCTCTATCAGTTGATAATCGAAGACGATACAGCGTTTGGTGCCCGATACCGGCAGGGGCACTTGCAAGGGCTGCCATCCGATGATCTGGGCGCAGACTTGTTTCAGGTCACGCAGGAGGAATGCGCCGCCGCCGGATTTCCGGCCTATGAGGTGTCCAACCATGCCGCCGATACGACGCGATCACGGCATAACATGATTTACTGGCGATATGGTGATTACATTGGCATCGGCCCTGGGGCACATGGCCGACTAACCTTGGAAGGTCAGCGATACGCCACTGAAACCGAGCTTGTGCCGCAGCTCTGGCTTGAACGGGTGAGGACAGCAGGAAGCGGGGAAACGATTCGGAAAGCCCTGACAACAGAAAATCAGGCACGGGAGTACTTGATGATGAGCTTGCGGCTAAGCGAAGGGACCGACATCGACCGTTTTGCACGTCTTGGCGGGAAATTGCCAGACCAGGCGCAGATCACCGAATTAATCAATGGTGGTCGCGTGATCCAGGAAGGTTCACGGCTCCGACCAACGACCGAGGGACGGTTGGTGCTGAATGCGATTTTACGAGAACTTCTGGCGAATTAACCTCGGTTCAGGATTCGCACGATGTCGTCTAATTTTGCCAGGCTCTTGTATTTAATGGATAATTTTCCGCCACCGCTACTGGCATCATGATCGATAAAAACTTCTGCTTCAAGCACGGTGGATAAGTCGCTTTCCAATGCCAATGTATCCGCATCTTTCCTGCGTCCTGCACCACCGACGGAGCCGCCTCGCCTGGGCTTTATCATCGCCTCCACATCCCGAACGGACAAGGTTTTAGAGATCACCTGCTTAGCCATGGTCAGCGGGTCATCCGCGGTGATCAATGCCCGTGCATGACTAGCCGAGAGATGTCCCTCCTTGACCATCGCCTGAACCGCATCGGGCAAGTTCAAAAGCCGCATAAGGTTAGCGATATAGCTACGGCTTTTGCCCATCGCTTCGGCCAGTTTTTCTTGCGTATGGCCGAAACGATCCATCAACTGTCTATACCCGGCAGCCTCTTCCAGTGGGTTGAGATCGGTACGCTGGATATTTTCTATGATAGCAACCTCCAAAACCTCGGTGTCATTGAAATCCCTGATGATGGCTGGCACCTCATGCAACCGGGCTTTTTGCGCTGCACGCCAGCGCCGTTCACCCGCAACAATCTGATAGCGGCCATTCCCGCCAGGATCGGGTCGCAGAACCAAGGGCTGGATCACGCCCCTTTTTTGAATTGAAACGGCAAGTTCTCCGAGTGCCTCTTCCGAAAAATTGCGTCTTGGCTGGTGCGGGTTTGGCCGGATCATCTCGATCGGCACTTTCATCCCTGATCTGTCTGGTGCAGGGGTGTTATCGCCCGTCTTGATAGGAGTCGGTTCAATATCCGCCATCAAGGCCGACAGGCCACGGCCTAAACCGCGCTTATCCCGTTTTACTGCCATGGATTCAGCCCCTCCTTATGCCGCTTGAAGACGCCGTGCCAGAACCTCTTTGGCCAGAACCCGATAGGCGATGCTTCCGCTGGACATGGTATCATATTGCAATGCGGGCATGGCATAGGAAGGTGCCTCACTCAGCCGCACATTGCGGGGAATACGTGTTTGATAGACCAATTCGCCAAGCGTCTCTCTTGCGTCGTCTTCAACTTGACAGGACAAGTTATTGCGCCGGTCATACATTGTGAGGACAACGCCCTCGATTCGCAATGTTGGATTCGCTGTCTGGCGAACCTTGCGGATGGTAAGCATCAATTGCGACAGCCCTTCCAGGGCAAAGAACTCTGCTTGCAGGGGTATGAGAACCGCATCTGCCGCAACCATTGCATTGATCGTCAATAAGTTCAGAGATGGCGGACAATCTATCAAGATGAACGTGAAAGCTTCGGTATCAGCGGCAGTCAACGCATCCTTTAGCATAAAGGCCCTGTTTTCATTTATCCCAAGTTCAATATCTGCAGAGCTGAGGTCCATGGTGGCTGGTACAATGGAAAGGTTTTGAACCCCGGTTTCTACCACCGCCTCTGCCAAGGGGGTTTGTTCAAGGATCAAGTCATAAGTTGTGTAGGTGCGATCATGCCGCTCAATCCCAAAACCCGTGGAGGCATTGCCCTGCGGATCAAAGTCTAGGATCAGGACGCACTGTCCCGTCTCTGCCAACGCAGCACCCAGATTGATGGCCGTAGTCGTCTTGCCCACACCGCCCTTTTGGTTTGCAACAGCGATAATGCGGGTCCGAGTGCTGTCAGGCACGGCTTAGGCCTCCTATCCGATAGATTGCGGATTCCGGGCTGGTTTCACTCTCAAAAGCTGTAAATTTCATGTGCCATTCTTGACGTGCGGCGTCCAGTTCATGCCGGTGATTGCGACCCTTTTGGAACAGGCAGATGCCCTCTGGTGCCAAATGTGGTGCAGCCAGGGCGGAGAGTCGTGGTAAGGTAGCCAGTGCTCGAGCTGAAATAATATCCGCCCCTTGGGCTTTGGTCTTTTCAATTCGCCGTGTCAGAACTAAGATGCCAAGATCCATCCGGCAGGCGGCGTCACGCAGAAAGGCACCTTTTCTTAGATCACTTTCTAGAAAGGTAAAGCGAAGCTCAGGTGCGGCCTCAGCAGCAAGGATGGCGCAGATCAGCCCGGGAAAACCACCACCGCTTCCAATATCCAGCCAGTGACCATGATCTGTTTGCCGAAGGGAAAACACTTGCGCACTATCCAGAAAATGGCGAACCCACATTCGTGTCAGAGTCCCGGGGGCGATCAGGTTGATCGCCCGCTGCCACTTCACCAACGTTGCGGCAAGCTCTTCCAAACGGTCAAATGTTTCACGTGAAACACGCTTCTGAATAAGACAGCGGGCCTCTCCCTCGGTCATTCGCTTTTGTTATCCGCTTGCCGTAGTGTGATCAATAGAAGGGTCAAAGCCGTCGGCGTCATCCCATCGATCCGGCTCGCTTGGGCTAAAGTGCGCGGCCGGACCCGGGCCAGCTTGCTTTTCAGCTCATTCGAGAGCCCCTTGATCTGATCAAAAGCAAAATCGGCAGGAAATTTCTGTGACTCGTCCCGCTTCAATGCAGCGACATCACGTTCCTGGTGCTTGATATACTTGGCATAGAGTGCCTCTCTCGCGATTTGCATCCGGGTTTCTACATCAATACTCAAGAATTCTGGCCAAATCGCCTCCAGTTTCGGCATGTCGACACTCGGGAATCCAAGCAGATCAAAGGCTGTGCGACGGATGCCATCCTGGTTCACCCGCAACCCATGCTTCTGTGCCTGTGTGGGCGTTAACACCTTTTGTTCCACTATCGCACGGCCCTTGGCCAAACACTCCATCTTTGCACCAAAGGTAGCGCGCCGATCTTCGGTTATCAAGCCCATCTTATCCGCCAAGGGAGTCAGCCGCTGGTCGGCATTATCCGCTCGCAGCGATAACCGAAACTCTGCACGGGACGTGAACATGCGATAGGGTTCCGTCACACCCCGAGTGGCTAAGTCATCAATCATCACACCGATATAAGATTGATGCCGTCCAAAGATGACAGGCTCTTGCCCTAAGGCAGCCCGTGCTGCATTTAGCCCCGCGACGATGCCTTGGGCCGCGGCCTCTTCATATCCTGTGGTACCGTTGATCTGCCCGGCTAGGAAGAGGCCTGGGACGGTTTTCACCTGTAAAGAGGTCGAGAGGGCACGTGGATCAACATAATCATACTCGATTGCGTAACCAGGCTGCAATATTTCGGCTCGTTCTAGACCAGTAATTGTGTGAACATAAGCCTCCTGTACATCAACGGGTAGCGATGTTGAGATGCCATTTGGATAGACAATATCGCTTGTCAGCCCCTCAGGCTCGATAAATATCTGATGCGACTCCTTTGACGCAAAACGCACAACCTTGTCTTCGATAGAGGGGCAATAGCGCGGCCCGACCCCGGCGATATACCCGCCATAAATGGCAGAACGTTCTAGATTCTTCTGAATAATCTCGTGCGTGTGCGTGTTGGTATGTGTAATCCCACACCCGATCTGCTCAAGATAGGGCGTAGAGGATAGGAATGAAAACATGACTGGCACGGTGTCCGCAGGTTGCACCTCCAAAAAGTCCCAGGCGATTGAACTACGTTTCAACCGCGGGGGGGTGCCCGTTTTCAACCGCCCATGGGGTAGATTGAAACTGTCAATCCGTTCGGCAAGTTTAACTGAGGCTTTATCCCCTATTCGGCCGCCGGGGCATTTTCGGTTTCCAATATGAATAACGCCTCGAAGAAACGTGCCAGTGGTCAAAACCACCTGCCGGGCGATGATTTCGGATCCATCGGCCAGGATTACGCCAATAACATGGCCGCTATTCATCAGAAAATCTGCGGCTTCTCCCTCGATAATTGTCAGGCCAGGCACACAGGTAAGAGCACTTTGCATCGCACTGCGGTATAAAAGGCGATCAGATAGTGTTCTGGGGCCTTGAACCGCAGGCCCCCTACTGCGATTGAGCAGCCGGAACTGAATACCAGAACGGTCGGCCACAAGGCCCATAAGACCACCGAGAGCGTCGATCTCTCGCACCAAGTGACCTTTACCCAGCCCCCCAATCGCAGGATTGCAGGACATGACGCCGATGTTATTATGCGTCAGCGTAATCAGTGCTACTTTGGCTCCGGCACATGCAGCAATATGGGCAGCATCACATCCTGCATGCCCCGCCCCAATCACAGCAACATCAAATCCGTTATGTTTACCCTTATGTTTCACGTGAAACATTCTTACTTTCCGATACAGAAGTTAGAAAAAATTTCTCCAAGCACAACTTCTACATCAATTCTACCAACCAAAGCATCTAGGTTGCGGAGCGCGACCCGCAAGTGATCGGCTGCAAACTCAGCCCTTTCCGGTCCTGCGCAAATCTCTTTTTCTGCCAGAGCCAAAGCACTCTTAGCGGCGATCATTGCCGTGCGGTGTCGTGCATGAGTTGCTGTTGCCGCTCGCGCTGCGCGGTCCAACAAGATTTTTCTAATCTCTTCAACAAGCACCGCGACACCCAAACCGGTCTTGCCAGAGATATGCAATTTTGATGGATTTTCGGCAAGGTCACCTTTTCCAATGCGCCGAATATCTCCATCAACCAGTTTAATTGGTGCTGTCTCATCATCTGATTGTTGAAGAAACAGCCGAAGGTCAGCGGCGGCGGCCCGTTCACGGGTACGGTCAATCCCAAGTTGCTCTATCTGATCCTCTGCTACTCGCAACCCTGCAGTGTCCAAAAAAGTGACGGCAAGCCCCCCAATATCCATACGGACCTCAATGATATCCCGTGTCGTCCCCGCAATCTCTGATGTGATTGCCGCATCGCGCCCGGCCAGGAAATTCAAAAGCATTGACTTGCCAGAATTTGGTGCACCTATAATGGCAACTTCAAAACCATCACGGACACGTTCTGCCACATAGCTCCCGGCGATTTCCTTTGCCAAGGAATTACAAACCCTGGTAACTAAAGAGATAACCTCAGGCGAAGTATCCTCAGGCACTGCTTCATCAGCAAAATCGATCTTCGCTTCTAACAGCACAGTGATGCGCAACAAGTCCTTACGCCAAGTTTCAACCGTCTCACCTAAACGCCCTGTAAAGACAGACATTGCCAGACTGCGCTGCATTTCTGTCTCTGCTTCGAGTAATGCACCAAGACCTTCAACCTGGGTCAGGTTCAAACGATTCTCCAAAAGCGCACGGCAGGTGAATTCCCCTGCCGCAGCGTCCCGCACAAGACCTGTTTGCCGTATGACATCTGACAAGGCTTTAACAATTGCAACACTGCCATGTGTCTGAAATTCAATGACATCTTCACCAGTAAAGCTATTTGGAGCATGAAATACCAGAATCAGGCCCTGATCGATCTGCTGACCATCCGGGCCGCGGAATATCCGCAAAGCAACTTGCCCTTTATTCGGCAACGGCCCGGCAATCTGCCGCCCGACCTCCAACGCATCAGGACCAGAGATACGAATCACCGCCACGCCCGACCGCCCCGGGGCAGAGGCAAGAGCAAAGATCGTATCCATTTATTTTCACCTCGACAGTGAACCCTAAATCAGGCATTCATAGAATCGAAGAATTCCGAATTTGTCTTCGTCTGCCTCAATTTTGATAATAGAAACTCAATGGCATCGGTTGTGCCCATTGGGTTCAAAATCCGCCTTAAGACATAGGTCTTTTGCAAATATGTCTTCTCTATCAGTAAATCTTCTTTTCGGGTGCCGGATTTAAGGATATCTATCGCGGGGTAAACTCGCTTATCTGCTACCTTGCGGTCAAGCACGATCTCAGAGTTTCCGGTACCCTTAAACTCTTCAAATATCACTTCGTCCATACGGCTACCCGTTTCGATCAAAGCGGTGGAAATGATGGTCAGAGAACCGCCTTCTTCGATATTCCGCGCTGCACCAAAAAACCGTTTCGGCCGTTGCAGGGCATTAGCGTCAACACCACCTGTCAATACCTTGCCTGAAGACGGAACAACAGTATTAAAGGCACGGCCCAGACGAGTGATAGAATCAAGCAAAATCACGACATCACGTTTATGCTCAACCAAACGTTTCGCTTTTTCAATCACCATATCAGACACAGCCACATGACGGGTAGCCGGCTCATCAAATGTTGATGATATAACCTCTCCCTTTACGCTGCGCTGCATGTCTGTGACTTCTTCGGGGCGTTCATCAATCAGTAGCACCATCAGATAACATTCAGGATGGTTTACCTCAATTGAACGCGCAATGTTTTGCAACAACACTGTCTTACCTGTCCGTGGCGGTGCGACTATCAAAGACCGCTGGCCTTTACCTATAGGTGAAACCAGATCAATAATGCGGGCAGATCGGTCCTTGATGGTTGGATACTCAATTTCCATCTTTAACCTTTTATCAGGGTAAAGTGGTGTTAGATTGTCAAAAGCGATCTTGTGCTTTGCTTTTGTCGGATATTCAAAATTGATGCTGGTGACACTAATCAAGGCAAAGTAACGCTCATTTTCGCGCGGAGAAGTGATCATCCCTTCTAGCGTGTCGCCAGTGCGCAAGCTGTATTGGCGAATCATATCAGGGGAAACGTAGATGTCATCAGGACCCGGCAGATAGTTTGCCTCGGGTGATCGCAAAAAACCAAAACCATCTTGAACTACCTCAAGGACACCATCGCCGTAGATTTCCCAGCCATCTTCCGCGTGTTCCTTAAGGATAGAGAACATCATATCCCCCTTGCGCATGGTAGAGGCGTTCTCTATCTCCAGTTGCTTAGCCATCGCCAAAAGATCTTTTGGCGATTTTGCTTTGAGATCGGAAAGGTTGAGGGAATTCTCGGTCATATCATGATCCAACAGGCCAACTTGCCAAAGAAAGGGGAAGGTTCATATATTCATCGGGGGAAACGACAGGACCGGACGGCCCAGCGAATCACTAAATAAGACCGCGAACTGCAAAAGTCAATACCACTTCAGAATGGCTGAACCGTCACAGAAATCACAATCACGATCATCAGAAGCGTGGGTACCTCATTCATGATACGGTAGGTTCGCCCGCTGCGGTGGTCTGTTCCGGCTAGTAGGTCTTTTCGGCACATCCCAAGCCAGTGATGAAACCACGTCATGCCCAGCACGGTGGCAGCTTTTACCCATGGCCAAAAATCGGTCCAACTGACGATGCCGGGGGTAAAAACCAACACCATGCCAAATATCCATGTTGAGACCATCGCCGGGTTCATAATGACTCGCTGAAGGCGTCGTTCCATCATTTTAAAAAGATCCGAGGTATCACCTTTTAGACCTGCAATTTCAACATGATAAACAAAAAGACGCGGAAGGTAGAACAGACCTGCCATCCAAGCCAAGACCGATATCACATGTAAGCTCTTTATCCAAGGATAAGCAGCAGTCAAAACATCTGTAATCATCAGTACCTCCAAACTTAAAAAGAGAAATTTTTTATTTTAGTATAGTGGAAACCAAGGATAACCTTTTTGTTTTTGGTTTATCCACAGATATGTCCACTATACCCTTAAGATTTTTATGTCAAGGACCAGATGGCTAACATGTATATTATGATATAAAATCAAGGACTTAAGTAAATTATGTCAGACAAAAATACCACAATAAAATGACTTCGTGGGCTGATGTCATGATTCTTTCAAGTGGACCTACACATAACTTGTCCTTGGGGATGAATAACCATGGTAAAGCCCATGTGATGGCATAATCTGGATGGCTACTAGCGCAAGGTTGATTTATACACGTGATTATCCCGAGGATTACCCTCTGAACTGCCCGTGGTGATCTGAAGGATATAACCAATGCCTTGGCAGATTTTGATGAAGCCAGTAAGAAGCCAGTAAATTGTCTCAGACATTCCCTAAGGCTCTAGTCATCGGTTATGATCAGGTGCTGGATTTCGAGGGGTGTGTTCACTGACGAAAACTAAAATCCAGTGTTGCAGATAATATTGGCATATAAAAGCTAGAATGAGAGAGTGAAGGGAATGACAGTATCCGCAGTTCTGGCCGGTATCATCGGCGACCCGATTAGACATAGTAAATCCCCGATCCTGCATAGCCACTGGCTGCATCGCTATGGCGTTAAAGGCTATTATGTGCCCCTGCGTATTACAGCCGCGGACCTACCAATGAGTCTTCGGTTATTACCGAACATGGGGTTCCGGGGTATCAACGTCACGATTCCTCATAAAAGGGCAGTTCTTGATTTTGCTCATGAGGTCACGCCACAAGCCTATAGGATTGGTGCGGCAAATACATTGACTTTTAACGGTAATGGCCATATCCATGCTGATAACACAGATGGATCCGGGTTTTTAGCAAACGTACAGCAATCGGCACCAAATTGGGATATTACTGCAGGTCCGGTATTGATTTTGGGTGCAGGCGGTGCCGCACGCGCCATCCTTGTTGCCATTATCGAGGCTGGGGCACCGCGTATCATCCTTAGCAACAGGACGTCGAAACGGGCGGAGGTAATGGCGAAGGATATGGGAGGGCCAATTGAGATTATTGACTGGAATAACGCATATACAGCCCTGCCTAGGGTGACAACATTAATAAACGCCACATCCCTTGGGATGGTCGGTCGTCCACCTCTGAACCTTGATTTGACCGGGCTTTCGCCCAAGGCTTTGGTAACAGATATCGTCTACACACCGCTTGAAACACCGCTTCTAAGAGCGGCGACCGCGATGGGGTGCAGTACGATCAATGGCTTGGGGATGCTACTACACCAAGCAGCACCCGGTTTTGAGCGATGGTTTGGGACAACGCCTGTCGTTGACCAGGATCTTCGTTCTGCGGTATTGGCAGGATGACCTATCGGCTGGGTCTTACCGGTTCCATCGGAATGGGTAAATCCACCACCGCGGATTTCTTCCGGGCCACGGGTGTTCCGGTGTGGGATGCCGACGAAGTAGTATATCGAATCTATCAGGCGGGTGGTGTAGCTGTTCCAGCTATCCGGGAGCTCCGACCTAGTTTGATATACAATGGGGCAGTCGCCCGTACCCAGTTGAGGAAGTGGATTGCCGAGGATGAAACTGCCCTGTCCCGACTGGAGGTGGTCGTGCATCCACTGGTTGCAGAGGATCGGCAGAATTTCCTGGACCTGAATGATGGTGCACCTTTGGTTCTTTTAGACATACCTCTTCTTTTTGAAACGGGCGCAGACCGGTGGCTGAACGGTGTTCTTGTCGTCACTACCAATGCAGAGGCTCAACGCCAGCGGGTTTTGTCTCGTCCAGGGATGGACCCAGAGGCATTTGATCTGATCCTGTCACGGCAAATGCCGGATGCCGAGAAGCGCGCACGGGCGGATTTTGTGATCAGAACCAGAACCCTTGAACAAACAAGGACTGATGTAGAGACTCTCATCAGAGAAATAATGGAGCAGACCCGTGCGTGAAATCGTACTTGATACAGAGACCACTGGCCTTGACCCGGATGAAGGGGACCGGATTGTAGAAATCGGTTGCGTGGAACTGGAGCAGCATGTTCCAACAGGGAAAACTCGTTGTTGGTATATCAATCCGCAACGCAAGATGCCAACAGCGGCCTTTGATGTTCACGGGCTGAGCGATGAATTCCTGAGAGATAAAAAGATTTTCGCCCAAGTCGTTGATGACTTCTTGGAATTTATAGGCGATGCAACGCTGGTGATCCACAATGCGAGCTTTGACATAAAGTTTCTGAATGCGGAACTGACCCGAGAGCAGAGGCCAGTGCTGCGCAACGACGTAGAGGATACGCTTGAGCTCGCTCGTCGCAGATTCCCCGGCTCTCCGGCGTCGCTAGATGCGCTGTGCCGCCGGTTTAGAA
Source organism: Paracoccaceae bacterium (assembly GCA_014323785.1). Taxonomy (GTDB): domain Bacteria; phylum Pseudomonadota; class Alphaproteobacteria; order Rhodobacterales; family Rhodobacteraceae; genus Rhodophyticola. The sequence goes on along the minus strand of JACONJ010000028.1, from coordinate 24,787 downwards.
TCGACAACGGTGTGAGAGAGAAGCACAGTGCCTTGATCGATTCCAAACTCTTGGCAGAAGTGTATCTGGAATTAAGAGGTGGACGACAACCGGATTTCAGATTAAACACGCAGACTCGGGCTAAAGCCACCACAGAAACCAGCGGCTCCTGGTGCGTATATCCCAGGCGAGTACCACTTAAGCCGCGTTTAACTAAGGAAGAGCGAATCGACCATGCCAAATTCGTTGAAGAGCTGGGCCCAGATACGCTTTGGCCGCGCTCCTCCTGAAAATCATGTGTCAGAAGCTTTCTTTTCTTGTGCGCGGCGGGCCATCTCATTGCGGTACATCGCCAGAAAATCAATATTCTCCAGGTTCACCTGCGGGACACCGCCATCGCGTGTGATGTCCCAAATGATACGGCGCATGAACGGGAACAGCATACGGGGGCCTTCGATCATCAGGAGCGGATGAAGCTGTTCATTAGGCACATTTTCGACCCGGAAGATGCCAACATAATCCAATTCTAAAATGAGGACCGTTTGTGGTTGATCACCTTTTGTTGTTGATTTGATATTCAGCTTCACAATCACATCGTACTGGTTGGCCGCGTCCCGCTTGCGGGTGTCAAGTGCAGCCTGCACCTGAATGTCCGGTTGGCTTCGAATGAGTATCTGCTTTTGCGCGGCGATGTTCTCAAAGGACAGGTCGCGGATGAATTGCCCCAGGATATACATGCGCGGTTGTATCGGCTGGGCGGTTTTCTCTTCGGTCATGTTGATCTCCACTGGAATGTGTTGCGATTCTATGTCAGCTTACTTTATAAAGCTCAACCCCGCCTCCGGCACAATAGGCCTTGGCACGTCTGCACCTCCACTTCAAGCAGGCCATCGATCACATCGTCTTGTATTCTTCGTGGCCCCTGGTGCCCAGTATGTTCTAAAACAATCAGAGCCACCTGCACCCGCTTTGCAACTGATGATACACATAGCGTCGAACCACGGGTACCAACAACTCAAGGTCTACGGTATCGGTGAAGAAGCCTGGGGTCAACAGAGATGCGCCCGACAAAAGAATCACTACGCCATGCGCCAGGGGCTCAACCGGGGCGTTCAGTACACCTAGGCTCTGGCGCAACCCCCAAATCGCTTTGTACCCCCCTGAGAGCCGACAAGCAAGGTTCCCAGATATGCTGCCTTGGGATTGCTACACTTGACCCAACCCTTTACTACATATGTCCGACGACATATACCACAAAGCCCATGTTGTCCCAACCAAGGAATCATAATGAACTCGCCTTTTATCTCGCTGCTTGTCCTTGCTGGGATAGCGATCTTCCTGATCATGCGTCTGCGCAATGTCTTGGGCACGCGGGAAGGTTTCGAAAAACCTCCCGTCAATCCTCTTGAGCACCGTTCGGATAAGCACCGTGATTTCGAGGTGATCGAGGGCGGACCGGATCTCGATATCACCGATCATGTCGAAGACGGCAGCGATGCCGCCAAAGCCCTGGCCGCGATGAAACTGGCGGAACACGGGTTTTCGGTCAGTGCATTCCTGGACGGGGCGCGCGACGCTTATGAGATGATTCTGATGGCGTTTGAAAATGGCGATGTGGACGGATTGCGCCCGTTTCTGGCCGATGACGTCCTCGAAACCTTTGAAGATGTCATTCGTCAACGCGAAGAACAGGGTCTTTCGATTGAAGCTAATTTTGTTGGTATTCGTGAACTGACGCTGCAAGACGCCAGTTTTGACCGGCAGACCAGCACCGCGGAAGTGACCGTCCGCTTTGTGGGTGAGTTGACTTCGGTCGTGAAGAACGCAGATGGTGAGGTTGTCGAAGGTGACCCGAATGAAATCAATCGCCAGCGCGATGTGTGGACCTTTTATCGGGTCATGGGCCGTTCGGATCCGAATTGGACATTGGTGGCTACAGGCGGATGACCCCCCATGGAACAGGGCAGTGTCGTGTTCCTTCCTGGAGGTTCTGCTTCTGCGTGCCGTGCTGGACCAGATATTGGATTTTTGGCGTGGTGATTCTGCTGCAGATCAGGATGGCACATCGCTTGGTGCCGGGGGCCTGACATGACGCGCCGACCAGGAAAGACGCTGAGCAGGGAAGATCGCGACCTTTGGGCAAAGGTGGCGCACAGCACCAATCCGATGGTGCTTTCGCAGAAGGCACCGGTACACGTTCTTAATAAGTCGTCGAAAAAACGTCCGTCCCGATTTAGGGTTCGTGACTTTCAGATTGGTGAAAGGGCGACAGGGTCGACAAAACATCCCGAACGAACATCTTCTGCGCCAGTGCGGATGGACCACGGCACCTATCGCCGGATGCAGTGCGGCAAGATGAAGCTCGAGGGGAGGTTGGATTTTCACGGAATGACTCTGGCCGAGGCGCATCCGCGTCTGATCCGTTTTATTCAGACCGCTCACGCCGCACAAAAGCGGCTGGTTCTTGTGATCACCGGCAAAGGCAAGGCCCGATACGATTCTGGCCCGATCCCGGTCCGGTGTGGGGTGCTTCGATACCACGTTCCACACTGGCTTAAAGCCCCGCCACTTGGCGCGATAGTTCAGCATGTGTGTCCGGCTCACGCGCAGCATGGCGGGGATGGTGCCTACTATGTCTATCTGCGGCGCAACCGGTAAAGCTGTTCTCGAGGCTGGTCAGAGGACATAGCGGCTGAGGTCTGCGCTACGCAACAGTGCACCCAGGTTGCCCTCGACAAAGGCAGCATCGACCACAACACTGCGCCCGGATTGGTCCGGTGCCGTGAAGCTGAGATCTTCAAACACCCGCTCCATCACCGTATAAAGCCGTCGTGCGCCGATGTTTTCGACATCGTGGTTTACCTGGGCGGCAATTCGCGCCATGGCGGCGATCCCGTCATCGGTAAACCTGACCTCAACCTCCTCAGTTGCCATCAGGGCCGTATATTGCCGGGTCAACGCATTGTCCGTGTCCGTCAGAATGCGGACGAAATCCTCCTCTGCCAGGGCGCGTAACTCCACGCGGATGGGCAGGCGTCCCTGAAGTTCGGGTAACAAATCCGACGGCTTTGAGATATGGAACGCGCCCGAGGCAATAAAAAGGATGTGGTCGGTCTTTATCGGCCCGTGCTTGGTACTAACAGTTGTACCCTCGATCAGGGGCAGAAGGTCGCGCTGCACCCCTTCCCGGCTGACATCACCGCCCCGCGCATCCTGTCGGGCGGCAACCTTGTCAATTTCGTCAATGAACACAATTCCGTTCTGTTCCGCTACGCGCATCGCCTCGCGACTAACAGTTTCCTGGTCCAGTAGCTTGTCGGCCTCCTCCTGAATCAGCAGGTCATGGCTGGCGGCCACGGTCATGCGCTTGCGCACCATGCGCCCGCCAAAGGCTTTGCCAAGAATATCACCCAGATTTATACCGCCCGCTATCCCGACCATGCCACCAGGCTGTCCCGGGATTTCAAACATTGGCATCTGGTTGGACGTATCGGCAACCTCCAGCTCGATCACCGTGTCATCCAACTCTCCCGCGCGGAGTTTTTTGCGGAACATCTCTCGCGTCTGGTCGCGTGCATCTGTCCCCGCAAGCGTGTCGATTATACGCTCCTCGGCATTGTCATGGGCACTGCTCTTCACCTCTTCGCGCATCTGGTCTCGAATCATAATCTGGGCGGTATCCACCAGATCGCGGATGATCTGCTCAACGTCGCGGCCGACATAGCCAACCTCGGTGAATTTCGTCGCCTCCACCTTGATGAAGGGTGCGCGGGACAGCCTGGCCAGGCGGCGGCTGATCTCTGTCTTACCCACGCCGGTTGGACCGATCATCAGGATGTTCTTGGGATAGACCTCATCGCGTAGATCATCGCCCAATTGCCTGCGCCGCCAGCGGTTACGCAGTGCCACGGCCACGGCACGCTTGGCATCCTTCTGGCCGATAATGAAACGATCAAGCTGCGAAACGATCTCTCGCGGGGTCAGGTTGGTCAAGTTGAGGTCTCCTCAGAGGTCATCAAGGTCCATGGTGGCAGACGGTCCTTGCCCGGAAAGCCGGGAAGCGTTTGCATCAGCCATGTGCGCAGAACATCCCATTTCGCGCCGAGCACGATCAACCCAAGGCCAAAAAGCAGGATCGTGGGATAGGTACTGCCCTCCATCACCGTGAACGATAAGGCCACGATGTAGCCGACACCAGACACAAGGAGAGAACGCCGGTCGATGATTATAGCAAGTATCGCCATTAATGCAACAAAGCCCACCAGCAATAGCTGTGTAAGAACGCTCCCAACGTCGAAAAGCGAAAGTGCTACCGTGTTCACAATCGCGGGCGCAGCGATGATATGTAGCCAGAAGCCGCTGGCAGACCGCCGTGTGATCCGGTGCGGATCGCTCATGTCAAAGCGCATGGCAATGACAAGCCCGACAAGACCCAAGACAAAGGTCAGAATCGCGAAGGGCCCTTCACCGGTCAGAAGGAACAGGTCGCTTGGGTCGCTTGGTATCGTGCCGTCCAATGTGACCAGCCCGAAGGCCGTGCCGAACACGCCGATGGCCACCAGTGCCATGGTGAAAGGCACACGGAATATCCAGTAATATCCTCCCAGCAGTAGGGTAGAAAGGCCTACGCCCAGAACCAGGGCGATTGAAAATGTGGCATCCAGTATCCAGGCAATGGTCAGACCCAGTTGCAGTGCGCCAAGACCAAAGAAAATCGTGAGCGTGATTGAGGGGGCCACCATCCGCCGGGTCAGCGTGAAATATCGGGCCAGGAGGACAACCGCCCCCATAGCGAGCACCGGGTAAAGCCACGCCACAGAACCGCCCGCACCACGGCCAAGAGATGGACCGGTCAGGCCCCACCAGCCAGAATAAAGGATGACAAGGCCCACGACGATGAAAATCTCGTTGAACCCGCGAAAGAGCTCGAACGGCTCATCCGTGCCAGATATGTGTGCCCGTGCCCCGCGCCGCATATCCGCCAGCGCGATAAGCGAGACAGCCTGTGCCTCGCTCATCATTCCCGCGCCAACGGCGGCACGGATGTCATCGCGGGTTAGATCGGTCGCCGCGTCCGATTTCCGCCGTGCTTCCTTATTGGTCATTTTCATTCCTCTCTGCTTCTGCCTTTTCGCTGAGGCGAAAAGAAATTCGATAATCAACACCTTGGAGTCCGCGTCCTGAAGGGCTGTCCTCGCATGTTGTTTCAAACAGGGCATCGGCTGCTTCCTTTTCGGTCAGGTAGCAGACGTCGGTGTCGAGGTCTTTCCACCTGCCCATGAACGGGCGCATTGGGGGGCCGTCATAAATATAGTATTCGCACGACTGTATCACCCAATGATCAATGCTTTGTTTCTGGCATTCGGATTTTGACGCCATGGTTTCATTCCCTCTCCGGTTAAGGTCTACCTCATCGGACTGGGGTTACCCTTTGCCCCGTGACGGCCCTTGCAAGGGCCGTCGCGGCTTAGGCCCTGTCTTTATATGCCCTCCATTCAGCCATGGTTTTACCACCTTTTGACCTGTTGCAGTGACTGCACAGCAGCTGCAGGTTGTCAGGATGATCGGTGCCGCCTTTTGCCCGAGGGATTTTATGGTCCACCTCCATGATCCTGAAGGGAAAGTGCGTATCGCACCCGACGCAGATGCCCTCCTGCTCGCCGTATAGCCTGTGGGCATTGGTGCGATAGTTCGGCAGTTTGCCTAGATCGGTCCGACGCGGCGGTGTATCAAGGGCAATCGCTCCGCCCCACAACCCTCGCTCATCGGCAATGCGTTCGTTGACCAGCTTGATGGCCAAACTCGATAGGTCAGCACCAGCCCACTGGCGGTTCAGCCTGTCCGCCGATACCAGCGTCGTGGCGCACCCGCAAAAGGGGTCAAACACCATATCGCCTTCATTGGAACTCGCCTTGATGATGCGCTCAAGCAGTGCCAGCGGCTTTTGCGTAGGATACTTCGTGGACTCCTTGCGGCCAGGTATATTGATGTCCGTCCAGCAGTTGTTCGGCAATATACCCGAACCTGGCCTTTGTTTCTTGTATGGCTTCCCGTTTTCCCATTCCAGATTGCCAGAGTTTTCCAGCAATTCAAGATTGGCCTTGGTCATTAGCCATCCAGACACGTGCGGCGGAAAAACGCCTTTATATTCGTAGCACAAATTAGGTGCTGGTCCCAAACCGGGTGGCCTAAAAGGACTGCGCCTATAATAGCGTCCCTTTTCATCAACTCTGTTAAACCGACGCTTAAAGTTTGGATAAGGCTTCGATACAGCCTTATAATTGAATGTGTGTGGATCAGTGCCAGTGTAAAAGAAAAGGCGATCCGTTGAACGCCCAAAGTTTTGGGGTTCATTACCTCCTCTCTTTCCAGCTCCTTTTACCCTTTCCCATGTGATCTCGTTCTGGTAATTGTCTTTCCCGAATATACCATCCATCAGTAGTTTCAGGTAATGCCCTGCCGCATCATCGCAGTGCAGCCAGATGCTGCCCGACGGCTTCAGGATGCGCTTCATCTCGATCAGACGGACGGCCATGAAGATCAGGTAAGACATCATGCCTTTGCCATGGCACGTCCGCGCGGCCTTGATCACGTCATGGGCCGCAGGGCTCCGCTCTGCCAACTCGCCATGTTCATAAACGTCCACGTCGTCCAGCGTCCACATATCCTTGAACGCAGCACCTGCGGCAATAGAACCTATCGGAGCCTTATACATTCGATTCGAGTTGAACGGCGGGTCCAGATATATCAGGTCCACGCACTCGCTGTTGATTCCCCGCATGACGTGCAGGTTGTCACCCGTCCACACGGTCCCTGATTTGAAGTTCGGGTTAGCCATCTCGCTCTCCATCGTGTTGGGCTGCCATCATCAGGCCGGGTGGTTCTCCTTTTGCCCCGGTGACGGCCCCGCAGGGGGCGTTTCAGCGTATTGATTATTGCCACTGTACTCCTCAGAACAATCGTAAAACCCGCCATTGAGTTCATTGGAATGCAAACCAAAATTTATCATTTTACTGGCAAAGTAATCCCGAAGTTGGACGATTTGGTGGTTCAAGAGCTGATAGAGAAACCTCTTGCCTGGTCTTGCCCAGGCCCATTTCCGCACCAGACTTTGAACCAGCTGCAGAAGAATTGGGTAAACCACGCCGCCAACCAGCACACTGAACAGCGATTCTGCAATTATTTTGTAATTCGTTCTATTGTCAGATTGCCATTGGTGTAAACGCAAATATCGGCCGCAATCGCCATGGCTGCACGGGCGATCTGTTCTGCGGATTTGCCACTGTCGATCATCCCGCGGGCGGCGGCAAGTGCGTAATTCCCGCCGGACCCAATGGCCGCAATACCGTGTTCTGGCTCCAGCACGTCGCCTGCACCGGTGATGATGTAAAGCGCGGCCCCATCGGTAACGATCAGCATTGCCTCTAGCTTTTGCAGGTATTTGTCGGTGCGCCAGTCCTTTGCCAAGTCCACGCTGGCGCGCTGCAATTGCCCTAGTGTTGCCTCCAACTTGGCCTCCAGCCGCTCCAGAAGGGTGAAGGCATCCGCCGTGGATCCGGCAAAGCCGCAAACAACACCATAACCGCCGGGGCTCAGCCTGTGCACCTTGTGCGCACTACCCTTGATGACTGTCTGACCCAGGCTAACCTGGCCATCGCCCGCCACTACAACCTCTCCACCCTTACGGACGCCGATAACGGTGGTGCCGTGCCACCCGGGAAAACCGGAATCGCTCATAATGTCTCCTTCGCTTGCGCTTTATATGGATGGGCGTGGGGCTGGGAACAAGTTCTGGCCAGGCCAACGGGTGCGGCGCGGAACGCGCACCGCCAGCATCGGCATCAACCAGTTGGAGGCGAAACGGTTCAAATCCAGTGCTTCGTGTACGCCAGTGGTCTCTTCCCCATTTATACGGGTGCGAACAACTGAGCGGGTGTAGAACGGCGCATCCAGCAGCACTTTCACCTGTTCGGGGCAATAACCAGCATCGGCCCGCGTTTCCCGTTTCACCAGCCAGAACGGGCGGCGCAGTGGGGCTTTGGGCGGCATCTGCATCACTTGCGCCTGGCCGTCGTGTGTGAAGCCGATGGCGGTGGAAAGGTTTGGGCCATCCCGCCGCACGGCATCATAGAAACAGGCCGCGCCAGTAGACAGGGGAAAGCGGCCCCAGGTCCAGTAGCTAAAATCGGCCTCCAGTGCACGGGTACCGAAATTGGCATCGAAATAGCCATGCCCGCGCCATTGCCAGCCAGGGCGGTTCAGCATAACATCAATGTCGGCACTGGGTGCGAACGGTCTCCAGATATGGCTACCATCCCCAGTCAGTGGCAGTTCAACGTCTGTCAGTGCGCTGGGCCGCACCACGACTCGACCGCTGAGGTGCTGGGCATAGGGCGTGCTGAGCTCATTAATACAGACGATCAGCTTTCCGCCATCCCAGTGCATCGCCGAGGGGCCGATCCGGATCGTGTCCTCGGAAAGACTCAGAGCCTCCTGGCCCCGGTCGGTCATTGTCCAGCACCCGCCCCTGCCATAGGTGGCGACGTTTAGACAGCAGTGATTGGCGGGGTTCCTGCGGCCCGACCAGCGATACCAGGGAGAAAAAACCGAACCTATGAAGCCGATGATCGAGATCGCACGCTCGCCATCGTTGCTGATGCCGTCAAAATACCACCAGGCGTAACCGTCTGGCGGCACCGAGATGTTGAAGCATGGCCGCTTAGAATCGCCGCGGCCGCGTGCTGGCCGGAGAGGCAGGCCATCGGAATGCCCGCCCCCGGGTGCACTCCGCCCCCTGCCAAGAACAGGCCCGGCACCCGGCTTTGGACCGTCGGGCGCTGAAATGCCGCCATCATCCCGTGCGGGCTCCGCCCGTAAAGAGCTCCGTCCGAGTGCGGGAACAGCTGGTTGAATGCCGTAGGGGTGGTCAACGCATTCATCTCCGGCTTGGGGGAGAAGCTGAGGCCCCTCTGACGCAAGGTCTCGAAAGTGCGTGTTTGGCATGTTGCGGCCTCCTCTGGCTGTGGCTGGATTCCGGCGGGGGCATTCATGATGATCTCAAACCGTTCAATCCCTTCGGACAATATGTTACCGCCGCGATCTTGCGCACAGACATAAAACGTCGGGTCTTCTGGCATCCGGCCTTGGGAGATCGGGTCAAACTCAGTCCGCGGGTCTTGCCCGAAGAATATGTTGTGATGGGCCAGCGGAACGCCGGCGGGTTCAGCGGCAAAACTCCAGACAAAGGCCGAAAGGCTGCGCGGATACGCGGCCTGCCGTGCGATGGCTGTTTTCGCGGTGACACCCAATGCCCCCGCGCACAGTGCTTTCGGGTCACCGTTGAAAACCACGCTGTCACAAGGCAGCCGTGTGCCATCGGATAGTTGTACAGCGGTGATCCTGCCCGACTGTTGCTCGATCCGTGTGGCGGATTGGCCGAAAATCACGGCTGCCCCCAGGTTCTGGGCAAGGGCCAACATCGCCTCGGCCAAACGGTGCATCCCGCCCTCCACCCGCCAGATGCCCTGCGCTTCCGAATGCCAAATGAGGCTGAGGAGTGCAGGGCTTTGGTACGGCGACCCCCCGACATAGGTGGCGTAGCGCCCGAAAAGCTGTCGCAGCCTCGTATCAGAGAAGTCGGTGCGCAAGGACTGTGCCAGGGTTCTGAGAGGTGCCATCCTTTGAATCAGCCACGGTCGTTGCAACACGTGGGCTGCCAACACCAAAATCGACGGTGAGGCCGTTTTCATCATCAACGCATCGAATGCGGTATAGAGGATTTGGGTCTTCTCACAAAACCGGCAAAACTCGGCTTCAGCCTTTGGGCCCGCAAAATCGCGCACCGCGGCCTGGCTGGCCTTGCTGTCATCGAATAAATCCAGCGCACTGCCATCAGGCCACCAATGCCGCGCCAGAAGTGGTTCACGATGCAGTGTGACATGATCGGCTAACCTCTCTCCAATACTTTCAAACAGGGCCTCGAAAATCGGGCGCATTGTCATGACCGTGGGCCCGGCATCGATCAGCCCGGCATCAGATGGCACCGTGCGCATCTTGCCGCCCGGATGGGTGTGGGCCTCCACCAGGGTGATATCGCAGCCCGCCCCGGCCAGCCGTATGGCGGCGGTCAGGCCACCAATGCCTGCCCCAATGACAACAACCCTGTTTTGAGGAGGAGACATGCCTCTGCGCCCTGGTCAAACTGTCATTTATTGTTGACAGGTGTAGCGCAGATGTCTAGTGTAATTTACACATGCGATGTTTGATACGCTGGGTGCTTATCCGTTCTTTGGAGGTCATATGCCGTTGAATTCCCGAATTGAGCGGTCCATCGCAAGGGCAATTGCTGCCGGGCAAAGGGGGCAGGCCCCCCCGAAACTTGCGGCTGCACTAGATTACGCAGTGAACCCGGGCGGTGCACGCATTCGGTCCGCGATCTCCTTGTCTGTCAGCCTGGCATGCGGGGACGACCAACCTGTCGTTTCCAATGCGGCAGCCACGGCGATCGAGCTGGTCCATTGCGCAAGCCTTGTGCATGATGACATGCCCTGTTTTGACAATGCCGATATTCGCCGGGGCAAGCCGTCGGTGCATAAGGCGTTCGGAGAATCCCTCGCCCTGCTCACGGGCGATTCACTCATCATCATGGCGTTTGAGGTTCTGGCCAGCGCAGCAGCAGCTGGCCCTGCGCGTGCGGTGGGGCTGATTCGTATCTTGGGTGAAAGCACGGGCATGCCTGGCGGCATTTGCGCCGGTCAAGGATGGGAGAGCGAGGGCAAAATTGACTTGGGTGCGTATCACCGTGCCAAGACGGGCGCGCTTTTTACAGCTGCCACCCGCATGGGGGCCACCGCCGCAGGTTATGAGGCCGATGCCTGGGCCGAGCTGGGCGCACGTATCGGCGAAGCTTTTCAGGTTGCCGATGATTTGCGCGATGCGCTCTACGATGAAGAGACTCTGGGCAAGCCTGCCCACCAGGATGAAGTTCATAACCGTCCCAATGCGGTCTCTCAATTAGGGGTTCGCGGCGCGATCCGGCGGTTGGAAGATATGCTCTCAGGTGCGATTGCCTCGATTCCGTCCTGCCCGGGTGAGGCCGCACTCTGCGAGATGGTGCGCAAAGAGGCCGAACGTCTGACGCCAGTCATTCCCGCACAGTACTTGGTTTGACGCCGTGGCACTACTGGAGAACCATCCTGGCCCCGAATACGAACGGCGCGGCCTGTTTGACCACTTCCGCGCCTGGTGCCTGGCACTTGTCCAATCCCGACGATTTCAGGATTGGGCAGCACGGTTTCCGCTAACCCGTTCGATTGTACGCCGCGATGGGGAAAGACTGTTCGATCTTATCTCTGGCTTTACCTACAGCCAGGTTTTGCATGCTTTTGTGGAATTCAATTTGGCCCAGCTTCTGGCCGATGGCCCTCGTAGCTCAGCGGATTTAGCACTTCGGGCCGGAACACCACCGGACCGAATGGCTGTTTTGTGCCAAGCCGCCGCTGCACTTGATCTGCTCCACCGCCGCAGAGATGGACGGTATGATCTGGCCCGTCTTGGCGCAGCCTTGCCCGGTGTGCCGGGATTACAAGGGATAATCCTTCATCATTCGCTTCTGTATCGGGATCTATCCGACCCCGCGGGTTTCTTCCGGGGAGAGACCGAGACAGAGATTGCAGGCTTCTGGCCTTATGTTTTTTGCACCGGGAAAGAGGTCGATACGGAAACTGCCGCGCCCTATTCCAGACTGATGTCCGACAGCCAAATCCTGGTTGCCGGGGAAACGATCAAGGCGGTCAACTTCTCCAGCGCCAAGGCACTTCTTGATATCGGCGGCGGTACCGGCACGTTTTTGGAGGCCGTTGGTTCTGTCGCGCCCCATCTGGCACTTATCCTGTTCGACCTGCCCGCCGTTGTGCCCGCAGCAATAGATCGATTCGAAAAAGCGGAGCAATCCAACCGCATCAAGGTGTATCCGGGCAATTTCCGGTTCGATCCGCTGCCCGGCGGGGCTGATATGATCAGCCTGGTACGGGTACTTTATGATCACGAGGATCAGACCGTGCGGCAGCTCTTGGCGTCAATATTCAAGGTATTGCCCAAAGGCGGACGTCTGTTGATATCAGAGCCCATGTCGGGTGGTGCACGCCCACAAAGGGCCGGAGATGCATATTTTGCCCTTTACTGTATGGCTATGCGCACAGGTACCGTGCGGTCGGCGGCGCGAATCTGCGCGCTTCTGTCAGAGGCCGGATTCGCCAATTCGACGCCACGCAAGACATCCCGCCCCTTCATCACGCAGGTTGTGACCGCAGAAAAACCATAAAAAGGGATGATTTACGTGTCTATTTTGGTTGACAGACAAAATTGTCAGGCTAACATGACACATGATGATTTTGATGTGTGCGGCGGTCATCGCCGCACCGTCAGCACAGGTTAGCCAGGAATCAGTGCCGTGCAGACGACCGCTGTGATACTTCAAAGCCCGCGCTCCCTTGCCGTGGATGCTGTTGAACTCACGGATCCCGCCCAAGGCGATCTGGTTGTGCAGGTCTCGCATTCCGGCATCTCCGCTGGCACGGAAAAGCTATTCTGGACAGGTGACATGCCGCCATTCCCCGGCATGGGTTACCCCCTTGTCCCGGGCTATGAAGCCGCCGGAGAGGTTGTGTTCGCTGGTGCAAATACGGGGTTTCGGGTGGGTGATCGGGTCTTTGTTCCCGGAGCAGACTGTTTTGGAAAGATTAAGGGCCTGTTCGGTGGTGCTGCCCGCCACTTGGTGACACCCGCGAGCCGTGTTGTCGGGATTGACCTTGCCATGGGGGCCGAAGGTGCCTTGCTGGCCTTGGCTGCAACTGCGCACCACGCGATGACCGGGCCTGACAAGACCTTGCCTGATCTGATCGTCGGCCACGGCGTATTCGGCCGGCTTCTGGCCCGCCTGACCATTGCAGCAGGTGCTAACCCCCCGACCGTTTGGGAGATCGCCGAGGACCGTGTCCATGGGGCCGAAAACTATGAGGTTATCCACCCCGATATTGATGAGCGGCGGGATTACAGCTGCATCTATGACGCAACCGGTGACGGATCCCTGCTAAACCCGCTGATCGGCCGCATCGCTAAAGGCGGAGAGATTGTGCTGGCCGGATTCTACCCCGCGCCGCTCAGCTTCGCCTTTCCGCCTGCTTTCATGAAAGAGGCCCGCCTGCGCATTACCGCCGAATGGACCCATGATGATCTGATCGCCACGCGCGATCTGATCGATCACGGTGTGCTCAACCTGCATGGGCTGATCACTCATAACCACCCTGCGAAAGAGGCCCCGACGGCTTACCAGACGGCATTCGAAGACCCGGCCTGCTTGAAGATGATCCTGGATTGGGAGACCACCGCATGACCCAGGATGTTCCGACCCTAAAGGACTACGACAGCAAACTTCGTGACGAGGCATCTGAACCAATTCTGGAGGTTCCCCGGGGTGTGCCCGCTAAGAAAACACAAATCATCGCCATCTATGGCAAGGGGGGCATTGGTAAAAGCTTTACGCTGGCCAACCTGAGTCACATGATGGCCGAACAGGGCAAGCGCGTGCTGTTGATCGGCTGCGACCCGAAATCCGACACGACCAGCCTTCTTTTTGGCGGCAAGGCCTGCCCGACGATCATCGAGACCTCGACCAGGAAGAAGCTTGCCGGAGAAGAGGTAAAAATCGGCGATGTCTGCTTCAAGCGTGGCGGCGTTTTCGCCATGGAGCTTGGTGGACCGGAAGTGGGCCGCGGCTGCGGTGGGCGTGGCATCATCCACGGGTTTGAGCTGCTGGAAAAGCTCGGGTTTCACGACTGGGATTTCGACTATGTGTTGCTCGACTTCTTGGGCGACGTGGTTTGTGGTGGATTCGGCCTGCCGATTGCCCGCGACATGGCACAGAAGGTGATCCTGGTCGGTTCGAACGATCTGCAATCGCTTTATGTAGCTAACAACGTCTGCTCGGCGGTGGAGTATTTCCGCAAACTGGGCGGCAATGTCGGCGTCGCGGGGTTGGTGATCAACAAAGATGATGGCTCGGGCGAGGCACAAGCCTTTGCCAAGGCAGTTAATATCCCCATCCTGGCGTCGATCCCGCAAGATGACGACCTGCGCAAGAAATCTGCGAATTACCAGATCGTCGGTACCGCCGGGAGCCAGTGGGGCAGCCTGTTCGCTACCTTGGGCGAGAACGTTGCAAAGACTCCGCCGATGCGCCCCGTCGCGCTGACACAGGATCAATTGCTGGATTTGTTTGATAGCTCCGATACTGGTGCAGGCGTTGTGCTGGAGCCTGCAACCGATACCGACATGCGCGCCGAGAACGTCAAACCCAAAAAGTCCTTAGAGGTGGTCTACGACAATGTGTGACGAATGCTGTGAACATAAGGTCAATTACACCGACCACCCGTTGCCCAGAGCGCGACCGGGGCAGATTGGGTGCCTGTTCCACGGGGGCCACCGATATGTTCGCACCACACCCCCCGGCCAAAAGGGCGGTACAGAATGACCGAAGAAATCAGATACGATACTTCTGCGAAGGCAGAGGTGATCCATGGCGCGGGCTGGGACGAATCTGCCCCGGTGCTTTCCGGTGGTGACGGTATGGGATGCCACGCAGGGGCCACCGAGAAAGCCGCGCGGATGGCCGGAAAGTCCGACATCTTGGACCGGTACGCCAGGGATTATCCGCAAGGGCCTCATGACAAACCGCAATCCATGTGCCCGGCCTTTGGGAGCTTGCGCGTAGGTTTGCGAATGCGGCGCACCGCCACCATCCTTAGCGGATCTGCCTGCTGCGTTTATGGCCTGACCTTCGTATCCCATTTCTATGGTGCCCGCCGTTCGGTCGGGTATGTGCCGTTCAACTCCGAGACCTTGGTCACAGGCAAACTTTTTGAAGATATCCGCGATGCTGTGCATGAAATGGCGGATCCCGAACGTTACGACGTGATTGTGGTCACCAATCTCTGTGTGCCCACCGCGTCCGGTGTACCCCTCCGGCTGTTGCCGAGCGAAATAAACGGTGTCCGCATTGTGGGTATTGATGTTCCCGGTTTCGGGGTTCCGACGCATGCAGAGGCCAAGGATGTTCTGGCCGGGGCCATGCTCAACTATGCCCGTCAGGAGATAGAGGCCGGTCCCGTTCAAGCCCCTGTCTCGGGTAAATCAGACCGTCCGACAGTCGCGCTGCTGGGCGAAATCTTCCCTGTCGATCCAATCGGGATAGGAGGGATGCTTGCGCCACTTGATCTGGCGGCAGGTCCGGTCGTTCCCTGCCGTGAGTGGCGCGAGCTCTATTCTGCGCTGGACTGCGGCACTGTTGCCGCAATCCATCCATTCTACACGGCTGCCATCCGCGAATTCGAGGCAGCGGGTCGCGCAATCATCGGCTCTGCGCCCGTAGGCCAAGACGGAACGGCGGCCTGGCTTTCCGCCATCGGAGATGCGTATGGCGTGGCCACCAGAAAAGTGGCCACCGCGCAAAACGCCTTTCTTCCTTTGATCAAGGAAGCACTGAAGGCGGTTCCGGTCAAAGGTACGATCACTCTGTCAGGCTATGAAGGATCAGAGCTGCTGGTCGCGCGCCTGCTGATCGAAAGCGGCGCGGATGTGAAATATGTCGGCACCGCCTGTCCCAAGACACGTTGGTCTGCCCCGGATGTAGAGTGGCTTGAAGCAAAAGGTGCGGTTGTCAAGTTTCGCGCCGCGCTTGAGGATGACTGCGCCGCGATGGAGAGCGTTAAGCCTGACCTTGCCATTGGCACAACGCCAGTTGTGCAAAAGAGCAAGGAACTAGGGATACCCGGTCTTTACTTCACAAATCTGATCTCAGCCCGGCCCTTAATGGGCCCAGCGGGGGCGGGCTCCCTTGGCCAGGTCGTCAACGCGGCCATGTCGAACAAGGGCCGCATGGATCGCATGAAAGCGTTCTTCAAGGGAGTCGGCGAAGGCGACACCGCCGGGATTTGGGAAGGCACACCCAAGATGCACCCCGAGTTTCGTTCCCGGCATCAGAAGAAACTCGACAAACAGGCCCGTGCCGCCAAAGCGCAGGAGGTGATCTGATGCTGATCCAGGATCATGACCGCGCCGGGGGATACTGGGGTGCCGTCTATGCCTTCACGGCCGTGAAAGGCCTGCAGGTGATAATTGATGGCCCGGTCGGCTGTGAGAACCTGCCGGTGACGTCGGTTCTGCACTACACCGACGGTTTGCCGCCGCACGAGTTGCCCATCGTTGTGACAGGCCTGGCCGAGGAGGAGCTGGGCCGCGATGGCACCGAGGGTGCAATGAAGCGCGCCTGGGGTACGCTTGACCCCGCGTGTCCCTCTGTTGTCGTCACTGGCTCCATCGCCGAGATGATCGGTGGCGGCGTGACGCCGCAAGGCACCTCGATCCAGCGTTTCCTGCCGCGCACGATCGATGAGGATCAGTGGGAAAGTGCTGACCGCGCGATGACCTGGATTTTCACTGAGTTCGGCATGACAAAAGGCCGGATGCCGCCTGGGAAGACGCGCAAGGAAGGCGCGGCCCCGCGCGTGAACATTCTTGGCCCAATGTATGGCACGTTCAACATGCACTCGGATTTGGCCGAGATTCGGCGCTTGGTCGAAGGGATTGGTGCCGAAGTTAACATGGTAATGCCACTTGGCAGCCATTTGGCTGAGATGCGGAACTTGGTGAATTCGGATGTGAATATCTGCATGTATCGTGAATTCGGCCGCGGCCTGTGTGAGATGCTGGGTAAGCCGTACCTGCAGGCCCCGATCGGCGTTGAAAGCACCACCAAATTCCTGCGGGCCCTGGGTGAGATTCTGAATATCGACCCCGAACCCTTCATAGCGCAAGAGAAACACTCAACCATCAAACCGGTCTGGGATTTGTGGAGGTCCGTCACGCAGGATTTCTTCGCCACGGCCAGCTTTGGCATTGTGGCGAATGAAACTTATACCCGGGGTGTCCGACATTTCCTGGAAAACGATCTGGGTCTGCCCTGCGCTTTTGCCGTCGCCCGCGTGGCCGGGAAGAAGACCAATAATGAAGAGGTGAGGGCACTTGTCCGTCGCGCCAAACCCCTGGTTCTGATGGGCTCGATCAATGAGAAGATGTACTTGGCTGAGATGTGCAAGGGTCACGGCCCCAGCCCGGCATTCATCCCCGCCAGTTTCCCCGGCGCGGCCATCCGGCGGGCCACGGGTACGCCCTTTATGGGCTATGCTGGCGCGACCTATCTGCTGCAAGAGGTCTGCAACGGCCTGTTTGACGCGCTCTTCCACATCTTGCCTTTGGGCAGCGACATGGACAGCACAGCCGCCACGCCAACAACTCTGCGCCGTGATTTCCCTTGGGATGCCGACGCCCAGGCACTTCTGGACAGGATCGTCAAGAACCACCCGATTCTGACCCGCATTTCCGCTGCCAAAACCCTGCGCGACGCCGCCGAGAAATCGGCACTGGAACAGGGAAATGAGCGCGTGGTGCGTGAAACCGTCGCCGCACTTGCGCCGGACGATCTAACGCTTGCAACTTCAGATGAAGGGAGAGGTGCATGACCGATTACACCTCAGACACACCCGTCACCCGGCACAAGCCGCCACGGACAGAGTTTATGATCTATTTCGGGATCATCTTCCTAGCGGCTTTACCCCTGGCAGTTCTGGCCTGGGTACTGTCGGCCTTGCGGGGCGGAACGATGACAAACAAGGGGCCCATGTCCCGTGCCTGGAGCCAGGCGCGGATCATCACGCCCATGATCTTCTCGGCCTGACGGTCCGGGACGACTTGCCCCTTGAAGAAGGGGCGTTAAGACGTCGCTTTCCGGCGCAAGCCGGGTGGTGATGGCCGGTAGGGCAATGAGGCTCTGCCGGGGCCCGGCCGCAGGGTTTGCGGCATCAGTCAAACGTCTGGAGGAGATATGACTGATAATTCTGACCTGTCTTTCACAGGTCTGACCGACGAGCAGGCGCAGGAGCTGCACGCGGTGTATATGAGCGGGCTATGGCTCTTTGCCAGCATCGCCCTCGCAGCCCATATCGCCACGTATATCTGGCGCCCCTGGTTCGGTTGAGGAGCCCGGGATATGGCAAAGTTCTATAAGATCTGGCTCATCTTTGACCCGCGCCGCGTTTTCGTGGCACAGGGCGTGTTCCTCTTTCTGCTGGCAGCGATGATCCACTTGGTGGTTCTGTCGAGCGGTCTCAACTGGTTTGAGAGCGCGGCTGCAGCAGCTGGCGGAATGTGATCGGTCGGAGGGCCGGGTCCGGTATCCTCCCTTGACCTGAACAACAAAACCGCTGCGGGCGTCTCGCATCGCCCGCAGCTATCGAGACGATAGTTGCGACGGCTTCGCTGCCCCTGGGGGCCAGGCCACCAAACGCGGAGACAGACACATGGCTTTGTTGAGCTTTGAAAGAAAGTATCGTGTGCGCGGAGGAACGCTGATAGGCGGCGATCTGTTCGATTTCTGGGTGGGACCATTCTATGTAGGCTTCTTCGGGGTGACAACGGCATTCTTTGCGCTTCTTGGCACGATCCTCATTTTCTGGGGTGCTGCCATGCAGGGTACGTTCAACCCCTGGACGATCAGCATTGCACCACCGGATTTGAGATATGGTCTTAGCATGGCACCGCTTCTTGAAGGCGGGCTTTGGCAAATCATCACCTTCTGTGCAGTCGGGGCGTTCGTGTCCTGGGCCCTGCGCGAGGTTGAGATTTGCCGCAAACTGGGCATGGGTTATCATGTGCCCTTCGCATTTGGCGTTGCGATCTTTGCCTATGTTACACTTGTGGTCTTCCGCCCGCTTCTGCTGGGGGCATGGGGGCACGGATTTCCATACGGCATCTTCAGCCACCTCGATTGGGTGTCAAACGTCGGCTATTCGTACCTGCACTTCCACTACAACCCGGCGCATATGATCGCGGTCAGCTTCTTCTTTGCAACCACGCTGGCCTTGGCCCTGCATGGTGGCCTGATTCTGTCGGCGGCCAACCCGCCCAAGGGTGAAGAGGCCAGGACACCGGATCACGAAGATACCTTCTTCCGGGATTTCATCGGTTACTCGGTCGGCACTCTTGGTATTCACCGTGTGGGGCTGCTGCTGGCACTGAATGCCGGGTTCTGGTCGGCGATCTGCATCATCATCTCGGGCCCGGTCTGGACGAATGGCTGGCCGGAGTGGTGGAACTGGTGGCTTGACCTGCCGATCTGGCCGGATCAGGGCATTGTTCATGACAGCACCGGGGCGACCTCGTATGGCACAAATGCACCCGTCTTGGTGGGGGGGGGAGTAAACGATGGCCTATTTTGAATATCAGAACATCTTCACCCAGGTGCAGGTTCAGGGGCCACCCGAGATGGGGATGGACAATGAAAACCGCATGGCACAAGAGCGCACCACCACAGCCAGTTTTTCAACTCTTATCGGTTGGGTTGGAAATGCCCAGCTGGGCCCGATCTATCTGGGCTGGGCCGGGGCGGTCAGCTTGGCCACCGGGGTGCTGTGGTTGAACATCGTGGGGTTGAACATGCTGGCACAGGTTGGCTGGTCGATCCCCGAATTTATCCGCCAACTCTTCTGGCTGGCCCTAGAACCGCCGGGCCCGGAACATGGTCTTAGGATGCCGCCGCTCAATGATGGTGGCTGGTATATCATTGCCAGTTTCTTCCTTCTGGTCTCGGTGATGACCTGGTGGCTAAGGGTCTATCTCCTCGCGGTTGATCACAAGATGGGCAAGCACATCGCATGGGCCTTCCTTAGCGCGATCTGGCTGTTCCTTGTCCTGGGTCTCTTCCGGCCGATCCTGATGGGCAGTTGGTCTGAGGCGGTGCCCTACGGGATTTTCCCGCACTTGGATTGGACAACAGCCTTTTCGATTCGTTACGGCAACCTTTATTACAACCCCTTCCACTGTCTTTCGATCGTCTTCCTCTATGGTTCCACGCTTCTGTTCGCGATGCATGGTGCCACGATTCTGGCCGTGACTCGCTTTGGCGGTGATCGGGAGTTGGAACAGATATATGACCGTGGCACGGCGTCTGAACGGGCTGCCCTGTTCTGGCGCTGGACCATGGGGTTCAACGCCACGATGGAAGGGATTCACCGCTGGGCCTGGTGGTTTGCCGTGCTCACGCCCATCACCGGCGGGATCGGCATTCTGCTGACCGGAACGGTGGTTGATAACTGGTTCCTTTGGGCGGTTGAGCACAATTTCGCGCCCGAATACCTTGAGCCCTACGGCTATGAGGCCTACGGCAGCTACGAAAGCTTCATTGGCCAGGAGGCAGCACAATGACCATCCGGCCCAAATGGTATGATCAATGGAACAAGGACAATCCGACCGGACTGAAGGGTCTTGTGATCCTTCTGGGGACCACGGGGGCGGCAATTTTTGCCGCGATCCTCGTCATCGGATTGGGTCAGCCATTTCCGACACACAGCATGCAGAC
Source organism: Paracoccaceae bacterium (assembly GCA_014323785.1). GTDB lineage: Bacteria > Pseudomonadota > Alphaproteobacteria > Rhodobacterales > Rhodobacteraceae > Rhodophyticola. The sequence continues at coordinate 4,338 of JACONJ010000028.1, read as the reverse complement.
CGGCCCGCGCGGAACGGCGATGTATGTGCCGGAATTCGCGGCTGACTTGCGAACAGGCGATCCCACCGTGGCCGACTATTACACTGATGAGCCCTTTGTACCAGAACCGGGGGAAGATCTGGCCGGTGACATCTATGAGAATGTGCAGGTTCTGGGTGGTCTGACCGACGCGAATTTCAACCGCCTGATGAATGCGATGACGCTGTGGGTGGCTCCCGATCAGGGCTGTGCCTACTGCCACGCGGGGGCGGCTGAAGGCGAGTATGCCAGCGACGATCTCTATACCAAGATCGTTGCCCGCTCGATGCTGCAAATGACCCAGAACATCAACCAGAACTGGGACATTCATGTCAACGCGAACACCCAGATCGGGGTGACGTGTTACACCTGTCACCGAGGCCGGAATGTGCCAAACAACATTTGGTTTCGCATTTCCCCGGTGAACGAGGCAATGGCGGGCTGGTCGGCTAACCAGAACCGCGTAACAATGACGTCAAACTTTACCTCTCTGCCATCGGATTACCTGGAAACCTACCTTCTGGATTATGAGCGCATCAGCGTTCACGATCTGGAACCGCGGGTTCAAAACCTGCCCGGTGATCCGCTGATCCAGCAGGCCGAGCGGACCTACGCCTTTATGAATTACATCTCGAATTCCCTGGGCGTGAACTGCACCTTCTGCCACAATAGCCGTGCCTTCTATGATGGTGCGCAGGTGACGCCGCAATGGTCCACCGCCAGCCTTGGCATCCAGATGGTACAAGAGCTGAACGAAGTCTATCTGATCCCGCTTGGGGATGTGTATCCGCCGAAACGCCTTGGGCCAGTTCATGCCGACCCGCCGCTGGTCGCCTGCCGCACATGCCACCAAGGTTATCAGCGTCCGATGGAAGGGTTGAACGTTATCCAAAATTGGCCCGAATTGGCCTCAACCAGCGGCGAGTATGACTACAGTGCCTTTAATGAGGTCGCGCCTGAGTAACCAAACCAGAACACAGCTTACCAAAGTTTTGGTGGGGGCGCGATCATAAACCTGAAAGTGGGCGAAGCCAGGGGCGTGTCAGTCACCTGCGGCCACAGTGCACTACACAAAACCGCTCGACATTGATCTGGCTGTAGCGGCTGGCTGGTCACCGATCATCAGGTACGGATCGTAATCGGGCAGAGCTCGGCCTTGGGCTTCGGGCTGGTTTTGCACCATTTGGCTGCTTCGGGGTACCTTGATCGCGGCGACCTGGCCGTTCGCACCATGACCCTGCCGAACCTGTTCATCGATCTGTGGCGGGCCCAGGCGACATGTATGCCAATACGGGGCTGACAACGCAGAACATCGCCCGGACGGCACTGAATGCGCTTGGCGTTGAAACCGCGGATTTCCAGGAAAAAGCCGCGCATAAACCCGGGTGCAGCGACAAATCCCAAGCACCGAGGCACCCCTCTAGGCCGGGTGCAAATCGCCGAAGATCACACCCGAATAATCGCGCAGATAGACCTGCAGCCATGGTGTAAAACTGCCCGGCCGGGTCATCACGGTTTCGGTCAGTGTCCCCAAGGGCTCCCAGATCGTATCCATCACCTCAACCGGGTCGGGGTTGAATTGCACATCCCGGGGTAAAGTACCCACAAAGATATCCACAACCTCGTGCTCGATCAGGCCGTTGCTTACATTGGCACGGTATTCCACCTGATCGCGGAATTCCAATGGAAGCCTGGGTAATCCCAGCTCCTCTTCCAACCGGCGCTGGGCGCAATCCAGTGCATGCTCACCCCAATTGGGATGGGTACAGCAGGAATTCGCCCACAGGCCGGGCGTGTGATACTTGCCCAACGCTCGCCGCTGCAGCAGGGTTTTCCCCTCGCAGATCAGGAAGACCGAGATCGCCTTGTGCCGCAACCCGCGCCTGTGGGCTTCCAGTTTTTCCACAGGGATCAAAACACCATCGACCCAGGCCGGAATCACCACATTCATGCGCGTGTGGCCGAAATCAAACCTGTCAGATGGGCGATATTCTTAAGGCCGATCCTGATATGTGCAAGCGGGCGGGCCTTGACCAAGGATTTGTTCATATAAGCCTCGAAGGTCAGGCATTGTATATCAATGTCATGACACAGGCTGACGAAACGTTCCCGCCGTTCATCGGATTTGTAGTAGGCATCCTGCATCGCGCCGAGAATCCTGAAGACGTTCCTGTGCTCGCGCATAAAGAGCTTCCGCGCAACCCGAAGATCTTTCACCCGGCCCGAGGCGAGATATGCCACCGCAGCTGTTGCCGCCGCCCGGCCACCGACCATGGCGTAATAAATTCCTTCACCCGAGGACGGCGCGACAACCCCCGCCGCATCGCCCGCCAGGACAACATCCTTGCCATTGTCCCATCGAACAAGCGGTCGAAGCGGGATCGGTGCGCCCTCTTTGCGGATGGTCGGGCAATCCTCCAGCCCCGAGGCGACGCGAAGATCTGCCGTTGCTTGCTTCAAATCCACATCCCTGGCCATCGAACCCATGCCGACGCTGGCGGATTTGCCGTGAGGAAAGACCCAGCCATAGAAATCCGGACTGATCCGGCCGTCATAGACCACATCGCAGCGGTCGGGATGGTATTCGCCCCGCGGGCCTGGGGCCTCGATGATCTCATGATAGGCGATGACATAAGGGATACGGTGACCGCCCGGCACCTCTTGCCGCGCCACGTTGGACCGTGCGCCATCGGCACCAATCACCAGCCTGGCGTTGATACGGCCGTCTTGCTTTGCTTCTTTGTCGCGATAGATGATGGCTGGCCCCTCTGCGGTCCGTTCAATTCTGGTGAAGGTTCCGGTAAAGCGGGTTGCCCCGGCCCTGGCGGCGCGGTCACGCAGGAATTCGTCAAAATGTTCACGGTCGATCATGCCGACAAAGCCGTTTCTGATTGGGATATCCACCCGCCGTCCGGTCGGGGAAATCATCCGCGCGGTGGTGATACAGGCGACAAGCTGATCTTCGGGAATGCCAAAATCTGCAATCAGCCGTGGCGGGATCGCACCGCCACAAGGCTTAATTCGTCCGGCCCGGTCCAGCAGGGCGACAGTGTGGCCCATGCGCGCCAGATCCTCAGCTGCGGTTGCCCCCGACGGGCCCCCGCCCACAACGACAACATCGTAACGCATCATCCTTCTCCTGCCCGGTCCGTTGTTATCGGCTTCATCCCATCGGCAGTTTGGGCTGCCCTTCCCCGCGTGCGCGTGCGATGGAGGGGGTTTGAAACCGCTTTCCGTCCAGAATGTCCTGCACGGTGAGCATCTGCATGCGCGGATAGGGAACTCCACCTGCCTCCAGGTCGCCCGCCTGCGCCATTTCTTGGCGGAAGTTTCTTTCTGTTCCCCCAATCCCTCAAGCACAATCAGCCCGGCCATTGGAACATCTTCCCGTTCCAGCACGCCGCGCAGGTCGCGCACCACGCCGATGCCGACGTTTGTACCGCCCTTCACCTCCAGCACCATGCTGGCCAGTTCCGCCCCGCCCGTGTCAAAATACAGTCGCCCGTCGATGCCGCCATCGCCCGTCCGGCGCGCCGTGACAAAGCCGTCAACCTGTTCGACGGCCCACTTTTGAAAGTGATACGGGTCACGCTGCCACAGGTCGCGTGCGCCTTCCAGGCTGTGCGGCACACCCTCAATCGTGAAATTGACGCCTTCGGTCAGGCCCAGCCTGTCCTGCAGGCGCACCCTGGCCACGCGCTTGACGGCGTGAATGGCGATGTCGATGCCGATCCAGTGGCGGTTCAGGCGGTGTGCGGCCTCGATGGTGGTGGCGCAGCCGCAGAACGGGTCCAGCACCAGATCGCCTTCATTGGAACTGGCCCGGATGATGCGGTCCAGCAATGCCAAGGGCTTCTGCGTCGCGTAGCCAAGACGTTCCTTTGATGTTCTGCCAATCGCGTTCATCTCCCACACATCGCGCATTGACGCTATTGTGTACCATTTTCCTTCATCGTCCTTAAATTCTTCAACTCCCTTGAATCGATATGGCTTGTTGTCTCGGTTGTAGGATCGCTCCTTGTGAACATGAAACACGTGGCCTTCTTGCGACCGCGCATAATACAGCAGCACATCGTGTTTGCGTCCAAACCAACGCTTGCTGACACCGCCGGTTCGGTATGACCAGATAACCTCATTCAAGAAATTTCTGTGTCCGAACACGGCATCCATCATGAGTTTGAGGTAATGGCTGGCCGTGGGGTCACAGTGCAGGTAGATGGAACCAGTGGGCTTGAGCAGGCTGCGCATGGGCAGCAGCCGTTCGGTCATGTAACTCAGATAGGCCAGCAGCCGCGGCTGGGTCTTGCGCAGGGCGTTGGG
>JACONJ010000027.1:65000-126007 GCA_014323785.1 Paracoccaceae bacterium | reverse complement strand
CATCCCCGCAATCTTCGAGTCCACATAAATGAAGATCAGCGGCGCGATGGAGACAACGGGCGTAACCTGCAGGATCACCGCATAGGGGTAAAAGCTCAACTCCAGCATCTTCGACTGGTTGAACAGGATCGCAAGGCCCGCCCCGCCAAGCACCGCCAGGATCAGCGCCAAAAGTGTGATCCACCCGGTCAGATAGGCCGCGTTGATCAGAATGCCCCAGTCATTGACCAGACTGTCCCAGACCCGGCCTGGTCCGGGCAGGATGTAATGCGGAATGTCGCCTGCCTGGACGATCCATGCCCATCCCATAACAGCCAGACCCATGATCACCACCGGCAGCACCCATTTTGCAACGCTTTCAATCCTTCGGGCCCGTGCGCGGCGGGCCTCGTCAACATCAACAATTCCCACGGAATGTGCGGCCGGATTTTTATCTGCGACGGTCACGCGGGTTCCCCCATTGCATCACGCAGGGCATGGGACGCGTGGCGGGCTTGGGCCGCATAGTCAGGCGATGTGCGAAACGCTTCCCCGCGCGGGGTAGGGGCGTCAACCTTCAACTCGGTCACTACACGCCCTGGGCGCGCCGCCATGACCGCGATTCGGTCTGACAGAAAGACGCTTTCGAACACGGAATGCGTAACGAAGATCACCGTGCAGCCGATCTGCTGTTTCAATGTCAAAAGGTCGTTGTTCAGCTTGTGCCGCGTGATCTCATCCAGCGCGGCAAAGGGTTCGTCCATCAGGATCAGGCGCGGGCTGGTAACAATGGCCCGCGCGATAGAGACGCGCATCCGCATGCCACCCGACAATTCCCGTGGATAGGCGTTTATGAATTCTTCCAGCCCGACAAGGCGCAGAACCCTTAACACGTCACCCTTGACCGAGGCGAAGCTTTTGCCCGCCAGACGGAACGGCAGCCAGACATTGTGCGCCACTGTAGCCCAGGGCATCAGCGTGGGGTCCTGGAATACCACACCCAAATCTCCGCGTTCGTGCCTGCCTGCCCATGCCCATTCCACCCGGCCGCGTGTCGGGCGTATCAGGTCCGCGATGATCCGAAGCGCGGTGGATTTTCCACACCCCGAAGGACCGAGAAGCGAAAGGAAATCGCCCGCGTTCACCTGCAGCGTCATGTTCTTCAGGGCCACCACATCCCCGTTGAACATCTTGTCAACACTGGCCAGCCGCAGAAGCGGGGGGCGCATTTCGGGGGGCAGGGTTTTAGCGAGACGCAGGGCCATTTGCGCACCTTTCGGGTTTGCCTGGGTGCAGGGCGGGGCAGAGGCCCCCCCGCCCTTCTGTTTGTGCTCTCACTCCGGGCGCAGCTCCACCCCCAGGCCCTGGTTCACAAAGGAGGTGTTGATCGTCAACGGCCAGTTGATCCCGGCCTCGACAACGCCGGCGGCAACCATGTCCGCATAGAAGCTGGCCACGACCTCTTCGGTCAGCGCACCGATGCCAAGTTCCAGCGCATCCCCGCTGTCGACAATGCCCCATTCGATCATCTTGCCGATGGCATAGTCGATCTTGTCCTGGGTCATATCGGGGTTATCGGCCAGGATCATCCTGTTGGCCGCGGCGTTGTCACCATACAGGTAGGCATACCAGCCCAGGATTGACCCCTCGACAAAGCATTGCACCACTTCCGGGCTTTCGTCGATCGTGGCCTGCATCGTCTCGATCGTTGTCGCGTAAGAGGAAAACCCCGCATCCGCGATCAGAAAGACGTTCGGCACGAAGCCGCCCGTGGTTTCCACCAGATAGGGTTCAGACGACAGGAAGCCCTGCATCCCAAGCTGATCATCGGCCAGGAATGGCGCGGGGTTGAATGTATACGGCAGGCGCTGTTCAACCGTGAAACCATGTTCGGCGATCATCCACTGGTAATATGAGGTAAAGCCGTTGTCACCGATCAGAAGTGTCAGGTCGCGCAGCTCTTCCCAGCTCTCGGCCACGCCAGGATGCGCCAGGATCACCTGCGGGTGCTTCTGGAAAATGGCGGCCACATTGACCACCGGGATTTCCTCGGCCACCGCGTTGAACGCCTGCAGCAGGTCACCGCCCATATGGAACTGGATTCGGTTGGCCAGAAGCAGGGCACGGTTGTTCACCTGCGGCCCGCCGGTAATGATCGTCACGTCCAGCCCGCATTCGGCATAGGTACCATCGGCAACGGATTGGTAGAAGCCACCATGCTCGGCTTGGGCCAGCCAGTTGGTGCCAAAGGTGACAGCGGTCAGCCCGTCATCAGCCGCGGCCGCAGTGTGCGCCATCGCCATTGACAGTGCAAGATATGATGTGCGGAAGTTCATACGTGATTCTCCCAAATGTTGGAAATTGCCGGGACCGTCAAGGAACCCGGCACCAGACAGACAGGGCAATATACCCCGTTTGCTATCATCTTTGCCGGTTTCGGGTGGTTCCGGAAAGCCATAGGGCATGGTAGCATAAAATATGAATGTTTGGCAAAGGATTTCGGCCCATGCTGACCGCGCTAACCCCCGATTCCATCCGCCCCCCCTTTGCGGCCTATGCGCATGGCACATGGGTTCCGCCCGGCGCGGTCTGGGTGTTCACCTCGGGGCAGTTGGGCATCACGCCTGATGACGTGGTGCCTGAACACGCGGAAGAACAGGCCGCGCTTTGCTTTACCTCCATCGATGCGATTCTGGCCGAGGCCGGGTTCACCCGTGCCGACACCGTGCGCATCAACGCCTATGTCACGGACCGTGCGCATATGGCGGGTTACATGACCGCGCGCGATGCCTGGCTCGCGGGGCTGGATCGGCTGCCCGGTTCAACCCTGGTGATCGTCTCGGGCTTCACCCGGCCCGAGTTCAAAGTAGAGGTTGAGGTGATCGCCGCCCGGCCCGGTCCGGCTGATTTTGAAGTTGACGGGAAGCGTGCGCAGCCGTAGCATCATTCCCGGTTTGGCGGAGTAGCTCAGCTGGTTAGAGCAGCGGAATCATAATCCGCGGGTCGGGGGTTCAAGTCCCTCCTCCGCTACCAAATACACAAGGCAAATTTTGCATTATGCTGCGCGATGATTATATAAAGGGCACGCGCCGGGCAGAGGGCGAACCACGCATGCTGTGGTTCAATGATGGGAACACATCGGACAAACCGCCCGGTACAGGCCATGTTTTTGATCTGCCGGTCAAGGTGCTCGGCACGGTGATAGCTGTCCGGTACTCGCTGGATCCGGACCACTAACAGGATCCTTACGGGCCATGACGAAAACGCTTAGCCTGGAACGATTTACCCGCAAGGGGGACAAATACGTTCGTAACCTGAGCGGGCACGACCGGGGCCGTGCGGTGCGTGAGTGCTTGGACCTGTCCCGTTTTGATGGCACGGAAGAACGGGTTGTAATTGAGATTCCGGACTATGTCCTGGCTGTTACCGGTTCTTTTTTCCAGGGCCTGTTCGGTGAGAGCCTGCGCACCCTCGGCGGTCCTGAAGGGTTCCACGGGCGTTATGTGCTGGATGCCCGCCCTACGGTGACAAGCCAGCTGGAAGCCACGATCAGGAATCTTAGCGTCAGGAACGCGGGGCAATTGCAGTAAAAGTGTTCGGTGCGGAATTCAGCCTTGATTCGGGCGAATTGCTTTCATTGATTGGTGCGGGGGCATCCTGGTTCGGGGTGGCTGTTGCCTTCTTGCTCCATCGGTCATCAATGAAGCAGGTTCGGGACATCAGAGCGGCAAATATTACATTGGACGAGTTTCGCGGCAACGGGGCGGCACGGTTACGTGAGGGCTTGCGCGGCGTTGAGGATGCCTTGTCCAGTGCACGGGTGCTGACGCACCGGGAAGACCCCCTTCAGGGTCGGGACGAAATCCTGAAGCAGGCAAATGATGATGTGTCCAAGGCACTTACCCGCATAAGAAACGCCACAACGCGCCTGAAGCAGTCAAGGTTTACCCAAGCGGCTGATTGGGATGGGGCCTTTGACGTGGAGGAAGAAGCCTTGCTTGAGGCTTTCCAACGCGGATTTGATGCTGCCACGGCTGACGAACTCCAAAAATCTATGGATGATGCCCAGGCCGTTTTTGCACGGATGGAACAGGGGTTTGAGCGTAAGGTTGAGCAGCAGGTGAAACGGCTGATGGCAACCCGTCCGGGCTGAGTCCCCGTTGATATACGGCTTTCTGGCGATCCGATACCCTCAAGATACGCATCAAGCTTTTCGCTTGGTTTCAAATTGCTATGCGCAAACCGCACCCATCCTACACGATACGCTCTCGGATAGGGACCACCCGATACTTTGGCCCTCCTGCCGCTTGTAATATGCGCACAGGTCTGGCAGAGTGTCAGCGTCTCTGGCACAGATTCCAGGGCCTCAAACGCAACGCTTCCATGCGGATGGGCAGGGTGAACGTGCACACAACCCGGAACGTGACGGCAACAGGGTTTGGCAACGGGGGGGCTGCCCGGCTGCCGGGTCTTGCCGTGCCGGTTGATCTGCTTGCCCGGCCCGATGGGTTTGGCGGTGTGCGTCAGGGCGACCTTCTGTGCGGAACGCTGGTTCTGGAAGCGGGGCGTGCACAGCGGCTTGACCCAGACTCTGGGGCAAAGCCGCCCCGGGGCATTGTGCTGCCGCGTTTGGCCGAGGCGCATGTGCATCTGGACAAGTGCCACTCGATAACCCGCATCGCCGATGTGGGCGGTGATCTGGCCGCGGCCCTCCGGGCGCAGCGTGCGGACAAGGTACATTGGACCGCCGGGGATTTGGACCACCGCACCCGCCGGGGCATGCGGGAATTGCGCAGCGCGGGCTGCGGGGCTGTGCGTAGCCATGTGGACTGGGCAACAGGCCCTGATGCGCCGGAGGCACCGATCGCCTGGGATATCCTTGGCGCACTGGCCAAGGCCGCCGCGCAGGATGGAATCGCGTTGCAACGGGCCGCGCTGACCAGCATAGAGGATATGGCCGAAACTGACCGCGCCCGACAAGTGGCGCGCCGGGTGGCGCGGGATGGTGCCGTTCTTGGCAGTTTCCTGTTTGATCAGGCGCAACGTCACAAAGGGGTGTTGACCCTGTTCCGCCTGGCGGATCGGCTTGGCCTGCCGCTTGATTTTCATGTTGATGAAGGGCTTGACCCCGCATTGAACGGGCTGGAGATCATCGCCGATGTGGCACTGGAAACGGGGTTTCAGGGCCCTGTCTTTTGCAGCCATGCGTGCAGCCTTGCCTCGCAACAGGCCGACACCGTCGCCCGGGTTGCAGAGAAACTGGCCAAGGCCAGCATTGCACTGGCGGTCCTTCCCTCAACCAACCTTTACCTTCAAGGGCGCCGTGCAGGTACGCCGGATCGGCGCGGTCTGACGCGGCTGCATGAACTGGCCGCCCACGGGGTAAACATTGTGATCGGCACGGACAATGTCCGCGATGCGTTCTATCCCATCGGGCGGCATGATCCGTTGCACTCTCTGTCGCTGGCAGTGATGGCGGGGCATCTTGATCCCCCCTTTGGCCGCCACTTGCGCACAATCACAACCACTGCCCGCCGCGCCATGGGGCTTGCGCCCCTGTGGATCGATGATGCCGCGTCGCAGGATTTGATCTTTTTTGAAACGCCCGGCCTCTCTGACCTGATCGCGGGTGCGGCACGGGCGGTTCCCCTGTCTGAATATCAAAAGGGTACCCCATGGCTGATAATGCCCCGACCCCTGTAATACGCAAGACCACGCACGATTGGCCCGCCATTCAGGTTGCCCTGGCCCCGGTTGAAGTGCTGGATGACCCCACGGCAGTCAAAAAACGCAGCCGCGATTTCTTTTGGTATTCGCCGATCTTGAATGCCGAATTGCGGCACTCTTTCGGGGAGCTTGTGGTTTGCCCCAAAACGCCCGATGAACTGGCCCGGTGCCTGGCGGTTGCCTATGCCCATGACATTCCTGTCACGCTTCGGGGCGGTGGCACGGGCAATTATGGCCAGGCTGTCCCCCTGAAAGGCGGTTTGATTCTCGAGACAACTGCAATGCGAAAAATTCTTGAGATCGGACAGGATTTTGTCCGCGTCGAAGCTGGTGCCATGATGATCGATATCAACGCCGCGCTCGCCCCCCATGGGCGGGAAATGGCGTTGTTCCCCTCAACCCAGGATATCGCAACGGTGGGCGGCTTTGTCGCGGGCGGGTCTGCCGGGATCGGCTCGATCGCCAATGGGCCGCTTCGGGAAAACGGCAATATCCGTGCGCTAAAGGTGCTGTCGCTTGAGGCGGAACCGTCCGAACATGTTTTCAAAGGCAGGGATGTTCTGCGAATCCACCACGCCTGGGGCATGAACGGTGCGATTACCGAGGTGACCCTGCGCACTGTCCCATCCCATGACTGGATCGGCTGCATGGCGGGGTTTGATACCTACCAGGATGCCTATGCCGCGGGCTATGCGCTGGCCTCGGTGCCGGAAGCCACGATTGCCCGGAAACTCTGCTCGGTCGTCGATGCGCGGATCGCCAACTACTTCCCCCGGCTTGACACCCGTGTGCCCGGGGGCCGGAACCTGTTGGTAACTTTGGTGCCGCGGGCGCAACTGGATGCTCTTCGCACGCTGATCACACGCCAGGGCGGCATCCTGCATCTGGCCATGGATGAGGCCGAACGCACCGCCGGGAAACTGCCCCATGTGTTTGAATTCGCCTATAACCACACCACGCTTCAGGTTCTGAAATCAGACCGCCGCGCGACCTATCAGCAAATCGGCGTGCCTGACCCTGCGGATACGGCCACTGTCGCCCGGGTTTATGATGCCCTTGGAGATGATGTCTGGCCGCATCACGAATTCACCCGGGGCGATGGTGTGATCTGCGCCGCCGATCTGCCGATCATATGGTTCACATCGCCCGAACGTCTGGCCAGGATCAACGCGATCTACAAGGCCCATGGCTTCACCATCCACGATGCCCATGTGAACGTCATCGAAGGCAACCACATGCAGCCTGATTATCAGCACCTGGCCTGGAAAAGGCGCCTTGATCCCAAAGGCTTGATGAACCCCGGCAAATCCACCGCCTGGGAGAGGGTGAAACACCTGACCGCCGAAGCGATCGAAGCCCTTGGCCGGACAAAACCCGATATGCAAGACAGGCCAGAGGGTTAAGAATCGATTGACAATGATGTACCGGCCCGACAAAACCCGATACGCAAGACAGCCAAGGGAGAACACAAAATGCCAAAGATGACCCTGACCCCGCTGACCCCCGCCTTTGGTGTGGAGGTGACGGGCCTTAATCTGATGGATGTGACCGCGGATTGCATCTTCCCCGAAATACGTGCGCTGTTTGAGGAGCATTCCGCACTTCTGTTCCGTGGCCAGGATTTGAACGGAGAGAAACACCAAGAGATTGCCGGGCTGTTTGGTCCAATCGAAGACCGCCTTGCCGATGAGCGGAAACCGGGCGAAGCCTACAAAATTCCGGAAGTATCCAATGTTCGGGAGGATGGCACGACGTCCGAGGAGATGGATCTGCACACGCTCAACCTTAAATCAAACTTCCTGTGGCATTCCGACAGCACGTTCCTTCCGGTTCCTGCGCTTGTTAACATCCTGACGGCGCGGATCGTGCCATCAACCGGCGGGGCGACGGAACTGGCCTCAACCCGTGCGGCATGGGCCGCGCTGCCCGCCGATCTGAAGGCCCGGATCGAAGGGCGCGGAATCTGGCACCGCTACAGCCACTCGCGCAAGAAAATCTCTGAAGAACTTTCACGCCTGCCGATGTTCAACAAATGGCCCGATCAACACTGGCATTCGGTCTGGACAAATCCCGTCAACGGGCGAGAGGCACTGTATCTCGCCAGCCATGCCTTTCTTGTCGATGGCTATGATGAGGGTGAGAGTGCCGCGCTGCTGGACGCGCTGGTGGCGTTTTGCACGCAGCCCCAATTCGTCTATGCGCACAACTGGTCTGTCGGGGATGTGCTGTTGTGGGACCAGCGCGCGGTGATGCATCGCGGCACCCCCTGGCCCTATGAAGAACCGCGCAAACTGATCAGCATCTGTTCCAGCGTGCGCGACAGTGACGGCCTGTCGGCGATGCGATTGCCATGCGCCGCCGCCTAGGGCGGCCGGAATGGACGTCATCATACTTCTTGTCGAGGCGGCACTGGTGGCCAGTCTTGGCGTCTGGATGGCGGTGGCGGTGGCCGACAATTGGTGCCACCCGAAGCTGAACGAAGATGTCTTGGCAGCGGTCGTGCGCTTTGACCTGATGGCCGAACAGGATCCGGAACACTACCGCCTTCTGGCGCACCGGCGGGTTGACGACCCCGCGATGGTGACGCGGCTTTTCCACGCCATTCGGCTGGCCGAAACCTCGGCGGCGGTTGTGCTTTTTGTCTCGGCGGTTCTGCTGGTTCTGGCAGCGGGGGGTGCAGCATCGGTTGTGCTGGCCACGGGGGCCGCAGTGCTGAGTACCACGTTCTTTACCCTGATCTGGGCTGGTTTCGTGATCGGGGGGAACTACTTTGCCTATTGGTATTGCCACCAGTGGGCGCAATCAAGCCACTTCATGCTGATGTATTGGGGGTTCTTCGTTTTGATAGTGCTGTTGATCTGAAAGGGGAAGGGGAAGCCGCCGCACGGACGGCTCCCCTTCCTTTGTGTCGGGGGTCTTGTAGCAGTCATGCCTCCCAATATATCAGGCGCGGATCCACCACCTGGCTGACATGGATATCGGCCCCTTTGAGGCGATCCTTGTGGCTGCTGTAAAGTGATCGCCAATACGGCTGAATAATCACGCCTTCGTCCTGCATGATCCGTTGGACGTCGGCCATGATCTTGCGCCGTGCTTCTACATCCGATGTGCGCACCGCTTCGGCGACCAGCGCATCGATATCGGCATTTGCAACACCGGTTTCGTTCCAGATCGCGCCCGAAACATAAGCTACCGGGAAAATCTGCACCGCGAATGGCCGATGCGACCAGATCGTCGCCGAGAACGCAAAGTTGTTCCAGTCATTCCAGTAGGATGAGGACGGGAGCACCACCCGCGCCACCTTGATCCCTGCATCGCGCAACTGGGCGGCGCAGGCATCGGCACTGTCCCTGGTGAACCCCGCATCGAGAGAAATCAACTCATGCTCAAAATCCGCCATCCCGGCCGCGTCCAGAAGGGCCATGGCGGCTTCGGGATCACGCGTGAGGGGGGCGGGCATGGGCGAGTATTCCGGATGCACCGGCGCAACATGGTGGTTTTCCGCCACCACACCCTGGCCTGCCTGGCCAAGATCAAGGATCACCTGATTGTCAACCGCCAGGGCCAGGGCCCGGCGTACGCGGGCATCGGCATAGGGCTGGATGTCACCCACGCGGGTGGCTTGGTTGGGGCGGATCACGATGGTTGAGGATGTGATTGCCTCAGATACCCTCCACCCTTCCAGCGCGTTGAAGATATTCACAAAATCGCCTTCCAGCGCATAGACATGGTCGATTTCGTCGGATTCCGCCGCCGCCAGATAAGCGACGGGGTCTTCGCCGTAATCAATGAACTCTACCCGGTCGAGCCAGGCACCATTGCCTTCATTCCACCAAGTGTGTTTTGTGTTCCGCTCAAGAACGCCGCGCACACCGACCTCATAACTGGTCGGAATATAGGGGCCCGTCCCGATCGGGTTTGATATCATCCCGGCGGCATCGAAACCTTGATGCACGATTGCCGATTGGTACTCTGCCAGGTTCGGCACCAGCGCGATGTCGGGTTCTGACAGGTTCAGAACAACAGTCATATCATCGACAACCTCGATGGCCCCCGCGCGGGCGCGGCCCGTATCCGCATCGCGCAGTGCACCAAACCGGGGGGCCAGCGCGTTGCCTTCGATACTGCCATCACAGAACCGGGCTATATTAAAGGCCACATCGGCGGCGGTAAAGGGCGCACCGTTGTTCCAGGTCACACCCGGGCGCACCATCAGCCTGTATTGCGATGCGTCCTGGTTCACCTCCCACCCGTCCAGCAGAACCGGGGTGAAGGTGCCATCACTGTTATAGGCGATCAGGTATTCCAGCCATCCACGCGCGAAATTGGCCAGCGTGATGTGATCAAAGGTCACCGGATCCTTCATCGTGCGCAGGATGCCATGCAGCCGTGCGGTGCCGCCCATCCGCGCCATGCCTTGTGCCTGTGCGGGCGCGGGCAGGCCAAGCATGCCATAGGCAGTCGCGGCAGAGGCACCAAAGATGCTGGCCGTTGACAGGAACTCTCGCCGGGACATGGCAGTGCCCCCGTGGCGGATGGCTTTGGCAGCCGCGTGAATATGCGTTGGCAGTGCCTCGGCAGTACGATAGGTCATGGGCATGGGAACCCTCCCTGGCAGGGGCACCTTTATGGCGGTGCCATGTGTCAAAAAACCGCCAATCGCCCGGAACGCGGTGATTGCGGCACCAATTCGGCCCTTTTTGACCGGGCCAAAGGCACAGGGACTCTAGGCGCAACAGAACCATCCCGTCAACCATTGCATGATTTGACCTTGTCCAAGGGCCTAAAAGCCGGGGGCGTGACTGTCTCACTGTGACCGTCCCCTGGGCGGTTTCGACATTTCAGCGCATTGCCGTCAGGATGGCCGGAAGACACCCTGGATACACCCGCCGCCGTTTGAATAGATTGACATTCAGTTCACCATCAACCACCACACAAGCAAGCGAAGGGGCCGGAATGAGAAACCAAGTGAAAATTCGTTGGGTTATTCAACGAAAAGATGGCACGTGCGAAGAAATTTACACCGAGGAAGAGGAAAGGAACTTACCTTTCCCTGGCGATGGTAAATTCATGGAAGGAATAGGTGTTAGAGTTGACAAGGTGCTTAAAACACCAACTCTTGGCAAAGAAGGCGAACACGATGTTGTCGTCCAAGCACAAGAGATCACGACTGATCAGAGATACCACCCGCGATAAGCACCACCATATCCGCGCCTCAATCCGAGGAGATCGCCAACGCAACCATTCATCCGTTAGAGTCCAGCATCGCCGCAGTCTTGTGTGTGCCTTAAACCGGAAAGAGGGTAGCGGTGGATCATGTGGAACCGTCTGTCTGCGCCCTCTCCCATCAGGCACAGGCTGTCGATTATGAAGGGCGCGGGAAGATGCGCCCGGAACCGGGCCGCCAGGCCACGCGCAACGGCGTCAGCCTTATCGCCCAGGGGGCCGGTGAGGGTCAGGTGAAACCGGAACTCCTCCATCACATATGGGAAACCCCAATCACGCAGGTAGCCCTCTTGCCAGTCGGTCAGGCCGACTTTGCGCCGCCGCGCCAGATCCACCATGTTTGCGGGCGCGCGGAACCTGTCCAGTGACCGCACCGTATCGGCGGCCAGGCGCACAAGTGCGGCACTTGGAGTGGTCGGGACAATCGCGATGACCTTGCCATACCTGCGCACCTCTAATTTCGGCAGGCTAACTGGCCCCTGCTGGCCACAGAAGGCCGCAACGGCCTCTGCCAGCTGTTCGGGGCGGGTGCCGTTGAGCAGTCGGAAGGGTGGCTTGATCGTGCCGTGAAACCCGTATTGACGGGGGGCTGTGACCAGCGCGTCCTCCCCGGGCAGTTCCGGCCAGTCCGGGCGCGTGACCTTCTGCCTCGCAACGCAATCCCATCCCAGCCAGGCCGCGCCGATTCGATAAAATGCACCTTCCGGCACCACATAAATACCAAATCGCGTAAATTGATCCATCATCATCCGCCCTGGGTATAAGGTTAGGCCCGGGAACCGCGCCATGATGCTCCCGACCTTTACCCGTGCCAATGCCCGACTGGTTTTGCCCGGCCGCGTGGCACCGGGGGCTTGCGCATTCAGGCAGGAATGATCATCAAGGTCCAGCCGGGTGCGGCGCGCCGCGTCGATACCATCGACTGCAAAGGGGATTTCCTTACCCCCGGTTTTGGTCAATTTGCACACCGATAATCTGCAGCGTCACATCCACCCGCGCCCCGATGTGACCTCCCCGGCCGCAGGTGCCTGGCCGAAGGCATGCGCACCGATCTGATCCGCTTTCGCACGATACGGGGGTGCCGGTTCTGCACGAGATATGGTCTGCGGGTCAGCGCATCGCCTGATGCAGGACGATGTCCGGCGGGGGGCTGGCGGCAACTTCGGCTTGGCCAAAGATAAAGCCATCCGTCGAAAGGCCATGCGGAAGAATACCTCCCCCTGTCCATGATAAAAAGTTTTCAATTAGGATGCTGTCATCACTATCGCCCCAGGTGACAAGCGTGGATGTGAAACTATGCCAGAACTGATCGCTAGCAATTTCGGTGAAGGTGAGGTCGTCGAAACCTTACGGTGTGCCCTCACCCCGGAAGCGGCTCACATCCTTGCCAAGGTCGAAATCACCGATGGTGTCGTTGCCGCTACCATCATGGAAGTTGGGGAGGGGGGGCGATAAGATGGGGGAAGATGTTGCAAGCGAGAATCTGATGTGATTTTTTGGATATTGTTGTAAAAATGCAACATTTAGGGGCAGGGTGAATGATCGACTCGACCACTCAAGTCCTGTGACGGCGCGAAATAAACGCCAAATCGTGTGCGATATCGACGTAAATCGCCGCCCCTGTCCCTTTGAGTCGATAGCACCCTGCCGCCTGGTCTCCCTGCCTGCGCCGCCCCGGTCAAAGCGCGGTCAAAGGTTGTCTCGCAGCCCGGCCAGTGCCTGGGCAAAGGGGTTGTCCGGGTCGACGCGATCCGTCTTGTGCTCGGGTCTGGGCGGGGTGCCTTGTGCCCTGGCACTGTGAGGCGTTTTGCCGTCCTTACCCTGGGGCGTCTTGCGCTTTTTGTCACGCGATTTGCCGCCGGCCCCCCGGTGCTGCCCTGCCCGGGTGGGCGAACGCCGCCGCGGCACCCAGGCGAAGGTGTAAAACACTTCGGTCTCGGGGGCCTCCACGGGTGCAGGGGGGGTGCCCCCCTCGGCGGCTGCGCTGGTGCCCAAAGGCGGCGCACCTGGCCCGGATGGCAGCGCAGCCGGGGGCTCCCGCGGCGGCTCGGCCCCCTTTGGCCCCGTGGGCGGTGCCATATTGTGCGGGCGATCATCCCTGGCCCCGGGTGCGTCACCGGCCCCGGACCCCGGGGTCGCCTTTACCCTGGGGCGTTCGCCCCGCGCCGCCTTATACCCAAGCCCCTGCATCAGGTTGGTAAACTGATCCAGCGTCATACCGGTGATCGAAAGCATCTCTGCCGTCGCCTCAAACCCGCCACGCGTGTCTTCCTGCCGCAGCAGATCGGCCAGCCGCTCCAGCATGTCGATGCGGATCGCCCGCGCACCCGCGGGGTGATAGCCGGACATGGTGTAATACCCCGCCGGTTGGCCCTTTTCGTTTGGGATGGTCACCAGCCCCGGCAGCGGGCTTTTGGGGAATTCCTGTAACCCGTTCGTCAAACCCCACAGGACAAGGCGCAACCGCGTCGGCGCGGGCTTCAGCAAAGCCTGCTGAAAAATCGTGAACTGACCGAAGCGCACGCCGTGCCTGCGCAGAAGCTTGCGGGCATCTTGATCAAGTGCCTTGACCTCATCTGCCACTGCGCACCGCGGCAGAAGGCCAAAAGCCTCTGCCATGCGAAAGGCAAAGCCGCGTGGCAAACCGGTGATCGCCGCATCCTTTTGCATCTCCAGAAGTGGCAGGAACAGCATCGCGATCCTGCGATCAATGAAATGCTGTAACCGGCGCTGCACCTTTTGCACCACCTCTGCGCCCGCCTGTTCATCGACGAAAGCCTCGGCCGTGGGGGTCAACGGCCCGGTGCCGGCCACCAGTTTGCCAACCGCCTGCGTGCCCCACATCAGCCCGCCCTGTTCGGTGACGTCGAACGCTGTGTCCGGGGCGGTGTAAAACCTGTCCGCACGCAGGTGAAACTCAGGGCGCAGTGCGGCCATTGCCGCCTGCCGAAGGGTCTTTGCCTCATCCGGTGTGGCTTTGGCATCATGGCGGAAGCGAAAGCCTTCCAACCGGCCAATAAATTGGCCTTCGACGGTGACGTCACCCTTGTCATTCACTTCGGCCACGAGGCCCTCCTTCTGTTTCAAACGGCGCATCAGGACGAAGCTGCGCCAGTCAACAAACCTTTGAGTCAAACGTACGTGCAGCGCATCTGACAGGCGGTCTTCTACGGCACGGGTAACACTGCGCCAATGGGATTCGTCATCGACCCAGCCTGTGCGCTGCGCAACGTAGGCCCACGTGCGGATGCATGCCAACCGTCTCGACAGCGTGTCAATATCGCCCTCGGGCTGGTCTATGCGTTTGATCTGCCGGGCCAGCCAGTCGTCAGGCACCCGGCCCAAATCGTGTAAATGGTCAAAAATACCTGCCAGAAGGCGCGTGTGTTCCATACGACTGATGCCGCGGAAATCAGGAATGCGGCAGATATCCCACAAAAGGCGCACATCTTTGGGCCCCGCGATCCGGGTGGCAATGTCGGGTCGGGATGCCAGGGCTTTCAGGGCCACAAGGTCATCCGCGGGGCGCGCCCGGGTCAGCCATTCATTCGCAACGGGGGCTTCCAACGCCTGGATCAGGCGCGGGAGCGTGCCGAAATCCAACGCCCCGTCGCGCCATTGCAGCTTTCGGATCGGGGCAAAGCGGTGTTCGATCATCGCGATGACAACCCGATTATCCAGGGGTGGTGCCTCTCCGGTCACACCGAACGTGCCGGGCCGCGTATGGCGCCCCGCACGGCCCGCGATTTGCGCCAGCTCATTCGGGGCCAGGTGGCGCATCCGTCGTCCATCAAACTTTTGCAAACCGGAAAACGCCACATGGCAGATATCAAGGTTCAGCCCCATGCCGATGGCATCTGTCGCAACCAGCACATCAACATCGCCGTTCTGATAAAGACCCACCTGTGCATTGCGCGTTCGCGGGCTCAGTGCGCCCATGACAACCGCCGCCCCGCCCCTCTGTCGCCGCAGAAGCTCGGCGATGGCATAGACGTTTTCCACCGAAAACCCGACAATGGCCGTGCGGGGCTGCATCCGGCTGAGCTTTTTCGCGCCAGTATAGACAAGTTCCGAGAACCTTTCTTGCCGTATGAAATGTGCGCCGGGGACCAGTGCCGAGATGGCACCGCGCATGGCGTCAGCACCCAGAAATAACGTTTCGTGCAAGCCCCGGGCGTTCAGCAGCCGGTCGGTAAAGACATGGCCGCGTTCGGGATCGGCGCACAGCTGGATCTCATCCACGGCCAGGAAATCCGCGGCGTTGGTTTGGGGCATCGCCTCAACCGTGCAGACCCGATACCGGGTGTGCGGGGGCACGATTCGCTCTTCCCCTGTCACCAGGGCCACGACCGAGGGACCGCGCATGGCGACGATCCTGTCATAGACCTCTCGCGCCAGAAGCCTAAGCGGCAGGCCGATCACCCCGGTGCGATGGGCCAGCATCCGCTTGATGGCGTAATGGGTTTTGCCGGTATTGGTGGGGCCCAGGACGGCGGTGATCCGGCCCGACATGTCTTGTGCCATCCGCGTGCGCCCTGATACACTGCCCCTGCGAGCTCATTCACGGTCCCGCTTAATCCCGCCAAGTCCCACCACCATGACCCCAATTCCGGCTTTATTTCGTCCGGTTACAGGGTGATCGCATGCTCCCTGGACACATCAACGCGCCGAATTACCCCTATCCGACCGCCACCCTGCGCAAGTCTGACCCGACGTTGGCCAGAAGCAATCAGGTCGCCGCAACAGGACTGTTGTATAAGGGGTGGAATGCTTTCATGCTGATCGCGGCTTTTGCATGACGATGCGCGGCTGTCAATCCCGCACCCGTGACCAGCAGAGGAGCATTTTTCTATGAGTGCCATCATCCAAAGTGCTGTTGCCGTCCTGACCGCCAAACTATCAGGCAGGTTTGACGGCAGTGCAAAATTCATGATCGAAGGCGAAGGTGCGATCATCATCGACAGCAGCGGCGTACGCACAGCCAAGGATGGGGAAAAGGCGGATGTCACCATGACCGCCGACGCTGACACCTTCCATAATATCCTGTCCGGTGATATGAACCCCACAGCAGCTTTCATGGGCGGCAGGATGAAGATCGACGGCGATATGGGCGCAGCCATGCGCCTGGGCAGCGTTCTGGGTTAAGCCGCGATACTGGTGGCCCCGACCCCAGACCGCCAGAGATCACACCGCCGAAGCTCCGGCGACCATTCTTAAGTTTTTATTTATCCCGCGTTGCAAACGAACCAGCATGGCCCGGTTGGTGGTGGTTGTTGATCGTGCTTCCGGATCAGCTACACCCGCTTGTCGCACCGCAGGTGTTGCACTTCGTGCAGGTTCCGTTGCGCAGCAGCGTGTAGTTGCCGCATTCACCGCAAACCTCGCCCTCATAGCCCTGCATCCTGGCCCTGGTGCGGGCATTCATCCCGACCGCACCAGTGGTGACTGCCGTGGTCGCCGCGGCGGCAGCGATTGTGCTTTTGGTACCGGACATCAGAGGTTCCAACGCCGTGACAAGATCATCCTCTGCCAGTGCGGTGGCCCCCCTTCCGGCCCCGCCTTGCAGTACCACCAGTTCCTGCGGCACCCGCTTGCGCAGATACCCGGTGGAGCTGATCTGTTTTAGTACCTCCAGCGATTTGGACGCGGCCATGTCCGGCATCCCGGTCACGCTTGGGACACCTTCGTTAACCCCGCCGCCCAAGGCATCGAAACTTTCGCCCTCGGGCTCCACGTGAGCCAGATCAGTCCTGTCCAGATAGCTGACGGCAAGTTCGCGGAAGATGTAGTCGAGGATCGAGGTGGCGTTCCTGATCGAGTCGTTGCCCTGCACCATCCCACCGGGTTCAAACTTGGTGAAGGTGAAGGCATCCACGAACTCATCCAAGGGCACACCGTATTGCAGACCGACCGAGACCGCGATGGCGAAATTGTTCATCATCGCCCGAAAGCCCGCGCCCTCCTTGTGCATGTCGATGAAAATTTCGCCCAAGGTGCCGTCTTCGTACTCACCCGTCCGCAGATAGACCTTGTGGCCACCGACGATGGCTTTCTGGGTATAGCCCTTGCGCCGTTCCGGCAGCCTTTCACGATGGGCACGGATGACCTCTTTGACCACTATCTTTTCGATGATCTTCTCGGCCAGCACCCGTGCCTTCTCGGTTGTGTTGCCGCTTTCCAGCGTGTCCGCGGCCTCTGCATCATCCTCAACCAGGGCCGAGGCCAGAGGCTGCGACAGCTTTGAACCGTCGCGGTAAAGAGCATTGGCCTTTACGCCCAGGGACCAGCTCAACTCATACGCTCTTTGGCAATCGGCGATGGTCGCATCGTTGGGCATGTTGATCGTCTTAGAGATTGCGCCCGAAATGAAGCTCTGCGCGGCGGCCATCATACGGATATGGCTGTCAACAGAGAGGAAGCGCTTACCCTTCTTGCCGCAGGGGTTGGCGCAGTCGAACACGTCCAGATGTTCGCTTTTCAGGAATGGTGCGCCCTCGAGGGTCATGGTGCCACAGACATGGTCATTAGCGGCCTCGATCACGGCCTTGGAGAACCCCATATGCCGC
Source organism: Paracoccaceae bacterium (assembly GCA_014323785.1). Taxonomy (GTDB): domain Bacteria; phylum Pseudomonadota; class Alphaproteobacteria; order Rhodobacterales; family Rhodobacteraceae; genus Rhodophyticola. Next base: position 108,509 of record JACONJ010000027.1, on the reverse strand, counting down.
AGCATGTCAAAGGTGGGATCGTTCAGTTTCGCAGCCGGGATGCCAAGCGTCCCGGTGCAGAATTCCGTGCCCAAGATCCACTGATTGAATACAAAGCGTATGTCGAAGGCCCATGGCAGTGCCGATTCAATCTTTTCGATCTCTGCCGGGCCAAAGCCGTGGCCGAACAGCGCAGCGCGGTTGACGCCCGGCACATTGTCAAGCGCGGCATGGCCCACCGCGTAAGAGATGATCTCTTTGATTTGGCCGGAGGTATAGCCCAGCACCTCCAATGCGGCCGGAACTGATTGGTTGATGATCTTGAAATAACCACCGCCAGCCAGTTTCTTGAACTTGACCAGGGCAAAATCAGGCTCAATCCCGGTGGTATCACAATCCATCACCAATCCGATCGTGCCAGTGGGCGCGATCACGGTGACCTGCGCATTGCGGTAGCCGTGTGTCCCGCCCAGTTGCAACGCTTCGTCCCAGGCCCGCCCGGCAATATCCACCAGACGCTTATCGGGGCAGTTGGCATGATCAAGCGCAACGGGCGCGACATTCACCCCCTTATATCCATCGCCACCACCATAGGCCGCTGTGCGGTGGTTGCGGAGCACCCGCAGCATGTGGGTGCGATTCCTCTCGAATCCGACAAAGGGACCAAGCCGGGACGCAATCTCGGCCGAGGTGGCATAGGCAACACCGGTCATAATCGCGGTCAGCACCCCGCAGAGTGCGCGGCCCTCGGGGCTGTCATAACCATGGCCCATATTCATCAGCAGACCGCCGATATTGGCATAGCCAAGGCCGAGGGTCCGGAACGCGTAGCTGCGCTGTGCAATCTCCCTAGACGGGAACTGTGCCATCATCACCGAGATTTCCAGCGTCAGCGTCCAAAGACGGGTTGCATGAATATAGCCTTCGGCGTCGAAGCGGCCCTTATCATAAAAGGCCAGCAGGTTCATTGAAGCCAGGTTACAGGCCGTGTCGTCCAGGAACATGTATTCCGAACACGGGTTGGAGCCGCGGATCGCGCCATCCTCCGGGCAGGTGTGCCAGGCGTTGATCGTGTCATGGAACTGAATACTTGGATCGGCGCAGGCCCAAGCCGCGTGGCCCAACTGCTCCCACAAATCGCGGGCTTTCACGGTTTTGGACACCGTGCCGTCCTTGCGGTTGACCAGCTCCCAATCGGCATCGTGTTCCACCGCTGTCAGGAACGCATCAGTGACGCGAATCGAATTGTTAGAATTCTGGCCAGAGACAGAGTTATACGCCTCACCATCCCAATCGGTGTCATAGGTCGGGAACTCAATGCGAGTGTGGCCCTGCTTGGCATAATCCAGTACACGCTTGATGTAAATCTCTGGAACCGCGGCGTTCTTCGCTTCGCGGATCGCAGTTTTCAACGTTGCGTTCATGGCCGGATCAACCGCGTCCTCCGGTGCGCCATCCCATCGGCGGATGGCTTCAAAAATGCAGTTTAGCATCTTCTCGTGCATTTTTGATCCGGCGACAATTGAGGCGACCTTTTGTTCTTCGATCACCTTCCAGTTAATAAAGTCCTCGATATCCGGATGGTCGGCATTAACGATCACCATTTTGGCCGCACGCCGGGTTGTACCGCCCGATTTGATTGCACCTGCCGCGCGATCACCGATTTTCAGGAAGCTCATCAGCCCCGAGGATTTACCGCCGCCCGAGAGCGTCTCTCCTGCGCCACGCAGGAATGAAAAGTTCGTACCGGTGCCAGAGCCGTATTTGAACAACCGGGCCTCGCGCACCCAAAGATCCATGATACCGCCATCGTTCACCAGGTCATCGGCGACCGATTGGATAAAGCAGGCATGGGGCTGCGGATGCTCATAGGCACTTCCTGATTTTGTCAGTTTGCCGGTTTTGTAGTCGATATAATAATGTCCCTGGCCAGGCCCATCGATACCATAGGCCCAGTGTAGCCCGGTGTTGAACCATTGCGGGCTGTTGGGTGCGCCCATCTGGCGCGCCAGCATCAGCTGCATTTCATCGAAATAGGCCTGGGCGTCGGATTCCCTGGTGAAGTAACCACCTTTCCAGCCCCAGTAGCACCAGGCACCTGCCAGGCGTCGGAAGACCTGCCTGGCTGATGTTTCCCCGCCATAGCGCCGGTCCTCCGGCAAGGCGTCCAGTGCATGTTCGTCGGCCACCTGACGCCACAGGAAGCTTGGTATGCCTTTCTCTTTCACCGGCTTCAACGCGGCGGGTACGCCAGCTTTGCGGAAGTATTTCTGCGCGATCACGTCCGAGGCGACTTGGCTCCAGCCTGCTGGCACTTCGACATTGTCGAGTTTGAACACTGTCATCCCATCGGGATTACGAATCTCGGAGGCGGTCGTAGTGAATTCCAGACCAGCATAAACATCGCCAGTGGAAGACGTGTATCTGCGTTCGATTTTCATGGCTGCACCCTTAAAAACCCTGTTTCATCCTATCAAGGTTTGCTGAACCCTTGCCGCCCTGCATTTCCAAGCGAGCCAGACATCCCCCGCCAGCACATGCCATGCGCGACCCGGTGCCCATCTTTCATCGTGCGCCCGGATGTTGGGGGAGCCTGTCCTGCATCGGACATCGACCACATATTGTGGTGGTCGACCTCACCAGCACAACATGACGCAGAACCGTGCCATGGGTCAAAGAATTTTTTGTGTTTGGATGACGATTTTTACGTTGCAATTGCACCGGCTGTTGTTCCAACGGAGCTGCGTGGTGATTCAGTCACGGGGTACTACAACAGCGGCAACGGGTGAAAATCCAGGCAACAAAAGAAGTTATACAGAGCAAGTTTACAGATCACATCAATCCGTCCGCAACCCGGCCACAATTGGGGGTGTGCCGCTATGATCACAAAACCTGAAGGTTCCGGGAATGGTCGGGGCGGCGAGATTCGAACTCACGACCTTCTGTATCCAAAACAGACGCGCTACCAGGCTGCGCTACGCCCCGACGAATCGTCCTCTACCGCGATGAAGACGGCCCTGGAAGTCCCCAACTTCACCTTGCGTTGCATGGCCAGGCCGCAAGATTCTGTGGCAGGCCAGGGTGGCGCAACCGGGTTCCGACATCGATGCCAAACTTTTCCGAAAGACCACCATTGATCTCCAGTACGGCAAGGATGCTGTCACCCCCCATGATCGGGGTTCGATCCATCGGGGTTGCATTTTCGTGGATATGCCGGACCGTGCCTGTTTCATCCACAAACAGCATATCGAGTGGAATCAGCGTGTTTTCCATCCAGAAACTGGCCCGCCGCGGGGCCCTGAAGATGAAGATCATGCCGTCATCAACAGGCATTTCTTCAACGAACATCAGGCCCCGGGCATGTTCCGTCGGGTCATCGGCAACCGTAACACGAAAGGTGGCACCGCCCCAATCGCCGCGCAGTTCCACCCGGTCCGGCTGGCATTCGGCCCAGGCCGTACCCGCCATCAACACCACAGCCAGGGTCGCCGCCACACAGACATGAAACATTTCTGTTCAACCCTCCCGGACACAATCCCAACAGCAGCATTTTGACAGGCATAAACACATCCGCAGAACACCCAAGAACACCAATGAACTCAAAGCCCTTTGTCCTGTCAAACCATTTGACCCGCGCGACCATGGGCGGTGCATCCTCGGGCGATTTGGGGGATGCGCGTTACGGGTTCAACCTCTGAACCTCCCAAGGGGCTGACAGTTCCGGCCGCCTCCAGCGAAACCGGTCATGCAGGCGAAAGGCACCATCGGCCCAAAACTCAATTTCCACCGGGCGCAGTCTGAACCCGCCCCAGAATGGCGGACGTTCGGGTGCGGTGCCCTTCTCGGCGGTGATCCGGGCAAACTTTGCCATCAGGTCCGCACGTCTGGCCAGGGGCGAGGATTGGGCCGAGGCCCAGGCCCCCAGGCGGCTTTTGAGCGAGCGGGACGCGAAATAGGCGTCCGCCTGTGGCCCGTCTTCCCGGCTGATCAGGCCCCGGACACGGACCTGACGGCGCAGGGATTTCCAATGAATCACAAAGGCGGCCTTGCCAGAGGCCACCAATTCCTTCCCCTTGGTGCTGCTATAATTGGTATAGAAAACGAAAGCATCCCCCTCAATATCCTTCAACAGTACCATCCGGACGTTCGGCAGTCCGTCGGGGTCAACGGTTGAAAGCGCAATCGCGTTTGGATCGTTCGGTTCGGACCGTTCCGCCTGAGCCAGCCAGGCGGCGACAATCGCAAATGGATCATCGCCCGCAAATATCCCCGTCCGATCCGCCATTCTGCCTGCGTCCTTCTTGCCACCAAGACCGGGTTTGTGATCAATGGGATAAGCCCGCGATGCTGTCCATTGGGGGTGTCGCGGTCAAGTCTCGCCCGGCGCACGCTTTGGCGTCCCGGCAGGCACGTTTCTGGTGTGCAGCCTATGGAGAGGAGTGGCCAGCTGATAATTTGCCGGGTACATCGATCCGGTGCATTGGTTCAAGCAAGACAAGCCAGCCTGGTAAAGGCCGCCCGGCCGGGCGACCTGTTCGCCAGTGGGAACCGGGATGAAGACGGCCTACAGACACCCGGCCAAGGTTGCGGCCATGTTGCGAATGAGCTGCGGATAGAGTGCTGGCCCAGGTGCTAGGTCAACGCCAAGCGGATCGATCACGCCGGTATTTGCGTCGGTCCCGTCAAGGATTGTCGCCACAAGATCCGGGTTGTACTGCGGTTCGGCCAGCACACAATCTACACCTTCACCACGTACCCGGCCCTGGATTTCCGCGATTCGCGCGGGGCCGGGCTCTGTCGCATCGCCGAGCGCAATGGCACCCGATGCCGGAAAATCAAAATCGGCCTCAAAATACTGATAGGCATCGTGGAAGACGATGAAACTGCCGCCACGGACCGGATCAAGAATCCCGTTCACCTCAACCGACAGTGCCTCCAACTCTGCCCGGGCCATGGTGGCGTTAGCGAAATAGGCACTGGCGTTAGCCGGATCAGCAGCGGACAATTCCCCCGCAATCAGGTTGAGCCAGATCGCGGCATTGGCCGGGGAGAGCCAGGCATGCGGATCATGGGTACCGTGGGCATGGCCATGATGGTCGTGCGCGTGGTCGTCTTTATGATCATTCCCGTGATCGTCCTCGTGGGTATGTTCTTCGTGACCGTGGTCATCGTGAGCGTGTTCCTCAGGGTCATGGTCTTGGGCGTGGTCCTTGTGATCGTGCCCCCCGTGGTCAGGGGAACCATGCTTATGCGCTTCAAACAGTGCCCCTTCCCGGAAGTTGAGCAGCATCGTCTCCTCAGCCTCCAGCAGCGTCATAACCCGGGCGTCTGCTGCCAGGGTTTCCACCGCACCTTCCATCCATGGGGCCAGATTCCCGCCCATCCAGACGACGATATCGGCGGCTTGCAGGGCTGTGGCCTCGGACGGGCGGAGGTTGTATTCATGGGGCGATGCGCCCGGCGGCAGGATCAGGTTCGGGGTGCCAACCCCCGCCATCACGCGGGCCACAAGCGAATGCACCGGTGCGATGTCGACGGCCACAGCGGGCACATCCGCCATGGCAGTTCCGCCTATCAAGGCAGTCGCGGTGGAAAGCGAAAGAAGCGTCTTGTACATTGGAATCTCCGTGTGATGTTATAACACTTGCAGAGGCATATCTGATATGAAATCACATGACAAGTGAGGTGTGCGGCATGGCTACAGAAAACGCGGCACTGGTCGGGTTTGCACAGCACGATCATGCGGCATGTATCAAGCGGGCATTAGCCGGGGCCGAGGCACGTTGTGCCACCGAAGGGTTTCGTCTGACGCCAGCGCGGCGCAAGGTTCTGGAGCTGTTGGTGCAGTCGCACCGCGCCCTTGGGGCCTATGCCATTCTTGATCGGTTGCGGGATACGGGGTTCGGCTCGCAGCCGCCTGTGGCCTATCGCGCCCTCAATTTCCTAGTCAAACACGGCTTTGCCCACAAGATCGAACGATTGAACGCCTTTGTCGCCTGTGCCCATCCCGGTATCAGCCACGCGCCTGCCTTCATGATCTGCCGAATCTGCAATGCTGTGGCAGAGGCGCAATCCGCCCCAGCCGAAGGGGGGCTTGGGGCCACTGCACGGGCGGCGGGGTTCCGAATTGAAAAGACTGTCGTAGAGGCCGAGGGCCTGTGCCCCGCATGCCTGGAACAGGCCAGGGGATGAGCCTGATTTCTGTCCAAAACCTCAGCGTTGCCTACGGCGCGAACCTGGTGTTGCGCAATGTGGCACTAACCCTGGAACCTGGGGAGATCGTCACCATTGTAGGTCCAAACGGATCCGGCAAGACGAGCCTGTTGCGGGCCATTATTGGCGCAACCTCACCCTCAAGGGGAATGATCGCCCTGAAACCGGGACTGAGGATCGGCTATGTCCCGCAGAGGCTGCATATTGACCAGACCCTGCCGATCACAGTGGAGCGGTTCATGCGGCTGACCGACAATGTGCCAGGGGCGACGTGCCGGACAGTACTGGAGGCCGCTGGTGTGCCGGACCTTCTCGGGCGGCAGATGTCACAGCTTTCGGGCGGACAGTTTCAGCGGGTTATGCTGGCGCGCGCCTTGATTAATCAACCGGACGTGCTGCTGCTGGATGAGGTGACGCGGGGCCTTGACCAGCCGGGCGTGGCGGCGTTTTATCAGCGGATCAAGGCCATGCGCCGCGATACGGGCTGCGCTGTCCTTATGATCAGCCATGAGTTGCATGTGGTGATGAGCGCATCGGACCGCGTTATCTGTTTGAACGGGCATGTCTGTTGTGAAGGCACCCCCGCCGTGGTCACCTCTGCCCCGGAATATCGTGCCCTGTTTGGTACCGGCACCAGTGGGGCCCTGGCCCTTTACCGGCACAATCACGATCACGAGCATGATCCCCCGCACCGCACCAAGGCCACCGGGTGATGCTGGATGATTTCATGACCCGCGCGACCCTGGCAGGGATCGGCGTCGCCTTTGCCGCCGCGCCCCTGGGATGTTTCGTGGTCTGGCGGCGCATGGCCTATTTTGGCGATGCCACAGCCCATGCCGCGATTCTGGGCGTGGCCATGTCGCTGGCCATGGAAACATCAATCTTCGCGGGTGCTATGGCCACGGCACTACTTATGGCACTGACAGTAACCCGCCTGGCCGGGCGCAACTATGCGATGGACACGATTTTGGGTGTTTGGGCCCATTCCGCCCTGGCCTTTGGGCTGGTCGCGGTCTCTTTCCTGTCGGGTGTGCGGCTTGATCTGATGGCCTATCTTTTCGGCGATATCCTTGCCGTTTCGTGGTCCGATCTGTTGGTGATATGGGTGGGGGCTGCGCTGGTCCTGGCACTGATGGCATGGCGGTGGCCAGCTCTGCTGACCTCCACGCTCAGCGAAGAGCTGGCCTATGCAAGCGGCCTGAATCCACGGCGGGAGCACCTGATCCTGACGGTATCTCTGGCCATCACGGTGGCCGTGGCGATTAAGGTCGTCGGTGTTCTGCTGATTGCCGCGATGCTGATCATCCCCGCGGCCGCCGCACGGGCCCCCGCCCGAACGCCAGAGGCAATGGCGGTGATTGCGGCTGTCATCGGCGGCATATCAGCTGTTGCGGGCCTCCAGAGTGCATACCTGCTTGACACCCCGGCTGGACCGTCCATCGTCTGTGTCGCAGCAGTCATCTGCGCGGTAATGACCCCTGCAAAACTCGCAGGGTCGAAAGACTGATTAACCACCGTTGCCAGGTGCTTTCAGGCTTGGTGAAAAGCCGCTGTCACCCCATTCAATGTATCCCCCACGCTCTGTTTAAAGATTTGCAGATTTTAAGACAGGCGACCAGGACACGTCTGCTGCATCGGCGGTGTTCCACGTTGGGAAGCGTTATGGAAACCGTAGGTGGTAAACCGGGTAAGGACATCACGTGCTTGTGTCGTTTCCGGGCGTGTTCAAACTTGACATTTACGATCAACTCCGTAAATATATGCTTGGAACTGCCACAGGCGTCACCCCTGAATTATTGGAAACTGCCCCATGGGACAAACGATCAAAACCTCTGGATTCTCCAACTGGAAGCCGTCGCAGCTTCCTGACCTTGCGGGGAAGACCTACGTTATCACCGGTGCCAACTCCGGCATTGGCTATGAGGCCGCACGGATGCTTGGTGAACGCGGAGGGGACATCATCATGGTGTGCCGCTCTCGTGCGAAAGCTGAAACTGCACAGGCAAAACTGCTCGAAAACGTCAAGGGATCAGTCAAGTTTATCCTGATGGACCTTTCCGACCTGAGCTCGGTGCGCAAAGCCGCCGAAGAGTTGCGCGGCGGCGTGACCAGGATCGACGCGCTGATCAATAATGCGGGCGTCATGATGACCCCGCAGGAAAAAACCGTTGATGGATTCGATTTGCAGATGGGGGCCAACCATCTCGGGCATTTCCTCTGGACCGGCCTGCTGATCGATCTGGTTGAGGCCGCAGCGGGGCGGGTCGTTGCATTGTCAAGCATCGCTCACAAATCCAAGGCCTTGAACCTTGATGATCTGATGACAGAGGAAGGGTATACGCCCACGAAAGCCTATACGCAGAGCAAGTTGGCGAACCTTATGTTTGTCTTTGAGCTGGATCGCCGCCTGAGTGCTTCGGGCAGCAAGGCCATCGCCATCGCTTGCCACCCTGGCTATACTGACACCAACCTGCAGAGCACCGGGCCAGCGGGGTTTATGAAGTTCGGGCTTGCGGTTCTGAACAAATTCGGGGCACAACGGCCTGAAGCGGGGGCCATACCCACAGTTTTGGCGACAGCGGGCAAGGAAGCGCAGCGCGGTGCATACTACGGGCCGACGGGCATAATGGAAGTGCGCGGGCCGGTAAGCGATGCAAAAGTCGCCGCGCACGCCCTTGATCGAGAGAAGCAGGCGAAACTCTGGGAGATGAGTGAAACGCTCGTGGGCCATACATGGGGGCTCGCGCCATCCGAAGAGGCAGCCTGAGGCTTAAGAAAAACCGGCTATACCATGATTAGGGGTGTTTCAGGCGTGTTTCTGTCATTGGTCAGCCCCTGATTCTTTTGCCTGTATCCGGGTTGAACAAGTACAGATGATCCGAACCAAGCGAGATACTGACGATTTCACCCTGTTCCTTGCGCAAGTGTCGAGCACCCCTGACGATTACCCGCTGCGTGCCCCACTGAACGGTCAGAAGCGTGGCTTCGCCCGTATGTTCAAACGCGTAAATGCGAGCATCTATATCGCCTTCTCCTTCTTCCGATATGCGCATGTCATCAGCCCGAACGCCCAGAACCACATCTGGTTTGTCCGGCACAGAAACGGCAACCAGTTTTGTGCCTCCCGTGGTCACAAAGTACCCGTCCTGCACCGAACCGTTGATCAGATTCATCGCAGGCGATCCAATGAAACCGGCGACGAACAGGCTGGCCGGATCGTTGTATATCTCATCCGGTGTGCCAACCTGCTGAATGATGCCGTCTTTCATCACGGCAATCCGGTCGGCAAGTGTCATCGCTTCGATTTGATCGTGTGTTACATAAATTGTGGTGATCTTCAGTTCGCGGCTAAGGTGCTTCAATTCAGCTCGCATGGTCACGCGCAGCTTGGCGTCGAGATTGGACAAGGGTTCGTCCATCAGGAAGACCCTGGGGGTGCGAACGATGGCGCGTGCCAGCGCAACGCGCTGCCGCTGGCCACCCGACAGGGCTTTGGGTTTTCGATGCAACAATTCGATTAATTCGACCTGGCCAGCGGCCTTCTTGACCCGTGGTTCAATTTCACCCTTTGGCGTCCCGCGAACCCTTAGCGGATAGGCAATATTGTCAAAGACCGTCATATGCGGATAGAGGCCGTAATTCTGAAAGACCATCGCCACGTGACGATCCTTGGGCAGGTCGTCGTTGACCATGCGGTCGCCGATCCAAATCTCACCGTCCGTCGGGTCTTCCAGCCCGGCAATCATCCGCATGGTTGTTGTTTTCCCGCATCCGGACGGACCGAGAAGCACAAGAAATTCATGATCCTGAATATCCAAAGACTGGTTGTCGACGCCGATGAAATCGCCCCAGCACTTTGTCAGGTTCTTAAGAATGACGCTGGCCATCAGCGCACCGCTCCCATGGTCATGCCCTGCACGAAATACTTCCGGATGATCAGTGCCAGAATGAACATGGGCAGCATGATGATGATGCCCGCCGCGCTGAGCAGGTTCCACAAATCGCCTTCCTCGGCCTTGAAGAGGGCCAGTCCGATGGGCAGCGTCACCGCGTCTTTGTTTGTCAGGATTAACGCGAACAGAAACTCATTCCAGGCGATGATAAAGCAGAAGATTCCCGCCGTCAGCAAACCAGGTGCTGCCATTGGGAGGACGATGTTACGGATCACCATGATTCGGGAAGACCCATCGACCATCGCAGCTTCCTCGGTATCTATGGGAATGCCGTCAATGAATCCTTTGATCATCCATATCGCAAAGGGCATAACGATGGCAAGGTTAACAAGGACCAAACCAATGCGTGTATCCAGAAGCCCGACATCCCTGAACATCACAAAGAAGGGAAGGATGATCACGACCGCGGGCATGAATTGGGTTGCCAGGATCACGACAAGCATTGCGGTTTTGCCACGCAACCTGAAGCGGCTGAATGAATATGCGGCCATCGTGGCGATGGGTATTGCCAAAGCCACAGTAACAAAGGCGACAATCGTGGAATTCCATAATTTCATGCCCAGGTGATAGGGTGCCTCAAAAACGGTACCAAAATTTTCAAGCGTCGGGGTAAAAAACAGCTTGAGCTGAAACACGTCGATATGGTTCTTGAAGGCTGCCATGAATATCCACAGGATCGGCACCAGCATTACGAAGATCGTAATCAGGATCAGAACAATCTGAATGGCCTGGCTGATTTGCTTTTTTTGCTTTCCGGTCATGGCTCAATCCTTCCGAAACACGAATTTCGTATAGGCATAGGCGAGCACAATCATCGGTATAACCATCAGCCACGCCACAGAGGCTGCGTATCCAATCTGGCCGTATTTCATGCCGTTGAAGTAAATGTAATGGCTAAGGGTCTGGGTTGCTGTTCCCGGACCGCCATTTGTTAGCATAAATATCTGATCAAAGGTTTTCAGGCTGAAGATCGACTTTAGGATAATCACAACCGCAAGCACGGGGGCCAGCTGTGGTATCGTGATGTCCTTAAAGACGCGCCAGTTTGAAGCACCGTCAACTTGTGCTGCTTCGATGGTATCCTGGGGAATACTTGCCAGCCCCCCGATCAGAACAAGCGTCAGGAAGGGAATCCAACCCCAGACATCGGCCATCACGCAAACAGCGAAAGCCAGTATAGGATCGGCCAGCCAGCTGACATCCGCAAGCGGTGGGATCAGGACGCCAAAAAAAGCGTCAAACAGACCGAACTCAGGGTTGAACATAAAGCGAAAACTGACACCGATCAGGGCGGGACTCATGGCGAAGGGCAGGATCAGAATCGTCTGAACCCCCGCGCGAAATTTGCCGCCTGGTGCCAGAAGCAGTGCAAGTCCCAATGCCATGGTTGTTGTCAAACCGACAGTCAGAACCGTATAGATCGCGGTTACCCGAACCGCATTCCAGAAAGCGGGTTCCTGAGTGAATGCCCAGGCAAAATTCTCCCAGCCCAGATACTGTTCCAAAGAACCGGGTACGCTGAATCGCCCCACCGTGAAGGACAGCCTTAGGCTTTCGATCAGTGGCCAGATTGCAGTGGCAAAAACCACAAGAATTGCGGGCAATACCAAAAGGTATTTGAGCGTATTGTCGCGCATTTGATGCCCTTATAGCGAACCATCCTGTCAAGGCACAGGATGGTTCACCGGCCTAACGCCTAACCGTGCCAGAACGCAGCCCGGTCAGAACGTTCGGTCATTCAATCCGCCCAGCCCGACGGAGAACGCGGTTCGCCTGTTCAGCCGCATCAAGCATCAACTGGCGCGTGTCTCCGCCTGCGGCGGCTTCGGCAATGGCTGCCGAAAGTATGTCGCCAACTTCGGGCCACTCTGGAATCTGGGGCATGATGTCGGACTGCTTCAGTGATTCCCAGGCGGCATTTTGAATGTTGTCGTTGGCAGCGTTCACATCCTCGTCAGTCAATGACGAAATATGCGTTACAACGTTGTTGACGATGGGCTTTCCGGCAACTTCACGAATGATCGCATTGGCCTTGTCCATTTCCGGGTTGGACAGCCATTTCAGGAATTCCCAGGCTGCGTCCTTGTTCTCTGAGTACTCGGAGATCGCGAATGGCATGGAAATGGCGTAGGTTTTGGTTGTGCCGGAATAAGACGGCATACCAACAAACCCGATCTGGTCCTGGGTTAAGGTTGAGGTCTCCGGGTTCTTGAACGCGGAATAGAACCACCACCAGCCGGGGACCATCGCCGATTTGCCCTGCATGAACGACTGCCGCGCATCCTGTTCGACAAATGCAACCGAATTGGGATTGGCAACGCCATGCTCGGTCAGAAGTGCAACATAGTCCTCGGTCGCCTTGAGGGCTGGTTCCGTGGTCCAGCCGGCACTTCCGTCCTCGTTAAAGACATCCTCACCTGCACCCCAAAGAAAGTTCAGCCAGATAAACAACGCCTGCCGGTTGCCGTCATTGTTGTAGTACAGCGCAATCGGCGAAATATCGTCGTGCGTCCAAGTTTCGCCCATCGCGGCAATTTCTTCCCATGATGCGGGCGGATCAGGGATCAAATCCTTGCGATAGAACAAGACCTGAGGGTGCGCACGAAGCGGAAATCCAAGCGTCTTGCCTTCGAACTGCGCTGAGCGGGCAAAGGCCGCCGGATAACGATCCATCGATATCCCGTCTCTGGCCATAAGGTCGTCGATGGGCATAAGCCAATGGGCATTGGGTGGCCCCCAGCTGTCAAGATAGTTGACGACATCGAAGGTTCCGGTGGCCGCGATACCCTCGGCATTGATCTTCTCCTGAAGCGACGCGAAGGGAATAAATGTCCACTCGGTCTCAATGCCTGTGAGTTCTGTGAATTCTCCATCGCGCAGCATCAATCCGTCGAACTGCGGCGTTACCACGCTTAGGATATTCAGCCTTGTTCCTTCAAACGGCTTGCCGTCTATCAGGTTATACGGAGCCTGCTGGGCTATCCCTGAAAGCGGAGCTAACGCCAGGATAGCGGTGGCCACACCTGCCTTTACAAGAGTCCGTTTGTGCATATTCTCCTCCTGTTGATTCGCAACCAGTGCCAAATCCGTAGCACTTTGTGAATATCTGTTCAAGACTCACATAGTGCTTATGCAAAGCAGATCCGCGACTATCTGGCAGACTCCAGTGCTGTTCCCGTCGCTGCCCGTGGCCGAGTTCCCCTTTGAACCGGAAGGCTCCGCCAGCGGCAAAGCCTTCGGGGGCTGTGGCGCACACATTCCCGGTTTGACCCTGCAACCAGGCGACGGGGCGGGATGGACACTCTTGGCCAACCGCCCCGGCACGTGGCCGGAACCGCGTGCGCCAAGACCTGCCTAAGCTTTCAATCAGAGTCTGACGATGCGCGGGGCCGTATAAATCCTTGCCCCAATGCCGAATGCTCAGCCGCCCGGGAAAGATGCGGCGGCCTGATCCGCCGCCAAAAGGTGATCCATACGCATTGAGGGCTGGGCACACCCGGCTTCGCCCACAATTTTCGCGGGTACGCCCGCCACCGTTTTACAGGGGGGCACATTGTCCAGCACGACGGACCCCGCCGCCACGCGACTGCAATTGCCCACGTGGATATTGCCCAGCACCTTTGCACCCGCCCCAATCAGCACACCATCACCGATCCTGGGGTGGCGGTCCTCTTCCTCCTTGCCGGTTCCGCCAAGCGTGACGGAATGCAGCATCGAGACATTGTCGCCGACCACGGCGGTTTCACCGATGACGATGGAATGGGCGTGGTCGATCATGATGCCCTGTCCGATGCGGGCGGCCGGATGGATATCCACCCCGAACATTTCACTTACGCGCATTTGGATGAAATAGGCGACATCCCGACGCCCCTTACCCCACAGCCAGTGGCCAACGCGATAGGCCTGGATGGCCTGGAATCCCTTAAAATAGAGCAACGGCTGAAGGAGCCGATGGCAGGCCGGATCACGCTCATGGACGGCCATGATATCCGTGCGCACCGCAACACCAAGCGCGGGGGTCGCTGCGAAAGCCTCATCAGCGATCTCGCGCAGGATTTGCTCGGACATCTCGCGCGAGGCCAGCTTTTGCGCGATGCGATAGGCCAGCGCATCTTCCAGGCTGCCGTGATGCAGGATCGAGCCATGCACCATCCCCCCCAAAAGCGGTTCTGCCTTTACGGCCTCTGTCGCTTCGGATGTGATCCGGCTCCAGACCGGGTCCACTTGCGCGATCTGTGTGCGGTACTCGGCCATGGCAGCCTCCCTCGATGTTTAGAGCGCACCATAGCGGACACAGGCCACAATATCAAAGACAGAAAACGTGATGGTACCCATCATCAAACCTGATTGGGCAAGGCCAGCACCGCGTAATACACTGCCCGCCACACGTGCCGCCGGTAAAATCACCTTACCCCTCCTTATCCCTGATTGATGCCAAAGACCCAAGCCGCCAGCTTGACGCCCTGTGCGCCTGTGTTTATCCAAGAGGGACAGAAGTGTCAGGACTTGAGGGAGGCCTTAGCCTATGCTGAAAGGCAAGCACGATAAATCCAGACTGCCAAGCCGCCATGTAACCGAGGGGCCAGCGCGTGCGCCGCACCGGTCCTATTTCCATGCCATGGGGCTGAGCGATGAGGAGATTCATCAGCCGTTCGTAGGGGTTGCCACGTGCTGGAACGAAGCCGCGCCCTGCAACATCGCGCTCAACCGTCAGGCGCAATCGGTGAAGCTGGGGGTGAAGCATGCCAACGGCACCCCGCGGGAGTTTACAACCATCACGGTGACTGACGGGATCGCCATGGGGCATGAGGGAATGCGGTCTTCGCTTGCCTCTCGCGATGCGATTGCCGACACGGTTGAATTGACGATGCGCGGCCACTGCTATGACGCGATTGTCGGCCTTGCAGGCTGCGACAAATCCCTGCCGGGGATGATGATGGCCATGGTGCGCCTGAATGTGCCCTCTGTGTTCATCTATGGCGGCTCGATTCTGCCGGGTCGGCTCAATGGCAAGGACATCACGGTGCAGGATGTGTTTGAAGCCGTGGGGCAGCATCAGGCCGGCCAACTGTCAGATGAAGCACTGGCGGTACTTGAGCGTGTGGCCTGCCCCTCTGCCGGGGCCTGCGGGGGGCAATTCACAGCAAATACGATGGCGTGCGTGTCCGAGGCCATTGGCCTTGCGCTGCCGAATTCCTCGGGTGCGCCTGCGCCGTACGAGTCGCGCGATAGCTATGGTGCCGCCTCGGGGGAGGCGGTGATGCAGCTTCTTGAACAGAACATCCGCGCACGGGATATCGTGACCCGTAAATCGCTTGAAAATGCCGCCCGGGTCGTGGCCTGTACCGGCGGTTCCACGAATGCGGGGCTGCATCTGCCCGCGATCGCCCATGAAGCGGGGATTGGGTTCGACTTGTTTGAAGTCTGCGAAATTTTCAAGGATACGCCCTACTTCGTCGATATGAAGCCCGGTGGCCGGTATGTGGCCAAGGATCTCTATGAGGCGGGCGGTGTCCCCGTCGTGATGAAGGAATTGCGCAAGATCGGCATGATTCATGAGGACTGTATCACCGCCACAGGCCGCACGATGGGGGAGGTTCTGGACCTGATCACACGGGATGCCGATGGCAAGGTCATCCATCCCGCTGCCACGCCACTGACCGAAACCGGGGGTGTTGTGGGCCTGAAGGGCAATTTGGCCCCGGAAGGTGCCATCGTGAAGATCGCGGGCATTGCGCCTGAACATCAGGTTTTCACTGGCCCCGCGCGGGTCTTTGAATGTGAAGAGGATGCGTTCCAGGCCGTGAAAGACCGCACCTATGCAGAGGGGGAGGTCATCGTCATCCGCAATGAGGGCCCCAAGGGAGGCCCCGGCATGCGCGAAATGCTTGCGACCACGTCCGCCCTTTCGGGGCAGGGCATGGGCAAGAAGGTTGCGCTGATCACCGATGGCCGGTTTTCCGGTGCCACCCGCGGCTTCTGCGTGGGCCATGTTGGGCCGGAGGCGGCGGTGGGCGGGCCCATCGGCCTGCTGAGAGATGGCGACATGATCACCATTGATGCGGTCAAGGGGGAGTTGTCGGTCGCCTTGTCCGGGGATGACATGGCCACCCGCGCCAAAGACTGGTCCGGCCCGCGTGAGACGATCTATGCCACCGGTGCGCTTTGGAAATACGCGCAACTGGTTGGCCCGGCGGCCAAGGGGGCCACCACGCATCCCGGCGGGATTGAGGAGAGGCATGTCTATATGGACATCTAGGCCGATCCTGATCGCCGTGCTTCTTGCCCTCTCTGCCTGCGGTGGTGGCCCTGGCACGTTGACGGCCCCGGACACGCGCCCCGCCCCAAGTGAGGTTACCGTGACAACGGATCAGGTCGTGGTGACGGGCCCTGCGGGCTACTGCATTGACCCGACAGAGACCCATGATCGAGGGGATACAGCCTTTGTCCTGATGGGCAATTGTGCGGCGATCTCAAATTCTTCCCGGGCACCGCAGCCGTCGGTGCCGTCGATCCTGACGGCCTCGATCTCTGCGCCGTCGGCCGAGGGCAGTTTGCGCACGGCGATCCCTGGCCTTGACAGGTTCTTCCGCACAGAGGGTGGGCGTCGCCTGCTCAGTCGAAGTCAGGATCCGAACACCGTCACGATCATCGACAGTTTCCACCAAGGCAATATCTATTACCTGCACGCCCGCGACACCAGTGAGGGCCCGTTTGACGGGGCGGGCAAGGATTACTGGCGTGCGTATCTTGATGTGGGGCCGCGCATCGCCACGCTAAGTGTACTGGCACTGGCAGATAACGAAACCAGCCTGGACACGCTGCGCGGGTTCACAAGTGCCTTTGCTGCTGCCAATCGGCCGGAGGGTCGCACCCCGCCTGCCGCCGCCGTTCCGGTTCAGGATCCCCGGCCCTCTGCGCCGGTCACCACCCCAAGCCGGAACACCGCCCCCCTCTGGAATGTCGGCCTCTTCCGGCGGATATTCGGATAACGAATACGGGTCACAGTCCCTGACAGCCATTGGTCGGGGGCACGGGGTGCTACAGGATGGCCACCGCGGGAGAGTGTGGGCTCTTTTGCCCTTACCAGTGCTGGCAGCCAGAACCCGTTATCGGCCATGGCCGCAAGGCCAGGTTTCGCACCGCCAAAAGAAGGTCGGGGGTGCGACGGGGTGCGCGGCAACCCTCAGCCCCCCAGAAAACTCTTGCGCACTTCGGGGTCGGCCAGAAGTGCCTTGCCAGTCCCGGAATAGGCGTTGCGCCCCTGCACCAGAACATAGCCCTTATCGGCGATCTCCAGGGACTGACGCACATTCTGTTCAACCATCAAGATCGGGATGCCCGTGCGCGCTACCTTTATGATGCGGTCAAGGATTTCATCCATCACGATGGGGGACACGCCCGCCGTCGGCTCATCCAGCATCAGAACCTTGGGCCGGGTCATCAGCGCGCGACCAATGGCAACCTGCTGGCGTTGACCGCCGGACAGTTCACCCGCCGCCTGATGGCGTTTTTCCCTGAGGATTGGAAACAGATCATAGATTTGTTCCATCGTGCCCGAGATGTCGTCGCGCCGGATAAAGGCCCCCATCTCCAGGTTTTCCCTGACTGTCAGTGCGGCAAAGATGTTTGCGGTCTGCGGTACAAAGCCCATGCCCCTGCCGACCCTCGTCTGCGGGCTGAGCCTGGTGATATCCTTCCCATCCAGAAGAATCTGCCCCTTACGCAAATTCAGCATGCCGAAAAGTGCTTTCATCGCGGTGGATTTGCCCGCACCGTTCGGACCGACGATTACAGCAATCTCACCCGGTTCCACGGCAATTGTGCACCCGTGCAAAATATCCGCGCCGGTACCATACCCGCCGGTCATCGCGTGGCCGATAAGGAACGGGGGATCGCTCATTGGGCGACCGTTCCGGTCTTTCGCCCGGCGCCCAGATACGCCTCGATCACCTGTTCATTGGCCTTGATCTCATCGATTGTACCCTTGGCCAGAACCCTGCCCCCGGCCATCACGATAACAGGGTTGCAAAGGCGGCCGATGAAATCCATGTCGTGCTCAATCATGCAAAAGGTATAGCCGTGCTCGATATTCAGCCGCTGGATTACATCGCCGATGGTGTTCAGAAGGGTTCGATTCACGCCTGCGCCGACCTCATCAAGAAAGACAATCCTGGCGGCAGCCATCATCGTCCGGCCCAGTTCCAGCAGCTTCTTCTGTCCGCCGGACAAATTTCCGGCCTTCTCATCGGCCAGATGGTCAATGGTCAGAAACGCCAGCACCTCATCGGCTTTGCGGGCGAGCTTCTGTTCCTCCCTGGCGATGCGGCCGCGACGGAACCAGGTATTCCAGATCCCCTCACCCGACTGATTGCCGGGAACCATCATCAGGTTCTCGCGCACGGTCATTGAGGCGAACTCGTGCGCGATCTGAAAGGTACGCAGCAGCCCTCTGGCAAACAGATCATGGGGTGGCAGCCCGGTGATGTCTTCCCCATCCATCACCACGCGGCCAGCGGTTGGTGGAAGAACACCTGCGATCACATTGAAAAGTGTTGTCTTTCCTGCGCCGTTCGGGCCCACAAGCCCGGTAATAGAGCCGGCTTCGATGGTCAGGCTGGTACCATCAACCGCGCGAAAGCCACCGAAATGCTTGTGGACGTCTTCAACGACGATCATTGCGCCCCCCAATCAGCGAAAGAAGCTGCCCGGCCATGAACCGGGCGGCTTCAGGATGGATTAGCGGAATCGCGTGGTGACAAATGCGCCGTCTTCGATCTCGATCTCGCGATAAGCCCCGGCGGATTCGCCCGGGCCAACCAGTTCCACGGCAGAGGCACCGACGTAATCGATATCCTGGCCATTGGCGATCATCTCCAGTGCCATGCCTAACTGACCGGGCAGAATCGGGGTACCGGGCGCGTTGGCCACAGCCATGATGTGTCCGGCATAGTCACCTGGTGCGGTGGAGCCCGCAGCCTGCATCGCCAGCAGGATCAGCGCAGCCGCGTCATAGCTTTCCTTGGCAAAGATCGAGGTACCATCAAATCCAGCCCCCTCGGCCAGGCCGTGAAAGATTTCAGCACCTTTACTGTCGCTGCCGGGTTGCTGGCCGAAAGACCCATTAACGTCCGCGCCGAAATTATCGACCAGCGTCTGGCTGGCCATCCCGTCAGGCAAGACAAAGGTTTCAAATGCGCCAGTGTCAAGTGCGGCCCGGATCACGCCCGCGCCGCCCTGGTCCGCATAACCCGCGACAACCAGTGCCTCCCCGCCTGCCGCGGCCAGCGCACCGACCTCTGCCGCATAATCGGCACGGCCATCTTCATGCGCAACGGCAATTGTCACCGTGCCGCCGGCGGCCTCAAAGGCAGCAGTGAAGCTGTCCGCCAGGCCCTGGCCATAGTCGTTATTGGTGTAGGTTACGGCAACCTCATTGAGGCCTCGGTCCATGATAACCTCGGCCATCACAACGCCCTGGCGCGCATCCGAAGGGGCGGTGCGAAAGAACAGGCCATTGTCCTCAATATTCGACAAGGCGGGCGAGGTGGCCGAGGGCGACACCATCACCATGCCATTCGGCACTGCCACGTTCGACAGGATTGAGGTTGTCACGCCCGAACAGTCGGCACCGACGATTCCGTCAACATTGTCGGCGGTGATCAGGCGCTCAGCCGCGGCTTGTGCTGCGGCACTGTCGATACAGGTGGAATCCGCGCGGACCGAGGTGACGGACATGCCACCCATCAAATTGCCGCTGGCGGTGACTTCGGTCATCGCCAGTTCGGCACCGTCGGCCATTTGCGGGGTCAGCGATTCAATCGGGCCAGTGAATCCGATGATGACGCCCAGCACCACGCGACCCTGCCCTTCGGCCTGGGCACCGGTTGCCAGAACGGTCGCGGCAACCATACCAAACAATTGTTTTTTCATGTCTGTCTCCCTGATTGGACCTGAATGAGCTATAAAGTATCCCATCAGTCCCTTTGTCAACGGGTGGCTAAAAGAACCACACTTTTATAAGGGCGGCGGATGGCCAGGAAGCCCCCCGCCGCCGCTGTCACATGTCAGGTTGACACGGGCATTCCGGACAATTAAGTAAGGCCCGATCAGCCACCAGTTTAAGTGAGGCCCGATCAGCAGCCACCAGTTGGATGGATTGGGGCGATATTACCCGGCAGCAGGCGGCAAGGGGGCCATTGTCCTGCCCCCCGCAAGAAAAGGCGTTGGACATGATTCTTGGTCTTGGAACCATGGCAAGGAAGGTCTTTGGCACCCCGAATGACCGCAAGGTCAAATCGGTGCATTCGGTGATCCAGCAGATCAACGCGCTGGAACCGGAATTCAAACAATTGAACAGCACCGACATCGTCGCCAAAACCGCCGAGTTGCGCAACCGCGCACAGAACGGCGCGGTGCTGGACGACCTTCTGCCCGAAGCCTTTGCCAATTGCCGGGAAGCGGCCCGCCGCACCCTGGGGCTGCGCGCCTTTGACACACAGTTGATGGGCGGGTTGTTCCTGCATCAGGGCAATATCGCCGAGATGAAGACGGGTGAGGGCAAGACCCTGGTTGCCACCTTCCCCGCCTACCTGAACGCGCTGACCGGCAGAAGCGTACATATCGTGACGGTCAATGATTACCTGGCCAGGCGGGATGCGGAATGGATGGGCAAGGTTTATACCGCACTTGGGCTGTCAACCGGGGTTGTCTACCCGCGCCAGCCCGGTGATGAAAAGCGGCATGCCTATGCCGCGGACGTCACCTATGCCACCAATAACGAGCTCGGCTTTGACTACTTGCGCGACAACATGTGCCTTAACCTTGCCGATATGGTGCAGCGGGGGCATTATTTCGCAATTGTTGATGAGGTCGACTCGATCCTGATTGATGAGGCGCGGACCCCGCTGATCCTCTCGGGCCCGTCCGGGGACCGCTCGGATCTGTATGTTGCCATCGACAGGGTGATCCCCCGGATCAGTGACGATCATTTCACGCTGGATGAAAAAACCCGCCGCGCGACCTTTACCGACGAAGGCAACGATTTCCTGGAAGAGGCCCTGCACCAGGCCGGGATTCTGCCGACAGGGCAAAGCCTTTATGACCCGGAATCAACCACCATCGTTCACCACGCCACCAACGCACTGCGCGCCCACAAGGTATTTCAGAAGGACAAGGACTACATCGTCCGCAGTGGAGAGGTTGTGCTGGTTGATGAGTTCACGGGCCGCATGATGCCGGGTCGCCGTCTGTCGGACGGGCTGCACCAGGCGATTGAGGCCAGGGAGGGCTGCAAGATCCAGCCCGAGAACGTGACCATGGCCTCGGTCACGTTCCAGAACTACTTTCGGCTTTATGCCAAACTGTCGGGCATGACCGGAACCGCCGCAACCGAAGCCGAAGAGTTTCAGGCGATCTACGGCCTTGGCGTTGTCGAGGTGCCGACAAACCGTCCCATCGTCCGGGTGGATGAGGATGATCAGATTTACCGTACGGGTGCCGAGAAATACGCCGCGATTGTCGCACGGATTCGTGAGGCGCATGCGCAGGGCCAGCCAGTCCTTGTCGGCACCACCTCGATCGAAAAATCCGAAACGCTGAGCGGCCTGTTGGATAAGGCCAGCCTGCCGCATAATGTTTTGAACGCCCGCCAGCACGCGCAAGAGGCCCAGATCATCGCCGATGCCGGAAAGCCGGGGGCCATCACCATCGCCACCAACATGGCCGGGCGGGGAACCGACATCAAACTGGGCGGCAATGTCGAGTTCAAGGTGATGGAGGCACTGGCCGCCGACCCTGATGCCCACCCCGATGAGATACGCAAAAAGATTGAGGCAGAACACGCCGGCGATGAAGAAAAGGTAAAAGAGGCAGGGGGCCTGTATGTACTGGCCACCGAGCGCCACGAAAGCCGCCGCATTGACAACCAGCTGCGCGGGCGGTCCGGGCGTCAGGGGGATCCTGGCCGCTCTTCTTTTTTCCTGAGCCTGGAAGACGACCTGATGCGCATCTTCGGGTCAGACCGGCTGGACAAGATGCTGTCCACCCTGGGCATGAAAGAGGGCGAGGCGATTGTGCACCCCTGGGTGAACAAATCACTGGAGAGGGCACAGGCAAAGGTTGAAGGGCGCAATTTCGACATCCGCAAGCAGCTGCTTAAGTTCGATGATGTGATGAATGATCAGCGCAAGGTGATCTTTGAACAGCGGCTTGAGATCATGGGGACCGGGGAGAGTGCCGAGATCACCCGCGACATGCGCCACCAGGTTATCGATGATCTGGTGGAACGTCATATGCCGCCGAAAACCTATGCCGATCAGTGGGATACCAAGGGGCTGCAAGCCGAGGTTGCCGACAAGCTGGGCGTTGATGTGCCGGTTGTTGCATGGGCCGATGAAGACGGCGTGGATGATGCCGATATCCGTGAACGGCTGGAGCGCGCGGCGGATGAACATATGGCGCAAAAGGCCGTGCAATTCGGGCCCGGGCAGATGCGCAGCATCGAAAAGCAGGTCTTGCTGCAAACCATCGATGCGAAGTGGCGTGAGCACCTGCTGACGCTGGAGCACCTGCGCTCGGTCGTGGGGTTTCGCGGGTATGCACAGCGCGATCCGCTGAATGAATACAAAACCGAAGGGTTTCAACTGTTTGAGGGGATGCTCGACAGCCTGCGCACCGATGTTACCCGGCGGCTGGCCCAAATCCAGCCCCTGACCCCCGAACAGCAAGCGGCACTGATCAAACAGCTTCAGGCGCGGCAGCACGCCGCCCAGGCCGCACCACAGGCCACCGCACCCGCAAGGACGCCCCTGATCGACGGGTTCAAAGGGGATGACCCGACAACCTGGGGCAATCCGGGCCGGAATGATCCCTGCCCCTGCGGGTCAGGCAAGAAGTTCAAGCACTGCCACGGTCGCCTTGTCTGACGCGGGGGCTGGTGTTGCGGGGCGGGGGCGGTGGCCGTGCTGATCGCTGCGGATCAGCTCACTGGCGGCGACCCCTCCCCCCTTGCTTTGCGGGCACCGGTCGCCGGTCAGTTATACCGTGCCTGGTTCAATTCCCAGAACACCGGATCATTGCGCACGGCCTCGTTCTCTTCGGCAAGGTCGGCCGCTATTCGGCCCTCCCCAGTCCGCGCCTTGATGTCTGCACCGGCGTCGATCAGGACACGCACCACCTCGGCGGTGCCTCCATACGCCGCCGCGTGAAGCGGCGTAGAGCCGTTTGCATGCCGCGCGTTGACATTCGCGCCGGCGTCGATCAGGGCCCGCACCACCTCGGCGGTGCCACCCCCCGCCGCCCAGTGAAGCGGCGTCAAGCCGTTTCTGGACCGCGCGTTGACATTCGCGCCCGCGGCGATGCAAACCGCCACGACCTCGGCGGATGCGTCGTCCCAGAAGCTCCCCGCCATCCAGTTGCAGTCTGTGCCCTCCTGGGCCCGGGCCGTTGTGGTGGCCCCTGCGGCCAGGATAATTGCCGCCAGGGCGGCGGTGATGATGCGGTTCATGCGGGTTCCCCCCCTCTCCTAGTTTCGCGCAGTCTGGCACGGATGGCGGCAAAGGGCAAGGGCCGCGTGGTGCCGATGCATACCGTATATCCGGCCGCACCCCGCCCGTCAACCCGAATGCACCTACAGATACCCTTCGGTGCGGAAACTGAGGGGGCGGGTCTTGCCAATAATCAGATGATCATGCAAATCCAGTTTCAGAACCTTGGCCGCATCACGGATCGCGTAGGTCATGTTGATATCCTGCTGTGAGGGCCTAGGATCGCCCGAAGGGTGATTGTGCACAAGAATAAGTGCCGAGGCGTTCAGCTCCAGTGCGCGTTTTATCACCTCACGCGGGTAAACGGGGACGTGATCCACTGTGCCTTCCTGCTGTGCCTCATCCGCGATCAGCACATTCTTGCGATCCAGGTACAGCACGCGAAACTGCTCAAGGTCGCGATGGGCCATGACGGTCTGGCAATAGTCCAGAAGCGCATTCCAGGACGACAGGATCGGCTGCTTCATCACCCTGGCGCGCGCCATGCGGTGGCCCACGGCCTCCATCAGTTTCAGTTCAAAAACCACCCTTTCGCCCACGCCCTTGATCTCTCTCAGCCGCGCTGGCGGGGCGGCAAGGACACGGTTCAAATCCCCGAATCTTTTCAACAGCGTCTTGGAGAGTGGCTTGGTATCGCCCCGGGTCAGGGCACGATAAAGGATCATTTCCAGAAGTTCATAATCCGGCACAGCATCGGCCCCGCCTTGGGTAAACCGCTGGCGGAGCCGTTCGCGATGGGCAAGGCGATGGTCCTCTGCCCCCTGGGCCGGGGGCTTCGCGGGGGGTGAGGGCACCGCCACCGGGCGGGCGGTGCCGGGTTCAGGCACCGGGGCCGTGGCGAAAAGATCGGGGCGGCGGGTCATGCTGACATCTGTGGCACACAGGGATTAACGCGTCGTTCCGCGCACGCCAGGCCGGGTGTGTCGCGGCCCCCGGGCGAGAGGGTAAAGATATCACAGCCATCCGCCGTCACACCGACGGAGTGTTCAAACTGCGCGCTCAGGGATTTGTCGCGGGTCACGGTTGTCCACTTGTCAGCCAGAACCCTGGTTTCCGGGCGACCCAGATTCACCATCGGCTCGATCGTGAAGAACATGCCCTCTTCGAGTACCGGCCCCGTGTTCGGGCGGCCGTAATGCAGCACATTGGGCGGTGCATGAAACACCCGGCCCAGGCCATGGCCGCAGAAATCCCGCACCACGGACATCCGGTGCGCCTCAACCCAGGATTGGACCGCATGGCCGATGTCACCAAAGGTTCTGCCGGGCCTGATCGCCTCGATACCTTTGTACAGCGCATCATGGGTAACCTGCAACAGGCGTTCGGCACGGCGGGTCATGCGGCCCGCCACGAACATGCGGCTTGTGTCACCGAACCAGCCATCAACGATGACGGTGACGTCGATGTTCAGGATGTCGCCGTCTTTCAAAACCTTGGGCCCTGGAATCCCGTGGCAGACAACGTGATTCACGCTGATACAACTGGCGTGCCTGTAGCCGCGATAGCCGATTGTGGCCGATGTTGCCCCGGCCCCCCTGACCATTTCGGTGATCTGATCATCAATGGCCCCGGTGGTGACGCCCGGGGCCACCATGTCGGTGATCGTATCCAGGATATGCGCCGCCAATGCGCCGGCCCTGTGCATTCCGGCAAAGTCTTCCGGGGTATGAATGCGGATGCCGTCTTCGGTCAGACGGCCGCGGAAATTATCCACAGGGGGCCTCTCGGGTGGTGTTTGGGCCATAACCTAACCCATGCCAAAGGGGGTGGTCCAGCCCTGCGGCCGTCAACTGCACGGGTTGGGATCGATGGGAAGCGCACGGCCTAGGGAAACGCCCGCGGGATCAATCCGCGTATCGTAGCACAGCATTCTAACCCCTGCCGCACGCGCGGCATCAAAGGCCTTGGCATAGGCCGGATCGATATCGCCCGCTATCTTCAGCCGCGCACAATCCGTGCGCTGGACAAGATAAAGCATCACCGCCTGCTTCCCGGCCCGTGCCACCCTGGAAAGTTCTACCAAATGGGTGGTGCCACGGGCCGTCACGCTGTCGGGAAATTCGGCCCAATCCCCCTTGCGGCGCAGGTGGACATTCTTTACCTCGACATAGGCATCGGGCAGGCGCGGGGCTGTCAGCAGGAAATCAACGCGGCTGTTCTGTCCGAATTTCACCTCGGGCCGCACTGTCCCGTATGCCGCCAGTTCAGGGATGAAACCGCCCGTCAGCGCCTCTTTCACAACCCGATTCGGCACGCTTGTATCAATCCCGGCCCAATGCCCGCCGGGCAATTCCGTCAGGCGCCAGCCATATTTCAGCTTCTTCTTCGGGTCGTCATTCGGTTCAACCCGGATGTGCAGGCCCGGATTCTGCAAGCCCAGCATCGCGCCGGGATTGGGGCAATGCGCAGTTGCCGCCGCGCCGCCCTCCAGCCGGATATCGGCCAGAAACCGGTTGTAGCGGCGCAGAAGCGTTGCGCGGACAAGGGGGGTTGGAAACCGCATGGAGCAGCCCCTATACCCAGGCACGTTGCAACCGCAAGGAGTTTGGGGCCATGTCAAACCCCACTGCCGCCATGCTGGTGATCGGCGATGAAATCCTGTCGGGCCGGACGCGGGATACGAATACGCACCACCTGGCCAATGCCCTGACCGGCCATGGCATCCGGCTGTCCCAGGTACGCATCGTCAGTGATGACCATCAGGCAATTGTTGGTGCGGTGCGGGCACTGGGCGCGCAATTCGACAGCGTCTTTACCTCGGGCGGGATCGGCCCCACGCATGACGACATCACTGTTGAGGCGGTCGCCGAAGCCTTTGGCGTATCGGTCGCTGTGCGTGCGGATGCGCGGGCCATTCTTCAGGCGCACTATGATCGCCAAGGGCTGGAGTTGAACGACGCGCGGCTGCGCATGGCTCGCATCCCAAGGGGGGCCACGCTGATCGAAAACCCCGTTTCGGCGGCCCCCGGCTTCAGCTTGCGCAATGTGCACGTGATGGCGGGCGTTCCGGCGGTGTTTCAGGTCATGGTTGCCTCAATCCTGCCAACGCTCACCGGTGGTGTGCCGCTTCGATCACAAGTGCTGAACATCCCCCGGGGCGAAGGGGCCATCGCCGGGTATCTGGGCCAGCTGGCCGGGGCGCATCCCGAAGTGTCCATCGGATGCTACCCCTATCTTAGGGACGGTATCCATGGCGCACATATCGTCGTGCGCAGCAGCGCGGGTGCCGCGGTGGATGCGGTGATTGGCAAACTGGCCGCACAGTTCCCCGAGGCCGAATGACCCCGCCATCCCCTGCGCCGTCGCTGGCGGACGTGCTGTTTCCAGCCATCGCGGCAACCTGGCCCGCAGGGCGCAGCTACGGGTTTGGCGGCTGGACCATCAATCAGACGCATGGCGCAGGCAACCGGACCTCAGCCGCAACCTGGGAGGGGGCAAAGACCGGCCCGGACGCTGACGGGATTGACGCTGCCGCAGATGAGATGCGCCGCCTGGGGCAGGTGCCGTTGTTCATGCTCCGGGGCACGGCGGAGGTGGCCCTTGATAGCAGGCTGGAAGGGTTGGGATATACAAAGCAGGACGCCACGGTCATTTACGCGCACGCCTGCGCCGGGATTGCCGCCCCGCCACCGCCGGTGACCTGTTTTGAGGTTTGGCCACCCCTGGCCGTGCAGGCGGAACTTTGGGAACAGGGCGGGATCGGGGCTGCACGGCTGGCCGTTATGCATCGTGTGGCGGGCGCAAAGACAAGCCTGTTCGGCCGGATCGATGACACACCCGCTGGCACGGCCTTTGTCGCACTGCACGGCCCGGTTGCCATGCTGCACGCGCTGGAGGTTGCGGAAGAGCACCGCCGCAAGGGTATGGCCCGGATCATGGTTGCCGCCGCAGCGGATTGGGCCCTGCGCGGCGGGGCAAAGACCCTGACGCTTCTGACCACACGTGCGAATCTGCCAGCCGGTCAACTTTACGCGTCCCTCGGCTTTTGCGCTGTGGGACATTACCATTATCGCATCAAGCCAGAGGATCCATGCGCCGGAACAGCACGCCAAACCCGCACACAACCGCGTTGAACCTTCCCCCGATTGATCCCCTGCCCAAGGCGACGCAGGCCTATTTTGACGTCTGCCAGGACAAACTGGAGATAATTCCCAATGTGCTGGTGGCCTATGCGTTTGACATTGACAAGCTCAACGCCTTCACCGCGATGTATAACACCCTGATGCTAGGCGACAGCGGGCTGAGCAAACTGGAGCGCGAGATGATCGCGGTTGTTGTCTCGCCCGTGAACCGCTGTTTCTACTGCCTGACGGCCCATGGTGCGGCGGTGCGGGAATTGTCGGGCGACCTGGCCCTGGGTGAGGCATTGGTGATGAATTACCGGGCCGCCGACCTGCCCCCGAAACAGCGTGCCATGCTTGATTTCGCGGGGATGATGACCAGGGCAAGTGCCAGAATCGAGGAACCGGATCGTCAGGCCCTGCGCGATCACGGGTTTTCTGATCGTGACATCTGGGACATTGCGGCAACGGCCAGTTTCTTTAACATGTCCAACCGCATGGCCTCGGCCATTGATATGCGCCCCAATCCGGAATATCATGCCTGGAACAGGTGAAGGGGTGCTGCCGTGTATGTGGCACACTCCCAAGGGGTCACGGGCGGGACAGGATCGGCCAAGGCCATCGTTGAAACCCTGAATCCTGCGGAACGGTCGATAAAAAGCTTGCCCCCAGGGTCTGAATCGGTCCAAAGCATCCTTAACCCGGAAAGCGCGGATGAAACGCCCCGTGGCCTTGGGCCCGTTCCATCACGATCAGCCGGTATTCATGCGCGTGCGCGAATGTTCCGGCGCGGCTTGTGCGGCGGTTCAGCTTGTCCAGCACACGGCCCAGCATCTTTTCCATCAACCAGCCGCGCCAGGGATATTCCCGCGCCACGTCCGCCCGGAACCGGGTGACAAAGGGGGCAATCTTGTCATTCTTGATGGATTCATGGATCACAAAGGTGGGTGTGATCGCTGCGGTCATATCCTGATCACAGAGAATCCGGAATACCCCTTGCGCCGCCACCGCATCAAGAAAGGTTTGATGCGTACCGCGCGTCCCATCGCCATGGGCATGGCCGGGACGGCGGAAATAATCGAACAGGATCATTCCGCGGCGGGCATAGCGATCCCCCTGGCGCAGCGCGGCCTCCAGATCAATATAGTGAAAACTCTCGGCAAAGAGGCAGAGGTCAAACCGCGCATCGCTTTGGAATTCTTCAAACCGCGCGTCATGCACCGCCGCCCCCTGGGGCAGTTTGGCCCGCGCCATGGCGTTCATCCGGGCAGAGGGCGACACACAGGTCACGTCAAAGCCGCGCACGATCAGGGCCCTGGCATTTGCCCCCGTGCCCGAACCGACATCAAGGATTGACCGCACACCATCGGGGATCACCTCAACCAGTTTTTCAAAGTAGGCGTGCTGCGCCCGGCCCAGTGCCTCGGCTGACAATATTTCGGGCACACCATCGGGGAAATAGCCGTAATGCGCAAAGCCATGGCCGAACATCACTTCGGACATAAGCGCGGTGGCTTCCAGTTCCAGGGTCTTCAGTTTCATCCGGCCGTCCTTATCGCAAAACCCGGAACGGAACAGGCCCCATTTGCACCCCAGGGCCACACCCGCCCATATCGCATTACAGGATTGACTGCCTGGACCGCGTTACGCAAGGCAGCACAGGCGGTTACAGGCCATCCGGATCAGTGATAACCGCCCCGAAGGGGTGCGCCCGCCATTATGACAGAAAAAGGGGGGCTTTGACCGGCACCCGCCCCGGCGGTAGGTTGCGGCCAGGTTCCCCCCGGGGCAAGGCGCATGGCCAGACGAACAGGCAAATCCAGACAGTCCGGCCGGGTGCGCCCTGCCCTGCCCCGCTTGTCCGTGGTTCGCCGGATGCGGCGCTGGCTGTTCCGTGCGATGGCACTGACCGTGCTTCTGGCCCTGGGCTGGATTGCACTTTACGCCATTGTGCCAGTGCCAAAGACCCCCTATATGATCGCCGAGGCCCGCCGCCTGGGCGGGGTGGCGCGGGACTGGATCCCGATAGAACAGATATCCCCCCATTTGCAGCGCGCCGTTGTCGCCGCCGAAGATGCGAATTTCTGTCTGCACTGGGGGTTTGACATGGGCGCGATCCGCGATGCTGTTAAGGAGGGCGGCACACGCGGTGCCTCTACCATCAGCCAGCAGACCGTCAAGAATGTGTTCCTGTGGCACGACCGATCCTGGCTGCGCAAGGCACTGGAGGCGATGATCACCCCGGTGATGGAGGCGATCTGGTCCAAACGCCGGGTGCTGGAGGTCTATCTGAACGTTGCCGAGTTTGATGAGGGCATATTTGGTGCCGAAGCTGCCGCGCAACACTATTTTGACGTGTCTGCCGCTGACCTGTCACCGGTTCAGGCCGCACAGCTTGCCGCGGTTCTGCCCAACCCGCGGGAACGTTCGGCCTCTGACCCGTCGGACTTTGTGCGCGGGCGGGCGGCCCGTATCCTGGATGGGGCGGGGACGATCCACGCCGATGGACGGGCCGATTGCTTTGCGAATTGAAATCGTGCGGCATCCCATGCAAAACGGAACACATTCCCGACATATCAGGCAGTTCAGCATGACGCGGCTTTACCATTTCACCCTTTCCCCCTTTTGCCGGAAGGTTCGCCTGGTTCTGGCCGAGAAGCGGATTGAGGTTGAGCTGGTCGAGGAACGCTACTGGACCCCCTCAAAAGACTTCCTGTGCCGCAACCCTGCCGGCAAGGTTCCCGTTCTCAGGATTAACGGGCTCACGCTAAGCGACAGTCAGGCGATCTGCGAATATATTGAAGAAACCGTCCCCACGCCTGAATTAATGCCGCAGGGTGCAAAATCCCGCGCCGAGGTACGGCGGTTATGTGCCTGGTTCGATGATAAATTTCACCACGAGGTGACAGCGAAACTGGTTTACGAGCGGGTGAACAAAAGGGTCACGCGCGGGGGCTATCCCGATGGCCAGGCCGTGATGGCGGGTGCGCGGCAGATCAAGTTTCACCTGGATTACATGACGTGGCTGCTTGACCGTCGCCGCTGGCTGGCCGGTGATCGGATGACCCTGGCGGATTTCGCCGCAGCCGCGCATCTGAGCTGCCTGGACTATATCTCGGACGTGGATTGGAACCGCTGCGCGGTGGTAAAGGATTGGTATGCCAAGGTGAAATCACGCCCCGCCTTTCGATCAATCCTGGCGGATCAGATTCCCGGCTTCATTCAGCCGCCGCATTACGCCAATCTGGACTTTTGACCAGGCTGCGCACCGCGTTAGAGGCTGAGGCAAAGGCGGCGGGCTTTGCCAAACTGGGCATTTGCCGGCCCGATGCCATCCCGCAGGCCCCCGGCCGGCTGGCCACCTTTGTGGGGCGCGGGTACCATGGGCAAATGGCCTGGATGGCCGAACGGATGGCCTGGCGCGGCAATCCCGCGGCACTCTGGCCCAGGGCGAAGTCGGTGATCATGCTTGCCGAACCCTACACCCCGGAATCTGATCCCATGGCCCCCCTTGACCGCAGGGACCGCGCAACCATCAGCGTCTATGCGCAAAACAGGGACTATCATGACCTGGTCAAGACCCGCCTTAAGCGGGTCGGTCGCTGGCTTTTGCGCCAGCGGCCCGGGGACAAGATCAAGGTGTTTGTTGATACCGCCCCGGTTATGGAAAAACCCCTGGCAGAGGCGGCGGGCCTGGGCTGGCAGGGCAAACATACCAACCTGCTAAGCCGTGATCTGGGCAACTGGTTCTTTCTGGGCGCGATTTTCACCACCGTCGAATTTGAACCCGATACGCCGCAGGCGGAACATTGCGGAACCTGCACCGCCTGCCTGGATATCTGCCCGACCGATGCCTTTCCCGCGCCGTTCCGGCTGGATGCCACGCGCTGCATTTCCTATCTGACGATCGAACACAAAGGCCCCGTCGCGCCGGAATTGCGCGCAAAAATGGGCAACCGTATCTATGGCTGTGACGATTGCCTGGCCGCTTGCCCTTGGAACAAGTTTGCGCAAACAGCGGCAGATATGCGGTATGCTGCGCGGCCCGCGCTGGCCTCACCCCCCCTGGAAGACCTTGCCGTGCTGGACGATGCCGGGTTTCGGGTGCTGTTTTCAGGCTCTCCGATCAAGCGGGTCGGCCGCGACAGATTCGTGCGCAACGTGCTTTATGCGATCGGGAATTCGGGCACAAAACGCCTTGGACCCGCAGCACAGAGCCTGATTGATGATCCCGACAGCGCGGTGGCAGATGCCGCGCGGTGGGCCGTGGAGCAACTGACATGATCCTTTTGAGTTTCGGCCACGGATATTCGGCACAAGGACTGGCGCGGGTCTTGCCGCAGGGGTGGAAGGTGATCGGAACAACCCGAACCGCCGAACGGGCCACGGTGCTGGCGGAAACGGGGATCATTGCCCGTCAGTTTCCCGGCGACGACCTGACAGATGATCTGGACCGGGCAACCCATCTTCTTGTCTCTGCCGGGCCGGGCCCCGGGGGTGACCCCGTGTTATCGGCCCTGCGCGACCGGATCGCGGCGGTCGCGGGGGACAAGACCTGGATCGGCTATCTGTCTACCACTGGTGTCTACGGCGACCATGCGGGCGGATGGGTGACAGAGGATACCCCCCTGATCCCTTCAACGGCACGCGGCGTGGCGCGAGTGAAGGCCGAGCAGGCATGGCAGGCCCTGGCGGCAGAGACAGGCGCACCGCTGCATATCTTTCGGCTTGCGGGCATCTATGGCCCCGGGCGCGGACCGTTTGCCAAGGTGCGGGGCGGGGCGGCACGGCGGATTATCAAGCCGGGCCAGGTCTTCAACCGCATCCATGTTGACGATATCGCGCAGGTTCTTTGGGCATCGATGCAATCTCCCGTGTTCGGGGGGCGGACCTATAACGTCTGCGATGACAAGGCCACCCCGCCGCAGGACGTGATCGCCCACGCCGCGAAACTTCTGGGCCTGCCCATACCCCCCGCGATCCCCATTGAAAAGGCCGGGATGACCGCGATGGCGCGCAGTTTCTATGCCGAAAGCAAACGTGTCGATAACAGCCGAATCAAAACGGAATTGGGTATCCGACTGCGATATCCCGACTATCGCAGCGGCCTGAAGGCACTTTTGGCAGCTGAGGATATGGAATAGTCATTCCCTGTACCCGGGGTTCCGTGTTACCAGCCCCCCGGAGTTCAACCAGAGAGGGCCAGCCGATGCGTCTTGTGATGGGTGTGCTGTGTGCTGTGGTCATGCTGACCGCAGCGGGGTGTTCAAAACACATCGGCTATAACACCCCCGAGTCAAAGTTCATCTACTATGACGGCCCCGATGTCACCCGCATCGAGATTCACAAAAGCACCCGCCGGATGTATCTGTTCCACCACGACGAGGTGCTGAAAGCCTATGGGGTTGAGCTTGGCTTTGCACCAGTGGGCGATAAGCAGATTGAGGGCGATGGCCGCACGCCCGAGGGCCGCTACGCCATCAAC
The DNA here is from genome assembly GCA_014323785.1 of Paracoccaceae bacterium. GTDB lineage: Bacteria > Pseudomonadota > Alphaproteobacteria > Rhodobacterales > Rhodobacteraceae > Rhodophyticola. Next base: position 75,271 of record JACONJ010000027.1, on the reverse strand, counting down.
CGGCGCAACCCCAATAGCCGCTTCTACCTGTCGCTTGGCATCAGCTACCCGAACGCACGGGACCGCGCCGAGGCCACCGCACTTGGCAAATCCGCCGGGGGCGACATCTTTATCCACGGTACACCGCACGCATTCCGGCACGCCGATGATTGGACACAGGGCTGCATCGCCGTGACCAATGCCGAAATGCGGCAGGTCTATGCCATGGTCCAGAACGGGACAATTATCGACATCTTCCCCTAAGGGGCCACCACGACAGCACCGGTATTGGCCCGAACGCCCGGGGTCGGCACGTTTTGTGCCCTAGCCGCACCGTCACCAGTCATCATCGTCCACCAGACCTTGCCGTTCTCTTCCTGAAAAAAGGCAAAGCCGAAATCCCGCGCCGCCGGGTCGGTAATCACGCCGCGTGTGTCCGGCTGTTGCATCCAGGCGACGATGGTTTCCAGCTCGGACTCATAGGTTTCCGATATGTTTTCGCCCAGAACCGTGCCGCGATAACCAACCCGCCGCGCCCGGTCGATGGGAGAGGATCCGTCAGACCCGAAATGCCAGGGGCGGTTCTGAAGTGACATATCGCGCACGTGCGTGGCCGCGGCGGCATTCAACCCTGCATTCAGAACCAAAGGCTGCGCACCCGCGACTGCACGCAGGGAATTCACATTGTCCAGCACACGAAACCGGATGCGCAACTCATCATCCGGGTCGATTCGGTAAATCACGGGCAAAGGCTGGCCGTCGGGGGGCAGTTCCGCTTGCGGGGGTACCCCGGACCCGGCGCAGCCGACCAGAGTTGCCACACCGGAAAGCGCAAGAAATATCCGCCGTTTCATGTCTGAACCTGTCATCCATGCCCGATCCCGGCCCCGTGCATACAGGCCAATCCTCGGCCATTCAAATACAAAACGGCGGCGTTCTGCCCGGTTTACCGGATTTTGATTTGCGCGGCCTGGCACTGGCGGGTAAAGTATGCACTGAATTCAGCGATTAGAGGGGTACCATGGCAGAAAATTGGCCGCACGCGCTGAGCCGCCGCCTGTTTCTGGGTAGTGCTGCCGCTGGCTTGGCCGCACCCGCAGTGGCGCAGACCGGGACTGGCACCGTTGATATCGAGCGGGATATCTCCACCTCGGTCCGGCGCAACATTTCCAGCTTTCGGACGCTTGATTGGCACCCTTATTTCAGCGACACGCGCAAAGGCGCGATTCTGGTCGATCTCACCTCTCGCGCCCTGCATTATTGGAGCGAGGATCAAAGCGTCTATCGGCTGTATCCCACGTCGGTTCCTATGACCGAGGATTTGACGCGGCGCGGCCGGACCGAGGTCGTACGCCTTGTGGAAGGCCCCGACTGGCGGCCCACACCGTCAATGCTGGAACGCAATCCGGAATGGCCACCCTATATTCCGCCCGGTCCCGACAATCCTCTGGGTACCCATGCGCTGCATCTCAGCTGGACCTATTATCGCATCCACGGCACCCACGACACGCGCAAGATCGGGCGGCGGTCGTCGAATGGCTGCATCGGGCTCTATAATGAGCACATCGCGGAATTGTTCGGGGTGGCACGTCGCGGCACGCAAGTGTTGATAATCTAACGGCAGGTCGTTCGCGCCCGTTCCGTGGCGGATTTCAATTGGCCACAGGCGGCCATAATGTCCTCTCCCCGTGGGGTTCGGATGGGGCTCGCGTATCCGGCCTTGTAAACGATATCGGCAAAACGTTTGATCCGCCCCCACTCCGGCCGCTCATAAGGTGCGCCGGGCCATGCGTTGAACGGGATCAGGTTGATCTTCGCGGGGATCCCCCGGATCAGCCTGACCAGCCGATGTGCATCCTCATCGCTGTCATTCACACCCTTCAGCATCACATACTCAAAGGTAATCCTTTCGGAATTCGACAACTTGGGATAGGCGCGCAGCGCGTCCAGCAACGCGGCAATCGGCCATTTCCTGTTGATCGGCACCAGATTGCTGCGCACCTCATCCGTTGTGCCGTGGAAGCTGACAGCCAGCATGCAGCCGATTTCTTCCGCCGTACGCGCAATCCCGGGCACCACACCCGATGTGGACAGCGTGATGCGCCGACGGCTAAGCGATATGCCCTCCGGGTCCATGGCGATTTTCATCGCGTCACGGACATTTTCGAAATTGTAAAGCGGTTCCCCCATGCCCATCAACACGATATTGCTTAGCAGGCGTGGCCGTTCCCCCATGCCCTCGCCGGGATCGGGCCATTCGCCCAAATCGTCCCGTACCAGTATGACCTGCCCGATAATCTCTCCGGCGGTCAGGTTACGCACCAGTTTCTGTGTGCCTGTGTGGCAGAAGGAACAGGTTAGCGTACAGCCCACCTGGGATGAGATGCAGAGCGTTCCGCGATCCTCCTCGGGGATATAGACAACCTCAACCTCATGGCCACCGGTGATGCGCACCAGGTATTTCCGCGTGCCGTCAGATGATATCTGACGAGAGATGACATTGGGCAGGGCGATCACAAAGCGTTCGGCGAGCACCGCACGATAGGCTTTACCAAGATTGGTCATTGCGTTGAAATCCCAGACACCCTTTTGATAGATCCACTGCCAAATCTGGCCCAGGCGCATCTTCGCCTGCTTTTCAGGCGTGCCTGCCGCAATCAACGCCGCCCGCATCTGCGCACGGGTTAGCCCGACCAGATTCACGGGCCCCTTCGGCAATGCGCGCGGAATGGTCAGAACGTCCTGCGTGATCGGGGTAATTGCGGGCATCGGTCGCGGCTTTCTGCCGGGCAGGTCGCGGACGCATACCTGCATCCACGCAGCAAGGCAAACCCTGAACGTCTATTCGCCGCAGCGTTCCGCGGCATCCTGGACCGCGGCGGTGAAACCCAGAAGTGAAAAGGTATCGCGGGTCTGTGTCCCCCGGGTGGAGCGTGCGGTCAGCACCGCCTCGACCCCGCGCTTCATCGCGGTGATAATGCGCTGATCCTCCTGCTCGTCGGCGGCCCAAGCCATGTCCCCCTCGGTGAAGAGCATAAAGTCAGAATCTCCGATCTGCACCAATACGGTGGACCCTTCGGCAAAGGGATAGCCACCGGTAAAAGAGACCTCGCCCTGCTTTCCCAAGTTGGGCCAGTAGCTGACGAACATCCGAATCTCACCGCGCCGCACGTTGACAACCTGGCCATCGCGGGTGTTAACGGTGTCACGCGGGGCAGAGACAACCCAGCATTGCGTTGGATCATCCTCGACAAAAACACTCCAGTCCCTCTCTGCATTTACACGATTGGTGGAGATGTCCTGCGCCCATGAAGCCCCCGCCATCAGGGCCAGCACGGTGCTTGCAAGGACACCTAACACAAGATATTTCATCTTTTCAACGGCCTCCGGCCTATTCCGCCTCTCACCCGCATTCGGGGTTATGCTCTACTTTCGCAGTGGCGGGTATGCCAAGTTTCACATCAAAAGACTACCCTGAATTCAAAGGTTGGGGAACGCTCTTGCGGCAGAAATTCAACTATTTATGAAAAGGAGCAGGCATATGCCAAAAGCTGGTGTCTTGGTGGGGCTGAGCCCACGGCAAGGTGCGGTTTGCGGCAGGCGTTCTACACGTGATCGATTCTTGCCACGGGGGATGGAGGTTCTGGAGCACAACGGCGACCTTCTGCACACTTATTTATTCTGCATGATCGCTTGGCGGACATGGCCCCCGACACCATGGAAACGCCGACAAGCTAAGGGCGTAACAGCAAAATGGCCCAAATCCCGCGGTGGCCCCGACCACCCCGATAACTTGCAAATCCTGTGCGCAGGATGCACCCGCGCGAAGCGCGGACGATGGTCTAATGGCGTAGCGGGGCAACGACATGCCGGGGCCTGTCCCCCGTGTCCCCTGTCAAAGGCACCCCCTGGTCGCCCCTCCTGGATCATCGAAGGTTTTGCCAGAGGCAAGGCCCGGCAGGCATCCCCGGGGCCGGAATTGAACCAGCGTATTCCAGCAAAGCTCTGGCGTGTAACACCTGCGCCATGCGGACAGGGTACACCAAGCGTCGGACGGGAATTCGTGCGTCAATGGCAGTGTGACCCTGTCCTGTCATTCACAAGGAAAAGCCCCGCACCAGCGGGGCTCCTTGCGTCTTTTGAACGGGGGTGCAGACCGCGCCGCGTTTTATCAGGCCATATCTTTGCCGGTTTCCTGGTTGACCATCTTCATGGCGAGCCGGAACTTCCCGCGATCATCGAAGCCGATAAATTTGACCCAGACCTCTTGGCCCTCTTGCAGAACGTCCGAGGGATGCATCAGTCGACGGTTCTCGATCTGGCTGACATGCACCAGCCCGTCGCGCTTACCGAAGAAGTTCACGAAGGCACCGAATGCGACAACCTTCACGACCATACCCCTGTAAATTTTGCCGACCTCGGGTTCGGCCACGATCGAGTGGATCATGTCACGGGCCTTGCGGATGGCTTCGCCATTGGGGCTGGCGATCTTGATGATGCCATCGTCGTTGATGTCCACCCTGGCACCTGAGACCTCGACAATCTCGCGGATTACCTTGCCGCCCGAGCCGATGACTTCGCGGATCTTGTCTGTCGGTACTTGCATGGTCTCGATCCGTGGCGCATGGATCGAGAACTCCTGCGCACTGGTGATAGATTTTGCCATCTCGCCCAGGATGTGCATCCGGCCTTCCCTGGCCTGCGCCAGGGCTTTCTGCATAATCTCGGGCGTGATGCCCGTGACCTTGATATCCATCTGCAAAGATGTGATACCAGCCTCGGTACCGGCAACCTTAAAATCCATGTCGCCCAGGTGATCCTCATCGCCCAGGATGTCGGTTAATATCCCGTAGGATCCATCCTCTTCCAGCACCAGGCCCATGGCCACCCCGGCCACCGGTGCCTTCAGCGGCACACCAGCATCCATCATGGACAGAGATCCGCCACAGACAGATGCCATTGAGGAGGAGCCGTTCGATTCCGTGATCTCCGAGACCACGCGCACCGTATAGGGGAAATCCGTCGCGGCAGGCAAAACCGCCTGCAGCGCACGCCAAGCCAGCTTCCCGTGGCCAATCTCGCGCCGGCCCGGGGGGCCCATGCGCCCGGTTTCACCCACCGAGTAGGGCGGGAAATTGTAATGCAGCAGGAAATTCGATTTGAAGGTTCCGTGCAGCGCATCAATGAACTGCTCATCTTCGCCGGTACCCAGCGTGGTGATAACCAGGCCCTGCGTCTCACCCCGGGTAAACAGTGCCGAGCCGTGGGTGCGCGGCAGCACGCCCGTCTGGCAGTCGATATCCCGTACCTCATCCAGTGCGCGGCCATCGATTCGGCGACCGTTCTTCACCACGTCAGCGCGCAGCACGGCCGCTTCCAACGCTTTCAAGGCAGGACCGAGGTTTTCATCCGCCAGCTGCTCTTCCGTTAGGCTTGCCTTGATCGCCTCTTTCGCGGCGGCGACAGCATTCTGCCGCTCAAGTTTGTCGGTGATGGCGTAAGCCTCGCGCATACGGCTTTCACCGGCAGCGGCAATCGCGGCGGAAAGTTTCGCGTAATCCGGCGGGGTAAATTCGAATGGATATTTCGCCGCGTCTTCGGCCAAAGCAATGATCAGGTCGAGCACCGGCTGGATTTGCCGATGCGCAAAGGTCACGGCACCGAGCATTTCAGCCTCGGTTAGCTCATAGGCCTCGGATTCAACCATCATCACCGCGTCCTTGGTACCCGCGACGACCAGGTCCAGGCGCTGATCAGGGTTGCTGCGCAGATCGTGCATGTCATCGACAGTCGGGTTCAGGATGTATTTACCATCCTCAAAGCCCACGCGTGCGCCTGCAATCGGGCCCAGGAAAGGCACGCCCGAAATCGTCAGTGCGGCAGAGGCTGCGATCATCGCCACAATATCGGGATCATTGACCAGATCATGGCTAAGCACCGTGCATATCACCAGCACTTCATTCTTAAAGCCCGGCACGAACAGCGGCCGGATCGGCCGGTCGATCAGCCGCGCGGTCAGCGTTTCTTTCTCGGTCGGGCGCGCCTCGCGCTTGAAGAACCCACCGGGTACCTTGCCCGCGGCGTAGTATTTCTCTTGGTAATGCACCGTCAGCGGGAAGAAATCCTGCCCCGGTTTGGGCGTTTTGGCGAAGGTTACATTCGCCATGACCGAGGTTTCGCCCAAAGTCGCAATTACGGACCCATCAGCCTGACGGGCCACACGACCGGTTTCCAGTGTCAGCGTCTCTTCGCCCCACTGCATTTCTTTCTTTGTGATATCGAACATCAATGGTTTCCTGTCCGGGGGTACCCCGACCCTTGCCGGGATCCTCGTGTTGATGGCGGCCCCATTACCGCTGACCCCTTCCTCTTTCACGCGAACGCCGGGGCCGAAGCATTACGCCTTGGATTGGGTTCCTATACACAAGTATACAAGAGAGTGGAACATGCAAATGTGCGGCTGGGTGGCCGCGGGCGCGGAAGCAACTGCTACGGCCAGGTGTGTTGCCGTTAATTTGAGCTGCCATTCCAAAACGAAAGGGGCCGGGTGATGCGGCCCCCTCGATCTTCATCTGTTTCACGCGCTTAGCGGCGAATGCCCAAACGACCGATCAGATCAGTATAGCGGCCCTTATCCCTGGCTTTCAGATAGTCCAAAAGCGTCCGGCGCCGCGCAACCATCATCAGAAGCCCGCGGCGTGAGTGGTTGTCCTTCTTGTGGGTCTTGAAATGTTCTGTCAAGGTTGAGATGCGGCTGGTCAGGATTGCAACCTGTACTTCGGGCGAACCGGTGTCGCCATCCTTGGTTGCGTATTCCTTCATCAGACGCTGTTTTTCCTCAGCGGTAATCGACATCGGGACTCCTTCAATTTGCGTTTATGTCGTGGCACAGGCCGGGATGTCGTCCAGCAAGGCCCGTGGAAGATGTGCCACCCGGTAAGGGTGGATTCAGGACATATAGACGCGATTGTGCGGAAAGAAAAGCGGAATTACGACACGGCCCATAGGATGGGGTCGAATCAGATTCAAATCCGCCGGACCATCCAGGTCCGGATGTCGGGGTTCCGAAATGGCTGGCACAGCATCGTGCGAGAGATAACAGACGCCACGGTGGCAACAGGTCCGAGGCGATAGGACAGACACCAAGGTCGCCGCGGAAGTAGTCAACATTAACGACAACATCGCGGTACGAGACAGGCCTTTCAAAGGGCCAATTACCCGGTTTGACCAGTCATCAAGACAAAAGATTCGGCCGGGTTCTGTTTTGATTCGCGGAGCAAACACCGATCATGGGAGAAAACCATTTTTCCGTTCGGCAGGAGAGACCAAGCTAATCCGCCGATTGGTGCCTATCCTACGGCAACTATCCATGGTCACGTCAATGCGGGGGAACGCTGAAAACCTCACGTGGCTGAGTTTGAAACAATCCGGAAAGACATGATTACTATTAAAGACATGATTACTATTTCTTTTTCAGTGGAGATTTGGAGTTGACGTCATGCCGCCACTGACACCGGCTTCATTGTGGTGGAGGGGTTTAAGACGCTATCGGCGTCCACACTATAAATTTGTCGAAACATCTGATGATTCGGGTGACAGTGGCACAACGGGAAAAATATGCCCTTATAGAGTCATCCCAATAGCCGAATGGTTAGGGCTGGGCGTCATGCAACGGTGAACACCGAACTTGCAATAAGATCACCATCACCTACAATTCCGGCGTGATGGAGATGCTGAACCTCTAAACTTGTATCTGCCATGTCTTCAATAATTTGGCTTATCTTAGCCCCCTGGCCTTACACGATGAATCCCCAAAGAATCGCCAAAATTTAAAGATTTGGGGCATCGTCAGAGAGATACGGGGGGATGTGTCTTTCCAAGTTTGGCGGTTACCTACTCTCCCACATCTTAAGATGCAGTACCATCGGCGCAACGGCACTTAACGGCCGGGTTCGGAATGGAGCCGGGTGTTTTGCTCGCGCTATGACCACCAAACCAGAAAAGACACATTGCAAGCCAAGCACACTTGTTTGGGTATATGCTTTGACCAGAAAAGCCAGCTTAGAGTCTATCAGCCTAGCTTCTACTGGATCAAATCAAGCCTGTCGGACAATTAGTACCGGTCAACTGAACGCATTGCTGCGCTTACATCTCCGGCCTATCGACGAGGTCGTCTACCTCGGTCCTCAGGGATACCTTGTTTTGAGGTGGGCTTCCCGCTTAGATGCCTTCAGCGGTTATCCTTTCCGATCATAGCTACCCTGCACTGCGGTTGGCACCACAACAGGTCCACCAGTGGATCGTTCACCCCGGTCCTCTCGTACTAGGGGCAACTCCTCTCAAGTATCCTGCACCCACGGCAGATAGGGACCGAACTGTCTCACGACGTTCTAAACCCAGCTCACGTACCTCTTTAAACGGCGAACAGCCGTACCCTTGGGACCTGCTCCAGCCCCAGGATGAGATGAGCCGACATCGAGGTGCCAAACGGTGCCGTCGATATGGACTCTTGGGCACCATCAGCCTGTTATCCCCGGCGTACCTTTTATCCGTTGAGCGATGGCCCTTCCACTCGGAACCACCGGATCACTATGGCCGTCTTTCGACTCTGCTCGACTTGTCAGTCTCGCAGTCAGGCTGGCTTTTGCCATTGCACTCAACGAGCGATTTCCGACCGCTCTGAGCCAACCTTCGCGCGCCTCCGTTACGCTTTAGGAGGCGACCGCCCCAGTCAAACTACCCGCCACACAGGGTTCCGGATCCGGATAACGGACCGCGGTTAGACATCAAGCAATGCAAGGGTGGTATCTCAAGGGCGACTCCACAAGAACTAGCGTTCCTGTTTCAAAGCCTACCACCTATCCTGCACATGCATGGCCTGATGCCAGTGTGAAGCTGTAGTAAAGGTGCACGGGGTCTTTCCGTCTAACCGCGGGAAGCCTGCATCTTGACAGGCAATTCAATTTCGCTGAGTCGATGTTGGAGACAGCGGGGAAGTCGTTACGCCATTCGTGCAGGTCGGAACTTACCCGACAAGGAATTTCGCTACCTTAGGACCGTTATAGTTACGGCCGCCGTTTACCGGGGCTTCAATTCGGGGCTTGCACCACTCCTTTTAACCTTCCGGCACCGGGCAGGCGTCAGACCCTATACGTCGTCTTATGACTTCGCAGAGCCCTGTGTTTTTAGTAAACAGTCGCCACCCCCTGGTTTGTGCCCCCAGCCACTAGTTGCCTAGAAACTGGGCCTCCTTCTCGCGAACTTACAGAGGTATTTTGCCGAGTTCCTTCAACATCGTTCTCTCAAGCGCCTTGGTATTCTCTACCAGTCCACCTGTGTCGGTTTAGGGTACGATCTGATAGTGGGGCTATTTCCGGGAACCGCTCAGCAGCCCAGCCAATCCGATAAGGCTGAACTGCACCTGCGATCCGTCACCACCACATGGCCCAGGAATATTAACCTGGTTCCCATCGACTACGCCTTTCGGCCTCGCCTTAGGGGTCGGCTTACCCTGCTCAGATTAGCTTTAAGCAGGAACCCTTGGACTTCCGGCGACAGGGTCTCTCACCCTGTTTGTCGCTACTCATGTCATCATTCTCGCTAGTGATCTCTCCACCGGATGGCTTACGCCCCGGCTTCACAGAAAGGCCCGCATCCTTTATCACCCGAAGGCGATAAAAAGATGTGGACCTATGTCACACTACGCTCCGCTACCATGCCTGTGCGGCATCCTCAGCTTCGGCTCATGGCTTGAGCCCCGATACATCTTCGCCGCAGGACAACTTATTTAGACCAGTGAGCTGTTACGCTATCTTTAAAGGATGGCTGCTTCTAAGCCAACCTCCTGGTTGTTTTGGTCGTCCCACCTGCTTTCCCACTTAGCCATGAATTAGGGGCCTTAGCTGGAGGTCAGGGTTGTTTCCCTCTCCACGACGGACGTTAGCATCCGCCGTGTGTCTGCCACGATTGTACTCTTGGGTATTCGGAGTTTGGTTAGGATCAGTAAGCCTGTGGGGCCCCATTACCCATCCAGTGCTCTACCCCCCAAGGTAAAACGTGACGCTCTACCTAAATAGATTTCGCGGAGAACCAGCTATCTCCGAGTTTGATTGGCCTTTCACCCCTAGGCAAAACTCATCCCGACCTTTTTCAACAGGTGTGGGTTCGGCCCTCCAGTAAGTGTTACCTTACCTTCAGCCTGGTCATGCCTAGATCACTCGGTTTCGGGTCTGATCCCACGAACTCATGCGCCCTATTAAGACTCGCTTTCGCTGTGCCTACACCTATCGGCT
>JACONJ010000027.1:0-60000 GCA_014323785.1 Paracoccaceae bacterium | reverse complement strand
ATCATCCCAAGTGAGTTTGGATGCATAGCGGCGGGCCATCGGCTGCTCCTTTCAATCGGTGGAAGCAGCATGGCACGAAAGGCGGGGAGCCTCCACCCCCATGACAGCGTGCCCCGCAAAACGTTCATGCGGCCCCGTGTGCGATTTGTCATGGGCCTTCTTATAGCGAGATTCTACGCAACGAAATGGTCTGTGCACGTGACCCGCGCTCTCTAACCCCTGCTTTGCCCCCCGTGCAGACTGTGGCCGATGGTACATCCGTGTTGCGGCCACCACACCAAAAGGTGCCATGGCACCATGATGATCGCGGCCCATGAAAAGGTGGACGTACTCAAAGGTGTAGTCGTTTATCTGATGTGCAGACCAAGAAACAGCGGCACCTTCTTGCAATTCTGCAAAATTGACGATAGGGTATTCTTCGTCCCACTGACTGGCGAAGCCCAGAGAATCATAGCAGATTGAGAAGCAGATGATTGAACGTTTTAAGTTTCTTAGAAATATCGGCCCGTTTGATAATGTGGCACCTCAGCAGGAAAATTCTCTGAAATCATTCTCTCTCGTTTATGGGGGAACGGTTGCGGGAAAACGACTCTCGCCGCCATCCTACGCTCTCTGGCAACAAATGAGCCCAGTTGGGTGACGGATCGGCACCGGCTTGGTGCGCAACATCCGCCCCACGTCGTGATCAGTCACTCGGATGGGGAATGCGTCTTCCAAGAGGGCGAGTGGAAGCAACCGTTGACGCAGGTCAAAATCTTTGATGATTCCTTTGTCGCTGCCAATGTCTGCTCCGGCATTGAGCTACAGCCAGCGCATCGCCAGAACCTGCATGAACTTATTTTGGGCGCAAAGGGCGTGAATTTAAATAACAAGGTTCAAAAGCATGTCGCCCGCATCGAAGAACACAATGCCAAGATCCGACACCTTGAAAAGGAAATACCCCAGACTGTCAGAGGGCCATTCGGTATCGACGCTTTCTGTGATCTTGAGCAAGACCCGGACATCGACGGGAAGATTCAGGATGCCGAACGCCGACGGGCCGCTGCACATGACGCCGACAAGCTTCGCCAGCACTCCGGGTTTCAGGCATTCAAACTGCCAGACTTTGACCTTGATGCGATTGACGCCGTGCTGAAGCGCGATCTTGCGGGGCTTGACGCAGCCGCTGCCGACCGGGTTCGTGCTCACATCGCAGGGCTTGGCCCTAACGGCGAGGCTTGGGTTTCGGACGGGATGGCACACATTGAACCGGAATCCCAAGGGCATGATGGGAATACTTGTCCTTTCTGTGCTCAGGATATTGGCGGATCAGACCTTATCGTACATTATCGTGCTTATTTCAGTCAAGCATATAAAGACCTGAAAAATAAAATTCTGCAGATTGTAAACGATATCCGCAATGCGCATGCCGAAGGCATTCAATCCGCGTTTGAGCGCGATATTCGGATCGCCGTTCAGGCACGCGAATTCTGGAAGACCTTCATTGCACTGCCGGAATTTGAACTCGATACCGCCGTTATCGCCCATCAGTGGAACGCTGCCCGTGAGGGGGTGCTGGAACAGATTCGCGCGAAGGGTGCCGCGCCTTTGGAACCCATGGTGCTGTCGCCTGCGGTTTGTGAGGCGGTAGGGAATTATCATAAACGCAGTGCCGAAGTCGCAGAACTCTCTACAAAGCTTTGTGCCACCAATGACCAGATTGATGTTCTGAAAGAAAACGCACAAACTGAAGATATTGCATCCCTTACGGATGAGATTGGTAAATTGAAGGCTCTGAAGGTCCGCTTCGATCCTGACGTTATGCGGCATTGCAAAGCCTATACGACTGAGAAGATAGCAAAGAAGAAAACAGAAAGTCTTCGCGATCAGGCCCGTAAGGCACTCGACCAGTATCGGAAACACACATTCCCTGCCTACAAAGACGCCCTCAACAAATACCTTGAACGCTTCGGTGCATCATTTCGTTTGGGGAATGTCACGCACGTCAATAACAAGTCCGGCTCGTCTGCGTCATACTGCGTTGTCATTAATCAGGAACAGGTCAACGTTACGGCAAAAGAAGGCCCATCTTTCCGCAATACGTTGAGCGCAGGCGACAGGAACACCCTTGCCTTGGCCTTCTTCTTTGCATCACTGGAAAAAACCCCAAACTGGCGAGCAAGATCATCGTCATTGACGACCCTATGACCAGCCTGGACGACCACCGCACCTCTAATACCCGAACGGAAATCGTGAAACTGGCCCAGAAGGTTCGGCAGGTTATTGTATTGTCACATTCCAAGCCATTCCTGTGCGATCTTTGGAAGGAGCGGCCCAAAGGTGATGACTCGACTGCGCTGCGGATTAATCGGGCCGGCAATGGTTCGGAAATTGCTATTTGGGATGTTCAGAATGACAGTATCACGCAGCATGAAAAGAACCATGAGCTCGTCAGGGCCTACTTGCAGGCTTCTGACCCCACTAAAGAACGTGAGGTTGCGGTGGCACTTCGGCCAATTCTGGAAGGATTTCTGCGCGTTGCCTATCCCGAACATTTTCCGCCAGGAGAAATTCTCGGTTCCTTCATCAAAGAGTGTCGCAAGCGGACCAATAAGCAGGATCAGATATTGTCGAAGTGTGACATTGGTGAATTAGATGCCTTGCGCGAATACGCAAACAAGTTTCACCACGCTAACGACGTAGAAATCAACGATGGAGAACTGGCTAATTTTGCCGAGCGAACTCTTAAATTTTGCTCTCGGCGTTGACCCGTCAGGCACAGGGTCATGCAAATCGCGGTATAACCCCGAAAAAATCTAAACACACCCGAAACTAAAGGGGAGGTAAGGGCAGATGCCCACGCTGCGATGGTTGACGCGAGAGGGGGATATACGCGCCGCCGAGCGGGTGCCTTATCGCCTGCTGGAGGAGGTGCCCGCCCTGGGCTATGGCGACCGGGGCGCGGGGAATATGCTGGTCCAGGGCGATAATCTGGAGGCATTGAAGGCCCTGCTGCCCTATTTCGCAGGGCAGGTGAAATGCATCTACATCGACCCGCCCTATAATACCGGCCAGGCATTTGAACACTACGACGATAACCTTGAACATTCGCTATGGCTGGCGATGATGTGGCCCCGGCTTGCGTTGATGAGAGAGCTTTTGGCCACCGATGGCTATATAGCCGTTCAGATTGACGATAGACAATTCGCACGTTTGCATGTCGTGCTGTGTGAGATTTTTGGTGAACACACCCTAAAGCCAATTGTCGTCAAAATGAGCGAAGCAAGCGGCTTGAAAATGGGGTCCGTAAAGCGGTCAGGCCGAATCCCAAAACTCAAGGAGTTTATCCTGGTTTCCAAAATGGACGGAATCCGGAACCTTCACCTGGACCCCGTTCCCAAGTCTGGCTGGGATCGGGAATATAACATCTTCCTTGATGGCTTAACCCGCAGCGATAAATCCAGAATCGATGCAAATTCTTGATTCGGAAGACATAGAGGATACCCATATATCTGAACTGGATGAAATTTCTTCGAAAATCAAAATTGGCTCTGTTGCAGAGAAAACCAAAGCCATGGGCTTGTCAGGCAAGGTGAAAGATACATGGCTTTTTGAGAATGCCTACCGGATTTGCCGTAGTGCGGCATCCGCCTCTATTCTTAACTTGGCAGAAGAAAAATACCCCGGAGCATCTCCCGATATTTTTGCAGTGAGAAGTCGCAGCAGAAAGACAGCATATTTGATACGCGGAAACTACTCAAGAGCATCGAAGAAACCTCGTATTCAGTTAATTTTTGCAGAAGATAATTTGTCAATGCATCCTGGCGACCTCTGGCTTGATATAAAAACTACGGGGTTGGAAGCTGAAGGTCAGGTGGAGTTCAAGAATGGTAAGAAGCCAGAACATCTGGTTCGTCGTGTAATTGCAATGGCAACGGAACCCGGAGATTTGGTGATGGACAGTTTTCTTGGCTCGGGCACAACAGCTGCGGTGGCCCAGAAAATGGGGCGACGCTGGATCGGAATCGAGATGGGCGAGCACGCCGTAACCCATTGTGCCCCGCGTCTGCGCAAGGTGGCGGATGGCGAACAGGGCGGCATATCAAAGACGCACGCATGGCAGGGCGGCGGCGGCTTCCGCTTCTATCGCCTGGGCCCGCCAGTCTTTGATGAAACCGGGGCCATCCGCCCCGATATCCGCTTTCCCGTCCTGGCCGCCCATATCTGGTTTGCCGAAACCTGCACGCCCTGGACCGCACCGCGCCACCCCTCACCCTTCCTTGGCGTGCATAAGGGGCGCGGCTATGCCCTGCTGTATAACGGTGTTCTGGGCGACAGGTCAAGCGCGGGCGGCAATACCCTGACCCGCAGAACCCTGGCCACCATCCGCGCCGCGCAGGGTGATTTCAACGGCCCCCTGACCATCTATGGCGCGCGCAGCGCACTGGCCGGGGCAACGCTACAGGTCGGGCGGATCACCTTCAGGCAAACCCCCTATGACGTAAGGGCGCACAGATGAACCTGAAAGAGTATCAAAAAGCCGCACTGGCCACGCTGCGCAGATTTCTGGAGGAGGCGCGCCTTAAAGGCCCCAAAGCCGCCTATGAGGCGATCACGGCCGAGGCGGAACTTGCCACCCGCCTGCGTGGCTATGCAGCAGGCTACAGGCCCCTTGCGGCACTGCCCGATGTGCCGCATGTTTGCCTGCGCCTGCCCACGGGCGGGGGCAAGACCATCCTTGCAGCCCATGCGATCACAGTGGCACGGGATGCCTGGATAGAACAGGATTTTCCCCTGGTTCTGTGGCTGGTGCCGACGAACACAATCCGCCTGCAAACCGCCGAAGCCCTGAAAAACCCGCGCCATCCCTACCGGCGGGTGCTGGATGCGGCGTTCGAGGGCCGCGTGCGGGTGTTTGATATCACGGATTTTGCGCAAATCACGCCGCATGACCTGCGCACAAACCTGTGCATTGTCACCGGCACGATCCAGACCCTGCGCCAAAGCAAAACCGACACATACCGCGTCTATCGCCACCACGAGAAGCTGGAACCGCACTTTTCATCCGTTCCGGCAGGCCTCCCGGGGCTGGAACGGGATCAGGGCGCACTCCGGTTCAGCTTCGCCAACCTGATGCATCTGCATCGGCCCCTGGTCATCATGGATGAGGCGCACAAGGCCGTGTCCGAGTTGAGCCATGAGGTTTACAAGCGGATCAACCCAACCGCCCTGATTGAATTCACCGCAACGCCCAAAGGGTTCAACAACATCCTGCATTCCGTATCCGCCCGGGAATTAAAGGATGAAGAGATGATCAAAATGCCCGTGGTGCTGGATGAAGCTGACACCTGGCAGGGGGCCGTGACCTCGGCCATCCACAAGCGGGCCGAGTTGCAAGACCACGCGAATCAGGACACGGCGGGCTACATTCGGCCCATTGTGCTGTTCCAGGCGCAAAAGAAGAGTGAAGAGGTCACCGTTGACGTGCTGCGTAACCATCTGATCCGAAATGAAGATATTGATCCTGACAAGATCGCCGTGGCGACAGGCACACAGCGTGAATTGGACGGAATCAACCTGTTTGATCCTGACTGCCCCATTGAATATGTGATTACCATCGAGGCATTGAAGGAGGGCTGGGATTGCTCATTCGCCTATGTGTTCTGTTCTGTCGCCAATATCCGCAGTGCAACGGATGCGGAACAGTTGCTGGGGCGGGTGCTGCGTATGCCCTATGCAACCCGGCGGACGGCCGCGGCACTGAACAAATCCTACGCCAGGCTGGTGTCAAAGCGGTTCGCCGAGGCGGCACAGTCCCTGCGCGACAAACTGGTCAACATGGGATTTGAAGAACGCGAAGCCGAAGCCAATATCGAAGCGGAACAGCCAGGGCGTGCGGATGGCCTGTTTGGGCAACCGGCGCACAGGCAGCCAACCCTGACCATTTGGATCGACGCCAGCGAGGATGAGATTCGCGGGATCGGAACAGTTTTGCCGGGCAAGGTTAAGGTCACGACCGGTGAGGACGGCCGAACATGCGTTGAATTCACCGGCATCATGAAACCTGGGGAAGAAGAACGGTTCCTTGCGGCAGCACCCGAATACCTGCACGGCATGTTGCAAAAGAAACTGGAGGCATTCAAACACAAATACGCCGATGCGCTTGCCCCTGCACAGTGCGGTGAGACCTTTGTGGTCCCCCGCCTTATGGCGCATGTGCAGGGTGTGCTGCTGCACGCCGATACCGACATCCTTATGGAATATCATGACTGGTCACTGACCGATTATCCCGCCGGCCTTACCCCATCCGAGTTTGATGTTACCGAGACAACGAACGGGTTTGAGATTGACCTTGATGGCAACCGGCTTGTGATTGCATCCGCCACGACATCCGAACATCTCACGATAGACGTTGATGTTGATGACCGGACGCATGCACGCTTGGTGGCATGGCTGGACCGGCAGCTTCGCGATCCTGACATCAGTCAGGCCGACCGGCTGGCATGGCTGGGCGATGCTGTCACGTATCTGAACCGGGATCGCGGATTGCCCTTATCCCGGCTGATGCGATGCAAGTTCATCCTTGCCCGCAAGATGTCCGAAAAGATCCGGGGCTTTCGGCAGGTTGAACGGGATAAGGTCTTTCAGCACAGCGTATTCGGGCCGGATGCACGTGTTGAGGTATCGTTTAAGGAAGGGTTCACATTCTTCGATGGAATGTATGCAGATGTGCCGAAATGCCGGAAAACCGGATTTGCTTTCCGGAACCACTTCATGGGTCGCACCGAGGTTCCGTTCTTCGATGGAACCGAGGACGGAGAAGAAGCGCAATGCGCGTTTGTGATCGATGGTTTGCCGAACCTGGACTACTGGGTCCGCAATGTTGCCCGCCACCGCAATTCATTTTGGCTTCCAACCCCCACGGATAAATTCTACCCCGATTTCGTGGCTAAACTGCAAGACGGGCGGGTGCTGGTTGTCGAGTATAAGGGCAGGCAACACGCTGGTGCGCAAAGCACAAAGGATACACACGAAAAGACCATGGTCGGGGAACAATGGGCCCAAAGCTCTGGCGGCAAAGCCGTGTTCATCACCGCAACGATAACACGCGGCGATCCAAACGAGGTACGGACGCAAATCCTTGATGCTTTGAAGCCGGGTAACGGAGGTGTCACATAGCTGGCAGTAAAGCCATTCCAGATGCTGCGAAAAAGCCGCGGCTCTTCCGGCTTGACAGAACATGGCTGGCTTGGGATAACCACGATGAAGACGGCCATGACTCTGCGGCGTTCTGTCCGGGGCATCGGGGGGGATTGCAGGAGCTGCACGGCCTGAACAAACCGGTGATTGTCACGATGAGGGAAGTCGCGCGGGCAGTGGGCTGACAAGGCGCATGGCCAGGCCCACCTTAGGCCGGAGCAACGTGCGCATCAGTCGATTACCCAAAGTGCCGGGACCGGAAGATGAATCAGTGTTTGGGCCCCGTGCTTCAGCCCGTCGGCATCGGTTGGGGGCACCAGTGCCTCAACCTCGGTGCCATTGGACATCAGCCGAAGCCGGGTCTGGGTACCAAGATAGGTGATCTCGGTCACAGTGGCGCGGACCGTGTTGCGTCCATTCCCTGATGCCGCAAGCCGCAGGGCTTCGGGGCGGAAGGTCACCCGCCCCGGGCCAGTTCTGGCTCCCTGGGGCAATTGCAACGGCCCTAGGGCACAGTCGAACACGCCGCACCGGCATGTGCCGGGGATAAAATTTCGACCGCCGAAGAACCGCGCCGTCGCCTCATCAACGGGGCGGCGAAAGAACATCCTGGGCGGGCCAACCTGGCGCAACTGTCCATCCAGCATCAGCGCGACACGGTCGGCCAGCACTACGGCGTCTTCCTGGTCATGGGTCACAACCAGGGTGGTGATCCCCGTTTCTGCCTGCAAACTGCGGATCAAATCCCGCATATCCATCCGCAGATGTGCGTCCAGGTTCGACAGCGGCTCATCCAGAAGCAGAACGTCCGGTTTGATGATCAAGGCCCGTGCCAGGGCCACGCGCCGCTGCTGTCCGCCCGACAGTGCGCCCGGCATGCGCTGGCCCAGACCGGGAAGCTGCACCTTCTCCAGCATCTCGCCCACGCGGTGCGCAATCTCATCGGGTGCGACGCTTCGCATCTTCAGACCAAAGCCGACATTCCCGGCAACGGTCAGATAGGGGAACAACAGATGGTCCTGGAACACCATGACCGCGCCCCGGGCCTCGGGCGCATCGCGCAGGATGGAGCGGTCATCAAATCGGATGTCACCACCAGTGGGGTCAAGAAGACCGGCGATCATCTTCATCGTCGTGGTCTTGCCACAGCCCGAAGGTCCAAGAAGCGCGGTCATGGTGCCGCTGTCCAGGGTCAGATCAAGCTGGCTGACTGCCGCGCCATGCGCTCCGGAATAGGTTTTGCAAAGCTGGTCCAGAACAACGCGGGTCATACCCGGCCCAACCCCCCGACAGCACCCGCGCACCCGGACAGCTGGCGCGCCGTGATGAGCAGGATCAGCAGGCCCGGCAAGATGTAGAGCATCCCGATCGCCCCGGTCAGATCATTGCGCCCCGAAGTGGCGAAATTGAACAGCACAAGCGGCAGGGTCGCAACCCGGCCGCCACCAATGATGAGCGTCAGGATATACTGGCTCCAGGATACCAGAAACGCGAAGAGTGCGCCCACGATGATCCCGGGCAGAATAGCGGGCAGGGTGACACATCGAAACGTCTGGAAAGCAGAGGCCCCAAGGCTGCGCGCCTGTGCCTCAAACGCGGGGTCGTGATTGGCGAAAACGCCAGCCATGACCAGGATCACATAGGGCAGAGTGGGGATCAGATGCACCAGGATCACCCCCGAAACGGTATTGGTGAGCCCCATCCAGATGAAAACGGAATGCAGACCGAGCACCACCGCGATGCCCGGCACGATAATGGGGGCCATGATCATTATCTCGACCACAGCCTTGCCGCGAAACCTGTGCATTCCTAGGGCCCGTCCAGCAGGAACACCGATCAGGATTGAAAGTGCCGTCGCTGCCAATGCAATCCCGACCGTCAGCCAAAGCGCATCCAGCACGCCGGATTTATCGGACAAGGCGTGCCGCCATGCCTCCAGCGTCCATTCCTGCGGCAGAATATCGGGAAAGAACCAGCCGTGCGCAAAGGACCAGATTGCCAGCGGGACCATGGGCAAACTTAGCCAGACAAGCAGGAACAGGCATGTCAGGGTCCGAAACCACCGCGCCCATATGCCATCCCCCCCGATCATCCTAGCACCCGTTCCGGCGGCGGGAGATGCGGATGTAGATCGCCAGCATCACAGCACTCAGCACCGCGATGACGATGGCCAGTGCCATTGCTTCAGGTCGCGCTGCAAGATCGACATCGGTATATTTGCGATGGGCCAGCACCGGCAGGGCGGCGGGGTAATGCGCACCCAGAAGGGCCGGAATCTCATAGGCTCCGAAGGCAAAGGCAAAAACGATCACGCTGGCCGAAAGCAGACCAGGCCAGATCAGCGGCAACAGAACATAACGAAAGCCCTGCCAGCGGGTGGCACCCAGGCTGCGGGCCACGGCCTCATAATCATGGCCCATGGTTTGCATATTGGCAAGCACGATGACCCCGATAAAGGGCACCTCTTTCCAGACATATTGCAGGATGATGCCGATGGCATAGGGGTCGAAGACAAGGGCCGGGAACTCCGCAGGGCGAGAGATCAGGTCCATCTCCGCGGCCAGACGCGCGAAGACGCCGGATTGCGAAAACAAATACAGAATGCCGATGGCACCCACCAGATGCGGCACGGTCAGGTTCAGCTGGAACAGAAAGGTGATAACTGTTCGGCCCAGATGTAGCCTGCGTAGCAACAGTGCAGCACCCACCGCCAAAACGCAGGAAATCAGCGTCGAGGTAAAGGAGATATGGATGCTGAGCAGGAATGAGCGGTAAAATTCCCGATCCGAAAAGATGGCGAGGTAAGCGTCCATGCTTGGCCTGGTCAGCCCGATCACCGGCATGTAGTTGAAGCTGCGCATCAGGCCCAGGAACAGCCCGCCCAAGAACAGCCCGCCGAGCACCGCCAGGGCTGGCAAAAGCATCAGGGTGATCTTCAGATGCCGGTACACGGGCGGGTTAGTTCATCCCCTGTTGAACCGGGTGGTCAGTTGTTGCCGACATGCGCAATCCAGCCCTGTTCAATGGCCGTGATCCAGGCTGCTTGCAACTCGGGCAGGACGGTTTCTGCCAGATCCTCCACAGGAACCACATTTGGATGGCGTTCGGTGGCGTCGAACGCGGCGCGCAGCGGGCCTTTAACCTGGGTCATATCAATCCCGGGCTGCGCACCCCAAACTCCGGGCTGCGCCTTTTCAATCTGCGCCTCCGGCGACAGAAGCAGGTTTTGCAACACCATGGCGGCGGCCTTGTTGGGAGAGTTGAAAGGGATCAGTGTGTAATTGGTGTTGCCGATTGTTCCGTCCGTCATCGCATAGCCCTGCGTGGTAGGCGGCAGGCTGCCGTTTTCGATGCCGATGCCAATTGTCGCGGGCTCATAATTAAAGGTGATCGCGACCTCCTGATTGGCATAAAGCTGGTCGAGTGCGGCGATGGTGGCGGGATACGTCTGGCCCTCTCGCCACAGAGAGGGCTCAATCCCGTTCAGAATGCGCCAGGTCCGGGCGGCGACATCATCAAACCGGGTCTGGTCGAACGCGTCAGGCAGCGTCTCTACCCCACCCGCAGCGTGATAGAAGACGTGGCGAACAAAGACCGAGCCATTGAAGTCAGGCGGTGCGGGATAGGTGAAAAGGCCTGGGTTCTCCCTAATCCACACCAGAAGTTCCGGGATGCTGCGGGGTGGCTGTGCCACCAGTGCAGTGTTATGGGCAAAGGCGAATTGTGCTGTGGACCATGGCACCTCGCAGCCGTTTACCGGGACGCCGAAGTCATTGGCGATGGCGGGGTTATCCCAATCCACCAGCACATTATTGGGCAGAAGATCCGGATAGCCGCAAAACACCAGATCACCTTGCAACATGGTGCGAAAGTTCTCGCCATTGATCCACATGAGGTCTACCGCACCATCGTCCAGATTGCCCGCTTCGCGTTCGCCCAGAACCAGGTTCACTACCTCGACCGTATCGCTGACGCCCACCCGGTTCAGCACGATGTCATAGCGGTCCCGCAGGAGGCCACCGATATAGTCCGAGACATACTGGTTGATCTCGTCCGAGCCCCCCCACATGAACCAATTGACCTCCCCCCCACGGGCCAATTCAACGATTTCGTCCCACCCCATTTGGAGCAGGGCATCGTCGGTGGTTCCGGCCACCAGTTTTGACGGCAGCAGGAGTGCCAGGGTCGCGCAGGCCAAGAATGTGCAAAAACCAGTCATCGAGGTCATCTCTTCTTGGTTTCGTCGTGTCACCAGGACAGCACATTAGCACCAGGCACCCGTCGACGCCATGCAATCGCACCGGGACGGGAAACACATTATCGGGATCAAAAGCTTGCGCTAAGCCGTTCCGACAGAATCAGGCTAACCGGCGATTGGAACCAAGCCAATCGTTACCCCCTTCAGAGGAAGGCTTGCATCCCGGTTTGTGCGCGCCCCAGGATCAGGGCGTGGATGTCGTGGGTACCTTCATAGGTGTTCACAGTCTCAAGGTTCTGGGCGTGGCGCATTACATGGTATTCCGCCATGATCCCGTTGCCGCCGTGCATGTCGCGGGCTGTGCGTGCGATATCCAGTGCCTTGCCGCAATTGTTGCGCTTTATCATAGAGATCACCTCGGGCGCACAGGTGCCATGCTCCAGCATCCGGCCCGTGCGCAGGCTTGATTGCAGGCCAAGCGCGATCTCGGTCTGCATATCAGCGAGTTTTTTCTGGAAGAGCTGTGTCTGCGCGAGCGGCCGCCCAAACTGCACCCGGTCAAGCCCGTATTGTCGCGCTCGATGCCAACAGTCTTCGGCAGCACCCATCACCCCCCAGGCAATGCCGTAGCGCGCCCGGTTCAGGCAGCCGAAGGGCCCCTTTAGCCCCGCCGCCCCGGGCAAAAGCGCGTCTTTGCCCACCTCAACGCCGTCCATCACGATTTCACCGGTGACCGAGGTGCGCAAGGAAAGCTTACCGCTGATTTTCGGTGCAGACAGGCCCTTCATGCCCTTCTCCAGGATAAAGCCGCGGATCTCATCGCTATGGCCCTCGGACTTCGCCCACACGATAAAGACATCAGCGATAGGAGAGTTTGATATCCACGTCTTCACGCCACTTAAAGCATAACCGCCATCAATTTGTTTTGCCACGGTCTTCATGCCCACGGGATCAGAACCCGCATCGGATTCCGTCAAGCCGAAACAGCCGATAAGCGTGCCTGCAGCGAGGCCCGGCAGATATGTTTGCTTCTGCCCCTCAGAGCCGTAGGCATGGATTGGATACATCACCAGGCTGGATTGCACCGACATCATTGAGCGATAGCCAGAATCTATCCGCTCTACCTCGCGCGCGGCCAGGCCATAGGCCACATAACCTGCGCCAAGCCCGCCATATTCCTCGGGGATGGTCACGCCAAGCAGGCCCATCTTTCCCATCTCAATGAAAATCTCTGGCGTCACATGCTCTTCCAGATACGCATCCGTTACCCGCGGCAGTAGTTTGTCCGCAGCATAGGCCCGGGCACTTCCGGCGATCATGCGCTCATCTTCGGTCAGTTGATCTGACAGATGTAACGGCTCGGCCCAGTCAAAAGGTGCAAGCGCGGGCCCGAACGCATTTTTCATGGTTTCCAACTCTGTCTCTACCCGGTCTGGCTTCATGCCACAGATTGGCGCATGGAGCCAGCCTGAGGGTCAGAAGATTTACCTGATGGACAGGCCAGACGCCTCTTTCCCGACATCCAAACCTGCCACCGAAAACCCGGCGACCTCTTGCTCCGGGAGCCGATGGGCCCAATAAACACTCTATAAGTGCAATGTTCCTGCCTGGAGTTGTTGACGGACCCGAACTGTGCTACTGTTCAGGCACTTACAATGACGTGAGCGTGTCTTCTTTCGCACCAGCCAGTGCGACACTGACATCTAGTTCAACGTGCCATTTGCGTGGTTTGATCCAGGGCACGATCACTCATGGTGGCCATCCCATACACTTGGCAAAGCATGGCATCCCGGTCAATCATGCCCTTCCGCTCGCTCCTAACTGGCGGAACACCTGTCGTGCCGCAGCTGTGAGCGGTTCTTGCACAGCCTGCAAGATTTCAATGCGATCAAACCGGGACGGGTCAGCAGCAATGGCGTTCCGTAAGGCCTGACCGAATGCCATTCGCAATTCTGTACCAATGTTAATTTTGGCGACGCGGGTCGTCATGGACAGGTTTTGCCTGTCGCTTACGGTAAGGCCGGATCCGCCGTGGACCACAAGCGGAACCTCCGTCAGTGCCTCAATGGCGCGGATCCGGGCAAGGTCAAGCGGGGTACCGGGGCGGATTTGCAAGTGGATATTGCCAACGGATACGGCCATAGCGTCAACCCCGGTCTCTTGCGCGAATTGCGCGGCTTCCTCCGGAACTGTTGTCGCAGAGGCCGCACCTTGGGGATAGCCCACGGAACCAATCTCTCCCTCACAGGATGCCCCAACCCCCTTTGCAAGGTTGGCCACCTCGGCAGTCTTGACGATGTTTTCGAGTAGGGGCAGGCGTGAACCGTCATACATGACCGAGGTGAACCCACAGTCGAGTGCCTGCCTACATTCATCAAGCGAATGCCCATGATCGAGATGTGCCACAACTTGCACATCCGTGCCTTCCGCAAGTGTGCGGAACATCGCCGCAAGAACGGAGAGAGGTGTATGCGCCCGACATAATTTACCGGCCTGCAGGATCACAGGTGCACTTTCGGCCTCTGCCGCGGCAACGTAGGCACGGGTATCCTCCCAACCGAGGCAAACAAGCCCTGGCACGGAATATCCCCCAACGTTCGCTGGTTCCAGCACCTGCGACAGGGTGGCAATCGTCATTTGAACCTGGCTACCATGTCCATGATGCCGGGTATCTTATGCAGCTGCTCGGCATGGGTTGGCTGGAAATACTGCTTCAGTGATCGCTGTGAGAGCCCGCCGAGAATGGTAAAATAGTACATTTCATAGCCTGGCAGAGCACAGCAGGGGTGGTAGCCCTTGTCGACCAGCACGGTTGAACCATTGACGATGTGATAGGCGTCGCCAGGGTCGTTGTCCTTCCGCTGGAGCATTTGCATGCCGGACCCGTAGTTCGGCCTGAAGCGAAAGTTATAGCACTCGTCATGCCGGGTTTCGTCCGGCAAACGATCAGTGTCGTGTTTGTGGCTCGGGAAACCGGACCAGCCCCCGGCACCCACTGTGAACAGCTCTGAAACAAGCAGCCGCCCGACGCTGCCATGGTGGTGTCTACCGAGTATGTGTTTGATTTTTCGATGCGTTTTTGTGTCGTCAGACCCATATTGAACCAGGTCCAATTCGTTTTGGCGTACCGCAAAGGGTTTCAGTGTCTCTGCGAATTTCGCGCCGGCAATGAAGGTTTCCGTGTCGGTCAGCGCGGTGATCTGGCAACCGGCATCGGTCGGCACATAAACGCCCTCCGGTTCACCGTCCCAGACATCCTTGCCACGGTTGCCGATCTCCGCG
The DNA here is from genome assembly GCA_014323785.1 of Paracoccaceae bacterium. Classification (GTDB taxonomy): domain Bacteria; phylum Pseudomonadota; class Alphaproteobacteria; order Rhodobacterales; family Rhodobacteraceae; genus Rhodophyticola. The sequence continues at coordinate 45,341 of JACONJ010000027.1, read as the reverse complement.
AAGACGTCGCGGCCCGTTTCAATCGTTACAGTGCCCGTCGCCGGAACCACACAGGTCTCGTAGCCTGGAATACGATAGTCAAATGTCTCTCCCGCTCTCAGCTTCACGATGTTAAAATAGGTGAGCGGGACACGGGCATCATTCACGTCCACGATTGGACGGTTCTGGTTGTCATGGGGGGGGATGTGCATGGCTTACCTGTCAGGTTGCGATCATGGCGTGTGACGCCATGAACTGGAGCAGTTCATCGGATGTTGGCATGGCCTGTGCGCAGCCGGCACGAGAAACGACGATGGCAGCAGTGGCGGATCCTCGGGCCACAGCGTCTGACAAGGGCAAACCTGCGACAAGTCCGGCAAGAAGCCCCGCCATGAATGCATCGCCTGCGCCCGTGGGTTTCAACGCCCCGGTCAGGTAGATACCCGTCCGTGTCTCGCCCGCAGGTGTGATGGTCACCGCGCCCTTTTCGCCCATCTTGTAAATAACAATCCGCGCACCTTTGGCCACCAAAGACCGGGCCTTGGCAAGACCCTGATCATAATCCCCGGCCATGAAGCCAAACTCCACGTCGTTGCCGATAATGACGTCGCACATGGCGGCAGTGCGACTGTAGATGTCCGATGTCTCCTCGGCCGAGGCCCAGGAATAGGGGCGGTAATCAACGTCAAAAATGCATGGCAGACCAGCACACCGGGCGCATTCAAGGGCACGGAAACAGGCACTACGTGAAGGTTCGCTCGCCAGCACCGTGCCGCTGGTCACGAGAGCTGCGAAATCACTGTAAGGCAGGGGTATGACATCGGCCTCGGTCATTTCGAGATCCGCCGCGCCGTTGCGGTAGATAACCGACTGCGTGTCATCACCCCGCGTCTCTACGACTGCAAGCGAGTTGCGCGCGGCGCCCCCCACTGTGCGCACAAAGCACCTGTCAACACCGTAGGCGTCAAGTTGGCCTAAACAGAAGCGCCCAACAGCGTCGTCAGAGACGCAAGTGACCAGTGCCGTATCAACGCCCTGACGGCGGAGGCCAACTGCGATATTGGCCGAGGATCCACCAAGTGCCGCAATGAAGGCTGTAGAATTCTCGATCCGGTCGCCGGGCGGGTCGGCATAGAGGTCCATCCCTGCCCGTCCTATGACGAGGATGCTGCCGCTTGAGTCAAGCGTGTATGACAATTGGTTCCACTCTTTTGCCGTTGTCCGAAATCAAGGCGGAGGTTATGTTCTTTTGCAATCACTTGCAAATTTGGAACGTTGGATGGTGATGACAGAGATCGGCATCGGTATCATTGGCGGGGGCTACATGGGCAAAGCCCACGCTGTGGCCATGGCCGCCGTCGGCGCGGTCTTTGACACGTCCCTAAGGCCGCGGCTTGAGTTGATCGCGGCTTCCAATCCAGACAACGCAGAGCGTTACCGACGGGCCTATGGCTTTGCCCGTGCAGCATCTTCGTGGGCGGACCTTGTGGCTGATCCGAGGGTCCATGCGGTGGTCATCGCCTCCCCCCAGAACACCCACCGCACTATCGCCGAGGCCGCATTTTCATTGGGAAAACCAGTGTTTTGCGAGAAACCACTGGCGGAAACACTAACCGACGCCCGCGCGATGGTGGCAGCCGCTGAGGCGGCGGGTGCCATCAACATGACTGGATTTAACTATATCCGCACCCCTGCAAGCCAGTTCGTCCGGCAGCTCCTTTTACAGGGTGTCATCGGGAATGTGACCTGGTTTCGTGGTGAACATACCGAAGATTTTGGTGCAGATCCGGCTGAACCGTTCCGCTGGTGCTTCTCTGGACGAGCTAATGGCAACATGGGTGATCTGGCCCCGCATCCGATCAATGCGGCCCTGACCCTGATGGGGCCCATTGCGCGAGTCATGTCCGAGGTTGAGACGGTGGTAACCGACCGCCCCGGTGGCAAGGTCGCCAACGACGATCACGCCCAAATCATGTGCCGCTTCGAGAACGGGGTGATGGGCCACATTTATTCCAGTCGCGTCTCAACTGGCCGCAAGATGGGCTATGCCTACGAAATCACTGGTACGAAGGGGGCGATACGTTTCGATCAGGAGGATCAGAACGCCGTTTGGCTCTACCTTGCCGAGGGACCGGAAGCGACCCGTGGGTTTCGTAAAATCCTGACCGGACCAGCGCATCCGGAATACAAAAGCTTCTGCCTGGGGCCGGGGCACGGTACAGGTTACCTGGACCAGATCATCATTGAGGCCAAGGATTTCCTGACCGCTATCGAAACCGGCGAAAATGTTTGGCCAACGTTCCGCGACGGGCTGGCCGTTGCAGAGGTCGTTGAAGCTGTTTTTATAAGTGCCGACAAGGGTATGTGGGTCAACATATCTGATGTAAGGGAGGTCTGAGTTATGGTGATCCAGATTTGAAACGCACCGTGTTCCTGGGGGTGAGTTTGCAAATGACTTACGCAACCCGTCTTGGCGGCAGTTTCTTGGGGAATGGGCCGAAGCGGGCGACACAGGGATTAAACCGGGGTCCGCTGGCTACATGCCCGAGAATACGGTTGAGTTTGGCAAGGTGCCTGAAGAAAATGGTCTTGCCCTGATCGATGGCGTCATTGTTCATCCCTTTCACGATTCCGGAAGATGGCGGGACGCCGAGGACACCGCCGTCAGACGGTGCGGTCTCTGGTTGCTCACGAAGCCAGACATTTTGTTCTTATTGACTCGATTTCATCTCATGGGCGCATTCCTTCTATCCACGCTCATGCTGCGGGTTTTATGGATTTTGAACCGGAGATTGAACGTGTGCCTGGCGAAGTGGATGAAAGCCTCCTGAAAATCTGTTTCGACACCGGCTACCATGCCTATGCTGGTCTTAATCCCGTGACCTTCATGCAGCACCATTCAGAGCGCATCTCCTGCATACATTCCCGGCCAGCGGGACGTGGACTTTCCTGTCGTACGGCAGATCCTTCGTAAACTAACCCAAGTTAGAGGATGGGCTGAAATGACCTGCAAATTGCGCTGGGGAATGATCGGTGGCGGTGAGGCAAGCCAGATCGGCCCGGTGCACCGGTTGGGTGCCGGGCTGGACGGAATGTTTGCGTTCACCGCCGGAGCCCTGGACCACCGACCTGAAGAAGGCCGTGCTTATGGTCAGCGGCTGGGACTTGCCCCCGACCGTGCCTATGGAGACTGGAAAGAGATGCTGATGGGCGAATGTGACCGGGACGACCGCGTTGACCTTGTCACAGTGGCCACACCCAACGCAACTCATTTTGAGATCACCAAGGCATTTCTTGAGGCCGGGTTCCACGTCCTCTGCGAAAAGCCGATGACTATGACGGTGGCGGAAAGTGAGGATATCGTCCGCGTTGTCCGTCATACTGGCCGAATTTGCGCTGTGAACTACGGCTATACCGGATATTCACTTGTCCGGCATATGCGGGCAATGGTGTTGCGAGGGTGTCTTGGGCAAATCCGGCTGGTGAAGGCAGAGTTCGCCCATGGCCACCACGCCAATGCCGCTGATGCTGACAATCCGCGCATACGCTGGCGCTATGATTCCGCACAGGCCGGGGTTAGTGCCCAGTTTGCAGATTGCGGCGTTCACGCGCTGCACATGGCATCATTCGTCATCGGGAAGGAAGTCAGGCGGCTCTCTGCTGATGCGGTCAGCTGTGTCGCTGGCCGGGAACTTGAGGATGATGTCATGGTTAACCTGCGGTTTGATGGCGGGGCAGTCGGTCGGCTATGGACCTCATCGGTGGCGATAGGGCGGCAGCACGGGTTAACGCTCCAGATATTCGGCGAAAAGGGTGGCCTGCGGTGGTCGCAAGAACAGCCGAACCAGCTTTACTGGATGCCGCTTGGTGCCAATCTACAGACGTTAGAGCGCGGGCAAGCGGGGTTGTCACCCGAGGCTGACCGGACCAGCCGTGTCACCGTTGGCCACGCCGAAGGGATGCCCCTTGCTTTCGCTAATATCTATTCTGACCTGGCGGAAGTGATTCACGCCGATAAGGAAGGTCGCGCACCGGATCCACTCGCGGACCTATATCCGCGGGCAGAGGACGGTTTGCGATCCATGGCTGCCGTGTTCGCAGTGGCGACAAGTGCCAAGGCGGAAGGTGCTTGGGTTGATGCGCGACCACCGATGTTTCGGTAGGTTCAGGCGAAAGGGGCAAGATTGCTTCAACCTGGCGAGGAATCGATATGTGTCCTTCTTTTCCTTCAAGAGGTTCAGGGGGGAGCAGATACAACTCGGCATCTTGCAAAACGCAGGTGAATGTGCGTGAGGGCACGGATTTTGATATACTCTCCTGGACGGCGATATGCTGCAAGATGACGGACATGAGGGGACGGTTTCCTGATCGCATGGTGTCAGAAAACCGCGTCAGTCCCGGTAATGTAAACCTGAGCGCGGCCTTGGAATCATTGGGTGTCAAAAGCCTCCACCCCTACAAGGCCAAGGCTCAAGCTCTTGTCCTCTTGTCATTTCAGCCGTAACAGCGACAGGGCGTCCTTGGGCCTGGGACAGGTTCGCCGCCTCGGCCAGTGCCAGCGCATTAATTCCGTCCTGGATGTTAGCCGGAACCAGTTCGCCGTTGATACAGGAGTCAACAAAAACCTGCCATTCGATTTCGTAGGCCCGCATGTATCGCTCAAGAAAAAAGTTGACAGGCCTGGCCGAGGTACACCCCTCATTGGTAGATTTTACCACGGTGTTTTCCAGCACATTGTTCGCCACCAAGGTGCCTTTGGACCCTAAAATCTCAACCCGCTGGTCGTAGCCATAGGGCGCACGGCGAGAATTGCGAATCGTGGCCAGGCGACCGTCAGCGTAGGCGAGCACCACAACAGCAGTGTCAATGTCGCCTGCCTTGCCAATCAGAGGGTCAACCATGCAGGCACCATGGGCACTCAAGGTCTCGGGCATACCAAAAAGAAAGGCACACATATCGAAATCGTGGATTGTCATGTCGCGGTAGAGCCCACCAGAAACCTTGATGTAATCAATTGGTGGTGGGGCAGGGTCATAGGATGTCACGGTGAGAAGAACCGACTTGCCAACCTCGCCTGCATCAAGTGCCATCTTGAGCGCGGCAAAATTCGGATCAAACCGGCGATTGAAGCCCACCATTACTGGTTTATCATAGCCTTGGACCATTTTCCCGATATCAAGCGCACGCGACAGATCGAGGTCGATGGGCTTTTCACAGAAAATCGCCTTGCCAGCCTTTACGCCCTGTTCGATCAGGTCGGCGTGGGTGTTGGTAGAGGACGCGATAAGGATTGCGTCGATGCCAGCATCGGCCAGTATGGCATCCGCGCTGGCCGCGGTGATGCCGTGGTTCCAGGCCAGGGCCTCGGCGGCTTCAGGCACTATGTCGGTGACGGCGACAAGCTCGGACCGGGGGTTCATCTTGATCGAGGCCGCATGGACATTACCGATCCGCCCCGCGCCAAAAAGCGCGACTTTCATAGTACTCCTCCCGAGGTGCTCACCGCGATGACGATGACACAGTTTTTCTTTGAACTGAGTCTTGCATAGAATTCCGTTTTCAAAATTTTCCGTGCTCTCATGCGCCGCCATAGTGCATTCTGTCAAGATAGGGGAAGCTGGCATGAACAAGTCATGGTGTCTTCCGGCGCGTAAATCTTTGCCGGAGATGTTCTGCCCGGTGGCCAGTCACGCCATTCCAGGTAATGTTTGCTCAAGGAGCGCAAGTTGAACGAATCTCGGGGGCCTAATGCGTCGATAGCCCTTGTCAAAGCCCCTATGGCGGTGGTAAGTGGTACGGTGTGAAGCACGGTTGCCCCAATACGCGATTCGGCAGTATTGGAAAAATACTTCTTTCCCCTCGGGGCAGCTAAACAAAATGCTGGCTCAAGCCAGAATAAAGGGGAGCCCCAAATGTCACAGGGGCCAAGCCCCGCCAGAAGGTCTTAGGGAGGAACCATGACCAGTCTTTTCAAATCAGCAGCATTCGTCGCGGCCATCGGCCTTGGTGTGCCTGCCTTGGCACAGGACATCATCGTCGTCAGTCACGGCCAGGCGAACGACCCGTTCTGGTCGGTCGTAAAGAACGGCGTTGATCTCGCCGCAGAACACACCAGCGCAAACGTCGAGTATCGTGCACCCGAAACCTTTGACATGGTGGCGATGAGCCAGCTCATCGACGCCGCAGTCAATCAGGAACCCGACGGCCTTGTAGTTTCCATTCCCGATGGCGATGCGCTTGGGCCGGCGATCAGGCGTGCGGTTACGGCTGGTATACCGGTCATATCGATGAACTCGGGATCAGATGTGGCCGCCGAACTCGGTGTGCTCTTGCACGTGGGGCAATCCGAATTTGATGCTGGACGCGCAGCAGGCGAACTTTTGGCCGAGCGCGGGGGCTCCAACGCTATCTGCGTAAACCAGGAAGTCGGCAACGTGGCACTTGATCTGCGCTGCGCAGGCTTTGAGGAAGGTTTTGGTGGTAGTGTAACTGTTCTGCCAACCAGCAACGATCCTTCTGAAATTCAGGCCAGGGTCGCAGCGGCTTTGGCCTCTGATGAGAGCGTTGATACCGTTATGGCCCTGGGGGCGAGCACCGCGGGGGAGCCTTCGATCATAGCCGCCCGGGCGTCCGGCCGCGACATTCAGGTGGCATCCTTTGACCTGTCGGCAAGCTTTCTTGAAAGCATCGTCGCGGGAGACGCCGCATTCGCGATTGATCAGCAGCAGTTCCTTCAGGGCTACCTGCCGGTGGTGTTCCTTGCCGCGCACGCAAACTATGGCCTGATCCCCGGGGGCGATGTGCCTTCGGGTCCGAACCTGATCACTGCCGATAAGGCTGGTCAAGTGATTGAACTGTCGGCTCAGGGTATCCGCTGAGCCACGGACACCTGACCCTGGTCATGCGGCCGTGGCGTGAATTTTCTGCGCCACGGCACTTTTGCCTTTGGTTGGCAAAGAAGAGGAAGGAGGCCACTATGAGAGGCTCCCCCCCCGCATCTGCCGATGAGCGGCTCAAGACCGAAAGCCTTGGCACCCGTCTGATGAAGCGCCCCGAACTGGGCGCAATCGCTGGTGTGGTTCTGGTCACGATTTTTTTCCTGATCACCGCTGACCAGGCCATGTTCACACTGTCGGGCATTGTAAATTTTATGACTCCTGCAGCACAGCTTGGCATCCTTGCAATCGGCGCGGCACTTTTGATGATTGGCGGAGAGTTTGACCTGTCGATCGGGTCTATGGTCGCCTTTTCAGGGCTGTTCTTTGCCGCCGCAACGGTCACCCTTGGTCTGCCGCTTTTCATCACCATTCCGGCGACGTTTGTGTTTGCCGCACTGGTTGGGTCAATCAACGGATTGATTGTGATCCGTTCAGGGCTGCCATCCTTTATCGTGACACTGGCCTTTCTCTTCATCTTGCGGGGCCTTTCTCTTGTCGGCCTGAAGCTGGCCACCGGCGGTTCGACGCAGTTACGCGGGGTGCGTGACGCGACCGAGGACGACCTGCTTGCGCCGTTCTTTTCTGGCGATGCATTTAAGGGGCTGTTTACCTGGCTTGCCGAGAGGGGCTGGGTTGAGACGTTTGGCAATGGCACACCGAAGGTACCCGGCATTCCGGTCGAGATCATCTGGTTCCTGATCATCGCCGCATTGGCCACATGGGTTCTTTTGCGTACGCGGGTGGGCAACTGGATTTTCGCCAGTGGCGGCGATCCGAACGCGGCCACCAACTCAGGCGTACCAGTTCGTTCAGTCAAAATATCGCTCTTTATGGTGACAGCCTGCTGTGCGGCCATGGTTGCGATCATCACTGTGATGGATGCGGGTTCTACGGATGCACGGCGTGGTTTCCAGAAGGAATTTGAGGCGATCATCGCCGCGGTGATCGGCGGCTGCCTGCTAACCGGCGGCTATGGTTCTGCCATCGGTGCCTTCTTCGGTGCGATCATCTTTGGCATGGTGGTGATCGGTCTGACCTACACCGGCTTTGACCAGGATTGGTTCCAAGTGTTCTTAGGCGGCATGCTCCTGATCGCGGTGCTGTTTAACAACGCTATTTGCAAGCGTGTAATAGGTGGGCGCTGAAATGGAACAAGAAAGCGGATTCCGTCCCAGTACAGCATCCAACGTGCCACCCATTGTCGAAATGAAAAACATCGAAAAGCACTTCGGTAACATTATTGCCCTGGCCGGTGTGAGCTTTGATGTGCGGTCGGGAGAGTGCCACTGCCTCTTGGGGGACAATGGCGCGGGCAAGTCAACCTTTATCAAGACGATGTCGGGCGTACATCAACCGACCCATGGCGAACTTCTTTTCGAGGGCAAACGGATGGATTTCACGACGCCCCGGGATGCGATGGAGGTCGGTATTGCCACAGTGTTCCAGGATCTTGCCATGATCCCTTTGATGAGCGTCACACGGAACTTCTTTATGGGACGCGAACCGACCGTGGGCCGTGGGCCGTTCAAGCGAATGGACATTGCGCGCATGAATACCGAGACGATGGGGGCGATGCGCAAGATGGGCATCAACCTTCGAGTGCCGGATCAGGCCGTCGGGACGCTATCGGGGGGAGAGCGGCAAGCCGTAGCCATCGCCCGTGCAGTATATTTTGGGGCTAAAATCCTTATTCTTGATGAGCCGACATCGGCCTTGGGTGTGCGCCAGACATCAAACGTTCTGGCAACTGTGGACCGGGTTCGGGCTCAGGGTGTGGGTGTGGTTTTCATCAGCCACAATGTCCGCCATGCACTTGCCGTCGGTGATCGCTTCACCGTGCTGAACCGGGGCAAAACGCTTGGCACCGCAAGACGGGGCGAAATCTCTCCGGAGGAGTTGCAGAACATGATGGCTGGTGGCCAGGAGATCGTGCAATTTGAAGGGGCCCAGGGCGGAACCGTCTGACGGTGCAGCCTTGGACGATGTATCCGCGTACCACCATTACGCGAGAAACCGGGACGCGGGGACGGCGCAGCTTCGCTCATCCTCAATACCCCCTCAAAAAAAGGATATCACAGTGCGGAACCTCGATCTGATTACAATCGGCCGCTCCTCTGTGGATCTCTACGGTGACCAGATCGGCGGCCGGCTGGAGGATATGGGCAGCTTCTCGAAATACATCGGCGGCTCACCTACCAACATTGCCTGCGGCACTGCGCGGCTTGGCCTGAAATCAGCTGTGATCACCGCTGTTGGCGATGAGCATTTGGGCCGCTTCATTACCGAGCAGTTGACGCGGGAAGGCGTCTGCATTGATGGTGTGAAGGTTGATCCGGACCGTCTGACAGCACTGGTTCTGCTGGGCATTCGGGATCAGGAGCGATTCCCCCTGATTTTTATGCGCGAAAATTGTGCAGATATGGGGCTGACCGAGGCAGATATTGACCCGTGCTTTATCGCCCGCGCCCGCGCGGTGGTGGCAACTGGCACCCATTTGAGCCATCCGTCTGTTGAGGCCACCACACTTAAAGCACTCTGTCTCGCTCGTGAAAATGGGTGTCAAACCGCGCTTGACATCGACTATCGTCCCAACTTGTGGGGCGTCGCAGGCCACAGCGACGGGGAACGTCGATTTGTGGCAAGCGAGGATGTTACGGCCAAGTTGCAATCCACGCTGCATCTTTTTGACTTGATTGTGGGCACCGAGGAAGAGTTCCATATCGCCGGGGGCAGCACCGACACGATCAGGGCACTACGCGCTGTCCGCAGTGCCTCGGAAGCAACGCTTGTTTGTAAGCGCGGCCCCATGGGTGCTGCTGCCTTTGGTTATGATATCCCCAACAGCCTGGAGGATGGCGAAACAGGGCCGGGATTTCCGGTTGAGGTCTTCAATGTTTTGGGGGCGGGGGATGGTTTCATGTCTGGTCTTCTCAAAGGCTGGCTTGACGGAGAGGACTGGTCAACCGCGCTCAAATACGCCAATGCCTGCGGTGCTTTTGCGGTCTCTCGCCATGGGTGTACACCTGCATATCCCGGCTGGGAGGAGTTACAGTTTTTCTTTGCGCGCGGGATCAAACGCCCGGATTTGCGCAATGATACTGAATTAGAGCACGTGCACTGGTCCAGCCACCGACACGGCGACTGGTCTGGCGTAAAGATATTTGCCTTCGATCATCGTCTGCAGTTTGAAGAGATGCCGGGCTATACGTCAAAGAAGGGCGGCGCGTTCAAGGAACTCTGTCTTGACGTTGCGCTGAAGGTTCAGAACGGGCGATCCGGCTACGGTGTCATCTGCGACAACCGTATCGGTCGGTCGGCCCTGCACAGGGCCGCTGGTACAGGATTATGGATCGGGCGACCCGCCGAATTGCCGGGATCACGGCCCGTCGAATTCGAGCCGGAACTGGGCGAAGACCTCGGCTCTCTGCGGGAGTGGGCACGGGAAAATGTGGTCAAGTTACTGGTCTTTTGTCACCCGGATGAAGACGAGCAGACCAGGAAAATGCAAGTTGCACGCGTTAAACGCCTCTTCACCGCGGCGCGGCGCAACGGGCTTGAATTCCTTCTGGAACTTATCCCGTCCAGGGTTGGCAAGGTTGATGATACCACAACCGCGACGCTGATCCAGGGTTTCTATGATGCGGACATCTATCCGGACTGGTGGAAACTGGAGCCTTTCAAGACAGAAGCCGCTTGGAAGAATGCCGCTGATTCCATCGAACGGAATGATCCGCGCACGCGCGGTATTGTTGTTCTGGGGTTCGATGCACCAGAAGAGGAATTGGCCGCAAGTTTCGAACTGGCGGCAAAACAGCCACTTGTGAAGGGCTTTGCCGTCGGCCGGACGATTTTCGGCGATGCAGCGCGGGCTTGGATGAAGGGCAAGATGCGTGACGCGGATGCCGTTGCCCTGATGACAGAGCGGTATACGCGGCTTTGCGACATCTGGGATGCGGTAAGACACAGGGCTTTGGAGGGTGTGACATGAACAGGACGGTCCGACTGACTGCCGCGCAGGCGATGGTGCGGTATATTTCGGCGCAACTCATCGAAGGTTCATCCGCAACTTGTGAAGCGGCAGGGCAAAGAGGGTCTCAAACGTTTATCGCGGGTGTCTGGGCGATTTTCGGGCATGGCAATGTAGCGGGGCTGGGTGAGGCACTCTATGCCTTACGCGATACCTTGCCAACTTACCGGGGCCATAACGAGCAAACGATGGCCCACGCCGCCATCGCGTACTCGAAACAACGGTGCCGCAAACGCACGATGATGGTGACGTCGTCCATCGGTCCGGGTGCGACGAATATGGTGACCGCCGCGGCACTGGCCCATGTGAATCGCCTGCCGGTGCTGCTTGTCCCGGGCGATGTCTTTGCCAACCGCGGACCTGACCCGGTGCTGCAACAGATTGAGGATTTCGGTGACGGCACTGTGTCCGTCAACGATGCCTTCAAGCCCGTCAGCCGTTACTTCGACCGGATAATCCGGCCTGAACAACTGCTGACCGCGCTGCCGCGTGCATTCCGCACCCTGACCGATCCGGCGGATTGCGGTCCGGTGACGCTTGCATTTTGCCAGGATGTGCAGGCAGAGGCATACGATTACCCGGTCGGCTTCTTCAAGCCGACTGTCTGGCATAACCGCCGCGTCCGCCCCGACACTGGCGAACTTGGGCGCGTTGCGGATGTGCTGAAAGCCGCGAAGAGGCCTGTTATCGTGGCGGGCGGCGGCGTCCACTATGCAGAGGCCACCGACACGCTCAAGATGTTTGCAGAGGCCCGCAACATCCCGGTGGCGGAAACGCAGGCGGGCAAGTCCGCACTGCCATGGGATCATTCCCTGAACCTCGGGCCGATTGGTGTTACGGGGGGGGAACCGGCGAATGACGTCTGTGCCAAGGCCGATTTCGTGCTGGGCGTGGGCACCCGATTTCAGGACTTCACCACCGGATCCCGGGGGCTCTTTGCCAATCCGGACCGAAGAATCATCAGCCTTAACGTGGCCGCCTACGATGCGGCCAAGCACGGCGCGATACCGCTGATGGCGGATGCCAGGGAGGGGCTGGAGGAACTGGATGCTGCACTCGGCGAGACGACATTTCAAATAGACACCGAAGCACTGAAGGCCAAGTGGTTCGGAAAGGTAAACCCGCTTACCGACGCACCAGAGGGCAATGCACTGCCAACCGACATGCAGGTGATTGGCGCGGTTCAGCGCGCGGCGAACAAGAACACCGTCGCCATGTGTGCCGCAGGAACAATGCCGGGCGAGCTGCACAAGCTCTGGAAGGCAGGCAGGCCCGGATCCTACCACATGGAATACGGGTTCTCCTGCATGGGCTACGAGATCGCGGGGGCCATGGGCATCAAAATGGCCGCACCTGAGCTTGATGTGATCTGCTTTACCGGTGATGGCACCTACATGATGGCCAACTCAGAGATGGCCACAGCGGCGATGATGGGCCTGTGCTTCACGGTTGTTGTGACCGACAACCGCGGCTTTGGCTGCATCAACCGTCTGCAGATGGCCACCGGCGGGGCAGAGTTCAACAATCTTCTTGACCATACCTTGCACGAAACGCCCTCCGCCATTGATTTTGCCGCTCACGCCGCCGCGATGGGGGCTGCAAGTATCAAAGTCTCTTCCATCGCAGAACTGGAAGAAGCACTGGCCAGGCGAAGCGAGGTAAGGGGGCCCTATGTGATCGTCATCGACACCGATCCCTATGCGTCTACCGCATATGGCGGGACGTGGTGGGAGGTCGGTGTGCCGGAAATCTCTGACCGCACGGAAGTAAAAACCGCATACAAAAGGCATGTGGACAACAAGAAGACACAGAGGGCCGACTAGATGGCGGTTAAGATCGGCATTTCCCTCATCGCATGGCAGAATGATGATCTGCCTGACCTGACCTGCGGCTTCACAACCGAAGGTGCGCTGCAGGATGCCGCCCGCATCGGGTATCAGGGCGTTGAACGCGGCCAGCGGATGCCGGCGGATACCGAAGGTTTGCGCACCTGTCTTGACCGCTATGGCGTGGCACTTTGTGGCGGCTGGTGTTCCGGCGCACTCATGATAAACGACATCGCAGCCGAGAAAGCGGCGATCCGCGCCCAGGTTGATCAGTTTGCGGCCCTAAAGGCACCTTGTATCGTCTACGCAGAATGTTCAAACACAATCCAGGGGGATCAGGACACCCCCCTGTCATGCCGCCCCAAGCTGTGCCGGGACGAGATCATGACCTACGCCGCCAAGCTGTCCGAGCTTGCCAGGTGGTCGGCAGAGCGGGGCGTGGTTCTTGGCTACCACCACCATATGGGGTCGATGGTGCAGGACGCCGAGGATATCGACTGGTTGATGGAAGGCTCCAGCGAGGATCTGGTTCTTGTCTATGATACAGGGCATTTGCATTTTGCCGGGGCAGACCCCGTTGTCGTGCTTGACAAGTGGGCCCATCGGGTACATCATGTTCATTTCAAGGAGGTACGCCAGAAGGTTCTCGATTGGGTTCGCCTTGGGGATCGCAGTTTTCTCGATGGCGTGGCAGAAGGTGTCTTCTCTGTCCCTGGTGATCCGGACGGCTGCATCGATTTTAAGGCGATCACCGAAAAGTTGAACGCGATGGGCTATGCGGGTTGGATCGTTATCGAAGCCGAGCAGGATCCCGGAAAAGCACCGCCCTGCGCGTATTCAAAAATCGGCTATGACCACATCGTTGCCCTGTGCGCACGATCCGGACTGACCGTCGGGCAATAAGGATATCCGTAATGCTGAAACTGCTTAGAAAACCACTTGGCACCCTGGGCAAAGTCCACCAGATCACGCCAGAGAGCGCGGGCTGGCACTACGTCGGTTTCTCTCTCTATCACCTGACAGCGGGTGACAAGGCCACCGAGGTGACGGGCGACCGTGAAGTCATCCTGGTGATGGTGGAAGGGAAGGCCGCAGTCAATGGGGCAGGCAGGGATTGGGGCACCCTTGGTGCGCGTATGAATGTCTTTGAAAAGACACCGCCACACTGCCTTTATTTACCAAACGGAACCGAATGGGAGGCCGTGGCAAAAACCGATTGTGTGCTGGCGGTATGTTCGGCACCAGGGCACGGCGGACACAAGGCACGGCGGATCGGTCCCGAGGGGATAACGCTTACCGAACGCGGCAAGGGCACCAATACCCGCCATATCAACAACATCGCAATGGAGGATGAGGATTACGCAGACAGTCTGTTGGTAACCGAAGTCTTCACGCCTGCGGGCCATTGGTCGTCGTACCCAAGTCACCGACACGACGAAGATGACTTTCCACGCATTACCTATCTTGAAGAAACCTACTACCATCGGCTCAATCCGGCCTCGGGTTTTGGTATTCAACGGGTCTACACAGACGACGGGCAGCTGGATGAGACCATGGCAGTATTGGACGGCGATGTGGTGCTCGTGCCGCGCGGCCATCATCCCTGCGGCCCGCCCTACGGGTTTGAGATGTACTATCTCAACGTTATGGCCGGCCCCCTGCGTAAATGGCGGTTTGTCCTGGCACCCGAGGTCAAATGGATTGTGGAACAGGACGCTTGATGGTCTCGCGCACGCGGAACAGACAGGGGGCAATGCGGATCTCGTTCACAGGCGGTTCGGGTAAGGCAAGCTGCCACCATGATCCCTGGATCAGAACATCGTGACACCGACAACGGAAAACCTTATCGCATCGGCAAGAACGGCCCAAAGGGACGGCAAATTGCCGCCAGTTCATCTTTGGAACCCGCCCTTTTGCGGCGATCTGGATATGGAGATTCGCCGCGATGGCACCTGGTTCTACAACGGCACGCCGATTGGGCGGCCCCCCTTGGTGCGGCTGTTTTCGTCGATCCTGAAATTGGAGGGGGGTAAATTCTACCTTGTTACCCCGGTCGAGAAGGTCGGCATCCGCGTCGAGGATGCGCCCTTTGTTGCCCAGGATTTTGAGGCCACGGGCAAGGGGCCGGATCAGACCATCACCTTTACCACCCATGTTGGCGACACAGTGATCGCGGGGCCCGAACACCCGATCCGCGTGGTCCGCGCCGCGGGCGGCACACCCGCACCCTATGTGATGGTGCGCGCAGGCATGGAGGCACTGATTGACCGCAAAAGCTTCTACCGGCTGGTGGATCTGGGCCAGGCACAGGGCCAGCGCGGTACTGACTGGTTCGGCGTCTGGTCCGGCGGCGTGTTCTTTCCCATCGTCCCTGTGGCAGAGTTGGAACTCTAGGCCCAGGCGGGAGCGTCGATGGGGATTACAGACTTGATGGAATTACAAGGAGGAGGAGGCCGTGCCTGTCACTGCATATATCCTCTCCTCCTGTTTTTCCTTTGCAGTCCTGAAAGCGTGTAGGTATTGCTTTTCAGCTTATTGCAGGGGCCACACAGCAACACACGGTTTGATATGTGATTCAACCCGCCGTCCGAGCGTGGCGTGTTATGGTCAAGTTCCAGATAGCGGGGATCGTCAAATGCTCTGTTGCATCCCATGCAGCGGTGGCCGTACTGGTCCAGTAAATGCTCATACATTTCCTTTCGTGTCCAGCGGGGCCCCTCCGGTTCCTTCACGCGCTGTTTAACGCGCAGGAATGGCGCACTCGCTTCCCCGTCATCGGTGCGGACAGGCGGAATGTCTGTAAAAGTGACATCGCCGAAGAGTCCCGTTGCATCGGCCATGCGCTTCCTGACCAGTTCGTGCGCACCCTTCCATATGTCGATGCCGACCCAGTGCCGTTGCAGTTTTTCGGCAGCGACCAAGGTGGTGGCACAGCCGCAGAACGGGTCCAGCACCATGTCACCTGGATTGGAAGAGGCGTTGATAATGCGCTCGTAGAGAGCCAAAGGCTTCTGGGTCGGGTAGCCGGTGCTGGTCTTCCTTTCTTTCGATTGAAAAACCGTATTAATTTTCCAAACGGAATCGCAAAGTTTTTCGCTTCTTCCCGTCCAGCCGCTCTGTTTTGCAGCAGGAACCATGACGGGATTAAAAGTTGACTTTTCTGACTTTGAATAAAACAAAATGATGTCGTGCTTTGAAACAAATTTTTTGCTAGAATTTCCTGTTCCGCCATAATGCCAAACAATCTCATTCCTGAACTGCTTCCACCCGAAGATCGCATCCATAACGGCCTTCAGGTAATGGCTGGCCGTCGGGTCACAATGCAGGTAAATGCTGCCCGTGTCTTTCAGTATCCGGTGCATTTCCAGCAGGCGCACCGCCATGAAACAGATATAGGCCCCCATGCTGTCGCTGTGGGTCGTGCGAACGCTTTCAATCGCGCCTGTCAGGCGGGGCCAGTCATCGGTCAGCTGATCGATCCAGCTTTGATGAACATCCTGTTCCCAGGACCATCGGTCCTGAAACTTTGCGCCCGCCGCAAGGCTGTCCGGCGTGGCGTGAAAATCCCTGCCCTTGTTGAATGGCGGGTCCGTGGCAATCAGGTCCACCGACTCAGAGTTCATCGCCCGCAGGATCGGCAGGTTATCACCGTGATAAAGGGTTCTGTTCGACCAGTTGGTCATCGGCACCGTGCTTCCCTGTCTGTGGGGGAAATTCTGGATAATTCAAGGGCCGGGATACCTTTCCCGTATGCCGTTTCAGGTGCTTTCGTCATGGTCATGCCCCCCCCCTTCCATGTCTAAATATGCGGGGGCGGGCCTGTTTCCGTCAAGTATACAATTCCCTTTGAACACCGCCCTGGGTACAAAACCAGGCCCACCTGACAAAGCCGCAACGGGCAGACAGGTCTGCGCCTGGCCCCGTGCCAACTGCAAACCGGTGAACAGATGCGCCGCCGGTTTGGTCGTTCATCACCGCGGGTACGTCGCTGGCAGTGTTCGCAAGTGTGGCCGATGCGCTATGCTCGCCACGAATCGGCCCCGAATTGTCCCGGAGTTTGCCCGTGTTTCTTAGCATCTTCGATATTTTCAAGATCGGCATCGGTCCCTCCTCTTCCCATACCATGGGGCCGATGACGGCGGCGGCCCGGTTCCTGGATGACCTGCGCGGCGCGCGCGACAGGGAACCGGGGGCGGGTACGGCTGCCGCACTTACCTGTTCCCTGCACGGCTCACTTGCCTTCACGGGTAAGGGCCACGCCACCGACCGCGCGGTGATCCTGGGGCTCTGCGGGCTGCGCCCCGACACGCTGGACCCGGATCAGGCCGCACGGATTGAGGCCGAATTGACCAGGCGGAAACAGGTCACGCCCCAGGGCCTGCCGCCCCTGGCCTTCGATCCCGCGGCCGATCTGATCTTTGACTATGACCGGACGCTGCCGGGGCACGCCAATGGGATGATCCTGCGCGCCTTTGACGGGGCGGGCAACCTCTGCCTTGAGGAAACCTACTACTCCATCGGTGGCGGTTTCGTGATGACCGAACGGGAACTGGCGGCAGCCAGACACGGCGGTGCCGCAGCGTTCCATGCCAGGAAGGAGGAGGTCGGCTATCCCTATCCTTTCGGCTCTGCTGCCGAAATGCTGCAGATGGGCCGCGCCTCGGGCAAGTCGATTGCCGAGATGAAATGGGCCAATGAACTGGCGGTAATGCCGCAGCCCGCGTTGCAGAAACGCGTCGATGCCATTCGCGCGGCGATGGAGGCCTGCATCCGGCGCGGCTTGCGGATAGAAGGGGAACTGCCCGGCGGGCTGCGCGTGAAACGCCGGGCCAGGGCGATCCACAACCAGTTACAGGCCGAGGCAAGCCGCAACATCACCCAGCCCCACACGGTCAACGACTGGCTCAGCGTCTATGCCATGGCCGTGAATGAGGAAAACGCCGCGGGCGGCCGCGTGGTGACCGCGCCGACCAACGGTGCCGCGGGGGTTATCCCCTCGGTCCTGCACTACTATCGCAATCACTGCATTGGCGCGACCGAGGCGCGGGCGCGGGATTTCCTGATGGTGGCGGCGGCGATTGGTGGCCTGATCAAGCACAACGCCTCAATCTCGGGGGCCGAGGTCGGCTGTCAGGGAGAGGTCGGAAGCGCGGCGGCCATGGCGGCGGCGGGCCTCTGCGCCGCGTTGGGCGGCACCAACGCGCAGGTGGAGAATGCTGCCGAAATCGCCCTGGAACATCACCTGGGCATGACATGCGACCCGGCGGGTGGCCTTGTGCAGGTACCGTGTATTGAGCGCAACGGGCTGGGCGCAATCAAGGCCGTCTCGGCGGCCTCTCTTAGCCTGCGGGGCGATGGTACCCATTTCATGCCCCTGGACAATTGCATTGAGGCAATGCGCCAGACCGGGCTGGATATGAACACCCGCTATAAGGAAACCAGCCTTGGCGGTCTGGCCGTCAACCTGCCCGAATGCTGAACCGATGGGGGCGCACCAGATGCGCGGGTGCCGGGGCCGGGCGGGGCACAAGCCCTTTGTGATGCAGGGGCGCGGAAATAGTGCATTTTGCACCGCTGCAATTGGTGGCTGTGGCCCGTGTAACAGGAAACACCGCCCCGTGGGGCGGCGTTCCACGCTCTGGCTGCTTCGGCCGAATCAGTTTTTCGCGTAGTATTCCACGACAAGGCTCGGCTCCATCATGACCGGATATGGCACATCGCCCAGGGCCGGGGTGCGCACGAAGGTGGCGGTCATCCTGGAGTGATCCGCCTGAATATAATCCGGCACATCGCGCTCGGGCAGTTTCACGGCCTCCAGCACCACGGCCAGGTGCTTGGACGTGTCGCGCACCTCAACCACATCGCCTTCCTTCACGCGGTAAGAGGGGATGTTGACCCTACGGCCGTTCACCTTCACGTGGCCATGATTCACGAATTGGCGGGCCGCAAAGACAGTGGACACGAATTTGGCGCGGTAGACGACCGCGTCCAACCGGCGCTCCAGCAGGCCAATCAGGTTTTCACCTGTGTCGCCCCTGACCCGCGCGGCCTCGGCATAGATGCGTTTGAACTGCCTCTCGGTCAGATCACCGTAATAGCCCTTCAGTTTCTGCTTGGCGCGCAGCTGCAGACCAAAATCACTGAGTTTGCCCTTGCGGCGCTGGCCGTGCTGGCCGGGGCCGTATTCGCGGCGATTGACGGGAGATTTCGGACGGCCCCAGATGTTTTCGCCCATCCGGCGGTCAATTTTGTATTTGGCAGACGTGCGTTTGGTCACGGCTGTTCTCCTTCGTGTCTTGTTTGCCTGCTCAACCTGTCCGACCGGTCCCGCCAGTCGGGTTGAGATGTGCGTTGAAGGGCGTTGTCCTTTCCCCGGATGCGGCCGGGGCGACAGGCATCCCCTTGCGGGGGCCACCAACACCAATGAAGTACCCGCCGAAATCCCGACGGGTCAGGTGCATTGTGTGCCGCAACCGGCGGCGGTGTCAATGGGTACACCCCAATATGCCACGGATCACGATCCCGGCCCTTGCGATGATTGCCGCAGCGCGTTCATGCCTCGGCCTCATCTTTCTATTCTTAGGTGCATTTGGAATATCCGCAGTCAAGGCACGTCAGGCAGCTGCTTTCGATCTGTGTGGTAAGGCTGCCGCAGTTTGGACATGGGGTGGAACGCGGCCTGGTCGCGTCCGTCCCTGCATCCGGGGCCACGCCCGCTAGTTTCGTGTCTTTCACGTATCCGATGTTGCGCATGTGGCCCTCAATCACCCCGCCGATTGCGGCAAGGATGGATGGGGTGTATGTGCCGCCCATCCAGGCCCCGCCGCGCGGGTCAAAAACGGCCTTGAGTTCCTCGGCCACAAAGGCAATATCGCCGCCGCGCCGAAACACCGCCGATATCATGCGGGTCAGGGCGACGGTCCAGGCAAAATGCTCCATGTTGCGAGAGTTGATGAACACCTCAAAGGGGCGCCGTTCGCCCCCCTCGGTGGTGTCGTTGATGGTGATGTAGAGCGCGTGGGGGCTTTCGGGCCATTTCAGCTTGTAGGTGCGGCCCTCAAGCGCGGGACCGCGCTTCAGCAGGTCGGGGGCGGTATCCCCTGCGCTGGCCGTTCCCCGGGCTGCGCACCCTGCGGTCTGTGTGCTCCTGTCTGTCTTTTCCTTTCCCGCGGACACGCTTAGCACGCTGCCCGTCACGTCATTCGGGCGATAGGTGGTGCAGCCTTTGCAGCCCGCATCCCAGGCGTACAGGTAGACATCCTTGAATTCGTCAAAGGGGATATCCCCGGGCAGGTTGATTGTTTTGGAAATCGCACTGTCGACCCACGGCTGCATGGCCGCCTGCATGTCCAGGTGCGCCCTGGGCGGCAGGCTCTGGGCTGTCACAAAGGTAGCGGGCAGCTCGTCCGGCGCACCGCCCCGGTCGTGGTAGACCTTAAGCGCGTAATCCTGCACGGCTTGCGCAACGCGGCTACCATCTGGCTGCAGAACCTTGCGATCATAGCTCGTAGCAAAGATCGGCTCAATACCGGAAGAGACGTTGCCCGCGTAAAGCGAAATGGTTCCCGTGGGCGCAATGGATGTCAGGTGTGAGTTGCGGATGCCGTGCCTGGCGATGCCATCACGGAGGGGTTCAGGCAGGCGGGATGCAAATGTCCCTTTGGCCAGAAACTGCTCTGCCTCAAAGGCAGGAAAGGCCCCCTTTTCGCGGGCCAGGGCGACGGATGTTTCATAGGCATGGATGGTGATGTCCTTCATCAGCTGTCGGGAACGCATGGCCGCCTCTTCGGTGCCATAGGTCAGCCCCAGCATGGCCAGCGTGTCGGCCAGGCCTGTCACACCCAGGCCAATGCGGCGTTTTGCCGTGGCCTCTTCGGCCTGGACTGAGAGCGGGAAATTCGAGACGTCATTGACGTTGTCCATCATGCGCACGGCCAGGGCGACCACGCGGGTCAACGCGTCCGTGTCAATCCCGGCGGTATCCGAGAACGGGTTCGTGACGAACCTGGTAAGGTTGACGGACCCCAGCAGGCATGCCCCATAGGGCGGCAGGGGTTCTTCACCGCAGGGATTTGTTGCTGCTATCGTTTCAATGCCCCGCAGGTTGTTATCCCTGTTGATCCGGTCGATGAAGATCACACCCGGCTCGGCGTAATCGTAGGTTGCCCGCATGATCCTGTCCCACAGGTCTTGCGCCTGAATGGTGCGCCAGACCTGGCCGTTGAAGACCAGGGGCCAGGGGCCATTGGTCTTTACCGCATCCATGAAGGCATCGGTGACCAGAACACTGACATTGAACATGCGCAGGCGGGCGGGGTCAGCCTTGGCGGCAATGAACGCCTCAATGTCGGGGTAGTCGCAGCGCATGGTTGCCATCATGGCCCCCCGGCGGGATCCCGCGGACATAACGGTCCGGCACATCGCATCCCAGCAATCCATGAAACTCAGCGGGCCGGACGCGTCTGCCGCAACGCCCTTGACCGGGGCCCCTTTGGGCCGCAGCGTTGAAAAATCATAGCCAATGCCGCCACCCTGCTGCATGGTCAGGGCCGCTTCTTTCAAATGCTCAAAAATGCCGCCCATGCTGTCGGGGATGGTCCCCATGACGTAGCAGTTGAACAGGGTGACATTGCGCCCCGTGCCCGCGCCCGCCAGAATGCGCCCCGCCGGCAGAAACCTGAAATCCTCAAGGGCCGAATAAAACCTGTCTTCCCAAAGGGTCTGGTCGTTTTCAACCGACGCCAAAGCACGGGCGATGCGCCGCCATGTGTCATCAACCGACTGATCGATGGGCGTGCCATCCGCCTGTTTCAGGCGATATTTCATATCCCAGATGTCCTGGGAAATGGGGTTGGGGAAGCGGGACATCGGCGGCGTCTCCCTGGGGGGTACGGAGGGGGCTACACCCGCTGGCAGCGGCGGGGTGCGGAGCATGGGGTTATAGCCGAAGGAGATCCGAATTTGAACCATACAAATCTGATCAAGCTTTGCGTTGGTGCCGAACGGGTGGAGGATCTGGTCCACTGGCAGCAGCAGCCGCGCGCCAAAGGGCCGGACGGGTTGCCGCGCCATGTCACGCGGATGTGGCCGAAACGCACCGACGCATTGCTGAACGGCGGGTCGCTTTATTGGGTTTTCAAGGGCATGATTCTGGCCCGGCAGGTCATCCTGCGGCTGGAGGGGGTAGACCGCGGCGACGGGATCACGCGCTGCGGCATCTTGCTTGACCCCACGGTGATTCGGGTAGAGGCAACGCCGAAACGCCCGTTTCAGGGCTGGCGGTATCTGAACGCACAGGACGCCCCGCGCGACCTGCGCGATTCCCGCCGGGATGAGGATTCCCTGCCCCCTGCCCTGCACGCGGCCCTGGCCGAGATCGGTGTGCGGTAACGCCGTGCATGACCGGGCAGAATCTCCTGGCATCCGGTCACTCTCCCGTGCAAGAATCAGGAATTATCCGAAGGGGGTGCGCAACGCGACCTCTCCAGACACCCGGAAAGGAAAAACCGATGAAATCATCTCTCAAAGCCGCCGCCATCACGGCGGGGCTCACCCTGGCCACATCAACCGCAAACGCGAGCATCTGTGACTGGCGCCCAAGTGAATTTATCGGCACCAAAATTGTCGGCACCGCTGGCAGTATGGCTGTTACCGGCAGTATGGCTGCTGCCACTGCCGCTACCGCCGCTGCCACTGCCGCTGGTGCCGGGGCGACGATGCTGGAGTCAACCGCCGTCGGTGCAGGAGCGGCTGGCATCATGGCGGGAGCAGGTGGCGTGATTAGCACGATTGGCGGGACGGCGGTGGCCGTGCTGACGTCACCGATTACCATCGCTGTTGGCGCAGTCACCGCTGTTGGAACCGCGGGCCTGGAAGGCGGCTGTTACTTCCTTCATGACGAGATTGTCAGAGAGCCGCGTGAAGTGGCACGAGAGCCGCGCCATTTTGCCCAATTGGGAACCGAAGACTGGTTTCGTTTCAACTGGCCCACCCTTAGCGTGCGTGACCGGGAGGACGACCGGTGGGGCCCGTGGCAGCGGTACCATCTTGAAGACCTCTACATCAAGAATGGTGTCCTGATGAATCGCGACTGGGGCCCGAACACCCGCGTGGTCAACTTCGTGGAAGTGCGTCGCTCGTTGGCCAGACGGTGAGCAACCGGGCGGAAGGATTCCACAGGTCAACGTTCAGGATTCAGGCCGAACATGGCCCCGCCCGGTGCTTCCCCCGGTGCTTCTGTTGACGGGGGGCGGGGTGCCTCTGCGGCCTGCCGCCCCTGAATGCAAAAAAGGCCGCCCTGTTGGACAGCTGGTCCTGTGCGGCGGGTTTTGCCGCCGTCTTCCTTGGTGACGACGGCATCTGTGTGCCTTTTAAAGATGTGCCAAATGCGTGGCACAGCCAGTCAGGGCGGCGTAATCGTCGATAATGACGGACACGCCGAACTGGTCAAGGAACGGGCCAAAACGCCCCTTGTCCCGCATGGCCTCGGCAAGCCCGAACCGGTTCAGATGGGGCGTGAAGGCGCGGCTGACCCCGCCGACCAGATAGAGGCCGCCAAATGGCAGATGGATAAGGGCCAGATCCCCCAGGACATGGCCCAAAAGCCGCACGAACAGCGCGGCCGTGGCTTCGGCAGAGGGATCGCCGGCCTCTAACGCGGCCATGACCTCCGCCGCACAAAGCCCGGTCTTGTGAAGCGTGCGGTGGATTGCCCCGATGCCCCGGCCGGACAGCGCATCCTCTACGGCGGCAAAGCCATGGCGTTCCTGCAGAGCCCGGGCCAGGTGCGCACTTTCCCTATCGCGGACGGGCAGCGTGATGTGGCCGCATTCCGACGGCGGCACCACCCGGCCCGTGCCTGTGGTGTGGACCGGGGCGGCGTTGAATCCGGTGCCGATGCCCACAACCAGCCGGCGTGCGGCCGGGGGCTGTTCGGGGCCGGGTTTGACGACCTTCTGCATGCCGGGGGCCAGGCGGCTGATCGCATACCCCTGCGCTTGCAGGTCATTCAGAACGGCGACCTTCTGTGCCGTCAATACGCGGGCAAGGGTTGTGTGATCGACGCGCCAGGCCAGGTTGGTCAGGTCCGCCACCCCATCGCGCACCGGGCCCGCCGCCGCCACACAGACCCCGGTGACCCGGCCGCGTTCTGTGCCGGTCTCGTCCAGATAGCGGTGCAGGATGCCAGCCAGATCGGTGGCCTGGCGGTTGGCGTAGCGGCGCACGCTGCCGGGGTCCAGGGTTTCGCCCCGCGCCAGGGCCACCCGGGTGTTGGTTCCGCCAATATCGGCCACAAGCGAACAGGCGGCGGGCATGCGGGCATCCTTTGGAAAGGGTGGGGCTAATCAGCGCGGCACCAGCACTGCGCCAGCGCATGATACGATGCTTTCGGCACCCGCTGCAAATTGTCGAAATCCACATGCACCAGGCCAAAGCGTTTGTCATAACCGTGCGCCCATTCGTAATTGTCCATCAGCGACCAGGCGATATAGCCCCAGACAGGGACACCTGCCGCGATGGCATGCTGAACGGCGGCCAGATGCTGCCCGAAATAGGCGCACCGCGCGGTGTCCGGGTGGCCCGGCACATCGGCATTGGCCATGCCGTTTTCGGTTACGTAGAGTGGCAGGTCGCCGGTGTATTCCCTGGCGATGCGGATCAGGAAATCGCGCAGGCCGTCGGGGTAGATTTCCCACCCCATCTGGGTTTTCGGCAGCGGGCCGGGACGCTCCGCATAATTCGGCCAAGGGCCGGGGGCGTGGTCAATGATCTTGCGCGTGTAATAGTTAAGGCCGATCCAGTCCAAGGGGGCGGTGATGGTTGCGAAATCGTCCTGCCAGCCCGTCGGCAAATGCGGCTGCAACCCTGCAAGGGCCAGCTCCGGATACTCGCCCTTCATCAGGCCGCCAAGGAAGAAACGGTTATAGATCGCGTCGTAGGTCCGGGCGGCGTGCTGCGCCTCGGGCCGGGTGCTGGCGGGTGCACTCCACTCCATATTGCAGACAGCCCCCAGATTCGTCAGGCCCATCGTGCGCATCACCTCGATGGCCCGCCCATGGGCCAGCAGCACATGGTGCATCGCCCGCGCAGTGGCGCGAATATCGCGCAGGCCCGGGGCATGGCACCCGTCAAAATGGCCCAGCCAGCTGACGCACCAAGGCTCATTGATCGGGGCGGCGGACCAGATCCGGTCACCGATTCGGCCCATGATCGCCCAGGTGAATTCCGCGAACCAGTCCGCGATGTCGCGGTTGCACCATCCGCCCCGGTCGGCCAAGGGGCCGGGCAGTTCCCAATGATAAAGGGTGACCGCCGGTTTGATCCCGCGCACCAGAAGCCCGTCAACCAGACGGTCGTAGAAATCCAGGCCCTCCGTATTGGGTGTCCCGCGCCCTTCGGGCAACACCCGCGCCCAGGAGGTGGAAAAGCGATAGATATCAACATTGAGTCCAGCCAGCAGGTCCAAATCTTCCTCCAGCCGGTGGTAATGATCGCAGGCCACCGCGCCATGGGCGGCCCGGACCACATTGCCGGGCGTGGCGGCAAAACTGTCCCAATGGGTCAGGCCCGCGCCACCAAAGGCGTGCCCCTCAATCTGATAGGCAGAGGTGGCGGTGCCGAACACAAAGCCCTGGGGGAACGCAGCGCGATTGGGGATCATGGGTTCAGGTCTTTCTTCGCACATCCCGGCGGGCCGTTCAAAGCCAGGCAGGCCGTCGTCCGGGATAATCCGCACGGGGTGGCCAGGCACGGCCCAAATTGCCAGGGATTTATCGTCAATTTGTGATCCAAGGCATATCCTGTGATCCAGGGCACGTTCAAACCGAAACCAAGGGTGAATCACCGCCTAGGTAGCGTGCTAACGTTTAAGAATCGCCTGTTTTTTCGGCACATGCGAAACTAACCGTCGCTTTTTTCATCGTATTGCTGAAAATGCAGGTTGACACGCCTGAAAAGGCACTTGAATGTGTTGCCTGCCCGAAACACCTCGAAGGATCGTCTTGGGCGCGAGGATCATGAACGCACCCGCCAAGGCGGTGCATCATTTGGGAGGACTTCTATGAGACGAAACACCAAATTCCTGTCCGGCGCAGCGATTCTGATGCTGACGGCCGGGGTGGCGCAGGCCGATGGCCACTTGATCATTACCCCCGGCGCAGGGGGCTTTGACTGGGACAGTTATGAAGCCTTCGCCGCGGCGCATGATCTGTCGGGCCAGACCCTGACGATGACTGGCCCATGGACCGGGCTTGATGCTGAATTGTTTGAAAGCGTCGCGGCCTATTTCGAGGAAGCAACTGGCGCAGAGGTGCGGTATTCCGGCTCTGACAGTTTTGAACAGGATATCGTGATCGCCGCGCAGGCAGATTCGGCCCCCAATATCGCCGTCTTTCCGCAGCCTGGCCTGGCCCGGGACATGGCCGCGGGCGGTTCCCTGACCCCCCTGGCGGACGGCACCGCCGACTGGGTGCGTGAAAACTATGCCGCCGGCCAGTCCTGGGTTGATTTGGGCACCTTTGCCGGGCCTGACGGTTCTGATGCGCTGTATGGTTTCTTCTACAAGGTCGATGTGAAATCGCTGGTCTGGTATTCGCCCGAGGCGTTTGACGAAGCGGGATACGACATCCCCGCCACAATGGAAGAGTTACGGGATTTGACCGAACAGATCGCGGCCGATGGCGAAACGCCATGGTGCATCGGGCTTGGCTCCGGTGCGGCAACCGGCTGGCCGGCGACCGACTGGGTTGAGGATATGATGCTGCGTACCGCGCCGCCCGAGGTGTACGATGCCTGGGTTGCCAATGATATCCCGTTCAGTGACCCGCAGGTCGTGGCCGCGATTGAAGAGTTCGGCTACTTCGCGCGCAACGATGATTTCGTGAACGGCGGCGCGGCCGCTGTGGCATCAACCGACTTCCGCGACAGCCCCGGTGGCATGTTCACCTTTCCGCCGGAATGCTACATGCATCGCCAGGCGTCGTTCATTCCAACCTTCTTTCCCGAAGGATCGGACAGTGCGTTCTTCTATTTCCCGGCCTATGCGGGCAAGGATCTGGGCAGCCCGGTACTGGGGGCAGGCACGCTGATGGCCATCACCAATGATTCGCCCGCAGCGCACGCCTGGATTGAGTTCGTGCAGACCCCCATCGCGCATGAGATCTGGATGGCGCAGTCGGGCTTTCTGACGCCGCATAACGGGGTGAACACCAAATTGTTCCCGACCGCCAGCCAGCGTGAGATGAATGACATCCTGCTGGGGGCCACGACCTTTCGTTTCGATGCATCGGACCTGATGCCGGGTGAGATCGGGGCTGGCGCATTCTGGAGCGGTATGGTTGACTATACCACTGGGGCTGATGCCACTGATGTGGCAACCGGTATTCAGGAGCGTTGGGACTCAATCCAGTAAGGCCGACGCACACAGGCCATATTGCCCCCGGCCCGCTTCTTTGCATCGGGCCGGGGATTTACGACACACCCGCAAACGGGATAACGGGGAAGGGGTATCAATGTCACCAGTGCTGCAAGGTGCAATCACAATCCTGGTGGGGGTTGGTGGCTGCATCGGGTATTTCTACCTTGCCAACCTGATCCTGGACAAGGTGATCTTCCCCGCCCGCAGGGACGATGCCGGGCGTAACATCAACCGCGCCAATGCCGTTCGGCCCTGGCTGTTCCTGGTTCCTGCGATCCTTGCGCTTGGGCTGTATCTGGTTTACCCTGTTGTCGGTTCCTTCTGGCGCTCACTGTTCAACCGCGGCGGGGATGAGTTCATCGGCCTTGACAACTACATCAGCCTGATCGCGGATGAAGGGTTCCGAACAGCGTTCTTCAACAACTTCCTTTGGGTGCTGGTGGTACCCGCCATGGCGACCTTTCTGGGGCTTCTGGTGGCACAATTGACTGACCGGCTGCGCTGGGGAAACATTGCGAAATCACTGATCTTTATGCCGATGGCGATTTCCTTTGTCGGTGCCTCGCTAATCTGGAAATTCGTCTATGCCAATGATGCTGATATCGGGATCATCAATGCGATCCGGGCCTCGGCGGGCATGGACGTCCTTGATCCGCTGCAGGTGCCGTTCTGGAACAACTTCTTTCTGATGGTAATCCTGATCTGGATTCAAACGGGCTTTGCCATGGTGATCCTGTCAGCGGCCCTGCGCGGCATCCCCGAAGAAACGGTCGAGGCCGCGATCATCGACGGTGCGAACCCGTTACAGGTGTTCTTCAGGATCAAGGTGCCGCAGATTATGGGTACAATCGTGGTGGTGTGGACGACGATCACCATCTTGGTACTAAAGGTTTTCGACATCGTCTATACCATGACGGGCGGCAATTACGGCACCGAGATTCTGCCAAGCTACATGATGAGTTACATGTTCCGCGATGATGGCCGGGCCACCGCGGTGGCCTTTGTGATCATGCTGGTTGTTATGCCGGTGATGATCTGGAACATCGTTCAAGCGCGCAAGGAAATGCACTGAAGGGGAACAGAGATGGACACTATCGCTGGCACCAAATCCTCACTTACCTGGGCTGTGAACCTGTCGGTTCTGTTCCTGGTGGTTCTGTGGCTGATCCCGACGATCGGGCTTCTTGTCTCCTCTTTCCGTGATCGGGATCAGATCTCGGCCTCGTCTTGGTGGAAAGCCCCATTTGCAGTTGAACAGGCGTTCCGCGCCCGTGCCGAGGGGGAAGTGCGCCAGGACGGCAGCTTTTGGATTATTGAGGGCAATGTCTTTGCGGCCTCGGAACTTGTGGACGCGTTTCCGGAGGGGGCCGGATACCCGCCGGTCCTGGCCTTTGGTGTGACGGGCCGTGACCCTGGGGCCGCGCCTGTTGGCACCGAACTTGAGAACCGCGATGGCGGGACGCTGACGATGGACGCCGATGGGGCCTATGTTTACACGATGACCGAGGCACCGGGGAACCGCCCGCCCAGGCTGTATATCGTCGCGGAAACACCGCCGGAATTTACCTTATCAAACTACAGTACCGTTTTGGGCGGCGACGGGATGGGCCGCGCCTTTATCAACACGCTCACGGTCACGATCCCGGCGACTGTGATTCCCATTCTGATCGCCGCCTTTGCGGCCTATGCGCTGGCATGGATGGATTTCCCCGGCCGGGGCCTTTTGATTGCGGCTGTTGTGGGGCTGCTTGTGGTTCCGCTGCAATTGGCACTGGTTCCCTTGCTAAGTTTGCACCAGCAGGTCGGGATCGGACAGAGTTTCGTTGGTATCTGGCTGGCCCATACCGGATTCGGTCTGCCCCTGGCGATTTACCTGTTGCGCAACTATATGGTTGGCCTGCCCCGGGATATCATCGAGTCCGCCAAGGTTGACGGCGCAACCGACTTCCAGATATTCATAAAAATCATCCTTCCGCTCAGTTTTCCGGCATTGGCAAGTTTTGCGATTTTCCAATTCCTGTGGACATGGAATGACCTGCTGGTCGCCAAGGTGTTCCTGCCATCCGCTGATGAAAGCCGGGTGATGACTGTGCGCATTGCCGATGACCTGCTGGGGTCACGCGGTGGCGACTGGGGAATCCTGGCGGCGGCGGCGTTTGTGTCCATCGCTGTGCCGCTTCTGGTGTTCTTTACCATGCAACGCTATCTGGTGCGCGGTCTGCTGGCTGGTTCGGTCAAATAAGGTTTGATGACGGCTATGAACCTTATGCAGGATATTGTACCTGAGTCGGTGGTGGCACCCGATAAGGACTGGTGGCGCGGGGCGGTGATCTATCAGATTTACCCCCGCAGCTTCCAGGACAGCAACCACGACGGGATCGGCGACCTGGCGGGGATCATCCACCGTTTGCCGCACATTGCCGACCTGGGCGTTGATGCGATCTGGATCAGCCCGTTTTTCCGCTCTCCAATGCTAGATTTCGGCTATGACGTCAGTGACTATCGCGATGTTGATCCGATGTTCGGCACGCTTGGGGATTTTGATGCGCTGGTCGGCCGGGCGCATGAATTGGGCCTGAAGGTGCTGATCGATCTGGTGCTCAGCCACACATCAAGCCAGCATCCGTGGTTTCAGCAATCCCGTTCATCCCGCGATAACCCGAAATCGGATTGGTATGTCTGGGCTGAAGCCAGACCCGATGGCACCCCCCCCAATAACTGGCTGTCCGTCTTTGGCGGATCGGCTTGGGAATGGGATGGAGAGCGGATGCAGTATTACCTGCACAACTTTCTGAAAGAACAACCCGACCTGAACCTGCATAACCTGCAGGTGCAGGATGAACTGCTGGATGTCGCGCGGTTCTGGCTCGATCGCGGGGTGGACGGGTTCCGCCTGGACACCATCAACTTTTATTTTCATGATGCACGGCTTCGGGACAATCCGCCACTGCACCCCGAACGGCGCAACGCCACCATCGCGCCCGAGGTGAACCCCTATAACTGGCAGGATCACCTTTATGACAAGAATCAGCCGGAAAATCCTGGCTTTCTGCGCCGCTTGCGCTGCCTGATGGAGGAGTATCCCGCCGTGACCGCCGTGGGTGAGGTGGGGGATGGCCAGTATGGGCTGAAGATTCAGGCCGAATACACCTCGGGCGGGGACAAGGTGCATATGTGCTACTCGTTTGAGTTCCTGTCCGGCACATTGCCCACGCCCGAACGGGTCGGGCAGGTGCTCACGGATTATGAGGCGGCAGTGACCGATGGCTGGGCCTGCTGGGCGTTTTCCAATCACGATGTCATGCGCCACCCGTCGCGCTGGAACCTGGGGGAAGAGGCGCGGCGGCTTTACGCCGGCCTGCTTCTGTGCCTGCGCGGGTCCGTCTGTCTCTATCAGGGGGAGGAGCTGGGCCTGACCGAAGCCTATGTTTCCTATGAAGACCTGCAGGATCCCTACGGCATCCGCTTCTGGCCCAGGTTCAAGGGCCGCGATGGCTGCCGCACCCCGATCCCCTGGGGCGGTGACACCCGGAACGGTGGCTTCTCGGATGCCAAACCCTGGCTGCCGATGGCGATGGAGCATCTGAACCGCTCTGTGGCCAACCAGAACGCCGCGCCGGATTCAACGCTGGCCTTCTACATATCCATGATCCGCTTCCGCCGGTCCTGCCCGGCACTC
The DNA here is from genome assembly GCA_014323785.1 of Paracoccaceae bacterium. Taxonomy (GTDB): domain Bacteria; phylum Pseudomonadota; class Alphaproteobacteria; order Rhodobacterales; family Rhodobacteraceae; genus Rhodophyticola. Next base: position 14,476 of record JACONJ010000027.1, on the reverse strand, counting down.
TGCAAGGGCGGGTTCACTTTGGTACAGGCCGATGGCGGTGTTGTCGCCTTCATTCGGGAACACGACGGGCTGCGCATGTTCTGTGCCTTTAACCTGACCAATATGGCACAGCCTGCGACCCTGCCCAAGGGCCATTGGCACGAAGACAAGGGTGCACCCTTCAAGGCACTGGCCAATGGTTCACCGGGGGACGTAACGCTGCCGCCATACCAGGCTTATTTCGGTGTGCAGGACAGCAATTCCCTGGCCACCGCACCGTGACACGAGGAAGGAAACTGAAATGGCCGATCTGAAACTGACCGATGTTGAAAAGACATATGGCGGCACCGTGCGGGTTCTGCACGACATCAATCTGGACATCGCGCAGGGCGAGCTGATCGTCTTTGTCGGTCCGTCCGGCTGCGGCAAGTCCACGCTTCTGCGGATGATTGCCGGGCTGGAAAAGATCACCGGTGGTGAGCTGGAAATTGACGGTATGGTCGTGAACGACGTGCCACCATCCGAGCGCGGAATTGCCATGGTGTTTCAGTCCTACGCGCTTTACCCGCATATGACCGTGCGCGACAACATGGCCTTTGCGCTTAAGATCGCGGGCAAATCCAAGGCCGAAATCGACAAGGCGGTCGCGGCAGCAGCCGAGAAGCTGCAACTTACCAACTTTCTGGATCGCCTGCCCAAGGCCCTCTCGGGCGGGCAGCGGCAACGGGTTGCGATTGGCCGGTCCATCGTGCGTGATCCCAAGGTCTATCTGTTTGACGAGCCGCTCTCAAACCTTGATGCCGCCCTGCGCGTTGCCACGCGGCTGGAGATTGCGCAGCTGAAGGAACAGATGCCGGAATCCACGATGATCTACGTTACCCATGATCAGGTAGAGGCGATGACGCTTGCCTCTCGCATTGTTGTGCTGGCGGGCGGCGGTGTGGCCCAGGTGGGTTCCCCCCTGGAGCTTTATGAAAAACCCAACAGTGAATTTGTGGCCCAGTTCATCGGCTCCCCTTCGATGAACCTGCTGTCGGGAGAGATCGTGGGGACGGGCGAGATGACGACCCTGCGGCTTGATGAGGGCGGCGGGACCATCACGTCCAATTACCCGTCGCAAACCAGTGATATGGGGGCCAGGGTTCATGTTGGAATCCGGCCCGAGGATATGCTGGAAACCTCATCGGGGGATTTCGCCTATCACGGTACCGTAGAGATCACCGAAGCCTTGGGTGAGGTCACGCTGCTGTACTTCAAACGTTCCGCACCGGAAAACGACCCGGTGATCGGCAAACTGAACGGCATTCACAAAAGCCTGCGGGGTCAGGACGTGCGGATGACAGCGGAACCTGACAAGGTGCACGTGTTCCTCAACGGTGTCTCGCTGCTGTACCGGGATGGAAACGTGTTCCTGCCGGGCGTGCAACCGCACTGATCCCCGGCCCGGATCGCCGACCGCTTCAATTTACCACAGATGGAGACCATCATGTCTAAACTGAAACTGACTGCCCTTGCAGTAACTGCTCTCTCGCTCTCTCTCTAAGTGCCTGCTCGACCAGGTCTTCCGGTTATATGGAGATGGTTCCCTTTGTAGAAATAGGGGAGGTGCGCCCCATTGACGAGCATTACTTCTTCGGGGATCCCCAGAAGGCGGCAGAGGCTGCATCTGAATCGCCTGAACGGGCTGCTTCGGTCTACACGGCTTGCTTGCCTGCTGCCCTCAGGTTTACTTCTTTTGTTGACGATTCCAAAATCGTTGACCGTCCGAATCCTGACCAGCTCATTGCTTCGGTGTCCCGGGCGAAAGAAGAGGGGGTTGGCATTCCAGGATTGGTACACCGCGTTTGAACGCGATTTCGGAGGGCCGGAATTTTTGCCAGAACGCCAGCTGTACGATGAGATCGCGTATTGCACAGTGCTTTATTGGGACAGTTTGCCCCCTGTTGCTGACAATTCCTGATTGTGTACCCTTGAAAAGGAGCTGTAATGGCTCCTTTTTACCCTTCAAATTTACGCGTTTGTCACTTTAATGCCCCACGGGTCCGGCCAGCCTGTTATGGGCTGCCTGTTTAATTCGGGAGCCCGCGATGGATATCAGGCAAGGCAAGGTGATTGTCACTGGCGGGGCCAGTGGGCTGGGGGAAGCCTGTGTGCGGCATCTGGCGGAACAGGGGGCGGATGTCACGATTTTTGATCTGCATGCGGCGCGGGGCCGGGCGGTGGCTGCCGAACATGGGGCTGGCTTCATCGAGGTAGACGTCACATCCGAACCGGGCGTCGCTGCAGCCGTGGCCGGGGCGGTCGCAGCCATGGGCGGCATGACTGCTGTTATCAACTGCGCCGGCACGGCAACGGGGGCCAGGACCGTCGGGCGCGATGGGGCGCATCCCTTGGACCTGTTTCAAAAGACCATTGACATAAATCTGGCAGGGTCTTTCAACACTGCCCGTCTTGCCGCGGTGGGAATGGCCCGAAACAGCCCGAATGCGGATGGCGAGCGCGGCGTGATCATCAACACCGCCTCGGTTGCCGCCTTTGACGGGCAGAAGGGCCAGGCTGCCTATGCCGCGTCAAAGGCCGGTGTGGCAGGGATGACCCTGCCCATGGCCCGTGATCTGGCACGCCTTGGCATTCGCTGCATGGCGATTGCGCCGGGCATTTTCCGCACGCCGATGCTGGACGGACTGGGCGCAGAGGTCATCAATGGCCTGGTCGCCGATGTGACCTTTCCCAAACGGCTTGGCCAACCCGGGGAGTTTGCGCGGCTGGCCGGTTTTATCCTGTCTTGTGCCTATCTCAACGGCACGACCATTCGCCTGGACGGTGCCTTGCGGATGCAGGCCTAAAATAGCCCGCCGCCTGATATTCGGTACGCGCCCTCTGGCGATGTGCGCGTGCGCGGTGTAGAATTCCCGACAGCCGCTGCCAGAAAGGGGGGATGCCATGCCGCTTGACACCCGTATCGCCGCCGTCACCGACAAGATCATCAACCGTTCCAAAGACACCCGCGCGGCCTATCTTGGCCGGATGCGCCGTGCCGCCGAAGAGGGGCCGCGCCGTGCGCATCTGAACTGCGGCAACCAGGCCCATGCCTATGCCGCGATGGACGCTGACAAGGCGCGGCTGACCGAATGCCGGGTACCGAATCTGGGCATTGTGACCGCCTACAATGATATGCTGTCCGCGCATCAACCCTTTGAAACCTATCCTGAACAGATCAAACAGGCCGCGCGCACGGCGGGGGCCACGGCACAGGTGGCCGGCGGCGTTCCCGCGATGTGCGATGGTGTGACCCAGGGCCAGACGGGAATGGAGTTAAGCCTGTTTTCCCGCGATGTCATTGCGCTTGCCGCGGGGGTTGCGCTTTCCCACAATACCTTTGATGCCGCGGTCTATCTGGGTGTATGCGACAAGATCGTCCCGGGCCTGGTCATTGCCGCGGCCACGTTCGGGTTTATCCCCGGTCTGTTTATTCCCGCGGGGCCGATGGTGTCCGGCCTGCCGAATGATGCAAAGGCCAGGGTGCGCCAGCAATTCGCCACCGGGCAGGTGGGCCGCGCCACGCTGATGGAGGCCGAGATGGCCTCCTACCACGGGCCGGGAACCTGCACGTTCTACGGCACGGCGAATTCGAACCAGATGCTGATGGAATTCATGGGGCTGCACCTGCCCGGCGCCAGTTTTGTTAACCCCGGCACCCCCCTGCGAGAGGCCCTGACAGCCGCCGCTACGGCCCGCGCGGTATCGATCACCGCCCTGGGCAATGATTATACGCCAGTCTGCGATATCCTTGATGAAAAGGCTTTTGTGAACGGGATCGTGGGGTTGATGGCAACGGGCGGCTCAACGAACCTGGTCATCCACATGGTCGCCATGGCACGCGCGGCGGGGGTTATCCTCGAGTGCTCGGATTTCGCCGAAATCTCGGCGGCGACCCCGCTGATGGCGCGGGTTTATCCCAATGGGCTGGCGGATGTGAACCATTTCCACGCCGCAGGTGGCCTTGGCTACATGATCGCCCAGTTGCTGGGGGCCGGGCTGCTGCATCCCGACACGTGTACGGTCGCCGGGCGCGGGCTTTCCCGCTATACGCAGGAACCGAAACTAAAGGACGGCACCCTTACCTATGACGCGGGCGTGGGCGCGACGCTGAACGACAAGGTGCTGCGCCCCGCCGCAGATCCGTTCCAGCCCACGGGCGGCCTGGTTGAACTGTGCGGCAATCTGGGCCGGGGGGTGATGAAGGTGTCTGCCGTGGCCAGGGAACGCCGCGTGATCGAGGCACCCGCCGCCGTATTCCACAGCCAGGCAGGGGTAAAAAATGCGTTTCAGGCCAATCAGTTGAACCGCGATGTGATTGTGGTGGTCCGGTTCCAGGGCCCGAAATCCAATGGCATGCCCGAACTGCACGCCCTGACCCCGATTCTGGCGGTGTTGCAGGACCGTGGGCATAAGGTGGCACTGGTCACTGACGGGCGGATGTCCGGCGCATCGGGCAAGGTGCCCTCGGCAATCCACGTTGCGCCGGAGGCACTGGATGGCGGGCTGATTGGCAAGGTTCAGGATGGTGACGTGATCCGCGTGGATGCCGGGCTTGGCGCACTGGAGGTTCTGACCAAAGGCGTTGCCGCGCGCCCCCCCGCCCGGCCGGACCTGTCGGACAATGACACCGGGATCGGGCGGGAATTGTTCAGGGTATTCCGCCAGACGGCAGGGCCGGCGACGGATGGCGCGGCGGTGGTGGTCTGATGCTGCGCCTGTCAGCCTTTGCCTTGTATCCTGCGCCGCCCGCGTATCCCGAAAGGAACCGCCGATGACCCCGCCGGACACCAGCCGCAGGATACGGGAGTTCTGCGCCCTTGCCCCCATCGTGCCGGTTCTGGCGGTCAAGGATGCCGCACAGGCCCGCCCTTTGGCCGAGGCACTGGTTGCCGGCGGTCTGCCCGTGCTGGAGGTGACATTGCGCACCCCCGCCGCGCTGGAGGTGATTGCCCAAATGGCGCGGGTTCCGGGTGGTGTGGTTGGGGCGGGAACGCTTCTGACACCTCGGGATGTGGTTGCCGCCAAGGACGCGGGCGCGCGGTTCGGTGTTTCCCCTGGTGCCACCGACCGCCTGCTTGATGCCTGCGCCCAGGCGGAATTGCCGCTTTTACCCGGTGCGGCCACCGCCAGTGAGGTGATGGCACTGTATGAACGCGGGTATGATACGCTGAAATTCTTCCCTGCCGAGGCGTCGGGCGGCCCCCCCGCGCTGAAGGCGATTGGCGCACCGATCCCGCAGGTAAAGTTTTGTCCAACGGGCGGAATTTCCCCCCGGAATGCGCCCGCCTATCTGGCCCTGCCCAATGTGATCTGCGCGGGCGGAAGCTGGGTTGCACCAGCGGAGGCCGTGGACACCAGCGATTGGCCGCGCATCACTGAATTGGCGCGCGCGGCGGCGACCCTGGGCTGAGGCCGTGCGCATCGCGCCTGTGCGGCCAATTGTGACGAATGGCGATCCGGGGGATTGCAATCCGTTCGAACCCGCGTTAACGATTCAATCACATCGTCCAGGACGATGGAGACTCGCATTATGATGGAGGAAAACATGCGCATTCTCAACGTAACAGCCCTGATGCTTGGGGCATCCTTTGGATTTGCGGTGGCCCCGGCCCTCGCGCAAAATACCCCCCCCCTCGACTGTAGAGCAGACTGACTGGACCGGGTTCTATGGCGGGGTGCAGCTTGGGTACCGTGACTTCTACCTGTCTGTGCTTGGCTACGATCTTGCCTATGGAAGCGATGATTTTATCGGGTTTCACCTGGGCTACGACTTTGATGCCGGCCCATCATTTTGGGGGGTGGAACTGGACTATGACGATATCGCTGACGGATTACTGCGCCTGAAACTGCGCAGCGGTTCCAGTGCTGGCAACACGCTGTTTTATGGCACAGCTGGTGTCGCCCGCTTGGAGTTAGGGCTGTTCGATGACATCGGCTACCTGGTCGGCATTGGCAGTTCCTATGCCGTGGGTGATCGATGGTCGTTCGGCTCAGAGCTGCTCTACCACGAGTTCAGTGATTATGAATCGTCCGGCCTCGATATCGATGGTACCACGCTTAGCCTGCGCGCGTCGTATCGGTTCTAGAGCGATGTTTATCGCGGGCCCGGGGGGCGGGTTCCCCGGTCCCGAAGTATATGACCATGTGCCCGGAGGCGGCGGGTATCCTGCCCGTCGCCTTCGGCCCTTATGACGGCCACGCGCACCCGAATCATCGGGATTTGTATCCGTCGCGGACAGTCACGGGCAATCGTCGGCGGGCTGGCCTTTTCCCTGATGTTCTGCCATGCTGAAGCGTCTGCCCCGCCAGCGGACACGCCGCACTGAAAGGCCGCTTCGACATGGCAGACATCCGTCTGAAAAACTCCAAAACCCGCCGCATTGAGCAGTTTGAACCGCTCGACCCGAAAAACGTGCGGATGTATGTGTGCGGCCCCACGGTGTATGATCGGGCGCATTTGGGCAATGCGCGCCCGGTGGTGGTGTTTGATGTGCTTTATCGGCTGCTGCGGCATGTCTACGGGCCTGACCACGTCACGTATGCGCGCAACATCACCGATGTGGATGATAAAATCATTGCCCGCGCCGCTGGGCGCGGCATGGCAATCGACGCGCTAACACGCACGACAACCGCGTGGTTCCATCAGGATATGGCCGCGCTGGGCGTTGATTATCGCGATGACCCGCAATTCAGGGAACCCCGCGCCACGGACTATATCCCGCAAATAGTCAGTATGATTGAAACCCTGATCGCCCGGGGCCATGCCTATGCCGCCCAGGGGCATGTGCTGTTTGATGTGCAGAATTATGGTGCCTATGGCGCACTTTCGGGCCGTTCGGTCAAGGATATGATCGCTGGTGCGCGGGTAGAGGTCGCGCCCTATAAGCGCGATCCGATGGATTTCGTGCTGTGGAAACCTTCGGATCACGCGCAACCTGGCTGGCCCTCACCCTGGGGTAGGGGGCGGCCCGGCTGGCATATTGAATGCTCTGCCATGAGCCACGCAGTGCTGGGGGACAGCTTCGATATCCACGGCGGCGGGATCGATTTGCAATTCCCGCACCACGAGAATGAGATCGCGCAAAGCTGCTGCGCCCATCCCGAGGGAGAATTCGCAAAAGTCTGGATACATAATGAGATGCTCCAGATTGACGGCAAAAAAATGTCCAAAAGCCTAGGCAATTTCCTGACCGTGCGCGACCTGCTGGATCAGGGCGTGCCGGGTGAGGTGATCCGCCTTGTCTTTCTGTCCACACATTATTCCAAGCCGATGGACTGGACGGCACGGAAGGTGGAACAGGCAAAAAAGGTGCTGATGAAGTGGTACCAACTGGTGCGCGGCATTCGCGGGTTCCCGAATGGCCCGGACGCAGGGGCCGTCGTGAGCGGAGTGGTTGACGATGTGGCGCATGACCTTAACACCCCGAAGGCCCTAAGCCGGCTGCACCACTACGCGGAGATCGCACGAACGCAAGGGACGCAGCAATCAAGGCGCAGGCTTTTGTCGGCCGCGCGGTTTCTGGGCCTGCTTCAGGAAGACCCGACGCTGTGGCACCCCAAAGACCATGGCCTGACCCGTTTTGCTGCGCGGCTCAACGAACTCAGGCAAGACGCCAAAGCCTTGAAAGACTTTTCAGCCGCTGATGCGTTCCGATCTGCCTTGATATCCGCAGGTGTCAACGTCCAGATGACGCCGGTTGGGGTTGAACTGACGGCGGGGTCTGATTTCGACGCATCCAAACTGGAGGATCTTTTGTGACCCGGCCCCCCGCACGCCGGGCAGGGGGCCCCATGCCTGAACGCCTTTACCTGTATGACACCACGCTGCGCGACGGGCAGCAAACGCAAGGGGTGCAGTTCTCAACGCCCGAGAAGATTCGCATCGCCGAGGCACTGGATGCGCTTGGGCTTGATTATATCGAGGGCGGCTGGCCCGGGGCGAACCCTACCGACAGTGCCTTTTTCGACGCCGCACCCGCAACCCGCGCAAAGCTGACGGCCTTTGGCATGACCAAACGCACGGGGCGTTCAGCCGGGAATGACGATGTGCTGGCCAGTGTCACCAACGCGGGCACCGGCACGGTCTGTCTGGTGGGCAAGACGCATGAGTTCCACGTTGTCCAGGCACTTGGCATCACGCTTCAGGAAAACCTGGAAAACATCCACGCCTCCATCGCGCATCTTGTGGCCCTGGGGCGCGAGGCCCTGTTTGACGCCGAACATTTTTTCGATGGCTTCAAGGCCAATCCGGACCACGCGCTTGCCTGCCTGCGCACGGCCCATGATGCGGGGGCCCGCTGGATTGTGCTGTGTGACACCAATGGCGGCACCCTGCCCGATCAGATCAGCAGCATCACGGGCAAGGTGATTGCGGCGGGCATCCCGGGCGACCGGCTTGGCATCCATACCCATAACGACACAGAAACCGCCGTCGCGGGCAGCCTTGCCGCCGTCATGGCAGGGGCGCGGCAAATCCAGGGTACACTCAACGGATTGGGTGAGCGCTGCGGCAACGCCAACCTGACCACGCTGATCCCCACGCTGCTTCTGAAAGACCCCTATAACACAATCTTTGAAATCGGCGTCTCGGCTCAGGTGCTTCCTGGTCTGACCCGGGTCAGCCGGATGCTGGACGATATCCTTAACCGCGTGCCCTACCGGCAGGCCGCTTATGTCGGTGCCTCGGCCTTTGCGCACAAGGCGGGGCTGCATGCCTCGGCCATCGTCAAGAACCCTTCAACATATGAACATATTGACCCGGCCCTTGTCGGCAATATCCGGATCATTCCGATGTCAAACCAGGCGGGGCAATCCAACCTGCGCCGTCGTCTGGCCGAGGCCGGCCTGAATGTGGCAAAGGACCATCCCGCGCTGCCCGGCATCCTGAACGAGATCAAGGCGCGGGAGGATGCGGGGTATTCCTACGACATCGCGCAGGCGGGTTTTGAGATGCTCGCGCGGCGGGCCCTAGGTGCATTGCCACAATTCTTCGAAGTGAAACGCTACAAGGTCACCGTTGAGCGGCGAAAGAACAAAGACAACAGGATGGTCAGCCTGTCAGAGGCCGTCGTGGTCGTGAAAATCGGCGACTTAAAGATGCTGTCGGTCAGCGAGTCGATGGATGAAGCGGGCTCGGACCGGGGCCCGGTGAATGCACTGTCAAGGGCACTTGCCAAGGATCTGGGCCCCTATCAAAGCTATATTGATGACATCCGCCTTGTAGATTTCAAGGTGCGCATCACCCAGGGGGGAACCGGGGCCGTAACCCGCGTGATCATCGACAGCGAAGATGGCCAGGGCCGCCGGTGGTCTACCGTGGGCGTTTCCGCCAATATCGTCGATGCAAGTTTTGAGGCACTTCTGGATGCGATCAAATGGAAGCTGGTCCAGGACGGCGCACCGGCCTCATGAAGGTCCGTACCATACTGGCGGTGCCGCTGGTTCTGGCCGCATGCCAAAGCCCAGAGGTGGTTTCTATCTGCGCCGCCCGTGGCGATCCGGCCGCACAGATCACCGCCGTGCTGCACGATGCCGGGGGGCGGCTGGCCGTTCTGGCGTCGGATACGGCAACGGGGGACATCAGGATTACGGAAGATGCGTTCAAACAGCCGATCCTCACCCGCCTTTGGCGCGTGGCCGAGGTGACAATGCGCACCTTGCCGGATGTGGACCCCTCGCCTTGCGGGTTCAGCACCCGGGTCGCCGTGATGGTCGTTTTTGCCGATGGCACCCGCCTGTACCGCCAGACAAGCTGCACGGGCAATGCACTGTCACGGGTGAATGATGCGGTGTTCAAAGCGGCAGAGACCAGCACCCCCGCCCCCGCCCGTGCGCCCTTGGCCATGACCCTGCCCCTGGCAGGTCTGGCCGAGGCCTGCGAGGCACTGGAATGATCGCCGATATGGCCCCTGAAGTGTTCTTTCAGCTGCACACCGACCTGCCCCGCGAAGGCCCCGGAGAGGCCGCCGATGTGGCTTGGGCGGCATCTGTCGCAGGGCTGCCGGACACGGCACGAGTGCTTGATGCGGCCTCAGGGCCCGGTGGCGATATCGGGGCACTTCTGCGGGCCGCACCGCTTGGGCATGTGACGGCGACCGACCTGCACGCCCCCTTCATTGAGGCCGCGCGGAGGCAATTTTCGGACAATCCGCGCGTAACGCTTCTGGTCGGTGACATGCTGCAGCCGCAGGGGCCATTTGATCTGATCTGGTGCGCGGGGGCGGTCTATTTCGTCGGGATCGAAGCGGCACTTGCGGCCTGGCGGGGCAGGCTTGCACCCGGTGGCCATATCGCTTTTTCTGAACCGTGCTTTTTTACCGATGCGCCCTCGGACGGAGCCATCGGCTTCTGGCATGGCGAAGGGGGGCGTGTCGGAACCAAAACCGATATCATCGCGCGGGTGGCACAGGCCGGGTACCGTGTGCGGGCCACGCGCCGGGTCAGCGATACGGGCTGGGAGTGCTACTATCGCCCGATGGAGGCGCGAATCGCCAGGCTGCGCACCCGCGCATCACCCGCGCTGCAGGCTGTTTTGAACGCGGCCGAGGTCGAAATCACCGCCTGGCGGCAGCACCGCGAAGAAACCGGCTATGTGCTGTTGGTCGTCGCCCCCGAATGACGACCGAGGCCTGCGCGCAGCTCGTTGAACGGGCTGACCCGGATCGGTTCCTGGCGACCATGGCCGCCCCGCCTGCCGCGCGCCGGGTGCTGTTCCCGCTTTATGCCTTTAATCTGGAGGTCAGCCGCACCCCCTGGATGACCAGGGAGCCAATGATTGCCGCGATGCGGCTGCAATTCTGGCGCGACACGCTGGACGGCATCGGTGCAGGCAAACCGCCGCGCCCGCATGGGGTCGCCGCCGCCCTGGCCGGGGCAATTGGACCGGCGGATGTGCCGGTCCTAGATGCATTGGTGGCCGCCCGGCGGTGGGACATCTACAAAGATCCCTTTGAGGATCAGACCCATCTGGACCGTTACCTGAATGCCACCAGCGGTGGCCTGTATTGGACCGCGGCGCATGCCCTGGGTGCCCCTGCCGCGGCTGAAACCACGGTCAGGGCCTATGGCTTTGCGGCGGGCCTGGCGGGGTTTCTGCGCGCGGTCCCGGCCCTGCAGGCACGGGGGCGGGCACCACTTCCGGACGGGACGCCGCAGGGCATCCGCGATTTGGCGGACCGGGGGCTAAAGGCTTTGGCCAGGGCACGCGCGGCGCGTGACACTGTGCCATCGGCAGCGGCACCAGCTCTTTTCGCCGGATGGCGGGCTGCGACGACGCTGAACGCCGCACGCACCGCACCCGAACGGGTGATTGAAGGGCAGCTTAGCGAAAGTGAGTTCCTTCGGCGGGCGCGGCTGCTTTGGGTGGCGTTCACGGGCCGTTGGTAGACCACCCTGCCCCGGGCGCAGGCTGTTTCTGTCCCCTTCAACCCGCGTTCGGTGATCCGGCTACCGGATGTCCGGATGTCTCCCGCGGGGCTGGTGCCGCAGGGGAGGATTGAACTCCCGACCTCACCCTTACCAAGGGTGTGCTCTGCCACTGAGCTACTGCGGCCTGCGCCTTGCGTTATTATCAGGTTAGACGTATGCGTGACCTTACGCAAGCCCATTCTGGGCCCTTAGTCGCCACGGCACGAAGGAACGGGATATGAAGCGACACCCCGCAAAATCGGACCGTCCAACGCCGGGTCAAAGGCCGGGGCAAAGCCGGAAAGACCGGCTTAAATCGGCGTTGAAGGCAAACCTTTGGCGCCGCAAGGCACAGGCACAGGCGCGCCGCGCGGCAGATACCGGCAAGACCACCGGGGAATAAGGGGACCAAAGCCATGGATTCGATCATCATCACCGGCAATGGGCCGCTTTCGGGGCGAATCCCGATCTCGGGCGCAAAGAATACCTGCCTGAAGCTGATGACCGCGGCACTTCTGGCCGATGAACCCCTGACGCTGACCAACGTCCCGCGCCTGTCAGATATCACAACGCTGCGTGCGCTTCTGGAATCCCTTGGCTGTGAGGTTGCCCTGCTCCGAGAGGGGCGGGTGATGGTTCTGTCGGCGCGGCAGATCACCAGCCACCGTGCGGATTACCAGATTGTGCGCAAACTGCGTGCCTCATTCAATGTGCTCGGTCCGCTTCTGGCGCGGACGGGAGAGGCGATTGTCTCCCTCCCCGGGGGCTGTGCCATTGGCGCGCGCAGGGTTGATCTGCATCTGATGGCACTGGAACGGCTTGGCGCGACGATCACGCTTGAACAGGGCTATGTTCACGCGCGTGCCGCGCACGGGCTGAGCGGGGCGATGATCGAATTTCCCCTTGTCTCGGTGGGGGCCACGGAAAACGCGCTGATGGCGGCAACGCTGGCCAAGGGGACGACTGTTATCAGGAACGCCGCGCGGGAACCCGATACAGTCGATCTGGCCAAATGCCTGGGCGCGATGGGGGCGCAAATCGAGGGCGCGGGCAGTGCCGAGATCACAGTGCACGGGGTGGCACGGCTGCATGGCACGACGCATGAGGTAATCCCCGACCGGATCGAGCTGGGAACCTTCATGATCGCGCCCGCCATTGCGGGGGGGGAGGTGGAGCTGATGGGCGGCAAGCGCGCCCTGCTGGAGGCGTTCTGCCAGCACCTGGAGGAGGCCGGGGTCGAAATTGCCGAGACACACAACAGCCTTCGCGTCAGGCGCAGGGGCAACAGGGTGCGGGCGGTTGATGTCACAACGGCACCGTTCCCGGGGTTTCCGACAGATTTGCAGGCGCAATTCATGGCATTGATGTGCACCGCCGAGGGTACCAGCGTGATGGAGGAAACCATCTTTGAAAACCGCTTTATGCATGCGCCGGAATTGATCCGCATGGGGGCGCGGATCGACGTCCGTGGTGGCACCGCCACTGTTACTGGTGTGCCCAGGTTGACCGGCGCACCAGTCATGGCCACGGATTTGCGCGCCAGTGTCAGCCTGATCATGGCGGGGCTGGCGGCAGAGGGGGAGACGTGCGTCGCCCGCGTTTATCACCTGGATCGCGGCTATGAACAGATTGAGCAGAAGCTCCTGGCCGTCGGTGCGCGGATTGAGCGGGTGAAGGGTGGTGTTGCAGGAACATCGCGATTCCCGCGGTGATTCCAGGCAAGGGCCATGATGATGAAGGCCCGGAACCCGCAAATTTTCCGCCGCACCGGGGCTTTCCGGTCCTTGGACAGGCAAAAAGGCCACCCTTGGGGGTGGCCTCTTGCGCGGTGTGTCTGTCCCTGCTTCGCGTCTGCCGATGTCCGACATGTCGCCAAATGATAAAAGCAACTGCCCCTTACCCAAAGAGGAAGTCCTCTGCCGTCAGAGCCGTGTGGTCCACGCCCTCCAGCGTGATGCTGCCACCAGCCCAAGTAACAACCACAGCACTGCCTTTATCAGCAATGGCCAGGTCATCAAACCCGACATCGCTTGCAGTGATCTGGATCAGGTCCATGCCGTCTTCAAAGTCGGTGATCACGTCATCCCCGTGGCCAGTGTCGAAAGCAAAGGTATCCTTCCATTTGCCACCGGTCAGAACATCATCCCCGTGACCGCCAATCAGCGTGTCGGAATACCTGCCCCCGTCAAGGGTATCATCACCACGATTTCCTGCCAGGGTATCACGCCCGACGCCGCCATTGATGACGTCGTTATCGGCACGGCCAATCAGTCTGTCGTTACCCGCACCGCCATCCACCGAGTCCCGGCCACTGGAGCCAGTCAGCGTATCGCTGGCATCGGTGCCGTCGAGCTCGTTGATCTTGCCCCTGGCCCCGGCCTTATCATCCGCATCCCCTGCAAAGATGAAGTCCTCTGCCGTCAGGGTTGCGGAGGCCACGCCCTCCAGCGTGATGCTGCCACCATCCTAGGTGATGGTTGCATCACCACCTTCATCAGCAATGGCCAGGTCATCAAACCCGACATCGCTTGCAGTGATCTGGATCAGGTCCATGCCGTCTTCAAAGTCGGTGATCACGTCATCCCCGTGGCCAGTGTCGAAAGCAAAGGTATCCTTCCATTTGCCACCGGTCAGAACATCATCCCCGTGACCGCCAATCAGCGTGTCGGAATACCTGCCCCCGTCAAGGGTATCATCACCACGATTTCCTGCCAGGGTATCACGCCCGACGCCGCCATTGATGACGTCGTTATCGGCACGGCCAATCAGTCTGTCGTTACCCGCACCGCCATCCACCGAGTCCCGGCCACTGGAGCCAGTCAGCGTATCGCTGGCATCGGTGCCGTCGAGCTCGTTGATCTTGCCCCTGGCCCCGGCCTTATCATCCGCATCCCCTGCAAAGATGAAGTCCTCTGCCGTCAGGGTTGCGGAGGCCACGCCCTCCAGCGTGATGCTGTCTTTGGTGTTCCAGGTGATGACGGCAGCACCTTCAGCGTTGTCGGTGATGGTCAGGGCGTCCTGGGCCACGCCCTTTACCACGCGGCTGTTC